>CAZJUQ010000011.1:0-128304 GCA_964549335.1 uncultured Lentimicrobiaceae bacterium | reverse complement strand
CTGAATGTCTATTTTTCTTTTCTCAATTTCTAATTCCGCTGCTTTTACTGCATCTGGATTATAATCATCCTTCTGAATTGTCACAATTTTTATTAATTCTTCATCAGTCCGTTTGGACATAACTTCTTTGAATTCATTTTCCATTTTGTATCTTTTTTTATATTAATGCTAACGCATGTGTTAATCTCTTTTACCGGTTCAACGGAAAGGCAAAATACATTTTTCTTTCCTGTTTTTCAAAACCTCATCAAAGTTCACAAGACTCTTTTGCATTACCTTCGAGTTTTCGTCGTGGCAAGTAAGGCATGCCCCAACGGTTAATATACGTTTTTGGCGAGCGGTACCGAAAGGTTTAACATTGGTACGTGTTGAAACCACACCGTCTCTCTCCTTTAAAAATCCCGTCCACGCGTCTTCGGGGAGTCCGTCGGCAGGACTGTTTTTATAAAAAGGCATAAAATTCCAATACCCTTTTTTACCGGCAATTTTATATTCAAGTTTTCCGGCACCGTATCCCAATGCCAACGGATTGTTATGACACGATTTGCAATTTCTCCCCTTTTTTGCGGTGGTATGGGGAGCTGCCGGAGCGAACAGCCGTTTGAAAATTAAAGAGTCGCGCCTGTTTTTTGTATAACTTTTTTTATCAATAGTCAATATCATTCCCGGCACAACAGGAATAATCTCATTTTTTCCGTTGACGGTTCTTACGCCGAGTGCGGGTAAATGTGCATTGTATTCTCCGGTAAACTCAACCCATCCCCCCGTAATTTCCCTGTTTTTTATCATATCGTACGATGGTTCCGACGGGTCGTAGCTATTGTGACAACCTATACATGAGGGTGCCCATGCCGAGTGGCATGCCGAACAGGTAACATTATCGTGAACTTTATCCTTAGAACATTTTTCAGGCACCTTTTTTATCACATACCGTTTTCCGTTGATTTTGCCCAGCAGCAAAATAGTGTCTCCGTTTCTCCGCGTATTTATCAAAGGGTGTTTATGTTTTGAAGTGTATAAAAAATTCAAACCTGTAATATTTCCGTATCTTAATGCGGCGATTTTTGCCGATTCGTCATCAAGTTTATTACCGGCATTTTTTGCGGAACCCTCTGTTTTCAAATGGCAATCGACACATTGCACATCTTCCTGCTGTTCTTCATGAACATAATGGTTACCGTCGCCCATAAGCTCATACGAATTGTGACAATCAATACAGCTCATGCCCAGTTTGTGGTGAATATCATCTTCTTTTCTTTCAAAAACGCGGTAACCTTCAACAATACGGTAAGCAGTAGTATCAGTCACATCTTGCGGGTTTAACAGGGTCTCGTGCCAACCCTCGTAATTGGTTGAAATACGCCCCGAACGGCTGTGGCAACCTGAGCAATGATTATCGGTAACCGTTAAACTCAATTGCGGGTGATATGCCGGATATTCTTTTTTATCCCGTTTATAATTTAAATGGCATGCCAAACAGCCCCCTCCCCTGCTTTTTTCGGTTATTGCCCCCGTTTTAGTTTTTGGATTTCCCAAATGGCAACGCACGCAAAGTGTTTTGAGGTGAACATCGGAGGCACTATTTCCGAGGGAATGCACATCAGCAGGTAAATCGGGACTCTTTTGCTCGTCGAAAACATACCTGTCAACACTAATCATGCCGTTAAGTGTTGCCATTAATCCGCCGTTTATTCTTCCGGTAATGGAGGGATGGCAGCTCGTTGTTCCACACGAGTGTTTTGCATCGTTGAGATTTCCGGGCAGGAGCCTCATGCCACTGTGAGCATCTTTTTTGGCCGTGGCAAACGGATTTCCGCCGTGGCACGCATAACACCCCACAACTTGCGGATTATGAGATTTTACAAACCCTTCTTCTTTATCGTGACAAAAAAGACAACTTTCGTACTGGCCTCTTATTTGAGGGGTTTCATAAGCTTTCGTTAGGGAAAATTCAGGTGAAAAATCCACCTTCGATGTTCTAAAATTCGATAGAACCTCGTAATTGTAATCCTTGTCAAAAGGGGTTATCCATCTCCAGTTTTCACCTCTGAAAAACAATCCCGACAATGTGAACACAAAATATATAACGGCAATTATCAACAAAACTCGCCTTATCAAAAACGACTTTCTTTTCCCCGTAAACGGAATCAGCCAGACAAGAAACAGAACAATGAAAACAGCCACCAACGACAAACCGGGGAGACTCAACAAATGTAAAATCTCCTGAAAACCCACAAAATACCAAGGACCTTTAACTGTTCCGCCGAGGGTATCGTGGAGAGGCGCCGTAAAAAACCAGCTGAAAACGAAAACAAAAAGTGACGAAAAAACAAAATCGGAAGTTCCAGGCCAAATTTTTCTGCTGTGTTCCAAAATTATAACGGCAAGGAAAACCGTAAAAGTTGCAATATGATGAACATAAACCAACAAATAGTCTCCCTGTTTTCCCAAAAGTGTATGCGCTAACGGTTTTCCCGCAAAAGGAATTTTTTCGGTAAGATTTTCCAAAATAACACGTGCATGTGTACTGTCGGCATCGCCTTTCAGTATAAACCCCGTCAACATGGCGAGAAAAATAACCAAAACCCCTGCGCTTAGCCTGAACCAAAGGAGCGGTTTTGTATTTATTGTTTTATTGTTTTTAAATTTAAAGTATAGATGTATCAGGCTAAAAACAAGAAACCATTGCGAACTCCAAAAATGCATATTTCTGACAAATGAGCCAAAAGGGTTAAGCAACACTGTTTCGCCAAGTGAAAGATAAGGGTGAGTAACATCGTAAGGTACTGCTATCATTATGCCCGAAACAATAACAAGCATAAAAAATGCCGTAGCAATATTTCCGAAGGTGGTACCAAATATTTCCGGTTTAAGTTTCATAAAATCAAGCTACAGAAACAACAATTTGCTTTTTCTCTCCATTCAGTACAAAGGAAAGTTTTTTCAAGGGTTTGTATGCAGGGCCTTTAACCGCATTTCCGTTAAAATCGAACAAAGAACCGTGACAAGGGCAAACCAATTTTTCTTTTTCCGATTTCTCAATTTTACAACCGAGGTGTGTACATGACGATGAAAAAACGGAAATATCGCCTCCTTTGTTAATAACAATAAAATCGCCGTAAAAAGAGACCTCTTTGTTTTGGTCGAAAGGGACGGTTATTTTCCGTGCCGCGTCGGGTTTTAGGTGGTAACCCGTCATTTTAGCCCACAACAAAACCATGCCACCCACTATTGCAGAGGCAGACATCTTCATAAATAATCTCCGTTTTATCAGGGTCATATTAGATATTATTGTTTAAAACATTTGCACCTTATATTACATTAGTTCCGGGAAATTTACAATTGTTTCATCCATTCGAACACCTTGTAATGTTCGCCGTCCATTCCCAGTTTTTCATAAACTTTTATGGCGTTAACGTTAGATTTGTCAACATACAACCTTATTCCTGCCACTTCGTTGTTTTCAAGTGCCATTTGTTTAATGTGGTTATATAATTGTTTAAAAATCCCTTTTCCGCGGTACCGTGGCAAAACATAAACCGATTGTATCCAAAGCACCCAGAGGTTCCGCCAATCGCTCCACTCGCGGGTTATCAAAAGCGAACCTGCAACAATATTCCCGTCCTGTGCCAAATAATATCTTCCTTTTTGAACATCGTGTATCACATTTTGAACCCCTTGTCTCACGCTTTTTTCGTTTAAGGCAATGTTTTCGGTCTCTTCAGCCATTGCCATTTGAAAATTTACAATGGTATCAACATCATCTTCGTGTGCATTTCTTATTCGAACCATCTTTTTTAATATTTTTGACCGCGAAATTTATACAAAAATAAACATTCTTTCATACTTTAGAAATGAGTGAAAATATAAAGCACGAATGCGGCATAGCATTAATAAGATTGTTAAAATCACCCGAATACTACCTCAACAAATACGGAAATTCCATTTACGGTTTGCAAAAACTTCACCTTTTGATGCAAAAACAACACAACCGGGGACAAGACGGTGCCGGAATAGCCTGTGTTAAGTTCGACATGCCTCCCGGCAAAAATTACATAGACCGCTACCGTTCAAATTCGTCAACACCAATAAAAGATGTTTTCAACGAGGTTTACAACAGATTGAACACAATTGCCGACAATACACCGGCGCTTCTTGACGACGTTCAGTGGTTAAAGGAAAATATGCCGTTTACCGGTGAACTTTTTCTCGGGCATTTGCGTTACGGAACTTTCGGCGGCAATTCCATAGAAAACCTTCATCCCATGCTGCGCACAAATAACTGGAAGACTAAAAGTTTGATACTTGCCGGAAATTTTAATATGACAAACAACGATGAACTTTTCGAAACACTCGTTCAACTCGGACAATATCCGCTCGAAACTTCCGATACCGTTACTGTAATGGAAAAGATAGGACATTTTTTGGACGAAGAAAACGAAAGGCAATACAGAAAACTGAAAAAAACGGGAATATCAAAAAAGGAAGCCACCGACCACATCATAAAAAACATTGAGATTTTACCTATTTTAAGAGACTCGGCAAAAAGCTGGGACGGGGGATATGTTATTGCGGGAATGTTAGGCCACGGCGACGCTTTCGTCATGCGCGACCCTTCGGGAATACGTCCCGCTTTTTATTATGCCGACGACGAGGTGGTAATTGCAGCTTCGGAACGCCCTGTCATTCAAACCGCCTTCAACCTGATGCATTACGAGGTTAAAGAGCTGGATCCGGCAAAAGCACTTATAATAAAAAAAGACGGTAAACTTATAATCGATTATTTTACCGAACCGAGACAAAAAAAATCGTGCTCGTTCGAACGAATATATTTTTCGCGTGGTACCGATCACGATATTTACCAGGAAAGAAAAAACTTGGGAAAATTACTCGGCGACACCATTATGCAAAAAATAGATTACGACCTGAAAAACACAATATTCTCATACATACCCAACACGGCTTCGGTTGCATTTCAAGGACTTGTTGAGTACCTTAACGATTTCTCGGCAACACAAATCAAAGAGAAGGTGTTAAGGGAACAAGGAAAGCTCTCCCAAGAACGTTTGGATGTCATATTCTCGGTACGCCCCCGCATTGAAACCATTGCCGTAAAAGATGCCAAACTGAGAACTTTCATCACCAACGACAGGTCGCGAAACGACATGGTGGCTCATATTTACGATGTAACTTACGGAGTGGTTCGCGAAAACAAAGACACCCTGGTAGTACTTGACGATTCGATAGTGCGTGGTACAACACTGAAACAAAGCATAATAAAAATCCTTGACCGTTTGCGTCCTAAAAAAATCATTATTGTCTCTTCGGCTCCCCAAATCCGTTATCCCGACTGTTACGGTATCGACATGGCTAAACTAAACGATTTTATTGCCTTTAAAGCCGCTATAGCTTTGCTTAAAGAGACTCATCAAGAGGATATTATCAACCGGGTTTATGCCCTTGCCAAAAAACAGGAAAATCTGCCCAAAGAAAAAATTATAAATTATGTAAAACTTATTTACAAGCCGTTTTCGCCGGAACAAATTTCAAAAAAAATAGCTCAACTGGTAAAGAGCGATGATGTAAATGCTGATGTGGAGGTTGTTTTTCAAAGTATCGAAAATCTTCACAAAGCCATTCCAAACCACCCAGGCGACTGGTATTTTACGGGCGATTATCCTACTCCCGGAGGAAACAAAGTGGTTAACACGGCTTTTATCAATTTTATCGAAAAAAGGGACGAAAGAGCTTATTAGAATAACCTTTGTAAAGGTTAGGTATTCAAGCAAAAATGCTTTTGCAACATCTACACCGGCATTGAGGGGTCGTGCGTCGCAACGGATAAAATACCATATTGAAAAATGTTGCGGGCTTATACGTTTTTTTTCAGAAAGTTTTGCCGGTGAAAAGATAGAGGATAACATAATGAAAGATATTAAGGACAAGGGGAGTACTGCGGCAGGGATGGGAGCGGCAGCCCGCAGACGGCAGCGTTAGTGAGGCAGGCGGAGGCAGGGCTGACGCAAGGAAGCCCCTGAAAACGCCGTAGCCGAACAGAGCTGCCGGCGAGGACTATTAGCGGACAGCCCGTTTTGCCGCCCAATAAAAAATTAAAAAAAACCGACTAACAACAATTTCAAATTTCTTATCTTGCACCGCAAAATTCAACCTAATTGTTAACAACACATAAAAGTATATGAAACCTGTATTATTGATACTCGCCGCAGGTATTGGCAGCCGCTACGGAGGCGTTAAACAGATGGATGTTATAGGACCTTCGGGGGAGAGTATTATCGATTATTCCGTATTTGATGCCATAAAAGCCGGTTTCGGCAAAGTGGTTTTCGTGCTTAACAAAAAAATAAAAGATGCCTTTATGGATATTTACGAACCGAGACTTAAAGGCAAAATAGAGACTGCTTATGTTTTACAAGAGCTGGACAACATTCCTGAAGGTGTTGATTTTAACCGCCGGCGTATAAAACCCTGGGGCACGGGTCATGCGGTACTCGCTGCAAAAGACGTTATTAACAACCCCTTTGCGGTAATAAATGCCGACGATTTTTACGGCAGAGAGGCTTTTGAAGTGTTGTCGCGGTTTCTGTCACAGCGGAAAAACAACGATACGGAATATGCCATGGTAGGATACAAGATAAAAAACACTTTGTCGGAAAACGGCTCGGTGTCGCGTGGAATATGTACCGTTAAGAAAGGGCTGCTTGCCGATGTGGTTGAAAGAACCAGCATAATAAGAAAAAACGGAAATATCGTTTACAAAGAGGGAGACAGAGAGACAACAATAGACGAAAACAGCCTGGTTTCGATGAATTTTTGGGGTTTTACCCCCGCCTATTTCGAACAATCGGAAAAGATGTTCGCAGACTTTATACGTGAAAACGCAGATGACATTAAAGCCGAATTTTACATACCCTTTGCGGTAAACAAACTGATAAAATCGGGGGAAGCAACGGTGAGGGTTCTCGAAAGCCATGACCAATGGTTCGGCGTAACATACAAAGACGATAAAGCCGTGACGGTGGAAAATGTAAAAAAGCTCATCGACAAGGGAGTATATCCCGGTAACTTATGGGACTGAAAAAGATTTAATAATGGAGATAAAACATATTACTGAAAAATACAGCATATTAAAAAACCATACGAAACCTCAACCTTTCGGCCAAGGTCATATTAACGACACATACCTTGTTGAAGCCTCGGGGGTCGAATACATTTTGCAAAGAGTTAACGGAAAAGTCTTTAACACCCCTGTCCTTACATCGAACCTAAATTTTCTGTTCGACGCACTTTCGGAATACGAAAACAAAAACGGGAAAAAACTAACCCCTGCCATTCTAAAAAACGACGAAGGCAATTTCCACACCATCGACAACGAGGGTTATGCATGGCGTCTTATGGAATTTTTTCCCGGATGCAACTCATACGCCATCTCTCCTTCAACGGAAATTTCTTATAAAGCAGCCAAAGCCGTAGGCGAGTTTCAACTTTTTCTGAACCAACTGCATGTAAACGATTTCGACGATACCATTAAAGACTTCCACAACACTCCGGGCAGACTCGAAACTTTTCTCAACACCGTTAAAAAAGCCTCACCTTCACTTGTCGAACAGGCTGCAACGGAGATTCAGTTTGTAAAACAAAACCATTTTATTGCATGCCGGATTGAAGAACTTTCGGACGACGGAACATTGCCGAGGCGCATTACCCACAATGATACAAAACTCGACAATATACTATTTACACAAAACAGCGGAGTAATCATTATAGACCTCGACACAGTAATGCCGGGATACATAATGTATGACTACGGCGATATGGTAAGAACATTTACAAGTCCGGCCAAAGAAGACGAACAGGATATTAACAAAACGGTTTTGCGTATAGAACATTTCAAAGCATTGACCAAAGGATACCTCGAGCCGCTAAAAAACCACCTCACGGCAACCGAAAAAGAGAGCCTCCTGCTTGGTGCAAAAGCAATTATTTACGAACAGATAATACGCTTCCTTAACGATTTCCTGTTGGGTAACATTTACTACAAAACCGCTTATCCCACGCATAATTTGATACGCACACGCACCCAAATAAGACTGCTCGAAGATATTTTGAGCCGCGAAAAAGAATTGCAACAAATTATTAATAACGAATTATAAAATTTTTACTCATGAGATTTTCATTCCTTTTTTTGATAACATTAATATTTTCGTCAACCATTCAGGCTCAACCGGTAAAATTCAAACACAATACCGAAGGAGACAGCGAAATTTTCGTCCTTGAAAACGGCTTGGTAAAACAGACCGTTGTCATAAAAAACGGGCAACTTTTATCCGACACTCTGCAAACCTGCGCAGGTTGGAGCGCAAAATTCAACCGGCCACCGGCAATTCTCGTAAGCGACGCCGGCTTCTCTTTCAGCGTGTTTTACAATGCTTGGAGGGCTCCGGGCAAAGAAAATAATGCCGATAACGAAGTGGTGTTTGACAAAAATAATTTCGGTTTTAAAAAGTATTCATTAGCCGAAAGCACCGGAAAAGAACGCCGCATAGACCTTTATTTTAAGGGAAACAACAACCCCTTTGAACTTGTTATCTCTTACAGACTTGATGAAGGTGATTTTTTTGCAAGGAGAAAACTCTTGTTAAAAGACCCGCAAAACAGAGGGCATTTTCTCGAAAAAATCAGCCCCAGGAACGGCTTGTTCGACTTTGCCGAAATAGACAACGACAACAAAAATAAAATATCAATAGGAATTGAGGGACTGGACTTTGCCTACTCCGAAGATATAGCTCTCAACAAAAACAGCAGAAAACTCAAAATTATAAAAGAGGGCGGATTCGGTCAGCCCGTAGCTTTCGTTTTGTCGAACAGCGGCGGCTTTATCGGCCTTGAATATCCAACGGCAACTTCCGGAATTAAAAATATGGGAAACGGTATGTTCAGCCTAAACAGTTATCAATATTTCGGTCAAAAGATAGGCTCCGTTGTCCCCGTTGAAAGCAGTTGGGAGGTAATTGCAATTACACCCCAGCCATACGTAAAAAAATGGTTTTTTAATTACGTTGACAAAATAAGGGTGGCGCCCGCAACCCCTTACACCTTGTACAACAGCTGGTACGACTTACGTTCCACTGCTTTTGCCAAAAGAAAACATCCCGTTCCCGCCGATGCCGTAATGAACAGTGAAAACACTTTGCGCATCATCAAATTGCTCAGGGAAAATATGATTGAAAAACACGGAATACACCTCGACGCCTTTGTCCTTGACGACGGCTGGGATGTGTACGAAAGCGACTGGAAGCTCAACAAAGAGGAATTTCCCGGCGGCTTAAAACCCATATCGGACACACTTGCCAAAACGGGCACCCGTTTGGGTATCTGGTTCGGTCCCATAGGAGGATACTCCTATGCCATGAAACGTGTGAAATGGATGGGAGAACACGGCTACGAAGTCACGGGAAACAAATACAAATACGGCTCGGCAATGTTGTGTCTGGCAGGTAAAAATTACAGCAATCTCTTCAGAAAACGCATAACCGACTTCACACGTAACGACAATGTAGGCTACTACAAATGGGACGGAATACAGTTTGCCTGCTCCGAACCCGACCACGGACATCCCGTAGGTATCTACTCGCGCCGCGCCGTTATGGAATCGGTTATTGACAAATGTAATGCCGTACGTGCCATCGACCCAAAGGTTTATCTAAATATCACTTCAGGAACTTGGCTCAGCCCCTGGTGGCTTCAATATGCCAACCAAATTTGGATGGATGCCGCCGATTACGCCTTTTCCGATGTGCCCTCAATAAGCAGACGCGATAATGCAATGACATATCGCGATTACGCCCTCTACGACGATTTTAAAGTCCGCAAACTCTGGTTCCCGGTCTCCAACCTTATGACTCACGGCATTATAAAAGGAAGACTCGAAAATATTTCAAAAGGCGGCGAACCGTTCGACAGGTTTACAAACAATGCCGTACTCTATTTCGCCAGAGGTATCAGCATGTGGGAACTTTACATATCGCCCGACATTCTTACTCAACCCGAATGGAATGCTCTGTCGGAAGCCATTAATTGGGCTAAAGCAAACCGCGATATTATGGCTACAACATTTATGATTGGCGGAAATCCGGCAAAAGGCAAAACTTACGGTTATGTACATTTTAACGGCAGTAAAGGTATTATTGCCGTCAGAAATCCCAAAATCGAAAAGGACATTATCCGTTTTCAACTGAAACCTGATTACGGCTTAAACGAAAACGCCGCAAATCTTGTTGTGGAACAGATATATCCATACAGAAAAATTTTACCGGCTCTCTATTCGGCGGGAGGCACCATTCAAATCGACCTCAACGGCTTCGAAACCGCCATTTTTAACATTTACCCTATGGAAAGCACAAACCGGCCACTGTTGGCAGATGCCGTATTCAATCTTAAAACGGATAAAAACACTCTCAGTTACCAAGTGTTCGAAACAGGTTCGCACGTGAAATTTTTACAACCGGAAAAAATTGAAAATATTACCGTGAACGGATTGAAAACCGATTTTAAAGAACTGAAAAGCAACTATTCAGTCAAACACAATAAGGAGAACTATACCGTTGCGGCAAAAACAGGAAAGAAAACCGTATCTTTCAAAATCTCTTCCGGAAACATCAACGGCAGACATGCTTCGGAAGTGGCTCTTTTACTCGATAAAAACGAAAAAACAGATACTTTCCCCGAGGTGTCAATAAAACAAAACGGAAAAAAACTTCCTGTAAACAAACAACAGATAAAAGGAAAATGGGCCTGGTACTCGGCTCAAACCAACGGTAAAGGAGATATTGTAATATCGTTCGACAAAACGAATTATAAGGGAAAAACACAACTTTGGGTAAACGATATAACACCGCGCACTCCGTTTCAGGTTACGGTAAAAACCGGCACAAACATAATGCAAAACCCTATGCCGCCGTTACCATACCCCCTTTCCGAAAAAAGAGATTACAAACTGCTTGACACCCAAACAATACAATAGAAAAAAGGGGTTGAGGTTTTTTTGTAAACCTCAACCCCTTTTTTCTAACCAATCAATTTAACATTACGGAAATCCCTCTAAATCGCCAATTTCATTATCGACATTGTTTTTTCGGGTTTTATCTTTACCCCTTCCGACAAACAGTAGGGACAATAATCTTTATCGGATTTATATTCGGTATTACACCTCGGACAATGGTAATTGTTTATGTAATGGGTGATTTTTATCTTTTTACCGGATTTCAAAATGGCTAACAACCCCAGTACCGGCGTCAAAAAAAAGCTTATGGTAAACGCTTCGCCCACGCTTATCCTGCGGTCAACGGCGAATGCCGAAACCAAAACCGCAACAAGTAAATATCCTACTATGAAATATACCATAACTTTTTTTAACTTTTCCGCTATTTTATTAACAAAACTTGTGCCACCATTTTCTGTTATCTACTACTCAATGCATTAACAACAACACCCCCCTCAGCCCCGTTTCCCATATCCGATATTGGATATTATTAACATAATTCAAAAACAAATTTTTTCATAAACCGTTTGCATATATATTTAACTTTGCTGCCTTTTTTATGAAAAAATCGGTTCCGAAAATATCACTCCTTGCAACTTTGATTACCATTGCCGTTTTGCTGTTTTTTGCCGCAAAACGGTGCGGCACCTCACATAAACCGCCTGACGCCGGAACCGCCAACCAAAAACACGATTTCAACTTGCCTGTCACAGTCCCCGTAACAATTATCGACACCGACAGTGCCGTCATCAAAAAGAAAGCCGCACAACTCGATAAAATTTTCAAACGTCTGCAACGGCTCACAGGTTTCAACGGTACGGTATTGTATGCCGAAAAGGGTAGGATTATATTCAAAAAAGCATACGGTTGGCGCAACGTACGGCGGCGCAAAGACCACCTCTCCACCTCCGACAGATTCCAACTGGCTTCCGTCTCCAAAATGTTCAGCGCATACGCCATCATGCTGCTAAAAAAAGATGGCAAACTCAGCTTCGACGACGACATTCGCAAATGGTTCCCCCGCTTCCCTTATCAAGGCATCACATTAAGGCTGCTTATGAACCACCGCTCCGGATTGCCACGCTACATGAGTCTTGCCCAGGAAAAGTGGAAAAACAAAAAGAGACCATTAACCAACGACTCCATGATGGCACTCCTGATTAAATACCACCCCGGTATCTATTTCTCTCCCAATTCGGGATTTCACTATTGCAACACCAATTACGCATTGCTCGCTAATGTGGTGGAAGCCGTATCGGGAATGCATTTCGAAGATTTCATCAAAAAACGCATCTTCGAACCCCTTGGTATGGACTCCTCCTTTGTTTACAGTTTGCGCAACGACACCGTTGTCCCCCTCTATGTCGATAAAGGAGTCCCCGGCTGGTACCACCGCGGCTGGCGCTGGCGTCGCATGACCAACGATTACCTCAACGGGGTGGTAGGCGACAAAAACATTTATACCTCTGTCGAAGATTTATACAAATTCGACAAATCGTTAGACAATTTCAAACTTCTGCCCGACTCTATCATCAAACAAGCTTTCACCCCGGGAAGCCCCCGATACTGGAAAAGACGCGACAACTACGGCTTCGGCTGGCGTATCCGCGGAAATATGGACAGCACCGTTTACCACTTCGGATGGTGGAAAGGATTCCGCACATTCTACATACGCGACATGCGACACCACAAAACCCTCATCGTTCTTACAAACAAAGACAAAGGTCCCGGCTCGGCAAATTTCTGGAACATCATCAAAAGCGACACCCTTCCGTTGGCTCCGGCAGTTGATTATTAATTTTTTTTCACGGGCGGTTGCGGCACCCACCTCAACCACCACCTGTGCCGCACCGGGCTATCCGCTTATAGTCCTCGGCGGCAGCGCTATTCAGCTATGCGGCGGCAGTGTCTTCCTCACGTCAGCCCTGCCGCCCCGGCTTCATTTACCGCCGCCGCCTGCGGGCTACCGCTCCTATCCCTACCGCAATCCAACACTCAAAAAATATCTTCGCCGGTTTACAAAACTTATTTACTTTTGCGCCTTCAAATTTTACCCCTGTTTTTATGTCGAACAACAAAGAAATACAACGACGGCGAACTTTTGCCATTATCAGCCACCCCGACGCCGGCAAAACAACCCTTACCGAAAAACTTCTGCTTTACGGCGGAGCCATTCAGGTGGCAGGCGCCGTTAAATCAAACAAAATAAAAAAAACAGCAACTTCCGACTGGATGGAGATAGAACGGCAACGGGGCATCTCGGTAGCTACATCGGTTATGGGGTTCGAATATAACGGAACCAAAATCAATATCCTCGACACCCCGGGACACCAAGACTTCGCCGAAGACACATTCCGTACACTTACCGCCGTCGATAGCGTGGTGGTGGTTATCGACGTGGCAAAAGGCGTGGAAACACAAACCGAAAAACTTGTCGAAGTTTGCCGCATGCGCAACACTCCCGTTATTATTTTTATCAACAAACTCGACCGCGAAGGAAAAGATGCTTTCGAACTGCTCGACGAAATAGAAAAAAAACTCCACCTTACCGTTACACCGCTAAGCTGGCCCATCGGTCAAGGAAAAAAATTCAAAGGCGTTTACAACAACTATTTCAAAAACCTGCACCTCTTCTCCCCCAACAAACAAACCGTTGAAAAGGGAATAGATTTCGACGACATTAACAACCCGTTACTCGAAAAATATTTGGACGATGCAGCCCAAACCCTGCGCGAAGAACTGGAACTGGTACAAGGCGTATATCCCGCCTTCGACAAACAAAAATACCTCAACGGAAACCTCTCTCCCGTATTTTTCGGAAGCGCACTCAACAATTTCGGCGTCAAAGAACTCCTTGAAATATTTATCAATATTGCCCCCGTGCCGCAAGGTAGGCAGAGCGACAAACGTTTCGTCGAACCAAACGAAGATGCTTTCAGCGGTTTTGTCTTTAAAATTCATGCCAATATGGACCCCAACCACCGCGACCGGATTGCCTTTGTAAGAGTGGTCTCGGGTAGCTTCAAACGAAACACAAATTATTTCCACGTACGACAAAAAAGAATGATGAAATTCGCCAGCCCCACGGCATTTATGGCTCAAAAAAAATCAATAGTTGACCGGGTTTTCCCCGGCGATATTGTGGGACTGCACGACACCGGCAACTTCAAAATCGGCGACACCCTTACCGAAGGCGAAACATTACACTTTAAAGGGATACCCAGTTTCTCGCCCGAACTCTTCAAATATGTAATTAATGCCGACCCCATGCGCTCAAAACAACTTGCAAAAGGATTAGACCAGCTAATGGACGAAGGTGTAGCCCAACTCTTTACGGGAAAAACCTCGGGCAGAAAAATCATCGGTACCGTTGGCGCACTGCAATTCGAAGTTATACAATACCGCCTCGAACACGAATATAACGCCAAATGCCGTTACGAACCCATCAGACTTTATAAAACAGCATGGTTCGTTAGCAACGACAAAGAACAACTGGAAGAGTTCCGCGCCCGCAAAGCAGGACAAATAGCTCTCGACAAAGAAGGTCGCGAGGTTTTTCTCGCCGACTCACCTTTTGCACTTCAAATGGCTCGCGAAAAATATCCCGCCATTAAGTTCTATTTCACTTCCGAATTTAACGATGAAAAATGACAGGAGTGTCCGTAAAAGATTTTCCGCCGGCTTTTGCCCTCTTTTCGTTTTAGTGCAGGCTCAAACAGATTTGCCACCTGACTATTCCGTTTCGCTTTTATTTATCACCCTGTTCATCTTCTCCCTTGCTTTCTCTTTGAGTTCGGGAGTTATGTACCGGCTCGCACTGTTGACGGCATAGGTCAAAAAAGCAATGTCATCGGTAAAACCCAAACCGGGCAAAATATCGGCTATAATATCCGATGGTAAAATAAAATAACCCAGTGCCGCCATGAAAACAAGACGTACTTTCGTGGGAATTTTTTTATCGGAGACAAGCAGCAACAACAAAAAAACATAATACAACGCTCCGGAACCCACCTTCCCTATAACGGAAAATATCTTCTCCGAAAGTCTGTTTTCGTCGTAATATTTCCTGTATTTTAAAATATCGCTCTTTTTCATCGCCGCCTTCACCCCCCCTTTTTTATTTAACCTGCTTTTTCATGGGTTTGGTAACATATTCCAGTTCGTGAAGTTCCATCTCGTCCAAAAAAACCTGAACATCTTTCAAAACACTTACTTCGTGCCGCAATACAGCGGTAATTCCGCGCACGCCGCGCAACTTTTGTTCCAATCCGCTTATGAGACTCCCCGGTACCGAACCCTTTACAAACAATAAAAAATCTATCTTTTTCAAATTGGAGAAAAGATATGTATGGTTACTTATGTTTTCCAACAAATAATATTTCACGTTGTACTTTTCATCATTGTAATGAAACCAGGAATAATAACGCGGATTTTCGGGATTTGTTGCAAAAAGGAAATCGTCGTATTTCTTGAAATTCAAACCGGCAACGATATTTATAAAATGAGCCAACTGATAATCTTTAAAATTACTCACTATTAATAAAAGGTGAAAACCTTTAAAGTTCAAGTCGGATTTTTTATCTTTTAGTCTCAACACCATTTTCCGTCAGCTTTGTTTATAATAAATCGTTAGCAAGATTTGCCAGTTCCGACCTTTCACCCTTCTCCAGGCGTATGTGGGCATAAATACCGTTATTTTTAAAGCGGTCTATCAATACCGAAAGCCCGTTCGATTGCGAGTCGAGATATGGTGTGTCTATTTGGTATATATCCCCTGTAAATATCAATTTGGTGTTTTCGCCCGCACGCGTAATGATGGTTTTTATTTCGTGGGGAGTTAAATTTTGTGCCTCATCAATAATGAAAACAACGTTCGAAATACTCCTTCCCCTTATGTAAGCCAGCGGGGTTATCATAAGTTTTTCGTTTTCTATGGCATCGGCAATTCGCTTGTACTCTTTATCCTGTTCTCCGAACTGGTTTTGAATAAACTTCAGGTTGTCCCAAAGCGGTTCCATGTAAGGATTTATCTTCGAGTTGATGTCGCCGGGCAAATAACCTATATCCTTATTGCTGAGCGGCACAATGGGACGTGTAAGATAAACCTGTTTGAAATTGCGCCGTTGTTGCCATGCTCCTGCGAGTGCCAACAAAGTCTTACCGGTACCCGCAACACCCTGAAGCGTAACCAGTCTTACCTCGGGATTTAAAATTGCATGCAATGCAAACACCTGCTCGGCATTGCGCGGCATAATGCGCGACACGGCCTGCTTTTCAACACGCTCAACCCTTCCGGTAACGGGATTGAAAAAGCCTAACGCCGAAGCATGCCCGCTTTTTAAAATAAAATATTGATTGGAGTACGGCTTTTCAATGCCAAGCTCATCAAGGGCGCAAAAACCTTCGGAATACAATTTGTCGATAACACCGTCCTCAACTCCCGTCAAAATCGACTTTCCGGTATAAAGCGAGTCAATGTTTTTTATTTTTCCCGTCTCAAAATCTTCGGCTTGCAAATTAAGAGCTTTGGCTTTAAGACGAAGGTTAATATCTTTACTCACCAGTATCACCTTGCGCTGCGGATGACTCTCTTTAAGTTTCAAAGCTGCATTCAAAATCCTGTGATCGGGTTTGTCCTCCCCGAAAATTCCGCGTGCATCCTTCTTGGAATGTTCGTTCATTATCACCCTGAACTTACCTTTTTGCGGTCCGTTAATCCTTCGCCAATTGGTTACGGTGAGTTTCCCGGAAATATTGTCAAGAAATCGAATAAACTCGCGAGCCTCGTAATTTATATTATCGTTACCCTTCTTAAAATTATCAAGCTCTTCAAGTACGGTTATGGGTATGGCAACATCGTTGTCTCCAAACTCGTTTATTGCATTGTGATTGTACAATATTACCGACGTGTCGAGAACAAATATCTTTTTATCCGTTGGCTTTGACGTCATCCTCAATTGCTTTACCTTTTCCGTTATATTAAAACATTTGGGAATAAAATTAATATACTATAAGTACCGTATTTTTATCAACAGCTTTTTTTACAAACAATTTTAAGTTAAAAAAGGATGCTGCGGTTCGGGTTGTATTTCAACACGTTTTACGATTTTATTGTGTGGCGTATTCATTCCAACCGTAATACAATCAAAAAAAAATTAAATATATTAAATGTGTTTTGCAACATTTCAAAAAAAACGAGTGTCAATTATGCAACATTTTAAGCGCTTCTGAGTTTAATTGATAATTATTGTTATTTTAGCTTGCTAAAAATTAATAGTGTGATACATTTTAACATTAAAACAAACTTGTTACTTCTTGTAACCTTATCTTTTTTGGTTACAGCCATTAAGGCTCAGCAAGCACCGTTATTTACACAATACAAAAATGCCCAATCGTTTTCCAATTCCGGTTTTCAAGGTATGGGACTTGGTATTTGCGTAAACGGAATAGGGCGGCAACAGTGGGCGGGCTTTGACAATTCGGACGTAGCCCCGCAAGACTTTTTGGTAAGTATAGATTCCCCTATTAAATTTTTACACGGAGGTGCAGGTTTATCAATACTGCAAGACAAATTGGGTTTCGAAAAAAACACCATAGTACAAATATCATATTCATTCCACATGGAACTCTCCTCGGGAGTTTTGGGAATAGGAACAGGTATAAACTTGACAAACCGCACCATCGATTTCTCCAAATTCAAACCCAACGAAAACGGTGACCCCGTTCTTCTAAGTTCCGAACAAGGAGACATGCTCATCGACGCAAACTTCGGACTGTTTTATCGCGGCGACAACGACATGTACTTGGGAGTATCGGCAAAAAATATTTTCGAAAGCCACGGAAAGAATTTCAGCACCTCAAACAAAGTTATACAATACAACACCGACAGAACATTCTACATCACCGCCGGCTACCCTTTCGAAATGCCCAACCACCCCGAATTTGAAATAGAACCTTCAATACTAATTTTAAGCGATTTCGCAAAAACACAATATAATTTGTCAACCGTCGTTAAATACAATGGCAAGTTCTGGGGGGGGTTAAATTACAGAATGCAAGAATCGGTTGGAATTATCGTGGGAGTACAGTTCCGCGACTTCCAAATTGCTTACTCTTATGACATTGCAACGTTAGGAACAGGTGTGCCGGGAAGTCATGAGATAAGTTTGAACTATTGTTTTAAGATAAAAGCAGATAAAAGTAAAACGAGTTATAAAAACACAAGGTATTTATAAAAAAAATAGAATAGATATAAAATAACAGCTCTTTTAAGAAAGTAAATGTTTTTTTTTACTTTTGGGCTCTTTTTTGAAAAGTGAAAAAATAAAGGCAAAATTTGTAAATAATCAATAGTAGAAATATGAAACGTTTGTTAGTGTACTTGTTTGTTGCCGGATTACTTGCAAGTTGTAGTAATTCAGGAAATGGAGAACTTGTAGGAACGAGAAAAAAATCAAAACCCTTTTATCAACCCGACCCCTACGGAATGGTTTTCGTACCGCAAGGAAGTTTTGTTATGGGGGCAGGAGACGAAGATTTGGCAAAAAGTTATCTTATTCAACCCAAAACCATATCGGTTTCCGCTTTTTTTATCGACCAAACGGAAATAACCAACGACGAATACAGACAATTTGTTTATTGGGTACGCGACTCCATTGCACGTAAAATTCTCGGTGACGTTAGACCTGACGAATACCTTATTTCCGAAAACCCCAAAACAGGAGAAGTTTACGACCCTCCGTATTTGAACTGGAAAGCTAAAATCGACTGGAACAGCGAAGACCAGGATATCAGAGACGCCTTGGAAGAGATGTACCTTCCCGAACACGAAAGATATTTTAGACGTAAAGAGATTGACACCAGAAAACTGATGTATAAATATTACTGGGTTGACCTCAATGCGGCAGCCCGTAAAGATTTTAGTCAAAAAGGCGATTACCGCAATGCAGGTCTCGCCAACCGCCCCGAAGGTTTACGCGACCGCTCCATTTACGTACGCAATGCCACCATTGCCGTATATCCCGACACCTTGGCGTGGATACACGACTATACCTACTCGTTTAACGACCCGCTAACCGAAAAATATTTCTATCACCCCGCATACGACCATTACCCCGTTGTAGGTGTAAACTGGTTACAAGCACGTGCATTTTGCGTGTGGAGAACCGAATATCTTAATTCTTACCTGCGTTCGCAAAAAGGCGGTGTCGATGTCTCCGAATTCCGTTTACCAACCGAAGCGGAATGGGAATGGGCAGCACGCGGTGGTTACCAATTAAACCCGTATCCATGGGGAGGTCCTTACACACGTAACGAAAAAGGATGTTTCCTCGCCAATTTCAAACCCCTGAGAGGAAACTATATTGCCGACGGCGGTTTACGCACGGTTATCGTGGGACACTATCCGCCAAACGACTGGGATATTTACGACATGGCCGGTAACGTTGCCGAATGGACAAACAGTGCTTACGACCCCTCGTCGTACAACTTGAGCTGGGACATGAACCCCAATTATACTTACAACGCAAAAGAAGACGACCCGCCAGTAATGAAACGTAAAGTCGTTCGCGGAGGCTCGTGGAAAGATATAGCTTACTATTTGCAAGTTACGACGCGTACTTACGAATATCAGGATACCGCAAAATCATATATAGGTTTCCGTTGCATTCAACCCTACCTGGGACGAAACAAAGGCGATAATCCCAACAAGGCATCAAGGGTTTATCATTAATGCATAAGTGAAAAGTAATTTTAAAAAAATAATATTTAACAAAATAAAAAACAAAAAAAATCATGGGTTTATTTAGTTTTACACATACCAGAGGATACAGAAATTTCATGGCCAAAGTGTATGGCTGGGGTGCTTCAGTAGTATTAATAGGGGCTCTTTTTAAAATCAACCACTGGAATCACGCCGATATCCTCCTTATAATAGGTTTGGGTACCGAAGCAATAATTTTCTTCTTTTCGGCATTCGAACCGCCTCATGTCGAACCCGACTGGAGTCTGGTTTATCCCGAACTCAAAGGTATTTACCACGGCGTTAAAGGTGCTGAAGCCGAAACATCGAAATCGCCGGCACAAAGGTTGAACGAAATGCTCGAAAAAGCAAAAATTGATCAAACAATGATTGACCGCCTTGGTAAAGGTATTGAAAAAATGGCCGAAAACGCCTCTAAACTCGCCAATATCACCGATGTGGCAAGCGCTTCAAGCGAATTTGCCGAAGGGATGAAAACAGCAGCAACTTCAGCAAAAAAACTGGGTGAAGTCTTTGTTAAAGATGTTGAAGTGGCAAACGAATATTCTGCAAACGTACAAGCTGTAAACAATAACGCTTCCATGTTGGCTAACGCTTACGAACAAGCTGCCGAAATCTTGAAAAACGACATGAACAATACCGAAGCCTTTTCGGAATCGGTAAAATCAGCTACCGAATCGGCAAGCAGCCTCGCCGACAGCTATCAAAAATCGGCCGAAATATTGTCAAAATCGGTTGAAGCTCTCGATTTTACCGCTGTTGAAGGAGAATCGTATAATCAACAATTAAGAAAAATTGCAGAAAACCTTGCAGCACTGAATGCTGTTTACGAAATTCAGTTACAAGGAACAAATAAAGCGGTGGAAAGCAACGACAAACTCCAAAACACCATAGACGAACTTCTCGGCAAACTGGAGCGCTCCTCCGATTCCACCTCTAAATTTGCCGAAGAGATGGAGGCTCTTACAAAACGCATGAGCTCTCTGAACAAAGTTTACGGAAATATGCTTTCCGCAATGACAGTAAACGCTTAATGTTTTTTTAACTGAATCTTTAATTAAAAAATTAGAAATCAATGGCCGGATATAAAGAGACACCACGTCAGAAAATGATATCCATGATGTATTTGGTACTTTACACCCTTTTGGCGTTAAATGTATCAAAAGAGGTTTTGGATGCTTTTCTGGTGGTAAACGAAAGTGTCGAGCAAACAAACGAAAGTCTTACCGATAAAATTGCCGGAACCGTTGCCGAATTCAAACTGCAAAACGACTTGAACCCGGCAAAAGTTGGTCCTTACTGGGAAAAGGCAAAAGAGGTAGAAACAAAATCTTCAAACTTTATTAACTACCTCGAACACCTGAAGTTTAAACTTGTTATGGTAGCCGAACAAAAAGATTCCGCTTTCATTATTAATACATATTATTACGACTCGCTCGTACCCGACCCCTTTCAAGGTAATAAACTCGTCAAGAAAAAGTTTTTGAACCTTCGTGCCGTAAAAAACAAAGACAGATACAACGACGTTACAAACTACATGCTCGGAAACGAAACAAAAAAAGACCAAATCGGCGAAGCATATATCCTCAGCAAAAAGATGCATGAGTTCAGGAAATATATCCTCGACATTATGAAACTTGACGAGAAAACCACAAAGGTGGGACTTCTTACCAACGAACCGTGGCTGCACTACGAAAATGCCGACGGCGCTAAACAAGACTGGGAAACACACAATTTCTATTATACCATTCTTGCAGCTGATATTACCATTATTAACAAAATTATCAGCGAAACGAGAATAGCCGAATTTGATGCACTTCAGTTTTTGTTCCGGTCGGTAAACAAAAAAGACTACAAATTCGACCACGTGGAAGCAAAGGTTATCCCGAAAAGCACATACGTCTTGATGGGCAATAAATACGAAGCCGAAGTTTTGGTGGCAGCATACGACACTAAAACAAAACCCACGGTAAAAGTCCTTAAAGGTACCGATAAAATCACCGATAAAAATATAAGCAGGGCAAGAAACATACAGGGTGAAGGCGGAGTTGTTAAAATAGAATTTCCCGCCAATTCCGTGGGACCCCAAAAATATGCAGGTGTTATTCAAATGATTGACCCCGCCACAAATCAAACTGTTTCGTACGACTTTAACGCCGATTATATTGTGGCTCCTCCTTCGCTTACTGTAGCACCTTTGCGTATGAATGTGTTTTATATAGGCGTTGAAAATCCCGTTGCCATCACTTCACCCGGCTTAGCCGACAACCAAATTAACCCAACTATCACTGCCGGCAAACTCTACAAAAAAGATGACCATTATGCCGTTATGATTAAGAAAAAAGTTCCCGGCAACAAGGTTACCATTAGCGCAACGGCAAATATTGACGGTAAAAATATAGTACTCGGCTCGGCGGAATTCCGTATAAAACGGGTACCCGACCCAATAGCCGAAGTAGCAGGTCAAACTAACGGTAAAATAGATAAAAACACTCTGCTTGCAGCAGGTGCCATTATTCCGAATATGAAAGACTTCTTATTCGATAATTACTATTTCCAAATTACTTCTTATACTTTCGGAACAATAGAAAACGGAGACTGGAAACCCAAAAACGTTACAGGAAACCGTTTTACCCCCGAAATTATCAAGATAATACGTAGAAGTAACAGGAAACAAAAAATATTTTTTGAAAATATTCAGGCTAAAGGCCCTGACGGCTCAATACGCAGCTTGAACCCTATTAGCCTCGAAATTAAGTAACCAAACTATTTATATAATATGAAACGTGTATTTGTTGCTTTTTTGACTGTTGTTATGCTTTTTTCGCTTGGCGTAAAAGCACAAATAATTGACGACACACCGTTGGACGGACTTTACCGCAACGACGGTACGATTGATGTTGACCCTATCCCTTTGCCCTACATCCGTAAAGCCGATATTATGTGGTCAAAACGTATTTGGAGAGAAGTGGATTTCCGTCAAAAAATGAACCAGATGTTCTATTTCCCCATCAATCAACAACAAAACTGGAAATCTTTCGTAACGGTGGTACTGGATGCTATCAAAGAGGGCGAAATAACAGCTTACGATGTTTTACCTACCGACGAACTGTTGGTACCAATAAGCTACGACGAAATTATTAAACGCCAAACACAAGAATTTCATAAAACAATGAGACGCTCGTACCCTCCCTACGATGAGTACGACACTGTTATTTACACCACTTTCGACCCAACCAAAATCATGCGATTGAGAATAAAAGAGGACTGGTATTTCGACAAACAACGTTCGCAAATGCTTGTTCGCATTTCGGCTCTATGCCCGGTGATGATTAAAGAACGTAACGGCGAAGAGGTTACCGAACCGCTGTTTTGGATTTCTTATCCCGATTCACGCAAAGTCCTTGCAAAAGCTCTGGCATTCAATCCGCTTAACGCAGCTATGCGCCTCTCGTACGACGAAGTATTTATCAAACGGCTTTTCGACAGCTACATTTACAAAGAACAAAATGTTTACGACCGCCGTATCAGTCAATATGCAACAGGTCTCGACGCCATGCTCGAATCTGAAAGAATTCAAAACGAAATGTTTAATTTTGAACAGTTCTTGTGGGAATACTGATTTGAATAAAAATATAACTATCAACAAAAAAACTCCTCTTCTACGGGGAGTTTTTTTGTTTTATTACCTTTGCTAAACATATTTCACCATATATTGTGTACGACATTTTCGAAACCGATATAACTTACCTGAAAGGCGTGGGGCCTAAAAAAGCCCAACTCTTAAACAAAGAGCTGGGCATATCAAAATATATCGACCTGCTCTACTATTTCCCTTTCCGTTATGTGGATAAAAGCCGCATATACAAAGTACGCGACGTTAACAACGACACAACCTATTTTTTGTTGAAAGGCAAAATTTCAAACATAAAAGCCGTAGGCGACAAACGCACCAAATATATTACCGCCGATTTTACCGACGAAACGGGAAGCATACAACTTATTTGGTTCAGAGGTTTACAATGGGTAAAAACATATTTCACCCCCGGAAAAGTGTATAAAATTTTCGGCAAACCCTCGGTCTTTAAAAACAGATACAACTTTGTGCATCCCGAAGTGGAGGAGGTTTCGGCATCACAGCAAAACGATGTTACGGGCGAACGGTTAGAAGGAATCTATTCCACAACCGAAAAGTTGAAAAACGCCGGCCTCGGAAGCCGCGGTATTTCAAAATTGATAAAAAACCTTTTAAACATAGTTTCGAACGACATTAAGGAGACCCTGCCTCTCGATTTTCAGAGAAAATATAATCTTATCGACCTTAAAACCGCCCTCATAAACATTCACTTCCCAAAAAACACATCAGTTATCAAACATGCTCAATTCCGTTTGAAATTCGAAGAACTGTTCTTTGTCCAACTGCAATTACTTTTTCAAAAATTTTACCTCAAACAAAAAATAAAAGGTCACCGTTTCGATAAAGTGGGCGAAATGTTTCATTTGTTCTACGAAAAACATTTGCCTTTCGAACTTACCAATGCACAAAAAAGGGTCATAAAAGAGATTAGAACCGACATGAAAACGGGAATGCAAATGAACCGTTTATTGCAAGGCGATGTTGGCAGCGGCAAAACTTTGGTGGCACTAATGTCGATGCTCATAGCCATTGACAACGGCTTTCAAACGGCACTTATGGCTCCTACCGAGATATTGGCAATGCAACACTACAAAACCATTTCCGGAATGTTGGGCGACATGCCTTTAAAAGTGGCATTACTTACCGGCTCTACAAAAGCGGCACAGCGCAAAAACCTGCATAAAGAGCTGCAAACGGGCAAAACCGACATTTTAATCGGAACCCACGCCCTTATAGAGGAAGTCGTAAAATTCAACAACCTTGGATTTGTAGTTATTGACGAACAACACCGGTTTGGCGTGGCACAAAGGGCTCAACTCTGGAAAAAAAACACCATCCCTCCGCATGTACTTGTAATGACCGCAACACCCATTCCGCGGACCCTTGCCCTTACGGTTTACGGCAACCTTGACGTATCGAAAATAGATGAATTGCCGCCTGGCAGAAAACCCGTACGTACGGTTCACCTTTTCGAATCGAAAAGATTGAGAGTAACAGGGTTTATGCGCGAACAAATAAAACGGGGACGACAAATATATGTGGTATATCCGTTGATTCAAGAGTCGGAAAATTTCGACTTGAAAAACCTTATGGACGGCTACCAAGCAATATTACGCGATTTTCCCGAACCCGAATATCAAGTTAGCGTGGTGCACGGCAAAATGAAACCCGAAATTAAAGAGTACGAAATGAAACGCTTTGTTGACGGCATTACGGATATTATGGTTTCCACAACCGTCATCGAAGTCGGTGTAGATGTCCCAAATGCAACAGTAATGATTATTGAAAACGCCGAACGTTTCGGGCTGTCGCAATTGCATCAACTCAGAGGACGTGTGGGTAGAGGCAGCGACCAATCGTGGTGCATACTTATGTCGGGCGAAAAACTGAGCAACGAAGGACGAAAACGTCTTGAAATTATGGTAAATACCAACGACGGATTTGAAATTGCCGAAGCAGACCTGAAAATGCGGGGACCGGGTGATATTCACGGAACAAAACAATCGGGACTTCTCGACTTTAAAATCGCCAACCTTGCCCGCGACGGCGACATAATTTCGCTTACAAACAATGTTGCACGAAATATACTTGACGACGACCCCGAACTTTTAAAACCCGGTAACTCACTTTTGAATAAAAAACTCCGGCAAATGTTGAAAAAAAATGCCGGCTGGGCAAGAATCTCTTAATACTTTAAAGTCAAATTCAGAAATAAGCTTTTAAAAACTCGGCAACAATAACACCGAGATAATTACCTATGGCATAACCTATTATCCCTACAGTCAATCCCGAAATAACCACCTCCTTGTTTTTAAGTGCTCCGGCAACGGCAGGAACAAACGGCGGACTGCATATCATTGCCGTTGAAGTTACTATTGTAGTATCGGCATCGATTTTGAAAAAAGCCGAAATAATAACCTGCAAAAACAACGACCCGAATATTACCAGCGCCACATAATAAAAAACATGAGGCGAAGAACCGAGCATGTCGGATAGATTTACCATCGAAGCCACATCAATACTGAAAATAAGTATCAAATACATACCCAGTTCAAAAGTTTTTGGTATGCGGTTTACACCGGGGATGAGTGAAGCTAAAATTCCAAGGGTGGTTATTGTAAGTATTACAACTATCATTTGCACTTTTTCTGGAACAATCATCATCAACCCGCCTCCTATTGCAAATATCAACACCGACAATCCCAAGCCTTTCATCAAAGGGAAAAAATTCTTTTTCTGCAAAATCCCCCAGTAAGGATCTTTTGCCGCCTCTTTAAACTGTTTACGCTCCTGCTCGGTAAGTGATGTTTTAAATTTCGGCAAAACAAGTTGAAACACCTTTTGTGCTACCGTTATCAGGAAAAAGAAGTAAAATGCCGAAATAATCATATCGTAAGCATTTACCAACAGGAAAACGTCATTGTCAACATTAAGCATAAGCTTTAAAGCGGCAATATTCGGAGTTCCACCTGTATATACCCCTATTAAAAGCCCCCCTATTTTCCAAAAAGGTTCATCGCCTTTGCCCGTATTAAAAAGCACATAGCCCAGAACAACCATTACCACCACACTGAAAACGGCAATCAGCATCGAAAGAAAGGTCTTGCCCGCAAGGTGCAACCACGATTTTATATTTGCCGAAAAAAGCATAAGAGGTATTGCCAACGGAACCGTAACCGAGGTAATAATATCCTGAACCGGTTTTGCACTTTCGGGAATTATATTCAATGCCCCCGCCAACAATCCTATGCCGTATGCTATCATTATCGCCCCGAGTTTATTTACCCAAGGAAACCTGTGACAAAGATGAAGAATAAAAAGAGGAGTGAAAACATAAAAAAGAACCAATAATATATTTATCCACATAAGCATTTTTGTTAAAAACGAACAAATGTAAAAAAAATCCCGCGGGTTACTCTTTGTCTTTAACAAATAAAATGAGGAGAGAAGCCAATAACATGGAAATACCGCCTATTATCAAAGCATAAACAGCTTGGCTTTGGAAAAAGGTTTCGAGAAAAAAACCGAGAATAGCAGCAGCAACTATTTGCGGAAGAACAATAAAATAATTGAATATTCCCATATAAATTCCCATCTTATCGTGTGGTAATGCATTGGTCAAAATCGCATAGGGTATCGACAGAATACTTGCCCAGGCAATACCCACACCAAGCATCGAAACTAACAACAGGTATTGATTATGAATAAAATATATGGAGAACAACCCCAACCCTCCCAATAACAACGAAACGGAATGGGTGGTTTTCCGGCTTGTTGCTTTCGACAAAGGTGTAAGAAGCCATGCCACTGCAGCGGCAAAAAGATTGTATGCGCCAAAAAGTATCGAAACCCAATCGGCACCGTTGTTATAAGCAGCGGAGGTAGTGTCGGTGGCATTAAAAACAGACTGGGTTACGGCCGGAGTGGTATAAATCCACATGGAGAAAAGTGCAAACCACGAAAAAAATTGTACAAACGCAAGCTGCAACATGGTTTTGGGCATACCGAACATATCATTCATTATCTCAACCAAAGCGGCACGGCTTTTTCCGGTCAATTGCAAAGTTCCGGAAATTATCATCAACACACCCAAAACCATAAAGCCGAACGAAAGAACATACAAATCTTTATTGAGTCCCGCCGAAAAAAACCAATAGGTTAAAATTGCACCGGCAACGGTCCAAAGAATTCCGTTTGTCAACTGTTTTTTCCCCTTTTCCTGATAGCCGGTAAGGCTTTTGTGCGTTATATCCGCCTCTTTTCCGTCTTCCCTGTGTTTTCCGTGCCTGTTAAAAGCCTCCAGTTGTTCGGGTGAATACTCTTTAGTGGAAAATACCGTCCATAACACGGCAATAAGATAGACGGCACCTCCCAAATAAAACGACCATTTAACCGAGTCGGGGATAACACCTTCGGGGGCCGTGTTTTCAATGCCCAACCAATTTGTCATGACCCAAGGCAAAACACTGGCTATTACGGCACCGGCACCTATAAAAAAACTTTGCATGGCAAAACCTTGAGTGCGTTGTTCGTCGGGAAGCATGTCGCCGACAAAAGCGCGGAAAGGCTCCATAGAGATGTTTATCGAAGCATCAAGTATCCAAAGCATACCGGCAGCCATCCAAAGTACCTTTGAATTGGGCATTATTAAAAGAGCCGCCGATGCAAGTAATGCGCCGGCTAAAAAATAGGGACGCCTCCGCCCCAGCCTGTTCCAGGTCTTATCGCTGTAATGTCCTATTAACGGTTGTACCAACAATCCCGTTACGGGGGCAGCTACCCATAATATGGAAAGATTGCCTATGTCGGCTCCCAAAGTCTGAAAAATACGGCTAACATTGGCATTTTGCAAAGCAAAACCAAACTGTATGCCGAAAAATCCCACACTCATATTCCAAATTTGCCAAAAACTTAAACGCGGTTTCCTTGTCATAAGAATATATTTTTATGCTCCGAAAATAACCAATTTACCCGAACGGAAAAACATAATTCCGTAATATATATTAATATCCGGACAATTAACGGCATAATTATATAGCTATCCACTTTTAAAACGTTTGCGCAACATTTCACCTTCCCCCAAAATACCTTCAATGCAAAAAAAGGCTCTTTTACAAACCTTTGTAAACTTCCTGTATTACACCGTATATCTAATGTAAACGTTACCGCCCGTTCTCTTCCATATTTTTTATACTTTTATGCTTTCTTATCAATTTTTTAATTAATAACATATCAACAATGAAATATTTTAATGTAAAGTTCTTTTTGTTTTTGGCAATATGGCTTAGTTTAACGATGGTTGCCGAGGCAAAAAAAGAGAAAAAAACCAAAAAGGATGAAATTAAATCATCGGTTTTCAGCGGATTGAAATGGCGTTCAATAGGTCCCGCACTAACTTCGGGACGTATTGCCGATTTGGCTGTTAATCCCGACAATCCCGCCGAATATTATGTTGGAGCGGCATCGGGACACATATGGAAAACCACCGACAACGGCACAACCTTCAAGCCCGTTTTCGACCATTACGGAGCTTATGCCATAGGTTGTCTTGCCATGGACCCCAACAACCACAATGTTGTTTGGGCAGGAACCGGAGAAAACAACCACCAACGTGCCCTCGGTTACGGCAACGGGGTTTACAAAACCGAAGACGGTGGAAAAACATGGAAAAACATGGGACTCAAAGAGTCGCGTCAAATAGGAAAAATACTTATTGACCCGCGTAATTCAAATGTGGTATATGTGGCCGCCGAAGGTTCCGCCTGGGGACCGGGAGGCGACCGCGGTTTGTACAAAACCGAAGACGGTGGAAAAACATGGAAAAAAATTCTGGAAATCTCGGAAAATACGGGAGTGGCAAATATCTGTTTCGAACCGGGAAACCCCGACGTGATTTACGCCGGCGCCGAACAACGCCGCAGACGTCAATTTACCAAAATAGGCGGCGGCCCCGAGTCGGCATATTACAAAACCCAAGACGGCGGCAAAACGTGGAAAAAACTCACTAACGGCATCCCCGACGTTGACAAGGGAGGCATGGCTATTGCCGTCTCTCCCGTCAACCCCGATATTGTGTATGTTATGTTTCAAGCATCAAACGGCAAAGGAGGATTTTTCCGTTCGACCGACAAAGGAGCATCCTTTACCAAGATGAACGATTATTTCAGTAGCGGACAATATTACAGCGAACTCTATTGCGACCCCAAAGACGAAAATAAAGTTTATTCGGTTGATACCTACTCAAAAGTAACCTTCGACGGTGGCAAAACGTGGAAAAACGTCGGCAATAACAAAAGACATGTTGACGACCACGTATTTTGGATTGACCCCCGGAACACAAATCATTTAATGATAGGTTGCGACGGCGGATTGTACGAAACATGGAACGGTGCAAAAACTTTTATCTTTAAAACAACTTTGCCGGTAACTCAATTTTATCGTGTGCATACCGACAATACAAAACCTTTTTACTGGGTGTACGGCGGTACCCAAGACAACAACAGCCTGGGTGGACCATCGCGCAATTTGAAAAGAGGTGGCGTAAGCAGTTGCGAGTGGATAACCACTCTCGGTGGCGACGGTTTTTGGCAAGCAAGCGACCCCGACAACCCGGATATTGTTTACTCGGCTTACCAATACGGAAACATTTTCAGATACGACAGAAAATCAGGCGAACGCATTAAAATAAAACCCGTGCCGGCAAAAGGTGAAAAAACTTTCCGCTGGAACTGGGACGCCCCCTTCATTGTTTCGCATTTTAACGGTTCACGGCTCTATATGGCTGCCAACAAACTTTTTATGAGCGAAGACCGGGGAAACTCATGGAAAGAGATTAGCGGCGACTTAACACGAAACGAAGACAGAAACAAGTTTAAGGTTATGGGTAAATACTGGCCCCCTGATGCAGTAGCCAAAGATGTTTCCACTTCGCAATGGGGAACAGTTGTCGCTCTCGCGGAATCGCCATTGAAAGAGGGAATGATTATTGCCGGCACCGATGACGGTGTTATTCAAATTACCGACGATAACGGAAAAACATGGAATAAAACAACATCTTTTCCGGGCGTGCCGGAATATACATACGTAAGCGACGTCTGCCCTTCCAATTTCGACGAAAATGTAATTTTCGCCACTTTCAACAACATCAAAAGCGACGATTTTAAACCCTATATTTACAAAAGCGTTGACAAAGGAAAAACATGGGTATCCATCGTCAACGATTTTCCTGAAAATCAACCGGTTTACACTATTGTTCAAGACCCCGTTAACAAAAATCTGCTTTTTGCCGGTTCCGAATTCGGCATATTCTTCAGCATTGACGGCGGAAACCACTGGATGAAACTCGGAAGCGGATTGCCCGACATAGCCGTTCGTGATATTGACATTCAGGAACGTGAAAAGGATTTGGTAATAGCCACTTTCGGTCGCGGTTTTTATATTCTTGACGATTACTCGGCATTGCGAAATATTACTCCGCAAATTATTAAGTCGGAAAAAGCCCTGATGTTTCCCGTGAAAGAGGCCTTAATGTACATTCAACAAGATACCCGTTACGGACAAGGTTCGGCATATTACCTCGCCAAAAATCCCCCGTTCGGAGCAACATTCACCTACTATTTAAAAGATGTTCCCGAAACACTTAAAAGCAAACGTCTGAAAAAAGAGAAAGAGTTGTTTAAAAAAGGCGAACCCATTCCACAACCCACAAAAGAGCAATTGGACAAAGAGAAAAACGAAACCGGTCCTTACTTGATATTTACCATTAAAAACAGTAACGGTGATGTGGTACGCCATATCTATAAGAATGCTTCGAAAGGTGTTAACAGGGTAACATGGAATTTGCGTTATTTAAACCCATCGTCCGTAAGGGTTAAAAACGGCAAATTCGACCCTACCGCAAAAGAGGGTGACGGAATGCTCGCTCTGCCGGGCAAATACAGCGTGGAAATGGCAATGTTTCATAACGGTAAAATAACTCCGCTGACGGAACCTGTCTATTTTACTGCAAAAGTTCTTAACAATACTACCCTGCCAGCAAAAGATCGCAAGGAACTCGACGATTTCTTCAAACAGGTTGCAAACAGCTGGCGCGTGATGACAGGCGCACAACAATACCTCAAAAGCCTTAAAACAAAAACAGCTTACATTCAACAGGCATTGCAAGCAGCCCCCAACGCCGCTTTGGATTTGAAAAATCAAGCTCAAAAAATCAAAACGGAAATAGATTCTATTGAATTTATTTTTAACGGAACACCCTCCAAAGCAAGTTGGGAAGAAGTACCGCCCGAAATTATGCCGCTAAACAAACGCCTGCAAGAGACCGTTTGGGCTTCGTGGCAGTCAACTTCGGCACCTACACAAATGCAAAAAACAAATTTGCAAATAGTGAACGGTAAACTTCCGGGAGTAATAAAGAGCATAGAAAATATTGATGCCAAATTGAAAACTCTCGACAAAAAACTCGACGAGTTGAAAGCACCTTATACTCCCGGAAGACTAATAAAAATGTAAAATACGGTTTTGCAAAAAAATAAGGCGGCGTGACTTATGGTCCGCCGCCTTATTCATTAAGCTGATTAATTGATGATTAACTATTATTACAGAATTGTTTTTTTACATTTTTACAAATCTTTTGGTAACAATCCGGTCTCCTTTGTTTACACGAATAAAATAGATACCTTGTTGCAAATTGGCAATATCGAGCCGCAAAACGGTTCCCGGTTTTGAATACGAAAGGCTTTTAATCTCTTTTCCGGCAGCCGAGAAAATCTGAACTTTAACGCCGTCGTATTTTTTGCCGTTATCGGGAACAAACACTTTTATCACATCTTTAGCGGGGTTGGGAAAAAGGGATATTTTCATTCCGTTGCCGGTATTATTTTCGTTAAGACCAACGGTACTTGAGATTACCGAAACCGAAAAATCATCGAAATAGAAACCGTCTTTGGTAACATAGGTATCCGAAACAAGTTTAAACATGATGTTTATTTTTTTTCCTGCAAACTGGTCGAGTTTAACCTCTTCGGAAACCCAGCCGTTTTGAACTCCGTCGTATAAAGGTTCTCCTTCATCTTGATTTACAGAGCCGCTATGAGTATATTTTCCCTTCATAGGCACCCAGTTGCTACTCCCATACTCTTTTACCAATATTTCAACATAATCGAAACCGGCTTCTATTTTCCATTTGGCATTATAACGTATAAAAGCAACGGGAGTATTTCTTAAATCAAGTGTCGAATCAAGGGTTATTATTGCCGTTTGGTTGTTATTGTAATTGGTGTAAGGCGAATCGGTAATTGAATGTGAGGGCGAAGTATAACTTTCGGTAGTTATGTCCCAAACCGAGGAAGTCCAATTATCCATATTTTCGCAATCGTCCGAAAAAATAACTATTTCGGTTCCGAAATATTTCGTTATCGTATCCGAATTTACATATTGTCCGTTGTCAACCGACAAAAGATAACGGAATTCGGTTCCTTCTTCGATACCGGGTCGCAAAACGTATTCAATGGAGTCGAATTGCTCTTCCATAATCTCCATGTCGTAAAAATGGAGCGTGTCGCCCACGCTTACAATATTGTTGTCAAGAGGTGTAATAAAGACTTTGAAGTCGTTGCAATGTGTAAGTCCCAAACGTTTAATGACGAAAGCGGCATAATTTTCAGTTTGGTCGGTCAAAACGGAAGAGCGGTCGGTCAATACCGCATATTTTCCCACAAGGCGGGCAGCGGTAATGTTTTGCCACATTTGCTCGCGGCAAAGAGGGATAATACGGCTTACGGGGGGCCAAAAGTTATCGCTGGCATTTCCAATTTCGGGTGTAAACGAAATGATTTTCCCTTTTGTGGTTTGTTCGCCGTACATCCAGTCGTTGGCATCGCCGTTGGTGGGATAAATGGTACTACTTGAAGGTCCGTATGTATAGTTATTCTCTTTTGTTAACAGAGCTGCAAAATCGTGCATAAGGTCGTTATCGGGTGTAACATTTACTGTGTATCCCCAAGGATAGAGCAACAAATTGCTGTACGAATGGTAGTTCAGAGCCAGTAAGAATTCGTGATTGTTGGCAAAATCGCGCATATTTTTCATGCATGGTTCCGAAAATGCATATGGTCCGCGATATGTTTCGTCTCCGGGGTTAGGCGACGAGCCGCTATTATCATATCCCCATTTGAAGCTGTAGTTTCTGTTAGGGTCAACACCGTATGTTCCGTCACCATTATTACGGCGTGTTTTACGCCACATGCCACCGCCACCGGGATGTTGAGTATGGTTGTATTCATATCCGTCGGGGTTTGCCACCGGTACAAAATACATTTCGGTATTATCCACAAGATTCTTAATCTCCGGATTGCTGTCATAGTTTTCCAACAGGTACCACATATACCAAATCATTTGCTGAACGCTCATTGGTTCGCGGGCATGATGCAATCCCGTATATAGCACTTCGGGCTCATCTTCGTTAACATCGGGATTGTCGGAGATACGTGCCCACCAAATTTTTCTTCCTTCGTGGGTTAGAGTATCGTCCGATACCGGGGCACGCTGCGAGATAAGAGAGGGATAGAGGGCGCGCATGGAATCGAGTTCGTTCATTACCTCCTGCAATGTATAAAAACCACCCATGGAGCCGTATTCCCAGTTTTGGGGAACAGGCCATTCTTCATCCCTGTTGCGTGTAATTTTCAAATCTTTTGCGGCGGCAGCCCTTTCGGCAAAAAAAGCTTCCAAATCTTTTATCTCAACCGAAAGAGGCAATCCGAGAGATTTTACTTTAGAAATTTCACTTTCCGACAAATCGGTTTCGAAATATACACCCTCTTTTATAATGCCTTCCGTAATGTCAATGCCGGCTCCGGCAAGTTTTTTCAGTCCTGTTTCTCCGGTGAATATTTTTACCTTACTGTATTTTTCTTGTGAAAATAACGTCGAAAAAACGAAAACAAAAATCGATAAAACGATAATAAATTTCTTCATAGTCTTATGATAAATAAATATAACAAATATACCGGTAAAAAGACACTAAATTTTATCTATAGTTGCTTTCGGGAATATTTTTCCAACTAAAAGTGTTAATAAGGTGTTTTATGTCTTTTTTTATAAAATTAATTACCGGCTCCAACGAGTCGTTATTAGGCACCACATTAAAATATAGAGCCCCTCTGATAAATTTTGATGTCGAGTCGGTAAGAAAGAATTGATAAGGAGAAGCGGCTCCTGTCCCTTCAATATCGTATGCCAGACCGAAAATCCGCTTTTTACGGTTTAAAATAACACTGTCGTTTATGGCGCTGGCTTTTGGTATGTGTTTCGAAACAAGGGTATGAGCATCTTCGAGATATGTTTTCAAGTTGTGGTTTACGTTTTTATAACTGATATGCAAAGTTGCTTTAAATCGCGGATATTCTATGTTTATCCAATATTTTTCGCCGGGAGAATAGGGGTCGTTGGTTATTTTTGAATATACGGGATACTCGAAAGTATATGGGAAAACGGAGTCGAGAACCCTGTATTTTTTTTCCGGCAAATCTATTCTGAAATATCCTCTCGGTTTTGGAGTATAGTGATGTTCGCAAGCCGTCAGAAATGCCGAAATAAATAAAACACTAACAAATATTTTAACCGTCAACCTCATTTTCTTTGTTTTTTGACACTTTTATTTCGTTTATTTTACGTTCATCGGCATTAATTATTTCGAAACTGAAATTTTTTAGTTTTATTATTTTACCCTTTTCGGGGATTTTGCCTTCCGCTTCGAGTACCAGTCCGCCGAGCGAATCGGATTCGCCGCGAATATCATCAAAATAATCGTCTTCGAGGTTAAGAATTTTACACATGTCGTTCAAAGGGATTTTAGCCTCGAAAACATAAACATCATCCGACACCTTTTTGTAACGGTATTGTCCTTCGTCAACATCAAATTCGTCGTCAATGTCACCCACTATTTCTTCAATAATATCTTCCAGTGTTATTATGCCCGAAGTGCCGCCGTATTCGTCAACCACAATGGCGATATGTATCTTTTTTTCGCGAAACTCTTGCAAAAGGTCGTTTATCTTTTTGTTTTCGGGCACAAAAAAAGCTTCTCTTATGAGTTTGTCCCATTTAAAACCGTTGTCTTTGGACAGGTGCGGAAGTAAATCTTTAATATATAAAATACCCTTTACGTTATCGAATGTTTCTTCAAATACCGGAATACGCGAAAACCCCGATTCAATAACGGTTTCCAATACCTGTTTGTAAGGAGTGTTTATTTCCAGTGCGGTAACATTAACTCTTGAGCGCATAATTTCGCTTGCCTCTTTATCGCCGAACGTTGCTATTCCTTTCAAAATCATTTTCTCCTCGTCGGGTGTCGAATCGGATACCGTAATATCAATGGCATCCGACAGTTCACTCATGGAGATATTGTACCCCTTTTTTCCGATTCGTTTATCGATAAAATTTGTTGACGAAACCAAAAGCGAACTTAAGGGCTTAAATAGGGTAATTAAATATTTCAACGGACTTACCACAAACAACGAGAAAGCCACCGGCTCTTTGTTTGATAAAATTTTCGGCAGTATTTCACCGAAAATCAATATCAAAGATGTAATTACAACTATTTGCAAAACAAAACTCAACAACGGAAATTCCGACAGGTTGAATAAAAGGCTTGAAAAATATGTCGAAAGAATAACTATACCCACATTAATAAAGTTGTTTGCAATAAGAATAGTGGCCAGCAACAATTTAGGACGTTCGAGAAGTTTAAGAATTTTCAACCCCTTTTTTCCGTATCCGGTTTTCAAACGTTCTTTATCACCCGGTTTGAGCGAAAAAAAAGCCGTTTCGGAGCCCGAAATCACAGCCGAAAAAAAGAGTAATATCAACAAAATCAATAGAGCTATACCCGCTTCGGGAGGAAACCCTTTGAAAAACGAGGCAAGGTTGATATTTAAAAGCCCGGGTAAAGGATCTATATCAATGTCTTCCATCAAACAATATTAATTCAACACAAAGGCAAAAGTAATAAAAAAACCTTGAAAACAATGTTTTCAAGGTTTTTTAGTTGCGCCCCCACCAGGACTTGAACCTGGGACACCCTGATTAACAGTCAGGTGCTCTAACCAACTGAGCTATGGAGGCAAGATGTTTTACAATTAACGAGGCGCAAAGATAAATAATTTATTTCTTATACAAATTTTTTTTGAAAAAATTTATTTAATGTTTTAAGAGGCTAATTTTCAGGGCTTAAAATCTTACTTGCTCTCAAAACGGGATCTGAAGCCTGCAATATTTCAGTTCTTAAAACGGCATCGAGGTCATGTTTTTTATTCAAATACTCGTCAATTAGCTTTGCCACCTGTTTCGAATTATGCCCGTAAAAGGTTTCGTCGAGCCAGGTTTTAACATAAACCATCCCGTTAATCTCTTTAATTTCTTCAAGCATCTCCATTGCAGGCAAAATAAAGCTTTCGGAATGGAGCGCCACAAGGGGGTGATTCAGGTAGTGTAAGGCTTTAAGTACCAAAGGCATATTTTCCCTGCTTGCGGGCAATTTCAAAGTTTCGAAAAATTCGGCCCTGACTCCGGGATTTTTATTAAGTGCGGGCATCAAAAAGGCAAAATCGTTCTTTTTTTGTTTACCGTTGATACGTTCCAATTGTTGTTTTAATATATTGTCCGGGATAAATTTTCCGGCAGGGGTCTCTTTTCGCACTGCCAGTTCGCAAGCAATTTCCGTATAGTCATCACCCTTTAGTTTCAACCCTTTAACGGATGTTTTCTCATTCCATATATCAACAAGTTTTTTAATGCTTTGCGGAGTTATTGCCGTATTCAGATATGTTTCAAAAAATTCCCTTTTCAAAACTTCATCATCTGTTTGGTTAGCTTTTGTCCAAAGAAGTTTTTCCATTACGGGGGCTATACTGTCGCGCTCCCCGGGCAAACTGTAACGCCAAAACAATTTTTTGTAGTAGCCAAGCAGAAGTTTGATATTGGCTTTTTGATTTTCGGTTTTTATGTAATATGGAAATATGGAGCGTAAATCTTCGGGCCAAGTATTGTAATTAAGCATATCTTCCCAAAGGTTAATATATAGTGCAGCCCTTGTTACGGGGTCCATCTTGAAAATGTTTTTTCCCGAGATAAAAACAACGTGATTTTCTTTAAAAACCTGATATCCGTATGCCGTACCCTTTTCGTTCAGAAAAAGAATATCGGGTTCGTTGCGCATGGGATAAATATATTGCTCTTTATCATCGTAAAATTCATCATCGCGGTATTTGCCGTTATCCACATAAAAGAGTGTAAGGTATTGGGGCCAAATGCGCATTTTATTTTGCATGTCAAACTGGTCGATATTCATTTCGTCGAACACCAATGTGGTTTTATAAAGCGGCATTCCTCCCTCTTTTACCCATGCATTACTCCAACGGACAAGGTCTTTGCCGGTTTTTGCATTCAAAACACCAATAAGGTCGTCCCAACTTGCATTTAGATAGGAATATTTCCGGAGATACTCTACCAGGGCATTCGCCAGAGTGTCAACGCCGAGAATTTTCTCCAGTTTATGCAACAATATTTGGGGCTTATGATACGATATGTCGTTATACAAAAGCGGGACATCTTTTATATTGTTGATATGTTGTTCGATGGGAACCGCCCCTGCCGTCCTGTCAATATCATAACACACGGGAAAATTTCCGGTAATAAATCTCAGTCTGTGATTTATGGAGGGGAATGTGGGATTTGTCATTTTGCCGGCAATAAAATCCGAGAGAGCCTCTTTCATCCATGCATCGTCAACCCATTTCATTGTTACCAAATCGCCGAACCAAATATGAGCCGTTTGGTTTGCAATAAGATGCGCACGGCGGTATTTTTGTTCCACAGGAGCATCTTTATCCAAAAACAGCCTGCCGGCATTGTAAAAAATATTGCCGGGATTCTCAATGCCGTCGTATGACAATGAAGGTATTGCAACAAAACCGAACTTCCGGAAAGGATAAACCATACCCGTATATTGTTCCATCCAGGTAAGTGCATCGGCTTGCAAAAGCATAATATCGTCAATGTTATTCTTTATTTTCTCTTCGTCGTTTTCCAAATAATAGAATGTCAGTTGGTGGCCTTCGAGTTTTTTTTGTATGCTGGTAAATTTTCCGGCTGCAAAAGAAAAGAGATAGGTGCTCAGCGGTTTTGTTTGTTCGAATACATACCGTTTTTTACCGTTAATCTCCTTTGTTGATTTTACGGGTCCGTTTGAAACGGCAATCCAGTCTTCCGGGACATCAAGGGCGAGTATAAACTGTCCCTTTATTCCGGGTTGATCGAAACAGGGGAAAAACATTGAAGCTTTGCCGGGGGCAAAAACGGAGTAAACACAATTCTTTCCACGTGCCAACGCCATTTCGCCGGGGACAAATTCCATACCTATAATATTACGTCTGTTTTTAAAAGCTCCTCCGGGAATTATTATGTGTCCGTTTTCAATTTTGAAATTTTTATACTCCTTCCCATCGATTAAAAGTTTGCGAAATGATTTGGCAGGCTGTTGAAAGTCGAGAATCACATCCTGTTTGTTATCTTTTATGTCGAAAGCCATCTCCATTTCACCAATCATGGGTTTTTGTTCGTCAGAAGAAATAACAAAATGCAATTTATAAACAACCTTGCTTATGTTTTTTGCACGTATGTCGTTTAGTTTTTTTGACACACCGCTTTCCAAAACCGGAGAACTCTTTTTATTTCCGGTATGGCACGAAACCAATGCCGAAATCAAGAATATAAGGGTTAAAATCTTCAATACTCTCATCTGTATGGAATTTTGTAATTGTTTAAATTGATATCCGTTTCAATGTTTCATTACACACAAAACCGTTTTGATGCGACAAACCCTTTATTAACCGTCACAAAATTAGACGCTTGGAAAAGATAAAATTCATCGCGTTTCACTAAAGAATAATTTTGCAATGCAAATCTAAACAATCTGAAGGTTTACAAGGTTTATATTTAAGTTTTTTAAAGAAATAATAGCAATACAATATTTAAAAAAAAAGCCACACAAAAAGATGTGCGGCTTTTCTAACATTTTCAAAAAACGTTATTTCGAATAATCAAGCATTGCTTGACGTTTATAGAAGTTGTACCGCCATTGGGCATTTTTAAGTGCTTGCTCTTGAAGTTCTTTTGCCCTTTCGGGGAAAGCCTTTTTCAAGGAGGTAAATCTCACTTCCAAATCGTGGAATTCTTTAAGTTTTTCGAAATCGGGTTCTTTGGAATCGAGTTGTAAAGGATTTTTCCCTTCGAGTTCAAGCAATGGATTGTAACGGTAAAGTGTCCAATATCCAGCTTCAACGGCAAGTTTTTCTTCATATTGTGAGCGAGCCATACCGTTTCTCAATCCGTGAGCGATACATGGCGAATATGCAATAATCAACGAAGGTCCCGGGAACGACTCGGCCTCTTTCAGCGCTTTGAAGAACTGATTGTAATTGGCTCCCATAGCCACCTGAGCCACATAAACATAACCGTAAGTCATATAGATTGCTCCGAGGTCTTTTTTGCGCAACTCTTTACCTGCGGTGGCAAATTTTGCTACCGATGCCGTTTGACTTGCTTTTGAAGCCTGACCTCCGGTATTTGAGTAAACTTCGGTATCGAGAACCAAGAGGTTAACATCTTCTCCCGAAGCCAAAACGTGGTCTAATCCGCCGTAGCCTATATCGTAAGCCCAGCCGTCACCTCCGATAATCCACATCGATTTTTTAACGAAATATTGCTCGAGATCCATCAACTGTTTTGCCAAATCGTCATCCGCATCTTTAAGGATGTTAACAAGTTTGGCGGAAGCAACTTTCGATTTCTCACCGTCGTCTTTTGCGGCAATCCACTCTTCAAAAACGGCTTTTCTCTCTTCCGATGTTCCCGAAGCGATGGCTTCATTCATCAGCCTTTCGATACGCTCGCGGATTTTACGGATACCCACAGCCATACCGTAACCGTATTCGGCATTATCTTCAAATAAGGAGTTTGCCCAGGCGGGACCTTTGCCCTCTGCATTAACGGTATAAGGCGTGGAAGGTGCCGAACCGCCGTATATCGACGAACAACCGGTGGCATTAGCTATCATCATACGGTCGCCGTAAAGTTGTGTGGCGGCTTTTATGTAAGGAGTTTCACCACATCCCGCACAAGCTCCCGAAAATTCGAACAGCGGTTGTGCAAACTGGCTGTTTTTAACGCTCACAAATTTATCAACAGTGCCGTCGGCGGTTTTGTCCGAAACATTTTTTACAAGATAATCCCAGTTTTCTATTTCACCTTTTTGCGACTCGAACGATTTCATTACCAACGATTTTGTCGGTGAAGGACAAACGTCGGCACAACTACCGCAACCGGTACAGTCGAGCACCGAAACCTGAATACGGTATTTCAACGGTTTCAGTTTTCCTTTTGTTTCCAAAAACTTCATTCCTTCGGGAGCATTTTTCTCCTCTTCTTCATTTACAAGGAAAGGACGGATAGCAGCGTGAGGACAAACATATGCACATTGGTTACATTGAATACATTCGTCGGCTATCCATTCGGGGATTGAAACGGCAACACCGCGTTTTTCGTAAGCTGCCGTACCTGCGGGGAATGTTCCGTCTTCGCGGCCTTTGAAAGCACTTACGGGCAAATCGTCGCCTCTAAGGCTGTCAATGGGTTTCATTATTTTACTGATAAATTCCGGAAGGTCTTCTTCCACGGCAGTTTGTTTAACCTCCAAAGTTGCCCACTCTTCGGGAATTTCAATTTTAACAACATCACCACCACGGTCAACGGCGGCATAGTTCATCTGAACTATCTCTTCACCTTTACGTCCGTAGGTTTTGTGAATAAAGTCTTTCATTTTTTCAACGGCTTGGTCGTAAGGAATAACTTGCGACACCTTAAAGAAAGCCGACTGCATGATAGTATTTGTACGGTTGCCGAGACCTATCTCTTCGGCAATTTTGGTGGCGTTTATGGTATAAAACTGAATATTATGCTCAGCCATATATTTTTTCATGGCGTCGGGCAAGCGGCGTTTTGTCTCCTCCTCATCCCAAATACTGTTCAACAGGAATGTGCCGCCGTCTTTCAAGCCTTTAAGCATATCGTATTTGGTGAGATAAGCCGGCACGTGACAAGCAACAAAATCGGGAGTACCAACCAGGTAAGTAGAACGTATGGGGGTATCGCCGAAACGCAGGTGCGAAATGGTAATGCCGCCTGATTTTTTCGAGTCGTACGAGAAATATGCCTGAGCATATTTGTCGGTTGTTTCACCTATGATTTTAATGGAGTTTTTGTTGGCACCAACAGTACCGTCGGCTCCAATACCGTAAAATTTGGCTTCGTACGTACCCTTATCCGAAATACTGATTTCGGGCAATAATGGGAGCGAAGTAAATGTAACATCGTCAACAATACCTACCGTAAAATGATTTTTGGGTTCGGGCTGTTTCAAATTGTTGTAAACCGAAACAATTTGAGCCGGTGTTGTATCTTTGGAGCTCAATCCGTAGCGTCCACCCACTATCAGGGGTTGGTTTTCGGCACCGTAAAATGCCTCTTTCACATCAAGATACAAAGGTTCGCCACTTGCGCCGGGCTCTTTTGTACGGTCGAGAACGGCAATACGTTTTACCGTTTGTGGAATTGCCTGCATAAGGTATTTAACGGAGAAGGGGCGGTAAAGATGAACTGCCACCAATCCCACGTTTTCGCCGTTGGCGTTGAGGTAATCTATAGTTTCGCGAATGGTCTCGGTAACCGAACCCATTGCAATAATAATATTTTCGGCATCAGCGGCACCATAGTATGTAAAGGGGTGATATTCGCGTCCCGTACGTTTGGTTATCTCTTGCATGTAATATTCCACCAAATCGGGAACGGGCTCATAAAATTTGTTGGCAGCTTCGCGTGCCTGGAAATAGATGTCGGGGTTTTGAGCCGTACCGCGCGTTACGGGATGCTCGGGATTTAAAGCATTATCTCTGAAACGTTTCAAATCGTCCCAAGGATAAAGGTCTTTCAAATCGTCAACTTCAAAATATTCAACTTTTTGAATTTCGTGTGAAGTACGGAATCCGTCGAAAAAGTGTAAAAAGGGTATGCGTGTACGCAACGACACGAAATGTGCTATGCTTCCCAAATCCATAATTTCCTGAACACTACCCGTGGCAAGCAAGGCAAAACCGGTATTGCGAACAGCCATAACGTCGCTGTGATCGCCGAAAATGGAGAGGGCTTGAGCTGCCAGACTTCTTGCACTTACGTGGAAAACGGCGGGCAAAAGTTCACCCGATATTTTATACATGTTGGGTATCATGAGTAATAAACCCTGCGATGCGGTAAAAGTAGTGGTTAGAACTCCCGCTTGCAACGAACCGTGAACGGCACCCGAAGCACCGCCTTCCGATTGCATTTCGGTAACTTTTACCGTCTCTCCGAATATATTTTTACGTCCGAAAGCAGACCACTGGTCAACATATTCAGCCATTGTTGAGGATGGCGTGATGGGGTATATGGCAGCAACTTCGCTGAACATATATGCAACATGAGCCGCTGCATAGTTCCCGTCACATGTTATAAACTTTTTGTTACTGTTCATCTTATAATTTTTTTTAAAAAATTAAAATATCAATTTACAAATTATTATCATTCAGTTTTTTAACAAAACCAACTTGTTTTTATTCCAATCTGCGAAAATACATATAAAAATTTGTTGAGGGGAGTTAAAACAATGAAATTTAACGAAATATTTTCTATTTAAAATGAATATGTATAGTATTGTTATAAAAAAAGCCTCTGCTCTCGGGCAAAGGCTTGGTTGCCCGACCAGGGTTCGAACCTGGACTCTTCTGATCCAGAGTCAGACGTGTTGCCAATTACACCATCGGGCATTAACGAAGCGGCAAAATTATAAAAGTTTCCTTTTTTTAACACGTAACATGTAAAAAAATTATCTTTTTTTAGCCCAACTGTCGCGCAAGGGAACAGTACGGTTAAAAACGATATTTCCGGGAGTACTATCCTTGTCAACACAGAAATACCCCAGGCGCTGAAACTGGAATTTATCGCCCTCTTCGGCTGATTTCAGCGAAGGTTCCAGTTTACAGTTTTTCAACACTTTTAACGAGGCGGGATTTAAAAACTCTTTAAAGTCCTGATCTTTGTGTCCGGTGGGGTCTTCATCCATAAAAAGCCTGTCGTAAAGTCTCACTTCGGCATCAATACAATGTTTTGCCGACACCCAATGCAATGTGCCTTTGACTTTACGGCTTGCACCGCTCATTCCGCTACGGGTTTCGGGGTCGTAAGTACAATAGACCTCTGTTATCTCGCCGTTTTCATCTTTTTTGTAATCTTCGCATTTAATGATATAAGCACCTTTAAGTCTGACTTCGCGTCCGGGACCCAGGCGGAAAAATTTTCTGGGCGGATTTTCCATAAAGTCGTCCTTTTCGATATAAATCTCTCTTGAGAAAGGAATTTTACGGGTACCGCCGTTTTCGTCTTCGGGATTGTTTACCAGTTCCATCTCTTCGGTTTTGCCTTCCGGGTAGTTGGTAATCACTACTTTCAGGGGATTTAAAACACCGAAAACACGGGGTGCAATTTTGTTCAAGTGTTCGCGGACACTGAACTCGAGAAGTCCCACGTCAATAACGTTGTCGCGTTTGGCAATACCGATTCGGTCGGCAAAATTGCGTATTGCTTCGGGAGTATATCCCCGCCGGCGCAAACCCGAAATTGTGGGCATACGGGGGTCGTCCCATCCGTTAACGAGTTTTTTCTCCACAAGTTCCAGGAGTTTTCTTTTACTCATTACCGTATAGCTGAGATTAAGACGTGCAAACTCAATTTGCCTGGGGCGGTATGTGCCGTCGGCAATTTGGTCGAGAAACCAGTCATAAAGCGGGCGGTGAATTTCAAACTCAAGGGTACATAAAGAGTGTGTAATTCCCTCTATGTAGTCCGATTGTCCGTGAGCAAAATCATACATGGGATAGATGTTCCACTTATCGCCGGTACGGTGGTGTTCGGCGTGCAAAATGCGGTACATAATGGGGTCGCGCATATGCATATTCGGCGAACTCATATCTATTTTGGCGCGCAAAACTTTTGAGCCGTCGGGAAATTCGCCGGCTTTCATACGTTCAAACAGGTCGAGGCTCTCTTCCACGGGACGGTTACGGTACGGGCTTTCCACACCCGGACGGGTGGGGACTCCTCGCTGTTCGCTAATAACTTCCTGAGGCTGTTCGTCAACATAAGCTTTGCCTTTTTTTATAAGCATTACTGCCCATTGATACAGTTTGTCGAAATAATCGGAAGCATAACGGGGCTCGCCGTGCCACGTAAAACCGAGCCATTTTATATCCTCTTTTATTGAATCGACATATTCGGTATCCTCTTTTGTGGGATTTGTATCATCGAAACGCAGATTGCACAAGCCGTTGTATTTTTCGGCCAAACCGAAATTCAAACAGATGGATTTGGCATGACCGATATGCAAATATCCGTTGGGCTCGGGAGGAAAACGCAAATGAACACGTCCGTTGTTCTTGTTGTTCATCAAATCTTCTTCGATAATGGTTTCTATGAAATTTAACGAACGTCCTGTATTTTCGGCTGCTTCCATTGACATAACTTGCTCTTTTGGTTAAGTTTTTAAAAATAAAGTTGCAAAAATACACAGAAAAGTTTCAGAAGTGTAAAATATGTGAGGGTTTAAAACTATTTTTGCATGTAAACTACTAACCGTATGACCGGAAAAGAGAGAGCCATTGTGGAAAAAACGGCGGAATTTGTGAAAGAGGTGTTAATAAATGCCGAATCGGGGCACGATTGGTGGCACGTTTACAGGGTTTACAAAACAGCGGTTTTGATAGCCGAAAAAGAGAATGCCGACATATTTACCGTATCGCTCGGTGCTTTGCTGCACGATATTGCCGATGCCAAATTCCATAATGGAGATGAAGAAAAGGCTCCTGCAAGGGCAAGGAAATTTTTAACGGAAACGGGTGTTGACAAGGATATAACCGAAAAGGTGATTGAAATAATAAGATATGTTTCGTTTAAAAACCGTGATGAAGCTGCTGCTCATTTTTCCAAAGAGCTTGCTGCGGTTCAAGATGCCGACCGCATTGATGCTTTGGGAGCAATAGGAATAGCACGTACTTTCAATTACGGCGGTTATAAAAACCGGGCCATATACGATCCCGCCATAAAACCTTCACCGCATCAGACAAAGGAAGAGTACAAAAAGAGTAGTGCTCCTACCATAAATCATTTTTACGAAAAGTTGTTATTGCTAAAAGATATGATGAACACTGAAACGGGAAAAAAACTTGCCGAAGGCAGACATAAATATATGGAGGAGTTTTTGGAAAGGTTTTTTAAAGAGTGGGAAGGAGAATTGTAAACCTTGCAACAACAACCGGGGTACCGGCAATAGTGTAAACTTAATTTTTGCCGCTGTGCAATGCTTAACATTTTATTAACGTAACAATCCTTTTGCGTTTTTCAATTATTGATTTTATTTGCAAGTTTTTTCTCATTATTTCGGGTTTTTATGGATATTTTAACCGTCATAGGATATTTGTTGAATTTAACGGGGGCTTTGGTTTTGTTCCTTTTCGGGATGAAAATCATGAGCGAAGCAATGCAGAAAGTTGCAGGAAACAGGTTAAGGTATTTTTTACAAACAATTACATACAAAAACAACAGGGCGGTTTTAACAGGTTTTATCATAACGGCTCTTATTCAATCGTCGTCGGCATTTACGGTAACCACCGTAGGTTTGGTAAATGCGGGGCTTATATCGCTGGGGCAATCGCTGGGTTTGATAATAGGTGCAAATATAGGCACAACGGTAACGGCATGGCTTGTAACCTTTTTCGGGTTCAGTTTTAAAATAGAAACGTTGTTGTTGCCAATGCTGGCAGCGGCTTTCCCCTTGTTATTTTCAAAAAAACCCAATGTTCGCTATTCGGGTGAAATTGTTTTCGGGTTTGTTATTATATTCTTAGGGCTGGGATTTTTGAAAGATATCATTCCCGATTTAAGTAACAACACCATGTTGATAACCTTTATTAAGGAGTACGGTTCCGGTTCGTCGTGTTCCATTCTGCTTTTTGTTTTGACGGGAATGGTGCTTACGACGATATTCCAGTCGTCGAGTGCAATGTTTACTTTTACGTTGGTATTGGCGGTAAACGGATTAATAGGAATTGATGCAGCCGCAGCAATGATTTTGGGCGAGAACATAGGAACAACGACAACGGCAAATATTTCGGCAATAGTTGCCAACAGCGACGGAAAGCGAGCCGCACTTTTTCATTTTGCATTTAATGTTACGGGTACCGTATGGGCATTGGTACTTTTTCACCCTTTTATAAATGCCATACATGAAATTACCACAAATATCCCTTTGCCGCAAAGTATGAGGCTGCCGGTGCAATTATCGGCTTTTCACTCTTTATTTAACATTATAAACGGGATTTTGTTTATCGGCTTTGTTGACAAAATAGAGGCATTGCTGAAAAAACTGATACGCAAAACGGAAAACAGGGAAGATGAGCTTACGCAGATATTGCCGGGCAACATCATGCCCGCACCGGAATTATCATTGTTTCAGGTGAGAAAAGAGTTGTCGGAAAGTGCGGTAAAAGTAAAAAACATGTTCGAAGCATTGCCGCAATTGTTGCTCGAAAAAAGAGACGAAGTATTTAAAAATGTTTTTAAAACCCTGAAACATTACGAATATATTATCGACAAAAACGAAACAAGCCTATATTCTTTTCTCGGCAAAATCACCGAAAACGAATTGAGTAATGAGTCGGCACGTATGGTAAGAGGTTTTGTGGTAAGCATTGACAATATTGAAACCATAGGCGACATTTGTTATAAAATGGCCCGCCTCATTAAAGAGAAAAACAAAGAAAAGGTATGGTTTATTCAGAAACAACGCGACGACCTTTCGGAGATGTTTAAACTCGTGGACAAATCGTTAATGCTAATGATTAAAAACATCAATCTGAACGGTACGCAGATTAATGAAAAGGAGGTTGTTAAAACAGAGCAGAAGATAAATAAAAAGCGGGATAAATTGCTTATGAATTTGCACTTGTACAAAGTAAAAAACAATTTGCCCCTTGAGTCGCAACAATATTTTATGAAATTTATAGAGATGAGCGAAAAAATCGGCGATCATGCCATCAATGTATCCGAGGCTTTGGCCGGGCACAAATTTTCATAGTCCTGGTTATCAACACAAAAAACCTGACAAACAAGTATTCGACTACATCTATCTTACCCTTAATTCGGTATTAGCGGGAACCTGAACTCCCGGCGGGAGGTTGTTAATCTTGTATAACCGTTTGAGGCGAATGGCATAGAGTTGTGATATATACCACATTGTTTCGCCGCGTTTTACAATGTGTATTTTGTATTTATGTGCCGCTTTGCGCCGTTTTTTCTGCAAATAGACAATTTCGCCCGGTTTTAGTTTGTGTTGTTTGTCAACGTCGTTATATTTATAAAGTTGCCAGGTATAAATTTCAAATTCGTCGGCAATTTTTTCGTAAGTATCGTTTTGTGCGGCAATAACAAGTTTTTTTCCGTTGTTCATAAGAATATCGTAAATGCCATTGGGGCTTTTGCCGGCTTTTTTGAATTGCGATATTTCGGGCGGGGCAACGGTTACGGCATGCCGTTTTTTATGGTGTTTTTCACCTTTCAGAGCCTCTTTGTCGTATTGGTCGAGGTGGTAGCGCTCTATTAAAACAATAAGTAGTTTGGGATATTTGGGATTGGTGGCATAGCCCGCCTTTTTCAATCCGTATGCCCATTTTTTGTAGTCGGTGATATCGTAATCGAACAAAAAAGAGTACCTGCTGCGTGTAGTAAGAAAGAGGGAATGGTCGCGGTAGGAGTCGGCCACTTTTTTGTATTTTCGAAAACATTCGTGTTTTACATCATCGTCCATATAAAACCGTTTGCCATGCCAGTCTTTATGGCATTTTATACCGAAATGGTTTTTTGCTTTGCGTGCCAGCTTACTGTTTCCGCTTCCCGATTCCAAAATTGCCTGAGCCAAAGTAACGGAAGCGGGGATTTTGTATTTACGCATCTTTTCGATGGCAATATCTTTGTACTTGTCAATATATTCTTCGGTAGTCATTCGCTTGTGTTGGGCAAACAGCGAGGACGAAACAAAAAGTTGGAATAAAATAACAAAGGAAAACAAACCACCTTTTCTCATAGGGTCAAAATTAATTTTAAAAAGCCGGAATTTGCTTATGAAAAAACGTATTTGTCCACAACAAATTGTTTGTAAATTAAAGAGGATATAACATTAAACGGTTTTCGAGCTTAAAAGAGTTTTTTGTTGCGGAGGGGGAAGTACGGAAATAGCCACAAGTCAACCTGTTGGGAGCAGACAAAGGGGTTAGAGGCTTTTGCGAAGTTTTTCTGCGAATTTATCGTCGGGAAAAATCCAAAAAAGCGGTTGCCACCGCACTTCACCCGTTTGACTTATACGTCGTGCCACAGGAGCTATTCCGCGCACTATTTTTTCGAATTGCAATGTTGCCGGATTTACGCGCCACTCTTCCATAAAACGCAACCGTAAAATATCGCGGTTTTCTATTTTATCTATCATCAAAGTATCGAAAACATCGTAGGGAGGCACATCCCTTTGGACTTTAACGGCGACGGTATCGGCGATAATGTCGTTTACCTGTTTTACCGTGAGGGGTTCGTAATAATAGTCGTAAGCCTTAAACTTTCCGCTTTTTACGCCTTCCATAATCAGGGATACAATTTTATCGCGCTCGGGGCCAACCAAATTTTGTATCCACCAGTCGTAGTCGGGGTCAGGGCTTTTTATGTTTACATCGTATTGTATTTTTTCGGTAACCAAAACCGGTTGGTGTTCCCTGTTGCAAGAGAGCATCAGCAAAAGGATTAAGAAAAGCGGAAAAACATGACGTTTCATTTTCAACTATTTAAAAAAAAGATTGTGGAGTACAAAAGTAATAAAAAGTAAAACCGTGATATATACCGCACGACAACATTAGAGGCATATTTTGAGGGTTAAAGGCAAACCCGGGTGAAACTCCGAGTCTTGTCAACGGAAATAAAATTGAAAGCAGGAATACAAAAGGTGATGTTAAGAACAGGGGAGTGTTGCGGCAGGGATGGAAGCGGCAGCCCGGAGGCGGCGGCGGTAGTGAGGCAGGCGGAGGCAGGGCTGACGTGAGGAAGCCCCTGAAAACGCCCTTGCCGAACAGCGCCGCCGCCGAGGACTATTAGCGGACAGCCCGTTTGCCGCCCAAAAAACAGTAAAATCCGGAAATGTTTTTAACGATGTTTTTATTTGCGCCTTGCAAAATATTGTTGCATGATTATACCCGCAACGATAAAAAAGAGACCGGCAAAAGTTGATAAACGGATGCTTTCGCCAACGGCATTGTTAATCCAAAACAGCGCGATAAATGGGGACAAGAAAATAATATTGCTAACCTTTGCGGTGTCGGACGAGTTGTTCAGCGCCTTTAACCAAATAACAAAAGTAAGACTCATTTCGAAAATTCCGATGTACAACGAACCGAGCAATCCGCCGGGGCTCGGCAGCGACAGCCTTTTTTGGGTAAAAAGATAATAAACAGAGACGTAAATTAGTCCGAAAAAGAGATTAAGCCAAATTTTTGATGTTTCGTTACGTGTGTCTTTCATATTAAGCACCCAGTACGATGCCCAAAAAAGGGCGCTGAGCAATGCCAACAACATTCCCGTAGTGCTGTTAATGTGTAAAGATTTTAAATTGCCGCCGGTAATTATTATTACTATTCCGGTAAAACTTACAACCAAAGACAAAATTGCTTTGAGAGGTATTTTTTGTTTGAGAAACAAGATGGAAAACAAAACGAGGAAAATAGGCCAAACATAATTTAACGTGCCTGCAATTTGAGCTTCCAGAAGCGAATAAGACTTGAATAGTACAAGATAATAGAGGAAGGGATTGAAAGCTCCCATAAGCGCTGAAGACAACAATGCCCCGGGACTGAAACAGGTTTTTTCAAACCCCGTAACTAACAGTTTGTAAAGACCGAGAAAAATAAATCCGAAAAGTGCCGACCAAAACAGAAGTTCATCGAAATTTATGAAGCGTAGTGTTATTTTAAAAGCCGAACTCATTGTCGACCAAAACAAAACAGCCGACAAAGCGTAAATGTATGCTTTTTTTTGAGATTTGGAAGCCTCTTTCACTTATCAAAAAGGTTTAGTTTGCAGCCCACGAGGGGAAAACATTCATATCGATATTAAAGATAACGGGAGCGTAATAATATGTAAACAGTGTTATAATAACAGCACCTATAAAGTTAAGGATTAGACCTGTTTTTGCCATTTGTGCTATTTTTATTTTATTGGAGCCGAAAACAATGGCATTCGGGGGTGTTGCCACAGGTAACATAAAAGCCATAGAAGCCGAAAGTGTAGCCGGAATCATGAGCAAGAGGGGGTTTAAATTTACCGAAACCGAAAGAGCGGCCAATATTGGCAGGAAAATTTGCGTTGTGGCGGTGTTTGAGGTGAGCTCCGTAAGAAATGTCATAAGCAAACTAATGGAAATAACAAGGAGTATGGGGTGAAAAGCGGAGAAAAAGTTCAATGAGTTGCCAAACCATTGGGAAAGTCCCGAATTTTTAAAACCTATTGCCAAGGCGAAGCCGCCGCCAAACAAAAGCACAATGTTCCAAGGTATTTTTTTCGAGTATTTCCAATTCATAATAAATTTGTTTTTTTTACCCTTAACGGGAATAAAATATAATGGCAGAGCCATGAATACGGCTACCGTGCCGTCGTTGAAAAAACCGGGTTCGGGAAAGAGCGCCGACCACCCCGGGATTTTAAAGTCGCCGAAAGCGAAACCGTTTCGCGTCATCCACAGTAATGCCATTAAAATAAAATCGGCAAAAACGATAATCTCTTCGCGCGAGGGTCTGCCCAAAAGGTAGTACTCTTCCCTGAACGACCTAACATCAATTGTTTTTATGTCGTCGCCCGAAGGTTTGTACAAATAAAAAAGATAAGCCCAGGTAACGACAAAAAGAATTAGGGTTATTGGAAAGGCAAATACAAACCAAGAGGCAAAACTTATCTCGGGACCTTTAGGGAACATTATTGCAAAGACCTTTACAAACATGGGGTTCGGGGGAGTGCCCACAAGAGTTGCAACGCCGCCTATTGATGCGCTGTAAGCCACACCGAGTAACAAGCCCACGGTGAATTTCGAAGCCGACCGCTTGTTCATATTACCGCTTATCTGTTCGATTATGGAGAGCAAAATGGGAATCATCATCATGGTGGTAGCAGTGTTTGAAATCCACATTGATAAAAAAGCCGTGGCTCCCATAAAACCGAATAATATTTTTCCGGGATTTGACCCTGTAAGCAATAATATTCGCAATGCTATACGCTTATGCAGATTCCATCGCTGCATGGCAAGCGCTACAATAAAACCTCCGATAAAGAGAAAAATAATATCGTTAAAATATACCGACGATACCGTTTTTCCGTTCATTATGCCGAGTAGTGGGTAAAGAACAACGGGCAATAGCGCCGTAACGGCCAAAGGAACAACCTCGAATATCCACCAAACAGCCATAAGTAATGCTACCGCCAATGTTGCCGTGGCGGCAGGCTTTTCGGGGTCAAGATTTACAAATAATAAAATGCCGGCAAAAAGAACAAGCCCCAGCAGTAGTCCGGTAAGTCTTACTGTTTTTTGAACAGTATTATTTTTTTTAGACATGACAACTCTTTTTTAACGAATGCAAATTACACATTTTTTATTTATAAGCCCTCCATTATAATTTGTTAAAGAAAATAAGAGGTCGATTTATGATAATAAGCAAACTTTAAATCATAAAAAAAGAGTAAACATTAAAATCAGGATATAATTTTACAGATTTTAAATTGAAAAAACCAATAACGAATAGAACGATGTTAGAAATTGTACAAAACACAAAGATTACACACAGCATATTGACATAAGAAGAGATGCCGTCGATGAAACACGGGACAAAACTGAAGATTTTACAATTAATGAGGGTTCAACATTATCATTTCAGGTATTCGACAAACAGTTCCATGGCTTCATATTCAGCCATGCCGAATTTATTGTATTTTTTTGCCGTTTCGCGGTTTCTGTCAATTGCAAAACGCCAAATTTCCACATCGTCGGTTCCGGGATACATTATCTCTTTTTGGCTTGAGTGTCTGAATATTGCCGAGCGTTTTTTATTCAATTCACCGGGGCTAACCGGAACGGCCATATCCACATCTGCAATTTCCCACTCTTTCCAGGTTCCGTGGTACATCCAAACCCGGCAGTCTGTTAACCATTTGTCGTCCGAAACAATATCCAACGCTTTGGTAATGCTGTCGAAACATTTACGGTGAGTGCCGTGCGGGTCGGTAAGGTCGCCGGCGGCATAAATTTGATGCGGTTTTATCATGCGCATGGTTTCCACAACAATATCAATATCCCGTTGAGTTAAAGTTGCTTTTTTTATTGTTCCCGTTTCATAAAAGGGCATTTGTAAAAATATGATGCGCTCTTTGTCTATTCCCAAAAACTCGCAAGCCGACACCGCTTCTGCCCTGCGTATATACGATTTAAGCAGACGGATTTCGTGTTTATCGATATCGCCGGGTTTTTTATGCGACAAATAATTATGAATTTGAGGTATGTCTATTTTAAAATCACCGGCAATTTTTCCGGCAAAGAAAAGATATTTAGAGACCATGCTATCGTCAACGGCAATATTACCCGAAGTTTGATAAGCAATATAAACCTTGTGTCCCTGCTGCACAAGTCTGTTAACGGTTCCTCCCATTGCCAGCATATCGTCGCCGGGATGGGGGCTGAAAATCAACACCCGTTTGGGAAAGGGTTTTGCCCGTTCGGGACGCTGCGAATCATCGGCATCAGGTTTTCCGCCGGGCCAACCGGTAATGCTTTTTTGAAGCATATTGAAAACCTTAAGGTTAATATCGTAAGCCGGACCGTGGCTTACCACCATTTCGCCGAGGTTATTATCGTTATAGTCCCTATTTGTAAGTTTTAAAATTGGTTTTCCGGTTTTTTCGCAAAGCCACAATACGGCTTTACGTATAAGTCTGTCGTTCCATTCAACGTTGCGTACCAGCCAAGGGGTTTTAAACCTTACAAGTTCGGCCGCCGCCTCTTTATCAAGGACAATTCTGGTATCGGGATGTTTTTGCAGAAATGTAGCCGGTACCGACTCTACGATATTGCCTTCGACGGCTTTTTGCACTATAGAAGCCTTTTTTTCGCCCCAAGCCACAAGTATAATTTTTCGCGACTGCATAATAGTACCCACCCCCATGGTAATGGCTTTGCGCGGCACATTTTCAACGGAGTGAAAATCGGCTGCAGCATCGGCAATGGTAAGCGCATCCAATGTAACAAGGCGGGTAGGCGAATTTATTCCCGAACCGGGCTCGTTAAATCCGATATGTCCTGTACGGCCTATTCCCAATATTTGCAGGTCGATACCTCCGGCCCGGCGAATGGCGGTTTCGTATTGTTGACAAAAGTCGAAAACCTTATCTTCGTCAACCATGCCGTCGGGGATATGAATGTTCTCCGGGAGGATATCTACATGATTAAACAAATGTTCGTGCATAAAATACCAGTAACTTTGAACGTTGTCGCGTTCTATGGGATAATATTCGTCGAGGTTGAAGGTTACAACGTTTTTAAAACTTAACTCTCCCTTTTTGTACATATTAACCCATTCGCGGTAGATATATATCGGGCTTGAACCCGTGGCGAGTCCAAGGACAAATTTTTCACCCTTATCGTTCTTCTTTTTAATTTGTGCCGCAATGTCCCGCGCTATTTTCACAGATGCCTCTTCGGCATTGTCAAAAACATCGGTGTAAAGTTTTTCGTATTTACGTTCCAGTCGCGATAATACATCCAAATTTTTCAAATTTTCCGTCATATTCATTACTTTTTTAAACTTTTGTTTTGAGCATCGAAATAGAGTGCGGCGGCACCGAGGACGGCAATGTCTTCTTGTTCCGATTGCACTATTTTCAGTTTGGCAAGAGCATGTTTATAGGGGAATGTGTTTATTTTGCTCCACATACTATCTTTAAACCAGGGGAAAGCTTTCGACAATGGTCCGCCAATTACAATTATTTCGGGGTCAACCGAAAAGAGTATTGTTTTTATCAAGTTGCCGAGGTCGTTTCCGTATTGTTCCAATATTGCAACGGCGATTTTGTCCTTCTTTTTTGCCCTGCTGATAAATGTGGATGCGGTAATGCCGTATTTTATCTCGAAATAAGCATCGTTAAGGTAATATTCGTAATTGAAATCCCTGAAAGGTATTTCACCAAACTCTCCGGCACCGCAATTTGTTCCCGAATAGAGATGTCCTTTGAAAATTATTCCGGCACCAACTCCGGCACCGAGTATTAATCCCACACTGTTTTCAACCCCTCTTGTTTTTCCGAAATACATTTCACCTATTGCGAAACAATTTGCGTCGTTGTTAACGTAAACTTCGAGGCCGAAATGGTTTTCCAGTATCTCTTTTATGTGTACCTCGCGCCACGAAGGGATATTCATAACGCGGTAAACAATACCCTTTTCCACATCCACCAGCGAAGGTAACCCTATGCCTATCCCCGTAACTTCATCGTCTTTAAGTTTTTCAATAACATCGAAAACTCCGTTTAATATTTCGTTTTCAGGAGCTTTGTTGTTAATTTTCATTGCAATGCTCTTTTCTATGCGTCCGGCTTTCACCTTTCCGGCAACAAGAGTTTTTCCTCCCAACGAAATACCCACAACTGCATTTTTCATTTTTCAATTGTTTATTAAAGATTGAACAATATATTTTTCGGGCAAACCTATTCCCGTTCTATCGTAATATAGAGAAGCCGCTCCCAAAACGGCAATATTTTTGACGTCAGAAAATATCACGTCAAAACCTTCCATGGCTTTGGGGAAGGGGAAATTGAGCAACTCTTTCCACATGGCGGTTTTAAAAAAGAGGTTTGCCTTTGCCACCGAGCCTCCGATAATTACCATTTCGGGGTCAAGCGATAATTTTACGGTTTTTACGGCGTTTGCGAGATGTTTTCCGAACTCATTGAAAATATTCAAGGCAAAAGAGTCTCCTTTCAAAGCCTCCGAATACAAATCTTCGCCTTTCATTCCGTAATTTTTTATAAAAAACTTACCGCTGCAATAATCTTCATAGATGGAATTAAGATAGGGGATATTACCGAACTCACCCGAGCCGCAATGGGCATCGGAAAGCAGAAAGCCGTTTTTAATAATTCCGCCCCCCATTCCCGTACCTATGGTTATGCCCACAAAGTCGTCGATACCTCTTCCGCTGCCAAACCTTGCCTCGCCAAGGGCATAACAGTTAGCATCGTTATCGAGGTAAACGGGTACAAGGAAACGTTTTTCCAAAATCTCTTTCAGCCGTACCTCTTTCCACGAAGGTATGTTTTGCACATCGTTTACCACTCCTTTTTTTCTGTCTATCAAACCCGGTATTCCTATTCCTATACCTTTTACCGAATGATCAAACAATGTATCAATTACATCAATAACAACGTTAATTACATCCCGGGGATTTTCGCTTTTTGCAGGAACCGGTTTGTTTATAATTTCACCGGCTTTAAAGTCGCTTACCTTTGCGGCAGCCACTTTTGTTCCGCCCAAATCGACACCTATCAGTGTTATTTTTTCAGAGTGTTCCATTATTTTTTAAATATTTCTTTCAGTTTTAATGTTTTGTTGTTAATTATCGGTTTTGCCCAAAAACTTATACTTAAAATATAACCGAGTGTAACAAACAATAACAACATACCCGTTTTTAAAGATGTTAAATCGCTTATTCCTCCTATAAGTATTTGAATAACGGCTCCTCCTGCTATTCCAGTGGTCAATATTCCGGCAAACGAGCCATGATGTTTCGATACCGAATTAAGCCCCAAAGAGACTATTACAGGATACATTACCGAAAGGAAAAATCCCGACAAGGGAAAGGCCCACAGCGAAATTCCGGCGTTCCCGTACAAAGCCAAAGCAAGGCTTATTATTGCCAAAACAGTAAACCACCTTAAAACCAATTTACTGTCTATCAATTTTAAAAGTATAAGACCGAGAATGCCGCCGAGGGTCATCAAACCCCAAAAATATGAAACGGCATCGGCACCAATGGTATCGGGATTTATCCCGTGATAGTTACTTAAAAATTTCGACATCCAATAGGATATTCCCTGTTCGGTACCCACATACATGAATATACCGAGAAAATAGAGTATCACGTATCGGTTTTTAAACAACTCCACATAACTCTCTTTCGACCCTACCTTTTCATCCTCTTGCAACTCCACACCGGGAAACTTTACAAAAACTATAACCACAATCATCAATACACTCAACAAGGCAAAAACCCAATAAACGGAAACCCACGAAAGCGATTGCGGTACCAACGAGGAGAAAAAACCTATAAACGGCTTATCCACCTCTCCCCTGTCGATATTAGTTACAAGATACGAATACATTTGAGGGCTTACAAACGAAGCCAGCCCGAATATCAGCTGTGCCAATACCGAGTTGAAAGCAAAATGCTCTTCGCCGCCAGCCACACGCAAAAGCGGATTGATAACAACCTGAAGAACAGCCATGCCCATTCCTATTGTAAACAACGACACCACAAAAACATCGAAACGCGGATAGAGGGCAAAAATCAATGCCCCCGAAAAAGCGAGAAAAAAAGCCAGTATCATCATCCGTTTTTCTCCCCACTTTTCCAAAAGTATCCCGGAAGGTATGGACATTACTCCGTAAGCAATAAAAAAGGCAAAAGGAAGAAATCCGGCCATAGTTTCGGTAAGAGTGTAACTTTTTGAAACAACCGGATTTAACGCCCCGAGAATATTTGTTAAAAACGAAATGACAAAAAACGTCACAAGTATCAATACTACAATGGTGTAATTCCTTTTCATCTTTTTTTAATTATAACTTTCAACAATCAGTTTTACATCTTTTCCGGCTAAATACTTTTTATCCGTAGTTACCGTTAACTCTCTTGTTTCGTGCGGAAGAAGCGATATGTAATTATCGGACCACAGCACCGGCAATATTGTTTTTCCCGTATTTTTGTCAATCAATGCCGCATGTATAAAAAAGGCAATAACATCGCTTTTGTTGTGCAACGTAATTTCAAAATGTTTTTTACCATCCTTATCCACAATTTTCACCGAATGCTCCACGCCGGCACGGGGCATGCGGTTAAGTGCGGTAAAATCGGCATAACGCTTTGAAGGGGTGTAATAGTTCCACGGCTTCACTACGGCATCGTAATCCAAAACATCCTCTTTGTACGACAGCCAATAAAAGTTATTGTCCACAACCGTTCCGTTCGAATTTGTCAACCGCAAGTCAAGAAAGCAAACGTTTTTGTTCCAATCGAAAGGAGGAAGTTTCAAAATCTCTCTGCTTGAATTTGCTTTAAGATTTATCTTCAATGATTTTTCAAATCTTTTTTGAGAATTAATATCGTATGCCCTTACCGACAGTGTGCAATTGTTCAAATCGTGCAGTTTATCGTTGACGGCATAAATTGTGTGCGTGGAATAATCGTAAACGGCATGATAAGGTTGCAACGCCTTTTTTGTTCCGTAAAACGCCCCGTTGGGCATAAGGTAATAATCGTATAGCTGCCAATACATTTCGGGCCATGCCGAATTGAGCATCCACTGAATTACTCCGGTGGCTTTGTAACGGTTAACCGAAAATGCTTCGAACATGGGGCGCATTAGTTCGTAATTCAACAGTTGGGCTTTTTTTGCAAAATCTTCCACCGAAACAGGCTTGCCGTACCTTTTTTCCATTGCCGTAATGTACCTGTCCAACGTATTAAATTCATTACGTCCGCAATGAAAATTCCAAACCGAGTCCACCGGCCAAAGATGTCCGGGCGATATCATCTTTTTAATACTTTCCAATGGCGGCACTTGTGCTCCGGGACCGGTTTCGGTATTAAATCCGAAAGCTCCTCCGTAGAGGGTGTCGGCATACCAATACACCGGAGGTTCGTAGGCATAGGGACCTCTCATCTTTACACCGGTAGCTCCCGCCAACGACGACCATTCCTTTGCCGAAGCAAGGTAAATCCTAGTAGTGTCGTATTCGGAAAAAGTTTCGAAATACCTCTTTTCCAGCTCGGGTTTCGCCTTGCAGTCGCTTCCACCGAACCAGGCAACAACAGAGGGATGATTACGTAACCAAACTATTTGATCGCGCCAAGCACGGCTTATCATATCAATGTCATTATCCGACAAAACACCACCGTAATTCTCATCACAATACTTCCCCAAATAGTCTTCCCACTCCCACTGACAACTCCAACCGGCCATAATAAGCACACCCATACTGTCGGCAATATCGTACAAATCCTGATTGTTGCCCCAAAAACCCTCAAGGCGTATCGTGTTAAGCCCCATGCTTTTAATATATTCAAACTGGCTTTTTATGCTTTCATAATCATCATCAAGCAAAAGTCTGTCAACCCAACCTCCCCCGCGAATCAATATCTTTTTTCCGTTTATTTTAAAGCCTCTGTGACCCTCCTTTGTAAAATAATCCGAAACAGACCTAATACCGAATTTTACACCTTTTTCGTCGTAAACACGACCGTTGCCACAAAATTCAAAAGAAGCTTTGTACAGAAACGGTGACCCGATAGTATGAGGCCACCATAATACCGGATTTTCAACAGTCAGTTCGTCATAATCCGGATATCCGAACACCACCTTTTTTGTTTCTCCGGCTCTCAATTCAACCCGTCGTTTTATCTTTTTTCCTTCAAAATCAAAAATCAATTGGCCGCTTACACCATGCTTTAAATGATTTTTCACCTCCACCGACGCCGTTAACATGGCACGGTCGAGCGTACCGCTTAATTTCGACACAACGTAAGGATTAAAAACTTCAACCCCTCCGTTGGCTTCAAGATATACCGGACGGAACAGCCCCATGTTTTTATCGGGCGGCGCCGGATTCCAATCTACAAAACCTATGGAAAAATCACCGGCTACCGGAGGATAAACCTTAACCGAGATTCTATTTTTACCCTTTTTAACAATGCCGGTAATATCGAATTTAAACATTCTGAAAGGGTTCTTTGCCGAAGAACTGCCGGCTATTAGCCTGTTGTTTACCCAGATGTCCGCTTTGTAATTTATTCCTTCGAAAAAAAGTTGTATGTTTTGCGGTATCTTTTCAAGATAAAAAGAAGTAACATACCACCACGGTTTCTCAAAGTCTCCCGACGGAATGTTTTTTATGTTCATATCCACGAAAACATCTTTATAGACACCGGCTTTTGTCAAATTTGCAAGCACCGTACCCGGAACCTTAGCATTAAAAACATTTGTGCCGCCCAACTTCTCCGCCTCCGTAGAATCACTGCTAATATGCCAGCCATCACTTAAATTTTTCCGGTAAAAAAGCTTTTCTTTTCCCGTTTTGCACGAAAACACCGAAAAGATAAGCGCCATTACCACAACCAGCACTAATATCACTCTTACAAACCCTCTATTTACCATCTATATTTACACCTTATTTTATAAATATAACAAAAAGCATTAAAATGCAGATTTTTTTTGAGAGCGTAAAGATACAATCAATTATTTTTCTGTGCAAATTTTTGCATTTATTTTTCATGTTTTTTTGTTTTTGTGCAATTTTTTTACTCTTCACTTATTTTAAATCAAAAAAAATAACAGGTAAGAGAAGCTGTTTTTTAACATTTGATAAAATCGTATTTTATTGTTTTTAAAGTTTTTGAAAAACATTACACAAAATATTACACATCTTTCATATATCATAACCACAGATAATACGCAAAAAAAATTAAGATAATACTTGCAAATAAAAATTTTATAATTATTTTTGTATGCAAATATTTGCACTAAAAAGAAAGGGTATTTTCCATGAAAAACATTTTCATCGGTTTCTTTTTACTTTTTATCGGTTTTACGTCAACGGCACAAAAAGTCGTTGTTACCGGTAGGGTAATTTCGAAAGAAGACGGCGAAACCTTACCCGGGGTTTCGGTGGTAGTAAAAGGTACCAACACGGGAACAACAACCGATTTGGAGGGCAAGTTCAGTTTGAGCACCGACTCTCATGCAGTCCTTGTTTTTTCTTATGTGGGATACAAAACCGCAGAAATAGCTTTGAACGGTAAAACTTCAATAGAGGTTCAATTGGAAGCAAATACCGAATTGCTTAATGAAGTGGTTGTTGTTGGTTATGGTGTTCAAAAAAAGAGCGACGTAACCGGGGCACTGGTCTCCATTAGCGGCGATGAGTTACAACAAACCCACCAACAAAACATAGCCTCCATATTGCAGGGCAGGGCTGCAGGAGTCACCGTAACTACCAATAGCGGTGCTCCCGGACGCGACGAGGAGATAACAATCAGAGGAATAAGCTCCATTAACGGGTCGCCGCCACTTTGGATTGTTGATGGCGTACCCACAACAGGCGGGGTAAATCCACAGGATATTGCAAGCATGGAAATTCTTAAAGATGCTTCCGCCACTGCAATTTACGGAACAAAAGGGGCAAACGGCGTAATATTGATTACCACAAAAAGGGGAAGTCAAGGCAAAATGCAAATGGAATATGAAAACCGCTTTTCGTGGGGACAACTTTATAAAAAACTAAACCTCACCACAGCCAAGCAATGGGCAAAATTGCGTTCCGAAGCTTACAGCAATGCAGGACTTCCTATTCCCCCTTCGTTAGACGGTCCGTTCGGCGAAGGTACCGATTGGCAAAAAGCCATTACACGTACCGCGGCATCAATGAACCATTATCTATCCTTTTCGGGAGGAAACGATAAACTTACATGGTTTATGAGCGCAAATTACAACAATCAGGAAGGGATAATAAAAAAGTCGGATGCAAAAAGTCTCGATTTACGCCTCAATACGGAAGCACAACTGCACAAATGGTTAAAAGTAGGCGAAAATATTTCGTTTTCGAGCAGCACCACACACCTCATTAACGAAGACGACGAGTGGAACGCAATTATGATGGAGGCCATAGCCATCGACCCCATCACAAAAGTAAAAAAAGAGGATGGTAGCTGGGACGGTTCAAAATTCAACACTATTGCAAATCCCGTAGCCCACCTCGACCGCACCAAAGACGAAGTAAAAGACTACTCATTAGGCGGCGACCTGTTTGCAGACATAACCTTTCTTAAAGATTTCACCTTTACTTCACGTTTGGGTTATGCACTTACGTTTAGCAACAATTACGACTGGATGCCTACATTTTTCGTAAAAACCGGAGAGGAAAATTCACAAACTTCGGTTTCGCGCGATTATTACGAAAGGAGAGACTGGGTCTTCTCCAATTATTTAACCTGGACACACCAATACGGCAACCATTCGGTAAAAATAATGGCAGGAAATGAAACCGAACAAAATTATGCCGAATGGTTCGGCGTTACAGCCACCGATTTAATTTCCGAGGCGGAACATCTCATATTTATTGATAATGCCACAGGAAATCAAGACGCATCATCTTACGGATTGGCAAGCGACATAAGGTATATATCATATTTCGGAAGAATAAATTACAACTTCTCGGGAAAATACTTTTTTACGGCAAATTTCCGCCGTCAAGGCTCTTCAATGTTCGGACCCGAACACCGCTGGGGAGACTTCCCTTCGGCATCATTGGGATGGCGCTTGGATAAAGAGAGCTTTTTTGAAAACGTGGAAATTATCAACAACCTTAAACTGAGGGCAGGATACGGAATGTCGGGTAACGATTTGGCACTTCAACCATACTCTTATTACGCCACTTCGACTGCAGGACAACGGTACGTTTTTGGCGACAAAATTGTTGACGGTATAGCTTTCCCGCGTATTCCCAACGACGAACTGCACTGGGAAGAAAAAACATCATTGAACATTGGTGTTGATATTGCTATGTGGGAAGACCGGTTCTCATTTTCGGGCGACTACTTTATCGACAAAACAGGACAAATGCTCTACGATCCGGATTTGCCCGGACATGTGGGAACACAAGAGATGCCTTTTACCAATGTGGCTTCAATGCAAAACAAAGGTTTCGAAATGGTTGTGGGATACAAAAACAGTTTTAAAAATTTCAAATACGATTTAAAACTTAACTTCAGCCATGTAAAAAACAAGGTCCTCGACCTTGGCAGCGCCACTTACATTCCGGCTGTTACCTTTATGCAACTGGGGTATATTTCCCGCACCGAAGTGGGACACCCAATGGCTTCGTTTTACGGATATATTACCGACGGACTTTTTCAAAACCAGGCCGAAATAGACGCTTATGTCGATCCTAACGGAAATCCCATACAACCCAATGCGGCACCGGGAGACATAAGATACAAAGCCGACGAAAACGGAAAACTTATTATGGACTTCATAGGCAGCCCTTTCCCCGATTTTACCGCAGGATTTAACGTAAACCTGAATTACAAAGGGTTTAGCCTTTTGATGTTTTTTTACGGCGTTTACGGCAACGAAATATTTAACGCAACAAGGTTTTACAACTTCAATTCAAGCGTAAGATACAATGTTGACGCCTCTTTGATGGGACGGTGGCTTTTGGAAGGAGATACCGACGACCCCAACATGGCTCGACTTAACATTAACGATGCTAACAACAGTTTGCGTTCCGACCGTTTTGTGGAAGACGGTTCCTATCTCAGGTTGAAAAACTTGCAACTGGAATACAATATCCCGCAAAACATTTTTAACAAAACCGATATAACCTCACTGAAAATTTTTGCGGGAGCCGACAATTTGTTTACACTAACCCGGTATTCGGGTTTCGACCCGGAAGTGGGAATAGGTTATAATAACAATCCGCTCGACAGGGGTATCGACAGGGCACGCTATCCTAGCCCGAGAACATTTTATTTCGGTTTGCACCTCGGATTTTAAAAAAAAGAATTATGAAAAAGAAAAACATAACTTTATTGGCAATCATTGCGGTGGTTTTTACATTTTCAAGTTGCAAAAAAGATTTCCTCGATGTAAAACCGCCCACACAAGTAATGGAAGATTTTTTTACCAACGAGGATAATGCAAAGTTGGCCATTACGGGATGTTACGACGTAATGGGATGGGACGGAAACCACAACACCATTCCCTTCTTTTTCGGCGACATTATAGGACGCGACGGTTGGAAAGGAGGTGATGTGGGCAGCGACCAAGACTGGATGGACAATTTGATAAATTTTACTTACACTCCCGACAATTACATGCTGAACATAGCTTGGAAAAACTACTACATTGGAATTAACCGTTGCAACACGGCAATAGAAAACATTAACAAAATGGGAGAGGATTTAATATCCGGCAATTCAAAAGCCAACCTCATAGCACAAGCCCGTTTTGTAAGGGGATATTTCTATTTCGAACTGGTTAAAACCTGGGGTAGTGTCCCTTTGGTTGACCATGTATTAAAACCCAGTGAATACCAACAACCGCTGGTTGAAGAATCAAAAATATGGGAATTTATCGAAAACGATTTCAAAGCCGCTTCCGAAGTGCTTCCCAAACGGAGTGAACTTGCTCCGGAAGATATTGGACGTGCCACCAAAGGCGCCGCTCTCGCATTTTTGGCAAAAGCGTATATATTTCAAAAAAAATGGGATAAAGCAAAAGAGGTAACCGGACAAATAATAGCAAGCGGCGAATATGCTTTACTTCCCGATTATGCCGATGTTTTCAAACTCGAAAACGAAAATAACGAAGAGATAGTTTTTTCAATCCAATTCAAAGAAACCGGAAACGGCGATTACGGTGATGAAAACGAAGGAACTATGCTCTGTGTTTATATGGAAACAAGAAATCATCCTTTTGCCGGAATAGGAGGATGGGGGTTTAACTGTCCCACACAAGATCTCGTTGACGAATACGAAGATGGTGACCCGCGTAAAGACGCAACAATAATTTTCGACGGTGAAACCCTGTGGCAAGGTACAAGCGACGAATCCACTTTCGACAACAGTTTTCCCACAAATATCGATCACTATGCAAACCAAAAATATTGCCTCCCCGCATCGCAACAACCCGCCGATTTTTCCGACGCCTCTAAAAACTGGATTGTAATACGTTATGCGGAAGTATTGTTGTGGAACGCCGAAGCGGCTTTCCATACGGGAGGCGACTGGCAAACACCACTGCAAGAGGTGAGAAACAGAGCGGGACTGGGACCCTCGCCTTATCAAGGCATCGATGCCATTTATCACGAACGGCGTGTGGAACTGGCAATGGAAGGTCACCGCTTTTGGGATATAGTACGACAAGGACGCGGAGAAGAGGTCCTTGGAAAATACGGATTTAAAGAGGGCATAAACAATCATTTCCCCATTTCGCAAGACCAATTGGATTTGAGCGATTTATGGTAACAAATCAAAATGACAAACCAAAATAATTTATTAACAACAAACACTTTTTTATTATGAAAAAATTAATTTTTGGATTTTTATCAATTGCAATACTTTTTTTAAGTGCTTGCGACAAAGATGACGAACCTGTAAACACAGGCAAACCGGGACCTGTTACCATCACATATTCCGTGGATAAAAACGTGGTAACTTATCATGCCGAAGCCGAAAATGCAATCAGCTATTCATGGGATTTGGGCAATGGCGAAACACCTACCGGACAAGATGTAACGGGAACTTATACCTTCCCCGGCGATTATACGGTTAAATGCACTGCCAAAGGCCGCGAAGAGGACTCTCAAGCAAGTATTACCGTAAATGTTGCCGAAGGCGACCCCGATGTTTTTAATGAAGTAAACATTACCCTTTCGGGATATAACGCCGAAACCGGCGAAAGCGAAGCTGTCTGGACATGGGTGGACGCACCGGCAGTAATGGGCGACGGCCCCCGCGACGGGGTACCCGACACGGTTTATTTCAACCCTATTGACCAAAGTTGGTGGCAAAACGAAGGCGGCGATATTGATGAAAACGCTCTGGACGACGAATACATGTTCAAACTGAACAAAAAAATGGAGTATGTAAACGATTTCAAAACCGCATTTATGGTAAACTGGGCTTGGGCGGCATCACGAGGATATGCCCTCCCCGGAATTTGGGAAGATGTGGCATACGAAGATTACAACAACGGACAATCGCCTATGGTGGCAAGCTGGAGTGTTGAACATATAGACAATATTAACGACACATTGTCTTTCGAAACCAACATTAACGGTAATATGATGCCCGGCGTTTACGTAATACACCTCACCAACCATGCATCCCTCGGAATGGAATCGGCAGGTTACGATTATCAAATACTTAAACTTACCCAAGATACTCTTTGGGTTCGATTTGACAACACTTTCCCCGAAGACCTGGGAAATTATTACGACATTGACGAACTTACCAACGAAGGTGCAATACCCGGAGAACCCGACGAAACCTATCTGAAACTTGTCAGAAAAAGATAATTTTTTTGCATAATGGTAATCTTTTGCAGCAGGATATTAAAATGTTTTTTACATTTATCCTGCTGTTTTTCTTTTTTCATAAATATGAATACACTTTTTCGAAATTAACCCTGTGATGTCACACAACACACAAACACAAAAATTTTAAAAATGAAAAACATCTACCTTTTCATTTCACTGGTGTTCATTGCAAATGTTGCTTTTGCCCAGCGTTTTCCGTTTCCTCAACACGTGGCTTACCACACCCATATCAAACCCGGTCAATTTACACAAGAACAATTAGACCAACAGGTAAAATCGTATTACGATGCTTGGAAAAACAAATATTTGAAAAACGGTTGCGAAAGCAATCAATATTACGTGTTTTTCGATTCGGGAAACACGGTAACCGTTTCGGAAGCCATGGGATACGGCATGATGATTATTCCGCTAATGGCAGGATACGACGAAAATGCAAGAATGTATTTCGACGGCCTCTATCATTATTACAAAGCACATCCAAGCCACATTATGCCGCATTTGATGGCGTGGAAACAGATAACCGGCTGCATTGATGCCGACGGCCCCGACTCGGCTACCGACGGCGATATTGACATCGCTTTCGGATTGCTACTTGCACATGCGCAATGGGGCAGCAACGGCGCCATAAACTATTTCAGGGAGGCATTGGCAATCATAAACGATATCATGGGAAATAATGCTGCCGAAGGTGATATAAACCAAAATTATTATTCAATAAAACTGGGCGACTGGGTTCGCAGCGGCAGTTACATGACCGGTACAAGAACCTCTGATTTTATTACAGACCACTTCCGTGCATTCCAATGCGCAACCAAAGACAGCGGTTGGTATTCGGTTATCGACAAATGTTACAACCTTATCAACGATATACAAACCAATTACAGCCCGCAAACGGGTCTGTTGCCCGACTTTATTGTTGATGTTGACCAAAATGCAAAACCTGCCGGTCCCGGCTTTTTGGAAGGCAACAACGACGGAAACTATTATTACAATGCCTGCCGCGACCCGTGGAGGCTAACAAACGATTACCTGATATCAGGAGACAGCAGGGCCAAACAAGCTGTTTTGAAACTCGATAAATGGCTTTACAACTCCACCGGTGGAAATGTCAACAAGGTTTTTGCAGGATATTCGCTCGACGGCGAAAAACTGAACAGTTGGAGCGACAACTCTTTCACAGCACCTTTCACGGCAGGTGCAATGTTGGATACCTCAAATCAGGATTGGCTCAACAAATTATATTCGAAAATGCTTCAAGGAAGCACTGCCAACGGCGGTTATTACGACAATACCTTACGGTTGCTTTCGATGATTACAATATCGGGAAACTTTTGGGTACCCCCTTGCGAAATCTTAAACGGCACAAAGGAGACAAAAAGCATTAAAAGCGGCTTCGACATTTATCCTTCACCGGCTAACGAATCCTTTTCGGTAAACTTTAATGACGACACCAAAATACACAAACTGACAATTTTCGACATCGCGGGAAATATTTTACTGTCGGTAAAAACGGAAGGCAAAACCGCCGATATAGATATCGGCAATCTTGCGCACGGAATATACTTTATTACCGTAAACGGAGCCGGCGGCAAATTACCGGAAACCAAGAAACTTATTAAGAATTAATCCTTATTGCCGAGTTTTTCAATATAAATTCGGAGGGTAAAACCGACAATTTTTTCTCGGTATCGAAATTTTTTATTTGATGCAGAAGTATCTTTCCCGCTTCAAGTCCCATTTCGTATGCCGGCAACTTTAATAACGATAAATTTGAGGCCATACCGTCGGGTTTGTAATCGGTATCAATGGCAATTAAAAGCAAATCGGAGGGAATATCCACCCCGAGCCGCGTTGCAAGTAACGACACCTCCAAAGCCGAACAGGTATTTTTTACCAGCATAACCTGAGGAGGATTTTTACTTCTCAAAACCGCCTCCACCTCTTGGGTAAACCTTATATCCGTCAGGACGGAATAATGGACGGACAAATTCATTTTTTTACCTCCCGGGGTATCTATGGCAGCTTTTAACGAATCGAAAAGATAAAAATCTTCCGGTCTGTTTTTATCTTCGAGAAAAAGAGCTATGTTATCTATTTTCAACAAACCGAGGTAATCGACAATTTTTTGAACCCCTTGATACATATCGGGCAAAACCACACTAAAAACGCTGTTTTCATCAAGTTCGCATACCGTAACAAAAGGCAAAGCTTCTTTTTCGATTATAGAATAATCGGCGGCAGCGGTATTTTTGTCGGATATAATATCTATAATTCCGCTTATGCCGTATTTACGAAAATTTGCATAAAAGTTATCCTTGTACTCTTTGTCGTTGTTTGTATCGACAACAAAGGTATGGAAACCGTTTTCCTTGAAATAGCCGTTTACCCCTTCGGTAACGGCACGATAAAAATTATTGTCGAGAGAGGGAACCACTATTGCAATAACATCAGCCTGTTGCACCTCGGCAGTTTCCGGAAATTTCTGATAGTATCCGAGCCTTGCGGCAGTTTGTTTTACCCTTGTTTTCGTTTCGGCACTTATACGGGGATTATCATTTAATGCCCTCGAAACCGTTGAGGCGGATATATTCAACGCTTCGGCAATATCCTGAATCCCCACCTTCTCTTTTTTTATTCCCGCTTTCAATTCAATTATATCTTATTTAAAACAAAGTACAAATGTAGTGAAATTTTACCGCTTGTTTTTTTTAAAAACAAAGCATCAATCCAGTTGAATAATATTGTTTTTTATGGCGAATTTCACGAGGTCAACCGTATTTTTCAGGTTTATTTTTTTCATAATGTTGTTTTTGTGTGTTTCCACCGTACGCACACTTATAAAAAGTTTTTCGGCAATTTGCCTGTTCGACATGCCTTCGGCAAACAGTTGAAGCACCTCCATTTCGCGTTTCGACAACAGCCTGTTGCTTTTGTTCTTGTTTTTTTGTTTTTGGTCCGAAAGATAATGGTGCAAAAGAATGTCGGAAATGGTTTTGGTATAATACTCATGACCGTTTCTAAGCGTATAAATGGCCTGCATAAGTTCCGTCCGGTTGGTATCGGTATCGAGATAACCCTTGGCTCCCGCTTTTATGGTTTGTAAAATAAAGTTTTCGGGATTGTGTACCGAAAGAATAAGAATTTTTACTTTGGGCAATATCCTTGTCAATCTTGATATTATCTCTATGTTTTTTTGCGACGAGTTGTAAAAAATGGTAATAATAACATGAATAGGTTTCCCGCTGTACGATTTATGTATATCCTCAATGTCGATAAACGAATCTGTTATTTCTATTTCATCGGCATTGTCAAGCAGTGCTTTAAAAGCATCGGTTATTACCGGCAGGCTGTTTAAAAAGGCAACATTTATCATAAACTTTCATGCTGTTTGCTCGTTGCGAAAATAAGAAAAATAACAATATTACGCCTGATTTCCCGTATGCGACGTAAGACTTTTTCTCAATGCCGGAAAAGTGTAAAATTCATGACTTGCTTTATATCAGGCAAAATAAAAAACGCAGGGAATTTGTCTTTTCAACATTTAAACCGTGTGTAAAATTGGCAGAATGAAACCAGAAAAGCTGTTTATTCTCTTTCACCGCTTTTCCCGTCTTTACATAAATTTTATATCCTTTACCCTCAACTGCAAGCTTGTGTTTCCCAGCCAGTTGTTTTCGTCGAGGTGGTAACAAATTTTAAATGGTCGTCCTTTGGCCATCTCTTCGTAATGTTGCCATAAGTTAAAAGCTATTGCTTTTATCGGATTTCCCGAATGATTGGTATGAACCGCCTCAAACTTAAGGTGTTTTTGCCCGTTCTTGCCTACTATTTTTGCAAAACCCGTATCTATTACGTTGTTTGAAATAAAAAGAGGAGACAAATTGCCGGGGCCGAAAGGTGCGAACTGCCTGAGAATACGGTAAAACTTAAAGTTAATGTCGTCGAAAAAGAGTTCTTCGTCAATCTCTATCTCGGGCACCATCATGTCGTCTGTAAGGTGTTCCTTGGCATAATTTTCAATACGCGACACAAAAAGGTCGAGATTTTCGGGTTTAAGAGCCACACCTGCGGCATAGGTATGTCCTCCGAAATGTTCAAGAATATCGCTGCACGAGTCAATGGCATCGTAGATGTCAAAATTTTTTATTGAACGTGCCGAGCCCGTTATAAGTCCGTCGGAACGTGTCAACACAATGGTAGGCTTGTAAAAATGGTCTATTAATCTGGAAGCCACAATGCCAATAACGCCTTTGTGCCACTGCGGATTGTAAATGACAATGGTTTTTCGGTTTTTATATTCCGGGTTCTCTTCAATGGTTTTTATTGCCTCTTCGGTAATTGAGCTGTCGAGATTACGCCGCGTGGTATTCATAATATTTATTTCGGCTCCGAGTTTATCGGCATAATCGCTGTTGTTTGATATAAGCAGTTTTACCGAAGCCGTCGCACTCTCAATACGGCCTGCGGCATTTATCCGCGGGCCCACTATAAATACCAAATCGCTTATTGTAATCTCCCTGCTGAAAAATCCCGTACTTGATTCGTCGGTACTTTCCAGCCCGGCCGATTTCAGTATGGAGTATATTCCCGGGCGCGGGTTTTCGTTCAACATTTGCAAACCGTAATAAGCCAACACTCTGTTTTCGCCGGTAATAGGCACAATGTCGGCGGCAATACTTACCACGGTAAGGTCAAGTCCCGCATATACCTTTTCTTTTTCTATATTCATCTCCTTTGCCAGGGCTTGGGTAAGTTTAAAACCCACACCACAGCCCGACAGCTCTTTGTACGGATAATTGCAATCGGCTCTTTTGGGGTCGAGAACGGCAACGGCATCGGGCAAAACATCTCCGGGGCGGTGGTGATCACCTATTATGAAATCAATATTTTTCTTTTTTGCATATTCCACCTTGTCAACGGCCTTTATGCCGCAATCGAGGGCGATAATCAGTTTAACACCGTGCTTCTCCGCCGTATCTATACCTTGATACGATATTCCGTATCCTTCGTCGTAACGGTCGGGAATATAAAATTCGAGTTTCTTGCAAAAACCTTTTAAAAAAGAATAGACAAGTGCCACCGCCGACGTACCGTCAACATCGTAATCGCCGTAAACCATTATGCCTTCATGATTTTTTATGGCTTTTACTATCCTGGCTACGGCAACATCCATATCTTTCATCAAAAAAGGGTCGTGAAGATCGGAGAGTTTGGGTCGAAAAAAGGCCCTCGCCTCTTCAAAGGTGGTAACACCGCGTTGGACAAGCAGGTTTGCCAACTTCGGATGAATGTTAAGCTCATCGGATAATCGCTTAACGGTTTGTTTATCAGAAGGCTCCTTTATTACCCAACGTTTTTCCATGGAAATGATTTTTGGAAACCAAAGATACAAATTTTACTGCCAACAGCTAATATTTTTTTTCAAGAATCCCCTTTGGACAAAAAACGTTTGTAACTCACTGATTATTCGGGTTTGAAAAATTGTATTTCAAGAACCTCTTTTGTATCATCCGTAACTTTAAAATGGTCGGACGGGCGAACCCCAACAACCCAAATTATTTTTTCACCGGAAATCAGCACAAAAACCCTCTCTTTTTCAAAAAGTGATAATTTTTCATCAATAAGCAAATCGCTTACAAGTTTTGTCCCTTTCATCCCGAAAGGTTTGAAACTGTCGCCTTTTTGCCAGGCGCGCAAAATAAGGGGCATCTTTATTTTTGCGGCATCGAACCATACCTTCCGTCTATCTTTGCCGAAATTTAATCCTCTGTTTTTTTTCAACGAAAAGGTCAAACGAAGCGGAAAATCCAACTCGAAAGGCAATGATTCAACGGTTGTTACACCGGAATATTTTTCTTGTAACGGAGCTATTACAAGCTCATTACGGTTAATTAAAAGCCTGTAATTTTCCGATAAAAATATTTTTCCAGTACTTTTCTCATTTATGGAGTTATAAATATTGCCTGCCGAATCTCTGTTAAAACCGAATTCTTGCAACAAATAGTAGAGTAAAATCTCTTTATCCGGTTCATTCTCCATCTTTTTCAAATCGATTTTCAGGTTTCCGTTGTCTTTTACCAGCAGGTATTTTCTCTTTTCCGAAAGTAAATTGTCGAACAAAAGCGTTGCCTCCGTAATGTTTTGCATGGTTTTTACTATGGAAGGAATGAATTTTTCCGAAATTTCGTCCAACACGGGAACCAAATGGTGACGGATACGGTTTCGCAAATATTTATCTGAAGCGTTCGACGAATCTTCGCGCCACGTGAGGTTGTTCCCTTCGGCATAAGTCTCAATATCTACCCTTTGGGCAAACATCAATGGGCGCACATAATAACCGCGTTTCAAAGGAATACCCCTCAACCCTTTCAGTCCCGTACCACGCGACAGGTTTATGAAAAAGCTCTCCACGTCATCTCCGGCATTATGACCGGTTAACACTTTTGTAAATCCCTTCTGTTTAACAAGATTGTCAAAAAAACCGTATCGCAACCTGCGGGCGGCAATTTGTACAGATGTTTTGTTTTCTCTTGCATATTTTGCGGCATCGCACCTTTTTACAAACAACGGAACATCATACTTTTTCGAAAGTTTTTTTACGAAAATTTCATCCCTGTCCGACTCCTCCCCTCTTAATCCGAAATTGCAATGAGCAACAGATACATCGTACCCCGATATAACGCACAAGTGTAACATTACCACCGAATCGACACCTCCGCTAACAGTAACAAGCAACCTGTCGGTTTTATCGAAAAGCGAATTAATATTTATAAAATCATTAAACTCATCTATCATAAAACAAAATTAAAAAGAAATGAATAAAAACCTGATTTATGCATCTATTTATTGTATTTTTGTTGGCAAAGGAAAAACAAGAGACCATGAACACAATTTTTTTGCAACAAGCGGGATGGATCGGAACACCCGAAATCATTATCATAGTAGTTGTTATTGTATTGCTTTTCGGTGGGCGTAAAATCCCCGAACTGATGCGTGGCGTAGGAAAAGGAATAAAGGAATTTAAAGAGGGTATCAACGAAGATACCGGTGATAAAAAAGAAGAAAAAACCGGAGAAACCAAATAATTTGTTTTAAGCTAAACCGTTTTCAATGCTTATTATAGGAATTACAGGCACCCTTGGCGCAGGCAAAGGTACTATTGTAGATTATTTGATAAAAACAAAAGGTTTTAAACATTTTTCCGTACGCCGGTTTCTTACCGATGAAATAAAAAAACGTAACCTGCCCCTTAACCGCGATTCTATGACGGAGGTGGCCAACGAGTTAAGGAAAAAACACCATCCGGCTTACATCGTGGAACAACTTTTTAAGCAAGCCGAAAAAGAGGGCGGAAATGCAATAATCGAAAGCATAAGAACCCCGGGAGAGGTGGATTTTTTACGTAAAAAAGGTAATTTTTACCTGTTTGCCGTGGACGCAAAACCCGAAATACGTTTTCAAAGAATAAAGTTGCGCTCGTCGGAAACCGACAAAGTGGATTTCAACACCTTTATTTCAAACGAAAAACGTGAAATGAAAACATCGGATCCCAACAAACAAAATCTCTCGAAATGCATCGAAATGTCGGATTTTAAATTCGACAATAACGGCGACATTACAGCATTGTACCGCCAAGTTGACCAAGTTCTTAACAAAATTATATAAAACCGCAAATATCCATTGAAATGAAAAAATTACGTTTTGCAACATTTATCCTGTTCACTTTTTTTGCTCTGGCAGGATTTAAGTCAAATAAGACAATACCCGAAATAAACATCATACCCAAACCCTCAAAAATTCATCTGAGTGACGGCTATTTCAGTTTAAAGAAAGATATACCCGTTTTTTACACAACGGGCGAAAAAGATTTAAAGAAAGAAGCCGGATATTTGGTGTCGCAACTTAATTCAACGGACAAATTATCGGCAAAAGCACTGCCGGAAACAAACTCCACAGGCAAGAGTATAATTTTAAAACTCACAAACGACAAAGAGTTGGGAAACGAGGGTTATAAACTAAACATCACCGAAAACAACATATTAATAACTGCACCTCACCCTGCCGGAATTTTTTACGGAACACAATCGTTATTACAACTTCTGCCCCCCGAATTTTTCGACCATAGCACAAAAAAAGATACATGGCAAGTACCAATGTGTCAAATTACGGACAAACCGCGATTCGGATACAGGGGTATGCACCTCGACGTAGGACGCCATTTCTTTCCTCCAAAATTTATCAAACATTATCTTGACATGCTGGCAATGTACAAATACAACACTTTCCATTGGCACCTTACCGAAGATCAAGGCTGGCGCATTGAGATAAAAAAATATCCCGAATTGACTGAAATCGGAGCATGGCGCGACTCAACCGTCGTGGGACGCTGTTGTAAACCCCCGTTAAAATACGACGGCAAACGGTACGGCGGCTTTTACACTCAAGACCAAATCCGCGATATTGTTAAATATGCCGCCGACAGGCACATCACCATTATACCCGAAATAGAGATGCCGGGACATTGCATGGCTGCATTGGCTTCGTATCCCGAACTGGCATGCACACCCGGCCCGTTCAAGGTTGCAACACGCTGGGGAGTCTTTTACGACGTGTATTGCCCCAAAGAAGAAACATTCCGCTTTCTTGAAGATGTATTGACCGAGGTAATGGAACTGTTCCCCGGAAAATATATCCACATAGGTGGCGACGAAGTGCCGAAAAAAAGGTGGAAAGAGAGTGCCTTTTGCCAAAACCTGATAAAAAAAGAGGGATTGAAAAACGAGGAGGAACTCCAAAGCTGGTTTATCCGCAAAATAGAAAAATTCTTAAACGCTCACGGACGTCAGCTTATCGGTTGGGACGAAATTCTCGAAGGAGGTTTGTCGGAAGGAGCCACAGTTATGTCGTGGCGCGGAATTGAAGGTGGCATTGCAGCGGCAAAACAACACCACGATGCAATAATGACTCCGGGAAGCCATTGCTATTTCGACCATTATCAGGCCGACCCCCAATTTCAACCCCTTGCCATAGGCGGTTTTACAACCCTAAAAAAGGTCTATTCATACGAACCGGTACCCGCCGAGCTGACTCCTGCCGAAGCCAAACATATCCTCGGTGCTCAAGGTAATGTGTGGACAGAATATATTCCCGACGGCAAAAAGGTGGAGTATATGGCGCTTCCGCGCATGGCTGCCCTCGCCGAAGTGGATTGGACAGGTGCTGAAAATAAAGATTGGCACGACTTCCAACGCAGAATAAATAACCATTTCAAACGTTACGAAAGCCTCGGTTACAACTATTGCAAAGGCTCTTACAAAGTGGATATCATTACCGTGCCCGGTACCGACGCCAACACTGTAAAGGTAACCCTCGAATCGGAAATTTACAAACCCGAAATACGCTATACCCTAAACGGCGATATTCCCGGAACATCCTCCCCGGTCTATAAAAAACCATTTACGGCAAAAAAAGGTGATGTGATAAAAGCGGCGGTTTTTGTTGACGGTAAACTTATGGAAAAAGCGGCGGAGAAAAAATTATAATTGTTTTTCACACACGATTAATTATTACTTTCGCTGCTGTAAACAATTTAACAAACGGGATTATGTCCGCAAAAAAAAATAAAACGGCAATAGTAATTATCGCGCTTTTAGTATTGTTGGTAATTGTTTTGGCATTGGCAATAAACAAAAGTCGTAACTCCGGCACCACAAAGGTAGCGGTTGAAAAGGTCAGGAAACGCACCGTTATCGAAACCGTATCGGCAAACGGCAAGATACAACCTGCCAAAGACATTAAAATTTCACCCTATATTTCGGGCGAAGTTGTAAACCTCTACGTAAAAGAGGGCGAATATGTAAAAAAAGGCCAAATTCTTGCGAAAATAGACCCCAAAATATACATATCAACCTACGAAAAGAGCTTAGCTTCATTGAAAACATCACAAGCAAACGAGGCAAATGCAAAGGCAAGACTCGCCCAAACAAAAGCACAATTCGTAAAAGCCAAACTCGATTACGAAAGAAGTGAAAAACTGTGGAAAAACCAGGTTATTTCGGATGCCGAACACGATGCGGCACTTTCGACATATAAAGTTGCCGAAGCCGAAGTGGTTGCTGCCGAAGAGAGTTATAAAGCCGCTCAATTTCAGGTAAAAAGCGCCAGGGCACAAGTCAACGAAGCCAAAGAAAATTTGAACAGAACAAATATATACGCCCCGCAAGACGGTACCGTCTCGAAACTGAGTATTGAGGTCGGAGAACGCGTTACGGGAGCTTCACAATTTTCTTCGGGAACCGAAATAATGAGAATAGCAAATCTTGATGAACTCGAAGTTAAAGTGGAAGTGAACGAAAACGATATTGTACGACTCGCGTTAAACGATACCGCTGAAATTGAAGTTGACGCTTACCTCGACCGGAAATTCAAAGGTGTAGTATCAGAAATTGCCACTTCGGCAAACACCACCGGTGTAAGTGCCGACCAGGTTACAAATTTTGATGTCAAAATAAAAATGCTTAAATCGTCGTACCAAGATCTGATAAAAGAGAATAATACCATAAAATCGCCATTCCGTCCCGGCATGTCGGCAACGGTTGAAATACAGACCGACAGGGTTACCGGCGTGTTAACGGTACCCATTCAAGCCGTTACCACACGTGCCGACTCAACGGGCAGACTGAAAACAGCTTTGGAAAAACGCAATGAAAAAAAATCGGCAAAAAAAGAGGCTGCCGAAGAAGAAAACAGGGAATATGTCTTCGTTTACAACAACGGCAAAGCCGAACTTAGAAAAGTGAAGACAGGAATTCAAGACAATACCTACATAGAAATAAAGGAGGGATTGAAAGAGGGTGAAGAGGTTATTGTAGCCCCGTACCGTGCCGTTTCCAAAACACTTAAAAACGGCACCGAAGTCACCAAAGTTGACAAAAAGAACCTTTTTAAATCGGAGAAAAAATAGCATGGCGACAATTCTGTTGATAGAGACCGCCACATCAGTGTGTTCGGTGGGGTTGTTAAAAGATGATACCGTTGTGGCATTGCGCGAATCGAGGGTTAAAAACTCGCATGCCGCACTGGTTACCGTTTTTGCAGAAGAAGTTGTAAAAGAGACGGGTATCTCTTTCGACGATATAGATGCATTTGCCGTAAGCAAAGGTCCGGGAAGCTATACGGGACTCAGAATAGGAGTATCCACGGCAAAAGGATTTTCGTACGCTACGGGCAAAAAACTTATTGCCGTAAACAGCCTTCAATCATTATCGGCCGGAATGGTTAAAGCTATTGAAAACGAAGGCGGAAATCCCGAAAAGATGCTTTTTTGCCCTATGATTGACGCCCGCAGAATGGAGGTTTATACCGCTGTTTACAACAGTAAATCCGAAGAGCTAAAACCCACCGGAGCGGTTATTGTTGACGAAAATTCATTTTCAGATTTATTGAAAAACAATATCGTCGTTTTTGCAGGCGATGGTGCCGGAAAATGCAAACCTGTTTTGGAAAACAAAGCAAACGCACGTTTTTTACAAACCGAACTGTACCCTTCGGTAAAATTTATGGCCCCCCTTGCCTTGCAACGTTACAAAAACAACCTTTTCGAAGATATCGCATACTTCGAACCCTTTTACCTTAAAGATTTTGTTGCCGGAATACCCAGGGTAAAAGGGTTGAGGTAACAGTATTACATCAAAAAACTCATCATTATTCCGGCTGCCACCGCCGAGCCGATAACACCCGCAACATTGGGAGCCATAGCATGCATCAGCAAATGGTTTGTGGAGTCGTAACGCAACCCTTCGGTTTGAACAACCCTGGCACTGTCGGGCACCGCCGACACACCCGCAGCACCTATTAATGGATTTATCTTATTATCTTTATGCGAAAAAATATTCATCACCTTTGCAAACAAAACCCCACCCGCCGTTGCCACCACAAACGACAAGGCTCCCAACACAAAAATCAGAATGGAACTCGAAGTTAAAAAAACATCGGCCTGCGTTGAGGCTCCTACCGTCAGCCCCAACAGTATTGTTACTATATCTATTAAAGATGTTCGCGCTGTTTCGGCAAGACGCTTTGTAACTCCACTCTCTTTAAGCAGATTTCCGAAAAACAACATTCCCAAAAGGGGTAATGCTCCCGGCGAAATGAAAGTGGTAAGTATAAGTGCAACAACAGGAAAAATCATCTTTTCGCGTTTACTGACGGCACGCGGCGGCTTCATGCGTATCAACCGCTCATTTTTTGTTGTGAGCAAACGCATTACGGGAGGCTGAATGACAGGTACCAAGGCCATGTACGAGTATGCGGCAATAGCTATGGGACCAATAAGGTTTTTCGTTTGAACACCGTGAATAATCCCACCGTTGGCAAGTTTCGAAGAGAGGAAAATTGCGGTAGGACCGTCGGCACCGCCTATAATTCCTATGGAACCCGCCTCTTGAAGATTGAACCCCAGCCAAATGGCACCGAGAAAAGTTAAAAAGATACCCACTTGCGCCGCCGCACCAAGAAGCATCAACCTCGGATTGGAAATTAACGATGAAAAATCGGTCATAGCTCCTATTCCGAGAAAAATCAACGGCGGATATATCCCTTTTACAACCCCGAAATAGAGATAATTTAACACACTACCTTTTTGGTAAATGCCGAGCTGTAAATTTATCCCTTCGCCTTGCAAAAAGGGTATGTTTCCTATTATTATTCCGGTACCTATGGGAATTAACAACAGCGGTTCGTATTCGAAACGTATAGCCAAAAATATGAATACCAACCCCACAAATATCATTATCATGTTTCCCGCCGATGCATTGGCAAACCCCGTAAACCCGAAAAACCGTACAATACCGTGCTTCATCTCGCCGAAAAACCCGTAAAATCCCGGCGAAGTACCGTTTCCGTCCGTTACGGTAGAAATCTTCTGTGCCAAACAAGGCGTTTGATTTATGATAACCGTTAACACAAAAAGTACTAAAATCGAAACAAAAACGGTTACGGCTTTTCTGTAATCTTTTTTCATCGGTAACAATTTTTAACCAAGCTCTATTTCCATCAAAACATCATCTTGCAATACGGCATCACCCGCTTTAACGTTAATTTTGGTAATCTTACCCTCTTTTTCCGACTGAACGGTATTTTCCATTTTCATGGCTTCGTAAACCAAAAGTTTGTCATCTTTTTTCACACTGTCGCCCTCCTTAACAAACACTTGCACTACATTTCCGGGCAAAGGAGCTTTAACCTTGTAGGTGCCGTTTTCCTGTTTTTTAATTTTTGAAGCCCCCGGAGGAACAACCACAGGTCTTCGTACCAATACGGGGGTTTTGCTGTGTTGCGGGGTTTTTTCCAGCTCCACATTGTATTTTGTTCCGTTAACCTCAATCCGGGCAATACCGTTTTCGAGGCTTATAATATCAACCTCGTATTCGTTGCCCCTAATCATAAACTTAAATGTTTTCATTGGTAACCTATATTAAACTTATCTTCTAAAATATTGAACCTGTCCGGTAGCGTAAATTTTCGAACTCCACGGCGAATATGTTTTGGATATTTTTTTTATGGTCAAAACATTGCTTTCGTCGTCGTGCAAATCGCGGCACAGATATATTGCCACGGCTATTGCAGCGGCAACCTCTCCCGGAATATGCAAGTCTTCGTCTCTCTTTATCGGCGGCAGTTTTCCGCGTTTTACCAAGCGGTTTTTTATTTGCCATGTTAGCAACTTGGTAAGACCGCTGAAAAAATAATAAAGCAGCACCAATGCCACAAATACAATAACATACCCTGTAATTGCTATTATCACGCCTTCGTCGAACAGCGCGGGAAAATCCATTGACAGAAACATACCTCTATTTTTTAAAATGTATTACAAAGGGATATTAGAATGTTTTTTAGGTGGATTCACATCTTTTTTGGTGGAGAGTGTCTGCAAAGCCCTAATTATTCTGAAACGTGTATTGCGCGGTTCAATAACATCGTCGATAAAACCGTAATGTGCCGCTTCGTAAGGATTTGCAAATTTTTTCCTGTATTCCTCCTCTTTTTCTTTCAAAAATGCAATTTTGTCATCCTCTTTTTCAAACTCTTTCAATTTTTTTCCTTCGAGTATTTCAATGGCACCTTGCGGACCCATAACCGCAATTTCAGCCGATGGCCAAGCATAATTAATGTCGCTGCGCAATTGTTTGGAACCCATAACATCGTGAGCTCCGCCGTAGGATTTTCTCAGTGTAACCGTTATTTTGGGCACGGTTGCTTCGCCGTAAGCGTAAAGTAATTTTGCACCGTGTAAAATAATACCTCCGAACTCCTGATTGCTCCCCGGCAAAAATCCGGGAACATCGACAAATGTCACTATGGGAATGTTAAAAGCATCGCAAAACCGAACAAACCTTGCCGCTTTCCTCGATGCATTTATGTCGAGGACTCCCGCAAGATAATTGGGCTGGTTGGCAACTATTCCGGCGGGCATACCGTTGAAACGGGCAAAACCCACCACAATGTTCATGGCATAATGGCGGTGTATTTCGAGAAATTCGTTATCGTCAACCACCGAATAAATTATATCCTTAACATCGTAAGGCTTGTTGGGGTTATCGGGAATAATATAATTAAGACTGTCTTCCGTTCTTTGTATGGGGTCGGAAGTGGGGAATACCGGCGGGTCTTCCAAATTGTTTTGAGGCAAATAGGAAAGAAGCTTTCTTATTAAAAGCAGCCCCTCTTCTTCGGTTTCGGCAACAAAGTGTGTTACCCCCGATTTTTTGGCATGAACATCGGCACCACCCAAATCCACGGTGGTAATTTGTTCTCCCGTTACACTTTTCACTACCTTGGGACCCGTAACAAACATATAGCTTGTATCCTTGCTCATCAACACAAAATCGGTAAGAGCAGGCGAATAAACGGCACCGCCGGCACAGGGTCCGAATATTGCCGAAATTTGCGGAATAACACCCGAAGCAAGAATATTGCGCTGAAAAATCTCGGCATATCCCGCCAAACTCTTAACCCCTTCTTGTATTCTTGCTCCGCCGCTGTCGTTGATACCTATTACGGGCACTCCGGTTTTCATCGCCATGTCCATAATTTTGCAAATTTTATGAGCCACTGTTTCCGACAATGAGCCGCCGAATACGGTAAAGTCTTGCGAATAGACATAAACAACCCTGCCGTCAATGGTTCCGTGTCCGGTAACCACTCCGTCGGTAAGATAGTGCTCCTTGTCCATGCCGAAATCATGACTGTTGTGCGAAACAAACATATCGAACTCTTCAAAACTCCCTTCGTCAAGAAGCATCTCTATCCTCTCGCGTGCAGTAAATTTCCCCTTTTTATGCTGTGTCTCTATACGCTTTATCCCTCCTCCAAGACGGGCTTCTTCACGCTTGTTTAACAGCACTTGTATAGCATCTTCGGTTGTCATTTTGTCTGTTTTTTAATATGTTATCTGTTATTTTTTTAACACTTTATATTATATCTTTTCGCATTGCGTCAAAACACTAAAAAATTATTTTGAACAAAACTCGGTTAGAACGCCGAAAGTTGATTTTGGATGCAAAAAGGCAATGTTTAAATTTTCGGCTCCTTTGCGGGGTTTCTTGTCAATAAGGGTAACGCCTTTTTCTTCCGCCTCTCCCAAAGCCTGTTCCAAACCGTTTACGGCAAAAGCCAAATGATGTAACCCCTCCCCTTTTTTCTCTATGAATTTTGCAACGGGACCATCTGGCGAGGTGCTCTCCAAAAGCTCGATTTTGGTTTGCCCTATCTTGAAAAAGGCTGTCTTTACCTTCTGCTCTTTTACCTCTTCTATGGCGTAACATTTCAACCCGAGAACATCTTCGTAATATTTTACGGCATCGTTTAAACACTTTACGGCAATGCCAATATGCTCTATATGCGTTAGTTCCATATGTAAATTATTTATTGTTAATTTTTTCACAAAAGTAGAAAATATTTTCCGTAAACGAGGTGGTATTTACAAACAAAAATCACTTTAAATGTTAATTCGGAATGATAATAAATAAAATCAATAACAACACATGTTTTCCCGGAAATGTTTTAGACGGTTATATATTCGGGGTTCAAGGCAAATACAATTATTTTCACATTATTTTGCCAACAGGCTGTTTTATGCATAAAAAACATAAAATAAAAAGCGAATTGCGGCATTCCGGTCGGCAGTACGGAACATTATTATTTTTACTTTTGTAATGGCAAAGAGTACATATTGCAGAAGAGGGGATATATGTTAAAGAGAGAATACAACGGAAGGAAATATGTTATTGCGGGAATTATTATTCTTGTTGCAATAATATTTATTGTGAGGCTCTTTTTTCTCCAGGTTATCGACAACGGCACCAAGGTTTCGGCCGAAAATATAGCTTTGCGTACCGAAACAGAGTATCCTGCACGGGGGCGCATATACGATCGGAACCACAATCTTTTGGTTTACAACGAAGCTGTTTACGATTTGATGGTAATACCACGGCAGGTAAAACACATCGATACCAACAAGTTTTGTAAACTATTGAATATCGACAAGGAGTATTTCATTAAAAATTTAAACAAGGCAAAGCGGTATTCGCGATACAAACCTTCGGTATTTGTAAAACAATTGTCCAAAGAGGAGTTCGGACCATTGCAGGAAAAGCTTTACGAGTTTCAAGGTTTTTACACTCAAACCCGAACTTTGCGCCATTACCCGATGCCCATTGCGGCACATTTGCTCGGTAGTGTGGGCGAGGTTAATGCACATGAATTGAAAAAAGATAAATACTACAGGCAAGGCGATTATATCGGAAAATCGGGCATTGAAAAATACTACGAAAAAATATTGCGGGGGAAAAAGGGGTCGCGCATTGTTGAAGTCGATGTTCACAACCGTGTAAAAGGCAACTTCCAGAACGGCAGATACGATACCGCCGCCATTCCAGGCAATAATATAATTTTAAGCATCGACAGTAAATTGCAATCGTACGGCGAAGCATTGATGAAAAACAAAAAGGGGAGTATTGTTGCCATACAACCATCAACAGGTGAAATATTGTGTATGATAAGCAGTCCGGGTTTCGACCCCAATTTACTTGTAGGACGGCAACGCTCGAAAAACTACGTCAAACTGCTCCACGACACGCTAAAACCGTTAATAAACAGAGCGGTTACCGGTCAATATCCACCGGGTTCCACCTTTAAACTGGTAAACGCATTAATCGGGCTTCAGGAAAAAGCCATAACACCAAATACCTATTACAGTTGCCAAGGAACGCAATCGAAACCAATAGCATGCTCGCACAACCACGTTTCGCCGTTGGCTCTAAAAGAGGCAATAGCATTGTCGTGCAACTCATATTTCTGGAACACATTTAACGCCACACTGCACTCTCCCGCATACCACAATCAACACGAGGCTTACAAAGCATGGCGCAATTATGTCTTAAAATTCGGTTTCGGCAAGCCATTTTCAACCGACATTCCGTACGAAAGAGGAGGAAACATTCCAAGCGGCAATTATTACGACAAGCTTTACCACGGTAGTTGGAATGCACTTACGGTACGGTCGTTGAGCATCGGACAAGGCGAAATACTTGTCACCCCCTTTCAATTGGCAAATTTGGCAGCGGTTATCGGAAACAGGGGCTACTATTTCCCCCCCCACTTTTTAAAACATATAGAAGGCAGCGACACGCTTGTCAAATCTTACTTGATAAAACACGGAACATCAATAGATTCTGCAAACTTCAATACTGTTATCGATGCTATGCGAATGGTTTTCGAGAGCGAAGAAGGCACAGCAAGATTTTATAAAACGGGACTCTTTTCTCAAGCCGGAAAAACAGGCACGGTACAAAATCCCCACGGCAAAGACCACTCGATTTTTATTGCATTTGCTCCTGTTGACAATCCCAAGATAGCTGTTGCCGTCATTGTGGAAAATGCCGGTTTCGGCTCCACCTGGGCGGCACCCATTGCCAGTTTGATTATGGAAAAATTTATCACGGGTAACATATCACGCAAAAATCTTGAGAAAAGGATAATGGAAGGCAATTTGATAAACGGAAAAAAAGAGAAACATTGAGAACAAGAGGAAACATATGGGGAAATTTGGACTGGATAACCGTATTCCTTTATCTTGCCCTTGTGCTTTACGGCTGGTTAAGCATATATTCCGCCTCGGTTGACGACACTTCCAAAAGTATTTTCGACTTTTCCACCCGTTACGGAAAACAGCTTGTTTGGATTGGTTTGGCACTGTTTTTAGCACTCTCCATTCTTATTATCGACGCCAAATTTTTCTCAACGTTTGCATACCTTTTCTATTTCTTAATGTTAGTGATATTAATGGGAGTATTACTTTTCGGCAAAACGGTTGCAGGTTCAAAATCGTGGTTTCAAATAGGGTCGTTTGCCATTCAACCTGCCGAGTTCGCCAAATTCGCCACAGCCCTTGCCCTGGCAAAATATTTAAGCACCCTCAACGTAAATATGCGACAACTGAAAACAAAAATTGTAGCCATAACAATACTTGCCGTTCCGGCAGTATTAATTCTTTTGCAAAACGATACCGGTTCGGCATTGGTATATTTTTCGTTTGTACTGGTTTTGTACCGCGAAGGGTTTTCGGGAATAATAATAGTGCTTGGGGTTATCATGACCGCATTGTTTATTGTCACCCTTTGGTTCGGAAACACTTACGTCGCAGGAACTCTTGTTTCATTAGCAATTATTTACCTCGTTTTTGTAAAAAAACGAAAAAAGAGATACAAAATGGTTATTGCCATACTGGCTCTTTCGCTGGCATACGTTTTCAGTGTCAACTATGCTTTCGAAAAGGTTTTGGAACCGCATCAGAAGACAAGAATTCAGGTTTTGCTGGGAATGAAAAAAGATATTCACGGTGCAGGCTACAATGTAAACCAGGCTAAAATAGCTATCGGCTCGGGAGGGTTAAAAGGCAAAGGATATATGAACGGCATGCTCACCCACAACCGTTTCGTCCCCGAGCAAAGTACCGATTTTATTTTTTGTACCATTGGCGAAGAGCGTGGATTTTTAGGCTCGGCATTACTGATTTTCTTGTTTGCCGGGTTAATGGTCAGGTTAATATACCTGTCCGAACGGCAAAGGTCGATGTTCAGCCGTATTTACGGATACGGTGTTGTTTCGGTACTCTTTTTTCATTTTACGGTAAATATAGGAATGACCATAGGTTTGGCTCCCGTGGTAGGCATTCCGCTTCCGTTTTTCAGTTACGGAGGATCATCGCTTTGGGCATTTACAATACTGTTGTTTATATTTTTAAAACAAGATGCCAACAGGCTTAACGTATTATAAAAACTTTACTATTTTTGCGCCCTGAATTTCCGGCCCCATAGTTCAAGGGATAGAATAGGAGTTTCCTAAACTCTAGATCCAGGTTCGAGTCCTGGTGGGGCTACTAAAAAATTTTTTGTATTCAATTGAATATTATACTACTTTTGCGGCAATTTTAGGGTATAAAAAACATCAGCAGTCATGTCCAAACACCTTGTCAGTATTTTTTCAGGTAAACGAAGCCGTTACCTTGCCGAAAAAATAGCCCGACATTACGGGATTCCTTTGGGAAAATCGGATGTAATAGTCTTTTCGGACGGTGAATTTCAAACCTCTTACGAAGAGAATATCCGCGGACGTGACGTCTTTATTGTACAATCAACAACCCCGCCCGCCGAAAATATTTTGGAGCTTTTAATGATGATTGATGCCGCAAAACGGGCATCGGCAAGAAAAATTACCGCCGTAATACCATATTTCGGTTATGCCCGTCAAGACCGCAAAGATAAACCGCGCGTTTCGATAGGCTCAAAATTAATTGCCAATTTACTTAGTTCCACGGGCATAACACGGCTTATTACAATAGATTTGCATGCCGATCAAATTCAAGGGTTTTTCGATATTCCCGTCGATCACTTGTATGCTTCGGTAATATTTTATCCCTATTTGAAAAATTTGAATTTGCCCGATTTGATGATGGCTTCACCCGATACCGGAGGAACAAGGCGGGCAGCCTCGTATGCCAAAGCTCTTGAAACGGGTTTTGCAATATGTTATAAACAACGTTCAAAACCGAACGAAATAGGTCAAATGCAACTTGTGGGAGACGTAAAAGGTAAGGATGTTGTTTTGGTCGACGATATTATCGATACGGCGGGAACAATTGTTAAAGCGGGCGAATTGATAATGGAGAAGGGGGCAAACAGTGTCCGTGCCATGGCAACACACCCATTACTCACGGGAAGCGCCATCGAAAGACTGAAAAATTCTCCTTTCGAAAAAATTATCGTTACCGATACGGTACCCATAAGCACCGACAAAAAATGCAACAAACTGGAAGTGCTAAGCACAGCGCCCCTCTTGGCCGAAGTAATTAAAAGAGTAGAAAATTATAAATCAATCAGTTCCCTTTTTAACATGGGAGCTAAAAATTAGTTTTTTTTATTAATCGTTAAATTAAATTTTTTATGAAAACAGTATCATTGAGCGGTGCGCTAAGGGCGCACGTAGGGAAAAAAGATGCTAAAAAATTGCGGAGGGAAGAAAAAGTACCTTGCGTTATTTACGGTGGCAAAGAACAAGTACATTTTATTTTGGAAGAAAAAGATTTCAAAAAACTTTTGTTCACGCCCGAAACTTTCCACATCCTTATTAATATCGACGGAAAAGAGTATTCCACCGTTTTACAAGATATTCAATATCACCCTGTAAGCGACAAGGTGTTACACGCCGATTTCCTCGAAGTGGTTCCCGGAAAACCCGTTGCCGTTCCCATTCCCGTAAAATACGAAGGAACAGCTCCCGGAATCATCAAGGGAGGCAAGCTCATTACCAAAATGCGCAAAGTAAAAGTTAAAGGACTTCTGGAAAACATCCCCGAATACATTACCCTCGACATTTCAAATCTCGATATAGGAAACAGCATTAAAATCAGGGATATCAATCTTGACAACCTGCAAATGCTTGACGTACCGAGTGCTGTGGTTGTCAGCGTTAAAACGGCGCGCGGCGTCAAAGTTGAAGCAGGTGAAGAAGGAGAAGAGGGAGAAGAGAGCAGCGAAACAACAGAAGAATAACATTTTTTTACCTGATATTAAGGGGACGAAGCTCTGTTTCGTCCCTTTTTTTATTTTTGATTAATTTTTTATTATAAACATATAACGTTGAAATATCTAATAGCAGGTCTCGGAAACATCGGTACGGAATATGCAGACACACGCCACAACATTGGCTTTATAATTGCCGATGCCCTTGCAAACGATTTGAAAGGCGAGTTCAAAACCGAACGGCTTGCGGCGGTATCCCGTGTAAAATACCGCGGCAGGACACTGGTAATTATAAAGCCTTCAACCTATATGAACCTCAGCGGCAAAGCCGTAAAATACTGGTTGGAAAAAGAAAAAATAGCATTGAACAATCTGCTTGTGGTTCTCGACGACATTGCCCTCGAAAAAGGCGTATTGCGAATGAAAAAGAAGGGAGGCGATGCAGGACACAACGGACTGACCGATATCATCGAAAAACTGGGCACCAACGAGTTTCCACGTTTACGCTTCGGTATCGGAAACGACTTTGCCCGCGGCTATCAGGTGGATTATGTTTTGGGCAGGTGGTCGCCCGATGAAGTAAAGTTATTGATACCCCGCGTCGAAAAAGCCGTAGAGATGATAAAAAGTTTCGTTACACTTGGAATAGACCGCACAATGAACCTCTACAATAACAGATAACCTGCTCCCAAACCGTGCCAAATATGTTATTTTCAAAATAAATCGGCATTTATACTGTTATACTTGTTATGTTTGTCCTTTCTTAAAACAGCATGTCAAAAAATGATAAAATTCGACAGATTTACTCTCGACAACGGATTGACGGTTTTGGTTCAAAAAGATACCAACACTCCCATCGTTGCGGTAAATATATTATACAAAGTGGGGTCAAAAGACGAGGAACCTGATAAAACGGGATTTGCACACCTTTTCGAGCATTTAATGTTCGGAGGTTCGGTAAATATCCCCAAATACGACACCCCGTTGGAAATTGCAGGAGGCGAAAACAACGCCTTTACCAACAACGATTTTACAAACTATTACCTTACCATTCCGAAAAATAATCTGGAAATCGCGTTTTGGCTCGAATCCGACAGAATGCTCTCGCTAAGTTTTAATCCGGCCAGCCTTGAAGTTCAGCGGCAGGTGGTAATCGAAGAGTTTAAACAGAATTATTTAAACCAGCCTTACGGCGATGTTTATCTATTGTTAAAACCCCTGGCATACAAAAAACATCCGTACCGCTGGAACACCATTGGAAAAGACATCAGCCACATAGAAAAAGCCACCATGGACGATGTTAAAGCTTTTTATAAAAAGTTTTACAATCCCGACAACGCAATTTTATCCGTCAGCGGCAACGTCACAACTGAAGAAATCGAAAGTCTTGCCTTAAAATGGTTCGGACCCATCGAAAAAGGCAACCGTGTGAAACGGAACTATCCGCAAGAGCCACCGCAAAAAGAACGGAGGGAAAAAACCGTTTACAGAAACGTGCCGCAAAATGCAATCTATTTGGCATGGCATATGCCCGCCAGAAAATCACCGGAATATTATACGGTCGATTTAATAAGTGATTTGTTATCAAACGGAAACTCCTCGCGCCTCTATCAGAGTCTGGTAAAAGAGAAAAAATTGTTTTCCGAAATCAATGCCTTTATTACCGGCGATATCGACGGCGGTCTGTTTATAATAACAGGAAAACTTCTTGATAACATTGACGTTAATAATGCCGAAAACGAAATTTACGGCGAACTCGACAAACTGTCGGAAAGCACAATTCAGGATAAAGAGTTTCAAAAAGTACAAAACAAAGTTGAAGCCAATCTGTTGTTTTCCGAAATATCGGTATTGCAAAAAGCGATGAACCTCTGTTATTACCAAATGCTTGGCGATGCAAATATGTTTAATAAAGAAATTGACAACTACAAAGCCGTAACGGCAGAAAAAATACAACAGACTTCAAAAAATCTTTTTAACAGGCAAAGGGCGAATGTGCTGTATTACCTGAAAAAACAAAACCAAAATTAAAGGAGAAAAAATGAACAAGGAAACAGCGGCTACCATACGAAAAAAGATTCCTCCGTTGGGCAAAAAGCAAGAATTGATATTGAAAGAGCCCCAAAAGATATATCTCGACAACGGCATAAAAGTTTATATAATTGACGGGGGCGACTGGAATGTTACACGCCTCGACATGGTCTTTGAAGCGGGAACGGCATATCAAAACAAAAAACTTACGGCAAACTCGGTAAACAAACTCATAAGCGAAGGCACGGCAAGTTACTCCTCATTCGAAATATCGGAATTACTCGACTATTACGGCGCTTTTTTCGACCCTTTTGTAAATAAAGATAGTGCCGGAATAACTCTTTATGCTCTGTCGAAATACTACGGCAAATTGCTCCCGTTAATGTTCGAGATGGTTACAGAGGCCACATTCCCTCAACACGAAATAGACATATACTTAGAACGTGAGTATCACTCCTTTAAAGTTAACCTTGAAAAGGTAAGATACAGGGCTATGCTGGAATTTAACAGATTGATGTTCGGGAAAAATTCGGCTTACGGACAAACATTACAGGAAAACGATTTCCTAAAAATAACAAGAAACGACTTGATTGACTTTTACAAAAACCGCTATTCGCTAAACAACGGATATTTTATTTTAAGCGGCACGGCAAACGGCAAAATTATCAAACTGCTAAACTCCGTTTTCGGACAACACAAACCCTCCAACGGCATAAAAGATACCAATCCGGGAAAGTTCGTAACAAATTGCAAAGAAAAAAACCTGCTAATAGAAAAAGAAAACTCACTGCAGTCGGCAATACTTTTCGGCTATCCTGCCATCGACAAAACCGATAGACATTACAGTACTCTAACCCTGCTTAACACCGTTTTGGGTGGTTATTTCGGGTCGAGGTTAATGACAAGTTTGCGCGAAGAAAAAGGATTGACATACGGAATACATTCGTTTGTAAAAAATTACAAACACGGCAACTACCTTGCGGTATCAACGGAAGTAAATGCAAATCAAACCCGCGAAGCGGTGCAAGAGATAAAACGCCAAATAGATTTATTGAAAACCGAAAAAATTGATAAACACGAACTTCAACTCGTGAAAAATTATCTTTACGGAACTTTCTTGCGAGGTTTCGACGGCCCCTTCGCCCTGAGCGACAGACTGAAAAATGTTATCGACTTTAACCTGAACATGGACTTTTACAAAAAACATTTAAACAATATAATGAACGTAAAAGCCGAAGATATTCGTAAATTTGCTGAAATCTTTTTCGACAACACAAAACAAAAACTGCTGATAGTAGGAAAAACCGCCGGTTTGAAATGAACAAAGCGTTATACATAATACTGTTTCTGACCTTTTTCTTGCATCATGAAGGAAAAAGCCAATCTTTTCCGTTCAGATGCTTAGTGGTAAATACAAACGGCGATGTTGATTTGTTTTGGTCGCTGGCGGCTTCCAACAATGTGGAAAAATACAGAATATATTATTCGTATAACGGCACGAGTTTTCAAATTATCGACTCCATTAACGACCAGTTTATCACCCATTACTACCATGCCGGAGCACAAGCAAACACCGGCTCAAGAAAATATTTTTTAGAGGCTGTTATCAACGGACAGAACAACCTGATTACCGACACATTAAGCACCATTTTTCTGCAATTGGACAACAGTAATCCCGGACGTGCAAATTTATATTGGAATGCATTGCACTCTCCCAACCCGGAAGGGACTTCGCAATGGTACAAGGTAATGTACGAATACCCCCCGGGAAACTGGACTATCCTTGACTCGACACAAAACACGCAAATATCGCGCTGGATTGATGTCTGTGAAGACTCAATAAATTTTTTCATCTATTTAAACAACGAAACTTGCCACTCCACATCAAACATTACCGGCGGTGTCTTTAAAGACATCGAATATCCCGACAAACCCGTTTTGGACTCGGTAAGCGTAAACGAAAACGGCAACGTGGAACTTGGCTGGCAACCATCCGACAGTTCCGATGTGGCAGGATATATTATATACCGGTTCGAAGGAAACATTTGGCAAGAAATAGATACCGTTTTCGGCAAAGAGAATACATTTTATACCGACACTACCGTCGATGCATGTCTGGTAAGCCAAGAGTATTCGATTGCTTCGATAGACAGTTGCGGGAATAAAAGTCCCGGCACCTTTTCGTTGCCTCAACGCCCAATTCTTTTGCATCCTGTGGGTTACAGTACCTGTGCCCTGGAAGACTCCTTGCGGTGGGAAGCATATATCAATGCCTCGCCCCCACTCGAAAAGTATCAAATTTTTGTTTCGGAAAACGGAAGCGGCTTTACCCTCGCCGGCGAAGTTCCCGCTTCGCAATTGCAATATATACACCACGATTTAAATTACGGTACAACATATCAATATTTCGTACGTGCCGTATTCGGCAACAAAACCGCATCTTCATGCATAAAAGAGATTTTTACGGCCGATTACAAACGCCCCAAATTTGCATATCTTGCCGGTGCCGGTGTATTGCCAAACAATACCGTTGAACTGAACCTGTATGTTGACACAGCCGTAAAACAAAACGGTTGGCAAATATTGCGTTCCGACGACGATGGTTCCAATTATAACGTAATAAAAGATGTGGCATTTGACGAATTTGAATCGTTTCCATTTAAAATTATCGACGAAACCGTTGACGCTTCATCGCAGTCTTACTTTTATTTAATAAATGCGCTTGACAGCTGCGGCAATGTTGCCATACAATCGAACTTCAACAAAACCATATTACTTACCGGCTCCCTTGTTTCGGAACAGGAGGTCTATTTGCAGTGGAACGCCTTTGAAGGCTGGGACGCACCGGTATTACGATACAGGATATACCGTATGCAAGGCGAAACAACTCCTGCCGAAGCATACGACTCGGTTAACGCCCAAACTTTGAGCTATACCGACAACATATCAGATTTAACCATTGCCGACGGACGTTTTACTTACTGGATAGAAGCCGTCGAAGATACCGGAGACACTTACGGTTACCGCGAAACGGTAAAATCGAACCGCATATTGTTACAGCAAGAATCGAAACTCTATTTTCCAAATGCCTTTGCACCAAAAGGAACCAACAACACCTTTAAACCCGTTTTCAACTTTTTCGGCGGAAAAGAATACCTGTTGCAAATATATAACCGCTGGGGACAGTTGATTTTCGAAACTGAAGATCCCGCAAAAGGGTGGGACGGCACGTACAAAGGAAATTATGTGGAAAGAGGGGTATATATTTACAAATTATCATATAAAAACGTTTTCGGAGGTACGGTTCAAAAACAGGGTACCGTTGCGGTGATATTTTAATTTGCCCGTTTTATAAAACGACCGGTAATAAAAAAATCCGGATTGTTAAACCCGGATTTTTTATCTTTTCTTTACGAAGTTTCGTTTCCTGTTACTTTTTTTCTTCATCAACGGTGATAACGCTAACGTACGAACGGTTGTTCCTTCTTTTGCGAAATTCGACAATGCCGTCGGTAAGAGCAAAAAGAGTATGATCTTTCCCCATTCCTACGTTTAAGCCGGGATGATGTTTTGTTCCTCTTTGACGAACAATAATATTACCGGCTGTGGCATGTTGTCCGCCGAAAATTTTAACACCGAGACGTTTGCTTTCCGATTCGCGACCGTTATGGGAGCTACCCATTCCTTTTTTATGAGCCATTTTTTTAAGTTTTTTTCGTTAAACGGTAATTTTTTCAATGAGAATTTTGCTCAAATACTGACGATGACCATTTTCCTTTTGGTATCCTTTTCTTCTTTTCTTTTTAAAAACGAGCACTTTATCTCCTTTTACGTGGGCTATTATTTTGGCACCTACACTGGCACCATCAACGCGAGGTGTTCCTACGGAAACTTTACCTTCGTTGTCCACCAAAAGTACATCGTTGAACTCAACGTTTGCACCTTCTTCGCCTTCAAGTCTGTGAACGAAAATCTCCTGACCTTGTTCCACCTTGAACTGCTGCCCTGCTATATCAACAATTGCGTACATTATTTATTTTTCTTTTAGCGTTTAAAATTTGGAGGTGCAAAAATACTAAAAAATTATTATTAACAAATTTTTTGTTAATTATTTTTCAATCTTATTGCATTACCGTGGCTGTTAATAGTGGAAGCTGCTTTTATCTAAAAATTCACGCAAAATGGAAGTTGGAGGTATTTCCCACGAGCTTATGGAGACGAAATAAGAGAGGAACTTCAAGAGGCGTTGTGCTTCTTGATATTCGGGAACATTCGGCGGCACTTCGTGCAGAAGAGGTTCTGCCCATTTTTTCAATACACCCAATTCAAAAGGTAAAGCCGTGTTAAACATGATATCAGCCTCCTCTTGATAGGGAAAAATATACTTCTCTTCTCCGTTGCGCACGCTGGGCCAACGCTGAATGGTTTCCAACGCCGAATAACCCCTGTATTTGCTGTCGCGCACTATCCTTCTTATCAAACGGTTGTCGGTTGTGGGAATGCGGTTGGTGGCATCAAGATTCAACGGGGTAAGTGCCGATACATAAACCTTAAATTTACGCTCTTGAGGTATCAAATGAGAAATTTCGGGATTTAGCCCGTGAATTCCCTCAACCACAATTATACTGTTATCTTTCAATCTTAACTTTGTGCCGTCGTAGAAACGTTTGCCCGAAGAGAACGAAAATTTAGGTAACTCTATCTCTTTTCCGGCTATCAAATCAAGAATATCTTTATTAAACAGTTCTATATCTATTGCCTCCGGACTTTCGAAATCGTAATTTCCGTTTTCGTCAACGGGAGTCAGGTTACGATCCACAAAATAGTTGTCCATTGAAATAACCACCGGTTTATACCCGTTTACACTCAACTGGACACCCAACCGCTTGGCAAAAGTGGTTTTTCCCGAAGATGAAGGTCCCGAAATAAAAATCACCTTTACTTTCCCTCTTTTTTGAACTTTATCGGCAATACAGGCAAGTTTTTTCTCTTGCAATGCTTCCGAAACTTTTATGATATTTCCTATCTCGCGGTTTAATGTAAATTCGTTAAGACTTCCGACACTGGGAACACCTATAATTTCAACCCAATTTTTAAACTCTTGAAATATTTCAAACAATTTATTTTGTTCAACAATTTCTTCCAACTCACCCGGTTTCTCTTTTTTGGGTAATACCAATAACATTCCGTCGTAGTACGAAACAAGGTCGAACAACTTTAAATATCCCGTGGAAGGCACAAGAAACCCGTAAAAATAGTTTACCACATTATCCAATTTGTAAACCGAACTGTAATATTGTCTTCTTGTACGCATCAATGTACACTTGTCTTCCAGACCGAACTTTTCGAAAATTTTCAGAGCCTCGTCCGTGGGTATCTCCTCTCTCTCAAAAGGAATATCTTCAGCTATTATCTCACGCATTCTCTTTTTTATGTTTTCCACAACCGCCGTTTGACTCTCTTTTTTCGAAAACCCTTCAAGTTCGCAATATATCCCCTTTGATATGGTATGTTTCACCTTCAATTTATAGCCCGGATACACATCGAATACAGCTTTAAAAAGCACCATTAACAAAGCTCTTGCATACATACGCCTTCCGGCGGCATGCGAATAACCTACAAACTTAACGGTCTTGGGTTTATACACCATATAATCGAGCTCTTTCAATTTGTAGTTTACCAATGCGCCCAAAATATCTTCACCTATCTCAATCTTTTGGTCTTTAATAATATCCGACAAGGTGGTGCCGAATGGATAATTTTTCTCTACTCCCGTATTCTCACAAATTATTTTGTACGATTTCATCTTTTCTGTTTTTTGCAGTTAATACACGAAACTTATCAGAGTTCCGCACATACTATTTTTTACCGTTTTCAAGGTGATTTTGTCAGTAAAGAAAAACAAAGAAATATTTTCCCGTTTCTCTTTCTCTGAACGGTTAAAGTCTCTTACTTTAACACCTAAATTGCCAAATAAAAGTTATAAAAACAAAACATCTAACCAAAGGGCAAAGGTACCAAATTGAAGCTTACGTAAAAGCCGCGAAACAATAAAAATAGATTGCAGAGGAATTAGGCGTTAGCAATTCAACGGTTAGTAAAGTACCATGATAACGATTACCGAAAGGAAAACAGGGCATTGGTAATAAAAGAAAAATACCGGTGACGTATAACCGAAAAATATTTATCTTAGCTGACTGTTTTTATTTCACACAATTAATAATCGGATTTTGATATGAATTACCCTAAAAAAGTAGTAATAGGAGATATAACCGTACGCGACGGTTTTCAACATGAAGAACATTTTATACCCACGGCGGCAAAACTTTGGGTTTTGGAACAGCTTATACTTGCGGGATTTAAACATTTGGAGGTTACAAATTTCGGGAATCCCAAAGGAATGCCACAGTTTGCCGATGCCGACGAATTGTTTAAGCTGATAAGAAACAGCAAGAGAGTAAAAGATAAACTCGACGATGTTGTTCTTACGGCGGTTACCATACGCGAGCGTGCCATTGAGCGTGCCATTAAAGCAAAAAAAGAGGGATACGGACCCGACCGCATTTTACTTATGGTATCCACAAGCGAATCGCACCAGAAAAAAAATTCGGGACTTACTCTCAAAGAGTACTGGGCAATGGCGGAAGAATGGATACCCAAAGCCCGTGAAGCGGGCATCAAAGTAAACGGTACGGTAAGCACAATATGGGGGTGTCCCATTGAAGGTCCTACAAAACTTGAAGATGCCGTTGAATTTACAAAACGGTGGTTCGATATAGGAGCCAACGATGTGGAACATGCCGACCATGACGGTTCAGCTTCACCCGACAGGGTTTACAGGTATTTTTCCATGCTTCTCGACAGCATTGACAACCCCGATAAACAGATAGCTCACTTCCACACCACACGGGGTTGGGGTCTTGCTAATGTTTTAGCGGCATTACAGGCAGGTATGACAAATTTCGAATCAACACTCGGAGGTATTGGAGGTCAACCGGCAAACTTTGTTGATGGTGTGCCCGTAGCGGGAACAGGTGAATATTACTATAACGACCCCAATGATGTGGGACTTGTAAGTACCGAAGATATGGCAGTTATGATGGATGAAATGGGCATTGAAACAAATCTCGACATCGACTATATATTGAAAATAGGCAAAACCGTTGAAAAAATTGTAGGAAGGCGTTTGCGTTCAAAAACAATAAATCAAGGACGTATCCCCAAAAGTATGAGCGGAAGAAAATAATTTCCTTTAAACGTTAATTCCTTTTAATTTTTTTTACCTGATAAGGCAATTTCATCTTTTTGTAAGCTTAAAATAAAGAAGGCTGCTCTTTCAATAACGAAGAGCAGCCTTTTTTATTGAACGGTTTAGGGTACCTATTTTTTTGAAAGCATTTCGTCGATAGCTTTACAAGCACGGAAACCGTCGGCAATAGCCGATATTGCATCAGCGGTACGGTTAACGGCGTCGCCACCTGCAAACACTTTCGGGTCGCCTGTTTGTTGTTTTTCGTTAACGACGAAGCGGCCTCTTTCGATTTTAATCTTTTCGGTAAATTCTTCGGGCAAGAAACTGTAATCGCCCATTTGACCGATAGCGGCCATAACCGCAGTAGCTTCGATTATGGTATTGCTGCCTTCGATAGGTTTCGGTCTCGGACGGCCGCCTTTATCGTCGGGCACCATTTCTGCTTTCAAGTATTCAACGGCTTTCACCCTGCCGTTTTCGTCCTTATGAATTTTAACGGGGATACCCTGAGGAACGATATTAACACCTTCGTCTTCGGCTCCTTCTATCTCTTCCCAGTCGGCAGGCATATCTTCAACACGGCGGCGGTAAAGAATGGTAACTTCTGCACCGAGACGGCGGCTTACACGGGCAGCATCGATGGCAACATTACCACCTCCCACTACTACAACCTTATCGCCGATATCAACTTTTTCGCCCGAGTTTATCATATACAGGAAGCGGAATGCCTGCATCGAACCTTCGGCGTCGTCGCCCTCAACACCAAGCGGCCAAGCGTCGGGGAATCCCACTCCCATAAATACGGCATCGTATTTATCGTATATCTCTTTAAAGGATATATCTTTACCCACTTTGGTGTTGAAATGGATTTTCACACCTATACTTTGGATATAATCTATCTGTTTATCGAGACTTTCGATGGGGAAACGGTATTTGGGTATGCCGTACATAGTGGCACCACCGGCTTTGGCATTTGCTTCGTAAATGGTAACGTCGTAACCGCGTAAGGCAAGATAATAGGCGGCAGTAAGCCCGGAAGGTCCGGCACCAATTATGCCGACGGTTTTGCCGTTGGGTTCCCTGATTTCGGGATTAACAATTTCGCGTGTAATATCAGCTGTTGCTGCCGTTTCGGTAGCATACCGTTTCAACCAGCGTATTGCAACGGCTTCGCCCCTTGTGGCAATGGCACAAACCTCTTCGCACCGGCGGGTACACACCTTACCGCACATTTCCGGCAACGGGTTATTGTCGTATATAATACGAACGGCATCGGCATCGTTACCCGAAGCTATTGCATTAATGTATTCGGGAATGTGCATATGGTCGGGGCAAACTTCGGTACAAATACCGCAACTGATACAACGGCTTGCTTCGGCACGTGCCTGCTCTTCGTTGTATCCGAGTACCACTTCGGCAAAACTTTTAACACGTTCTTTCCCTTCGAGTTCGGGCATCGGTACACGTTGAAAGTCGTTAAGGGAGATCTCTTTTGTACTGTAAAACGATATATTCTCTTTTCCTCCTGGATTGTCAACGCCGGGTATCCACAAGAAATCGTCGGGATTTTCGCTAACAAAGATGTAATCTTTGGTAAGACTTAAACTTCCCGTGGGGCAAACTTCTACACAAAGAGCACACCAGCAGCAACGTCCGTTGTCAACACGGGGACGCAATCCCGAATCTCCCTTTTTTCCTTCAATGCCTTCGATATGTATCATATCGATAGCGGCATTTTGGCAAATTGTGGAACAGTTACCGCAACCTATACACTCTTCCAGATTGTTATAGTGCAAGCCGCGATAGCGGTCGGCTGCCTCTTTCGATTCTTTAGGATAAGATATTGTATGCGGTTTTTTACCGAATTGTTTTAATGCGGTTAAAGGTTTAAGTGTTCCGTTTAGATCAAAAAAGCTCATATTTTAATGTTTTTTGTCTTTATCAAAATTATTAACGTTCTATTTCGGGCGGGCAAGTTCCCAAGCTGTTCATTATAGCCGATATATCCGCAACATTTTCGCCCACGAGAATTTTTTCGAGCAGCGAAACGGCATGAACATAGGCGGCGCCTCTGAAGTGGGTTCGTCTCGGGCGGGTACTTCCGTCGCTTACAATATACATACCCACTTCGCCGCGGGTTGCCTCGGTACGTGCATAAGCATCGCCTTTGGGCAAAGCCCATTTATGCGGGTTAGGAATTCTGTTGTAATAATCACCCGCAGGCATTTTTTCAATAACCTGACGGATAATCCGTATCGACTGGCGTATCTCTTGGCGGCGCACGAGTGCACGAGCCCAGATGTCACCGCCTTCGGCTGTAGGAACTTCGAAATCGAGTTTATCATACACCTCGTAAGGGTCGTCGATTCTTATATCGCTACGTATGCCGCATCCTCTGAGAACAGGACCCACAACGCCCCATTCCACAGCTTTTTCTTTGGGTATAACACCTACCCCTTGTGTTCTTTTCTGGAAAATGGTATTTTCGAACATAAGGTCGTCGTAATCTTTAAGACGTTTTTCGAAGTAATCCATGGTGCGTAGAACTTTGTCGGCAAAACCTTCCGGCAAATCGCGTCGAACACCGCCGGGCCATATGTACATGTGGTAAACACGTCCTCCGGTAAGTTCTTCAAAAAGGTCGAGAATATAGTTTCTGTCTCCCACCGACCATTGTCCCATGGTATAAAGTCCCAACGATCCGTTTTGACCGCCGTACCACAAAAGATAAGAGCCCATACGTGCCAGCTCGAGCATAAGCACGCGTATATACTTGGCTCTTTCGGGCACTTGTCTGCCTTCGAGCATCTCTACCGCCCTGGCGTACGACTCTTCCACGGGGTCGGGTTCGGGGACACAAAAGCGGCAAAGTAAAGTAAAACTTTGAAGCCAGTTGCGGCGTTCCTGCAGTTTCTCAAAAGCACGGTGCAAATATCCCACTTCCGTGCGTGCTTCCACAATGGTATCACCCTCTACTTTGACTTTTACCATCATATTTCCGGTAATACCGGGGTGCTGTGGTCCTATGTATAATGTTGTTGCTTTTTCTCTCATCTTATCTCGAGTATTTTTTTGCAAAATCGGGAATTTCTTCTCCATCGCGCGAGGCAATGGTTTCACGTACATCCTGTGCATCCTCCCTGCCGGGACGGTGCCAGAAAGTTTTTTCGGCATATGCTGCAGTGTCAAAATCGCGACGGTATGGCGGAGGTCCTTGCCAATCTTCGAGAATAAACTCGTCGGGGGCTACCAAACCTGTAAATTGAACTCCGTATAGTTCACGAAATTCACGTTCATAAGTGTTTAACTGCGGCCATATCATATCCATGTTTTCCATTACCGGATTATCCCTGTCAACACGGGTGTGTACAAAAACCTTAATCTTATCGACAGGTGACCAAACAATAAATACCAATTCAAATTCACCCTCTTCCAACCAATCGACACAGCTGGCATGCGACAGGTGAATGAAACCCATTTCTTCCTTTAAATAGAGAAGCATTGAGGGTACTTTGTTTTTATCAATAATAAAATCAAGACGGTTGTAGTTGAAGTCGTTTTTCTCAACGGCATCGGGAAAACTTGCCTTGATTCTTTTTATAATATTTTCTTTTAATTCCTTCATCATACTCATTTTTTACCAGTTATATTCGGGCATAATCCAGTTGGGAATAATTTTTTTCTGATTGGCACGGTACCACTCCAAATTTTCTTTATAATGGCGGGCACCCGTAGCTCTTCCTTCGGCAATGCGTTTTTGCAGTTGTGCAAATCCCGACAAAACAGCTTCGGGACGCGGCATACAACCGTTAATATACACATCAACGGGGAGATATTTGTCCAACACTTTAATGGTGTTGTACGAATCGTAATACATTCCACCGTTAATGGTACAGGAACCGAAACCTATCACGTACTTGGGGTCTTGCATCTGTTCGTAAACACGGATAACACGTTTTAAAGTCTTTACGGTAAGATATCCCGTTATCAGAAGAACATCGGCTTGGCGCGGTGTAGCAGCACCTCGTACACCCAAACGTTCGGCATCGTAACGCGATGTCATTGTGGGGGGAATTTCAATGGCTCCGCACCCTGTGCCGTAAGCCAATACCCAGATTGAGTGTTTTCTCGCCCAATTCTGGATAATATCTACTATTTTTTGCGAATTTTTATCGTTAATCATTTTCTATCAATTAAAAGATTACAGCTTGTAAAATAGCCAGCAAACCGAAAAAGCTGGGCCAGCCCCAAAACCATCTTATTGATTGTTCGGTACGGTAACGGGGACTAACAGTTCCGTAAAGTACCGGTATCATATACAGCAGGAATGTCTTAATCAACAATTCCACCAGATTGTCGGCACCGCCCAAAAACAAATCGACATAAAGGGTTAGTTTGGCAAAAGTAAACACCGAACCCGACGACATCATAACAAATAGGAATTTGCCGCCGTTTTCCGAAACAGGTCCCGAAGCCAACTCGGTGGGAGCTCCGACAATATCGAACGGTGAATACCTGAACATTCCGAGCATGGCCATAACAGCGGCAACAAAAGCGAATGGCGACGAAAACATCAGCCAACTGCCCGATTGTTCCTGTGCTGCCATCAATCCCGTAACGGAGGTGGTATCGTATTGTATCATTAACGACACAAGAGCCATAACCCATGGGATTTCGAAACCCACCATTTGACTTAATCCACGAGTAACACCTATTGCAGAGTTCGGGTTTCCGGTTTGACCGGCTCCGAGTGCCATTCCCAATGGTCCGAAAGTCATGATGTATATCAGAAATATCAAATCACCGTCAAAAGTCAGATTTTCAAACCAATTATTGTGTGTTAAAACAGGTACGAAAAGAAGAGTCATCACCGACGAAACCATTAAAAAAGCAGGTCCCAAAAAGTGTAATGCGCCGTGGTGTATTGCCGTTGATTTGGAATATAATTTATATGCATCTATAAAATTCTGATACCATGGCGGTCCTTTACGGTTTTGAATACGTGCAGTAATTTTTCGCGTCAATCCGCCATAGGTCATCCCAACGGCAAATGCTACGATAAACGTAACAATTGCTCCTAAAATATTCATTAAAATCTCTTCCATTATTTTATCTTTTTTAGAAGATTATATCTTTAAACAAAATTAATATCACCACAAAAACCAAAACATAAACGGCATATGTTTGACCGTTTCCCGTGTAAATTCTTCTGGTAAACTGGAATAAAGCTTCCAAACCGTTTGCAAAACCGGTATAGTACTTGTCTATTTGTCTCCTCATCACGGGTTCGACGGCACGCAAGAAAGGTTGATAAAAGTTTACCGAGAATGTAAGGTTTTCGTCTTCGGCGGGAACTTCGCCCGAGGTACTGATATCTTTGGTGGTGACGTAACGTGTGTTTTTAAAACCCTTGATAAACAAGAAAATTGTAAAGAAAGCAAATATTGCAATAACGGCATACAAAATTGGTTGTAATACCACCTGGTCGCCCCAACCGTTAAATATTATGGAGGTTTCCCAGAGATGCTTGTAAGTATCTGCAAAACCTATTCCGGTCAAACCGGCATTTATGGGTTTTAAAATAATACCGGGGAAGGTACCGAGGACAAACATAAATACCGATAATACCAAACCGGGAACAACCATAAGCGCGGGAGCCTCTTTTACATGTTCCCACTCTTTTTCTTCCTGTCCGAGGAAAAATCCGAAAAGGAATTTATAGCAATACAAGAAAGCTGCCGTGCTTGAAAAGAATATTACCACTACCAGAAGATAATGGTTGCTTGTGATAAGCGACTCGTATAACATCCACTTGCCGACAAATCCACCCAACGGGGGGATACCTGCCAAAGCAATTATGGAAAAGAGAGCCACAATAAATGTCCAAGGCATTTTACGAACCAAACCTGTAACTTCGGTAAAGTTGGTAGTTCCCGTTTGACGCTCTATTGCGCCAACCACCATAAACAGTGCACCTTTAAACAGAGCATGCATTACGGCAAGGAACAAACCCGCCAGCATAGCCAATTCGGTTCCTATTGCAATACCGGTAACTATGTATCCGAGCTGAGCCACCGAAGAGTAAGCCAACAGCCTTTTGGCATCATCCTGTTTTATTGCCCAAAGGGTTCCTATTGCAGCTGTAATCCCTCCGAGCCATGCCAACACTTCGCGAAACCAAATGCCTTGCGGAAGTTTATTTATCATCGACACCAGTACAATGGTCATTCCGTAAACCCCCATTTTGGAAAGCGCTCCCGAAAAGAGGGAAGTATAAGCCATCGGAGCATTTCCATAAGCTCCCGGTGCCCAAACGTGCAGAGGCATCAAAGCGGCTTTCACGCCGAATGCCATTAAAAACAGAACAGGAATCCATATTTGCATGGAAGGCGCCATAGTTTTGTACGATGCAACCATATCGTCTATCATAAAACTACCGCTGATATGGTGTACTATTACAATAGCCATAAGCATTGCGTAAGCACCGATGGCACTAAACACAAAATATTTTATACCGACACGTTGCACATCCTTTCCGCTGTATATTGCCATAAGGTAAGACGACCAGGTCATTATCTCCCAAAAAATAAAGAACGAAACCAAATCGCGGCTTATCAAAATGCCGGTCATTGACATAATGCTGAGGATATAGTTAAAATAGAAATATCCTCTGCGTTCTTTACCTTTCATAAAACTTACGGCATAAAATGCCACTACCGAGCCGAGTCCCAGGACAATTAACGAAAATAACCAACCGAAGGAGTTTATTCCCCACGAGAGAGTAATCCCCCCTGCATCAAAACTTACAATATCACCCACTGAATACGCGGCATAAAACATATATGCAGGTATCAATACCGTAGCGAGGAAAAGTATATCCTGAAGAAATCCGTTTATTTTTCCGGCAAAGTATGTAACTACCGCTCCACCGAGAAAAATCATAAATATAATATATATTGTTTCCATATCTTTTTTCAGTTTTTGAGGGTTACTTATTGAGTGTTAATACCTCTTTTATGTAATGACTTTTATCCATAAGTTCGGCAGAAGCTTTGTGCAATATTCCCGTAACTGCATCGGGATAAAACCCTATAACAATAATTATTGCACCGAGCACCAACATTGCCAACATACCATTGTAAGTGGGACGCGTGGTTTCCATGTTTTCATCTTTTTTAAAGAAATAAACCCTGTTTACCACTCTCATGTAATACACCAGTTCAACCACACTAACCATAAGTACAAGAGTCATAATAAGAATCATATTGCTGTCGGCTGCTGCGGTAAGTACGGCAAGTTTGCTCCAAAATCCGGCAAAAGGCGGCAATCCTACAATGGAAAAGGCGCCGAGGGCAAAAAGAAATGATGTCAGTGGCAGATATTTTGCCATGCCGTTGGTTTCGCGTATATATTTCTCTTTTGAATTATAAACGAGATAGCTTCCCGAAAAGAAAAGTAACGACTTTATAATTGCATGATTAAACATCAGAAACAGAGCGGCAAAAACACCCTCTTCGGTACCAAATCCGAAAGCAACGAAAACAAGACCCATTTGACCTATACTTGAATAGGCCAGCATACGTTTCAGTTTTTCCTGACGAATAGCCAACACTTCGGCAATAATAAGGGTAATCATACCGAGAATAATAAGCAAGTCGTAGGTTCCCGTGAGGTCGAAAATGGTATATGTATAACGTATTATGGCATAAACGGAAGCCTTAACCACAATACCGGCAAAAGCTGCACCGACAGGCCCCGGGGCTTCGCTGTATGCATCGGGTGCCCACCCGTTTAGGGGGAAAATCTCAGCCTCTATTCCAAGAGCTGTAATAAAAAATATCATCGATGCTATTTTATAGCCGGGTTTCATCAAATGTATTTTGGAAGCAATGTCGGCCATATTCAAAGTGCCCAATTGCGAATAAATAATCATAATGGCAAGAAGCAAAAACGCCGATGCCAACGACCCGAGAAATATGTATTTGAAAGAGGCTTCCGCACTGTTACGACCGGTATAAAAAGCCGTTAGCGCATAACCCGATATTCCGGTGATTTCGATAAATACGAACATATTGAAAATATCGCCCGTAAGTACAATGCCCACCGAACCGGTAATTAACATCATAAGTAAAAGGAAATATTTCTTTGCGGGTTCGTAGTCCACATTCCTTTTAAAACGGTAACTGTACAACCAAATCAGGAGTCCGAGAAAGACCATGAGGGTTACCAGAAATCCCGAGAAGGTGCTAAATACCAGGTTGATGCCTATGGGCGGGGCCCAACCGGCAATAACTTCAACAATAGGACCGTGAACCATAACATAATTCAAAAGGTTTACAGCCAGAATCAGTAAATAAATTAGTACCAATCCCGGTACAATTCTGACCAGTTCTTTCCATATCATCCCGAGTAGCGGTATCAAAAAAGCCGCCATAAGGGGAATTGCTACAAATAATACCGGAGTTCCTACCATTTTAAATCTTTTATTTGATCAATATTCAACGTATGATGATGTCTGTATAAACGGATAACGAGCGACAGAGCCACCGCCGTAACTCCAAATCCGATAACAATAGCCGTTAGTACCAACGCCTGTGGAACCGGGTCAACCATAAGTTTTGTCGAACCATCGAGATAACCTTGCGAAAATATAGGTGCCGTACCACCCTTGTAATAATTAAGTGCAACTATCAAAAAATTAAGTCCCGAATCGATTATGGACAATCCGATAACAATCTTCAACAACGACTTTTTCACCAGGGCACCGTAAAGTCCTATGGCCATTACCAGGATAGCGGTACCGTAAACGGCATAATCCAAATATTCAAATAACGTATTATCCATTGCTTTCTCCTTTCTCGTGTAAAACGGTATAAATGACACCCGTAAGTTCGGCTGTAACTTTAAAACCCACGGCAATATAAATTATAGGTATTACTCCGCCGCTGAACAGGTCGTTCAACACTCCCGTAGGCAAGAAATTCTCGAGGAAAGTTCCCCCGTTTATCATTCCCAACAAACCTACGCCGGCAAATGTAATACCTGCCAAAGACTCGATAATGGAAAGTCCGGTGTGTCCCACGGAGAAGTTTTCGTATGCCAGAAGCATCAAAAGAAAACCGGTTGCAATAATAACTCCGCCCTGAAAACCACCTCCGGGTGACAAATGACCGTGAATAAATACATATGCACCCAGAAGAACAATAGCGGGGAACAGCAGTTTTGAACCCGAAGTAACTATTTTACTTGCCGAGAACAATACCGAACGTTCTCCAACCTGGTGACGTTTTTTATACAAAATACTTCCAAGTGCCGTTACCGCCAAAAAGAGTACCGTAACTTCACCGAGAGTATCGAAGCCTCTGAAATTAACCACAATACTTGTAACGGTATTTGCAACTTTCAAAGTGCTTACCGTTTTGTCGAGATAGACATCCTTTACCGGTTTAACGCCTTCGACAAAAGGCTGTTGACCAAAACCAATATCGAAAAACGTAGAGGCGGTAAAGTATCCGACAACGGCCAATAACAATATTATTAATACTTTTTTCATTTTACTTCCGATTTAAACTTTGTTTTTTCTTCCTCTTCGTAACGAACCGTGTTGCGAATGGTAATAATGAAAATAATTGTTGTTAACGCCACACCGATAGCCGCTTCGGTAAGAGCTACGTCAGGGGCTTGAAGCAGATAAAACAATATGGAAAGAATTAGGCTGATAATACCGGTAGCAATAACGGCATAAAGCAAATCTTTTTGATTTACCGCGTAAATTGCAGCTCCTATCATCAACAATAAAAGAAAAATTATCAAAATGAAATATATCATGATTTCACCTCCTCTTTTTGGGGTTGTTCAACTTCACTGTAAGCATCCATCTCTTTTTTGTATCCTCCTTTTATCAAAGGCAGATGTCCGCGGCGGTACATGGCACGAGCCAATGCATGCGAACTTATCGGGTTAGAATAGGCAATGAAGATAATAATTATCAAAGTCTTGAAAATCCACGAAGGTTCCAAGAATCCCACACCGAGGATAAGGCTCATGCCTCCCAGGGTGGTTGCTTTTGTACCCGCCTGCAAACGGTTGTAAACATCGGGCATACGGAATATGCCCAAACCGCCGAGGAACAAAAATATGCTTCCTATAAGCAGCAATATGCCGCCGATAATTTCCATAATACTCATAAGGCGCCCTCCAAATATCTTGCTATTACTATTACTCCAATAAAACCCAATACCGCATATACAAGTGCCACGTCAACGTAAATAAAACGCTGAAAAACATAGGCCAACAAAGTAAGCCCCGAAACACCTATTGTGGTAATGGTATCCAAAGCAACGGTACGGTCGCCCGCCGTAGGACCTTTTACAAACCTGATGGCTGCAAAAACAAGCCCCAGTGCCATAAAAATAAATGCTATGTATATAATGTATGTCATGATTAGAAAATTTTTAAGAGAATTTTTTCAAAACTTTCGGCAATTTCGTTAAACGCTTTTTCGGGATCGGTTGTCGATACGTCAATCCAATGGATATAAAACGTGTCGTCAACGATATCCACCGATAAGGTACCGGGTGTAAGGGTTATGCTGTTTGCCAAAACCATTTTCGAATAATTGGTCTTCAATTTGGTTTTGAACTTTACAATTCCCGGATTGATTGGCAACGACGGGGAAATCACCCTTTTGGCAACATCGAGATTGGCTTTTAACAAAGCCCATAAAAATACCACAAAATACCACAGCATGTAAAATATCTTTACGGGATTAAATATGCTTATCGTACAACAGGTAAACATACTTATGGAAAGTGCCGAGATTATTCCCGATGTCAACAATCCTATCAAAACTTCGTGAGTAGCCAATGTGCTGGTAAAGGCAAGCCACACCAACATCAGCAACACCCAGTTGACAAAAAACCGTCCTAATTTTTGACTTAATGTTAACGGAGGCATAATTATCTGTTTTTTGTTATTAATCAAGTTCATATTTTTTACTTTCGAAATAGCGCATAAATTGCACCCTTTCGTATTCGGCGGGGTTGGGACTGTTAACCTGACTCATTTTCCCTTTGAAATCGTCAATTTTTTCAAAATTGTGTTTTTCCATCCAGGTTTTTAAGTCGTCCAACATTTGCGAAACGTAACCTATTCCGTTTTTGTAAAGTGTCGAAACGGTTTGTACGGCATCGGCACCCGCCAAAATCTCTTTTATTACAGAGGCACCGTCGTGAACACCGGTGGAAGCTATCAAACCGCAATCAACACGCCCCGAAAGTATGGATATCCAACGCAGCGAAATAGCCAAATCGGAGGGCTGGCTCAATATGTTGCTCGGAACAACTTCGAATTTATCAATGTCGAAATCGGGATGAAAAAACCTGTTGAACAACACTATTCCGTCCACTCCGGTCTCCGAAACCCGTTTTACAAACGATGCCAAATCGGCATAATAGTAACTCAGTTTTACCGATACCGGTATCTTTACGCTGCTGCGGATTTTCTCTATCTGTTTCAAATAGGTGTCCTCCACGTTTTCGCATGTTTTTGAAAAATCGGACGCAAGCATAAACATATTTACTTCAATGGCATCGGCTCCGGCTTCTTCCAACTTTTTCGCAAAAAAGGTCCATTCCCAATCGCTTACACAATTGTAACTTGCAATTACAGGAATATCCAACTCCTTTTTGGCGGCCTCGATAAGCGAAAGATATTTCTTTACGTTGTCGTCTTTTATTTTGTAATCGTAGTAATCGAGATATTCGTAATCGGGAGTGTTTTCTTGCTGCTCTTTCTCAAGAATGCTCCTGTATTCATGATAAATCTCCTCTTCAAAAATCGATTTCAGCACAACGGCTCCGGCACCGCTCTCCTGAATTTTTTTGAGATTCTCGATATTGGAGGTTATCCCTGAACTGCCTACCACTACCGGATTCTTTATTTTTAAACCTAAATAACTGACTGATAAGTCCATAACGTACGTTTTTTGATTTGCCTTTATTAAAATATTGCGCAAAAATATTCAATTTGATATGAAATATTGTGCTTTTTTACATATGATACGGTAATTTGTTTTTGATTTAAATAATTATATGACTGTTAACCGGTTAACTACAAAATTAACAAGCAAAAGACAACATATCTAAATACCTGAATGTCACCGCTTAATGTTATTTTTTAACCGCTATATTTTAATCTTTTTTTATTAAAGAATTTGGTTTACGAAAGTATTTTGAATTATTATAAATTGATAAAAAAAGAAAAATTAAGTGAATTACTTAAATGCTTGCCAAAAGAGCTTTTTCACCGCATCAAAAAAGGGTTAATTTTGCACTCATGGGAATAAAACACTACTTTTTAAACGACGAGGATAAACGGGCAAAATTTATTTTCAACCTCATTGCACCGTTTTATCATTTAATAGACAAAGGAACCGAAAAAGATTTCGAGATGATGGCGCAACTGCTGAACGGCTATTATCCTCTCAAGGGGAAATCGGTTTTGGACGTGGGGTGCGGAACAGGTTCATGGATAAAGACGTTAAGCAAATACAACCTGAAATATGCAGCGGGTGCCGATTTTTCGGAAAAGATGGTTAGTGTTGCCAAAAAAAGATTGGAAAATATCGATTGTTTTGTGCAGAACGGACAAAACCTTTCAATGTTTGAAGATAAATCGTTCGATATGGTAACCGCAACATTCGTTCTGCACGGAATGAAAAGCAACAAACGGGCTATAGTTATAAACGAAATGAAACGTGTTGCCCGCGAAACAGTTGTTATTCACGACTTTTACAATAATCGCCAGTTTGCCGTCCGGCTGCTCGAGTCTCTCGAACGCAGCGATTTCAAAAATTTTCAAAAAAATTTCAAAAACGAAATGGCAATCCTTTTCGAAAACTTTGAGATTTTGAGAGGACAAAACGATAATGCCCTTTACATTGGAAAAATTTCCTGACATTTAAAGCATTAACATTAAAAAAACATTCCGGCCATCCCGGAGAAGTTTTCCCCTTTTGAAAAAACATACCGCAGAAAACGCCCCGAAAAAAAATGTAACGGGCTCTTTTTTTAAAAAAACATTTTGCAATAAAAAAATTTTTATTTTTGCATTTCAATACTTAATTGCGTGAAAAAGGAAGAAGGAAGAGTAATCAGGGAAAAGAAGACAGTGGAGGAGATGATAAAGCTTTACTGTCATCACAAACACGGAACCTCCGGTAACGAGCTTTGCGAAGAGTGCAACAACTTGTTGTCATATACATTCAAGCGCATTGAAAAATGCAAATTTCATCCCGACAAACCCACGTGCCGTAACTGTACGGTACATTGTTACAATGCAAAAAACAAAGAAGCAATTAAAAATGTCATGCGTTTTTCGGGACCGAAGATGATGTTCCGTTTTCCCGCATTAACGGTAATTCACTTTATTGACGGTTGGAAAGACAAAAAACGCCAGGAGAAATATTTTACCGTTCACAAATAACGTACGGGGAAATAACACAAATTTTCACATCTATTGAGGAGTGCTTTCAAGTTCATTTTTAGTTCCGTTACAAGTTTACCTGCACCTCATTTTTCCCGTCCCAATCAATTTTTTCTTTGGGTTTTCCGTTTTCAAAAATTTCAATAGTTTCATTTTTTCCGTTGCGCGACACCTCAATATCGAATGATCTTTGAAATGCTTTTATGTTTTTCAGTTTCATAAAATTCCAATTGCCGGGCAAACGCGGAGCACAAGTAAACGAGGAGAATCCCGTGGGAGTAATACCGAACAATCCTTCGATAACGGTACGCGCATAAAGTCCGCTCTCGGCCGAAAGGTGGCGTTGGTTACCTTCGGGCCAGGCTTCCACCGCATACGGCACGTGGTCTCCGAGCAGACGTTTTCGTGTATAATATTCGAAGTATTTCATTCCTTCATTCACTTCTCCTGCTTTTAAAATGCCTCTTAAAGCGATAAGTGTAGCCCTGTCCCAGTAAACGGAATCGCCCGAACGTGTCAAAATGCCGTTTTCGCTCCACAATTTTCCAGAAAGCAATGCCCGTATCGTTTCCCTTTTTCTGTCGTAAACACCCATGGTCAACGGAAAACATATCCACGAACGCAAAAGGGTATTTCCCTCGTAATATTTATAGGTGTCGAATCCTTGAACGTTTGCACCGAAATACTTTTCGCAATTTTGCCGTAATTCCGAAGCTTGTTGACGGTATTTTTTTGCCAAATCACCATTCTCGCCCAGAGCATCGAGCAGGTCGGCGGCACTTAAATATGCCCCGTAAGCCAGCATGTTTGTTGACAGATTAGCTTTACCCGCAGGGAAACGGAATTCCAACTCGTCGCAATCGGAGGCAATAACACCTTCGGGCAACATGTTTTTTTCGCAATATGTCAAACACCATTCAATAAGAGGGAGGAGTTTGCCGGCAACATCTTTATCGCCGTAAGCCAGTGCAAAACGCGATGCTCCGTAAGCAATCATAGCGGCATCGCCACGGTCGCCGGCTCCGTTCCAAATGCCGGTTCCTTCGGCAATTATAGACGACGGCAAAGGCTTGTACTCGTCATTCATATATTGGGCAAACAACCTGTAACTGTTTATTGCCGACTTGTTGCCGTTTTCCACGCCGAGAAAAGGGAAAAACGGATTAACATATTCGGCCTGATCGTTTGCCCATATGGCTGCATAATACCTGCTCCCCCCGGGTCCGTGCATTAATCCCCCTTTTGTTTTAAAAATACTTTCAACAGCCCTCAATTTAGCAAACTGAAACATTAAATCGAGGTTGTCGTCGGGGGTTTCGAGAATAAGATTTCCGTTTACTTCGTCAATAAACATTTTGCGTTTTTCTATCTCTTTTTCCACGTCAATATCAAAATGTTGACCCTTTTTTGTGGCAATGTATATCTTGTCAAAAACAACGCTTTCGCCGGGTTTCAACTCTTTTTTATCAATGCCGGCAGCATAAGTTTTTATCAAGTAAGCGCCGTAAACACCTTTATCCCCGGGGGTAGTAAATTCATAATCGAGATTTCCGGCACTTAATACAATGGGATTGGTTCCTTTGTTGATAACGGTTATTTTTTCGACGATTGCGGGTTTGTCGGTACTTGGCGACAACACCCTCTCTACATCGGTATTTTTGCCGGCATGCGATTTCAGTGTAAGTATTCCGGTAAAAGTTATTTCGTATGGTTTTTCGTTTTCCAGCGGTTTGCCGTTAACAAAAAGCGGAATTTTCAATGCGGTACCGAAATCGTGTATAAGGCTTGCATGGGTATCGTTGGGGATTGTTCGCAACATGGGCCAAACAATCTTTTTATGTAAAATCAAATTCCCGTTGCTGTCGTTTCCGTATTTTATTATTGCCGACACCATAAGTCCGCTAAATTCAAGATGGTCGGTATGCGGTTTGTCCACTTTCCATACAATACCCTTTTTGCCGGGAATTATTTTCCATGTATCGGTAAGGGTATCCAACTTGATTTTGTCAAAAGGTTCAGAACTCTTTTTTTCACCATTTTTAATAAAATAAAATGTAAAAAGCGCCGGCAGCAGCAGCGCCAACCATGTATTCTTAAATATTTTCATATTTTCAATCCAATAACCGGTATTTTTACAAAACAGATATCAAATCATCCTATCCAAAAAAGTATGATGTTAATAACAAAAGCATTACTAACCTGAATTATGAATGCACCCATAATAGGAATTACGGCAAAAGCTACCGGCGACGGGCCGTACTCTTTGGTAACGGCAGCCATGTTTGCCATTGCTGTTGGCGTGGCACCCATTGCCGAGCCGATATATCCGGCCGATATAACGGCGGCCGTGTAATTTTTGCCGAGAAACTTGAAAACAACAAAAACCGTAAACAGCAGAATCAATATCGTTTGAACAAAAATGTTTGCCAGAATAAAGAGCGATTCGTTTCCTATTTCCCAAAATTTAAGCGACATCATTGCCATGGCAAGGAACAATCCCAAAGTCAGTTCGGAAGTTAAAGCAAGTGTAGGCGACTTTGAGGGACAACTCAACTTGGGGACAATAAAAGGGACAATGTTTATTACGATAACTCCGCCGAGCATACAGGTTGCAAACATAGGCAAAGTGAAGTTCAAATAGTCGAGAAAGTTGTGCAAATAAATACCCAACCCCACCGAAATAAAGAGTAAAAAAACCACCTTCAAAGCCGAATTATAGTCAATTTCGGGATTTTGTCCGTATTTGGCACCTATTGTTATTTTGTCTTTTTCAACATCGTTGCCGGGTTTAAGTTTATATTTTTTTATTAGAAATTTTGCCACGGGACCTCCTACAACACCTCCTATTATCAAACCGAAAGTTGCCATAATCATCCCTATTTCCATAACATTGGTTACTCCGAATTTTTCACTTATCACAGGAGCCCACGACACAATATTCCCGTGTCCGCCTTGCAATGCCGCCGAACCGGCAATAACTCCGGTGGAGGGATTCAAACCGAATATTCCCGACAAAAAAATACTTGCGTAGTTCTGTAAAAAAATGTACCCTATTGCCAATACCGTAAGTATCAACAAAAGTTTTCCCCCTTTTAAAATGCTTTTCAGTTCGGTTGACAATCCTATGGAAGTGAAAAAGAGTATCAACAATATATCCCTGTATCGGTTATCGAAAACCATATTTACCTTAAAAAGAAGGAACAACAAACCGAAAAAGAGGGAGGCAACAAGTCCTCCCGTAACCGGTTCCGGAATGTTATACTCTCTTAGTACTTTTATCTTGTTGTTAAGATACTTTCCCAAAAAAAGCACCAAAATGGCAACAATGATTGTTTGACGTGAATCCAATTCCATGTTTAGCTCTGTTTTACAAAAATTTCAACGGTGAAATCAAACCTATCATAATACGACCGGTATTATAATCTTTCACGTTTATTTTCGATTTGGCATAATCGGAATATTTGAAAATCCTTCCCACATAACCGGCAAAAAATTTAATGTTTACATCGTCCCAAGGATAAAATTCAACTGTGGGAATAAAACTGTATGCCGTTCTGATTCTGTTTTCGGTTTTGGCGGGGTCTTCGTCGCCCAACCAGTCGGCATAGTCGATAAAGCCGTCGAAACAGAGGTGCCATTTTTTATGGAAGGCATAATCTATTCTAACCCAATGGCTCATATATTTTGTGTCGCGCAGCACATAGCCGAATTGGTCGCGCGGTATCTCTTTGCTGATTATCCCGGTTCTGTCGAGGTCTTCAAAACTAATTTTAAAATCGTATGCTATTTTCAGATTGTTCAAGTTGAGTTGTTGACCGAAAGCGGCATAATTTTTAAATATTCCCGAAGCCTCGTTGGTAAGCGAATAACTCCAAAGCGTATTTACCAACCCGTTCCACAAACTGCCGCGCCATGTTACAACAACACCCAAAGGCGCTTTCGACATTGTTATTCCGGCACCGCCGATAATAGTGTCGTTTCCGTATAGCTCATCGAAGGTTTGTGTTCGCGAGTTATAAACCTGAAGACCTATATAATTCGATTTGTTCACATTGTATTTAACACCCACACCCGACAAAAAGTTATCGGCTTGTTCTATTATATCGGAATACTCGTATATGTCTATGGGGTTCAGGTCGAACTCAATACCTCCCCAATCGACACAAAATTTTCCCAGTGTAATATCCCACTTGTCGTTATTTCCCAGTTTCAGGGTAAGGTAAGCCATATCGATACCCTTTATTATTTTATCAACCGACTGGGGTTCGAAAGGGCTGGTGTAGCGGTGGCGAAAACGGAAGAATACCCTGTCGCTAATCCAGCCGCGTATCTCCATTCTGAATTGTTCCATTTTAAATTTGGAACCAATGTAATCGCCGTCGTTAATATCGCTGCGAAACTGATACTGTTGGTTTGCTATAAAATCGATGTTCGACAACCGCTTTTGTTTTTCGGTGGGAATTATTGTTCTGTAATGTGTTGCCGTGTCAGCCTGTTTTATTTGTGAAAATCCCGTTGCAACAATTCCAAATGCAAAAGCTGCAACAAAAAGTAATCTCATTTTCATAATTAACCTCCTTTTAATAGTTTATCAAGAGTTGCTGTAATTTTTCCCTGCTCAATTTTTTATATTTATTGAGTGCAAGCATAAGAAGGATTCTTGCTTTTTGGGGGCTCAATTCGTCCGACGATACCGTACCGTATTCTTGATCGTTAACCTCTCCGTGAATTAATACCGTACCTACCGGCACACGTGCCGCTCTTATTACCGGAACGCCGTTTGAGGTTGCCCTTTTGGCTGCTTCGAGGGTTCCTTGGTTCATGTTTCCGTCGCCCACACCTGCAACCACAATTCCTTTTGCTCCGGCTTTTATCATTATGTCTATCAAATCGGTTGACATATCGGCACAAGCATAAACAATGTCAACACGGGGTAATTTTTCTATTCCGTCAACGGAAAATTCGCTATTAACGGTGTGCAATCCGTGAGGTTTGTGAAAAAGGTCTATTTGTCCGAAAATTACCGTTCCCAAAAGGCCGTGCAGCGGAGCCATAAAAGTTTGCACGGGTGTTGTTATCATCTTTTTAACAGAATGTGCCGAAAAAATTTCGTCGTTCATCACCACCATAACCCCGTAACCTTTTGCGTCGGGGTCGGCAGCAACGGCAACGGCATTGTAAAGGTTCAGCGGGCCGTCGGCACTCAAAGCCGTCGAGGGACGCATCGACCCCGTCAACACTACCGGTTTATCGCTTTTTACCACCAAATTAAGAAAATAGGCGGTCTCTTCCTGCGTGTCGGTTCCGTGGGTTATCACTATTCCGTCAACATTACCTTTTTCCAATAATTCGTTGATACGGTTAGCCAGTTTAATCCATATTTCCACACTCATATCTTGCGAACCCACATTGGATATCTGCTCTCCAGTTAAGTTGGCAAGTTTTCTTATGTTGGGTACGGCATCAATCATATCATCAATGGTTACCTTTCCTGAGGTGTATGCCGAACCCGTTGAGCTGGCGCCCTTTCCGGCTATTGTTCCTCCCGTGGCAAGTATTACCACATTGGGCAAATCGTTTTTCTTTTCTTGCGAAAAGCCGTTATTAAATGTTGTTACCAATAAAAGAACAACTAAAAAACCGTTGGTAAAAAAATGTTTTTTCATAATTTTATATTTTAAGTTATGTAATTTGATTATCTGTTTTCGTATTTCGACTTGTCGAGTCCCGTCATGTTTTTGGGCGATAGAAGTTCCTTAATCTGTTCCTCGGAAAGAAGTTTTTTCTCTCTAACCAGTTCCAAAATTCCTTTGCCCGTCTCTTTTGCCTCTTTTGCAAGTTGGTCGCCCGTATGATGACCGAGGACGGGATTTAAGGCGGTAACAATACCTATTGTGGTTTCAATATTATGTTTATCAACATCTTCGTTTATGGTGATGCCGTCAACACATTGTTCGCGCAAAGTTTTCATGCCGTTTGCAAGTATTTTTTGCGATTCGAAAATAGTTAGTCCCACAACGGGTTCGTAGGCGTTCAGTTGCAAATCGCCGTCCGACGCGGCAATATTTACGGTAACGTCGTTGCCCATAACACGGTAGCTTATCAAAGCCATAAGTTCGGGAATTACGGGATTTACCTTGCCCGGCATAATGGAAGAACCGGGTTGACGCGGAGGCAAATTTATCTCAAAGATGCCGTTCCTGGGTCCCGACGAAAGAATGATAAGGTCGTTTGATATTTTCGACAAGGTGGTGGCAAGAGTTTTTAGCGCCGAAGAATATACAACAAACGAGTGTAAACTTGAAGTGGCGGCAATCATATCTCCTGCATTTTTAAAATCGTAACCCGAAATCTCTTTCAAATGTTTAATAACATATTTGTCGTAACCTTCGGGGGTATTCAGTCCAGTGCCTATTGCGGTACCTCCCATATTGAGTACCATTAACGATTTTTTTGCCGATCTCAGATTTTCCAGTTCCCAATCCAACATTGCAGCATATGAATAAAACTCTTGTCCCACCGTCATGGGTACTGCATCCTGCAATTCGGTACGCCCCATTTTTACAACATCAAGATACTTTTTACCCAATTTTTCAAACGATTTTATCAAAAGTTCGAGTTCTTTTTCCAAACGGTCGTTTTGTAAAAGCATTGTGAGTTTGAGGGCGGTAGGATAAGAGTCGTTGGTCGATTGCGACATGTTAATCTGATCGGTAGGAGCAATTTTTTTGTAATCGCCCTTTTTGTAACCTGCTTTCTCCAGTGCCAGGTTGGCGATAATCTCGTTTGCCGCCATGTTTGTCGATGTTCCAGCACCACCTTGATAGAGGTCTATTTTAAACTGGTCAAGATATTTTCCGTCAATCAAATCGCGGCATGCCGGCTCTATCATTTTCAGCATTCCGGGTTTCATTTTGCCGGCATCGGTATTGGCGCGGGCGGCGGCAAGTTTCACCATACCCCATGCTTTTAAAAAATCGGGGTAATCGTTTGTGTATTGTCCCGAAATTTGAAAATTCTCCATAGCCCTTGAGGCTTGTGCTCCGTAATATGCATCCGAAGGTACTTTTACGTCACCGAGCAAATCGGTTTCGGTACGGTATTCCTGAGAGTTGATAATTTTGAAAGGTATTGTTACCCATAATAGAGATAACAAGACCATGAAAAATGTTTTTGATTTCATAACACTAATATTTTTTTGTGATTAATTACGGACCTAAAAGCATTGTCTGATGAATGCCAAATGGGAAAACCGTTAAATATTTTACGAATATACAAAAAATATTTTAATTGCAAAACGCTGAAAAACAGCTCATATAAAATTCGGATATATATGTTTTAAGGCGTATTATCGGTTTGCCACATTCAAATCAATCTGTTTTGCACCGGTGGCAACAATACTCGAAATGGTAGTATCACCGGTAACGTTTACGGCTGTACGCATCATATCCAAAGGACGATCGACGGCAAAGATGAGAGCAATTCCTTCGGTAGGGATACCAACGGCAGTAAGCACAATAACCAGCATAACCATACCTGCTCCCGGCACGGCAGCCGAACCTATTGAAGCCAAAGTTGCCGTAACGATAATGGTAAGCTGCTGAGCCAACGTCAAATCCATGCCGTAAACCTGTGCAAGGAAAACCGCTGCCACCGCCTGGTACAAACTTGTTCCGTCCATATTTATTGTTGCGCCCAGCGGCAGTACAAAACTTGCCGTCTCTTTCGATATTCCCAACTTCTCTTCGGCGGTCTCCATGGTAAAAGGCAGTGTGGCGGCACTGGAACTTGTTGAAAAAGCCAACAATTGCACCGGCGATACCGCACGGAAAAATTTCGGTAATTTTATTTTTGTGAAAAAGGAAATAAACAAGGGATATACAACGAATATCATTACCAACAGACCCGCCACAACGGTTACGGCATACAATCCGAGAGCAGCAAACAATGAAACCGTGTCTTTGGGGTTGTCGCCCGCCACGTCGGTAATTAATGCGGCAAGCAATGCAAATACACCAAAAGGAGCCATCCTCATGATAATATCTATCATTTTTAAAACCACTTCGTTTAACCCGTCAATAAACTCTTTTACCGGTTTTACCTTTTCGGCGGGAAGCATAACCATCCCTATTCCGAACAAAATGGCAAAAAATATAACCTGCAACATCTTGGTGTTGTCGGTCATTGAATCGAAAATGTTTGAAGGCACAATGTCAACCAACGGTTTTAAGGGCGAAACCTCTTTCAACTCCAAAGCTTTCGACTCTTTTTCCTTTACACTCTGCGAAAATTTCCGCTCAAACTCCCGGGCTTTCTCTTCGGGAAAAACTTTACCGGGACGGGTAATATTAACAATAATCAAACCTATGGTGATGGCTATTACGGTGGTGAGTATGTATAACGAAATTGTTTTCAAACCTATTTTCGACAGTTTCGAAACATCGGTAAGATTACTGACACCACTGATGAGTGACACTATTATCAGCGGTACTGCTATCAATTTCAACAGATTGATAAAAACAGTCCCCCACGGTTTTATGTAAAAAGAGGTAAACTCAATCCAGCCCCTGTTTACCGCCACAAGACCCCAAATAATCCCCAAAGCCATTCCAATTAATATCTTCCAATGGAAAGCAAGTTTAATTTTTTTTGCCATAAGCCGGTTTTGTATTGATGTTACAAAATTAGAACTTTTAGGGGTAATTACGAAAAAATTAAAGGGGTGCGGCCAAAAGATAAGGTCAAAACCAACTTTTACAGATTTATTAAAGGAATATTTGATATTATTTGATATTGAACCTTAGTTCTTAACTTAAAATTGGTAAATTTGCAGTAAACGTTCGGTGATATTAAAAGAAAAGATTAATATTGGTGTAAACCATTACTAATTAAACTATGATAAATGTGTTAACTTTTTAAAACTCTTATCAACAAGTTGTAGGAGAAAACAAAACACGAAAGCACCACATTGCAATAAAAGCAATGAGCAATAAACGTTAAAACCAAAATGTCATGAACAGACCATATGGCAAATTGATAGTTAGCCGTTTCAAGAGGCTCAACACCTCACATACTCACCGTCGATAACGGGATATATACGGAATGCATATATTAAAAACCATATAAAAAAACGAAATGGGCAAAAGGAAAAAAATAGGGATATTAACCGCGGGCGGCGACTGTCCGGGCTTGAATGCCGCCATAAGAGGCGTGGGCAAAACCGCTATTGCCAAATACGACATGGAGGTCGTGGGAATATCATCGGGGTTTCTCGGTTTGATTAACAAGGAGTTCGTGCCTTTGGACGAACCGTCGCTTTCGGGAATATTAACACTGGGAGGCACCATACTGGGAACCTCACGCGAAAAACCCTTTAAAAAAAACGGATACCTTTCCGTTGACAAACCCAAACTCATAAAAGAACATTACGACGAACAGGGTTTCGATTGTATTGTCTGCATAGGAGGCAACGGCACCATGCGTACCGCCGCACTGCTTGCCAACGAAGGATTAAACGTAATAGGCATACCCAAAACCATCGACAACGACGTTTGGGGTACCGACCAAACTTTCGGCTTCGACTCGGCACTTATCATTGCCACCGACGCCATCGACAGGCTTCACACCACTGCAAACTCGCACAAACGCATCATGGTAATAGAGATTATGGGACACCATGCCGGCTGGCTGGCACTATATGCCGGCATGGCAGGAGGTGGCGACGTCATTCTTATTCCCGAAATAAAATACGACATGAAAACCATTAACCATTACCTTAAAAAACGGGTTAAATCGGGAAAACCGTACTCCATTGTGGTGGTTGCCGAAGGCATCGACAAACCCAAAAAAACATCGGCGGCATCGTACATAGCACAAAAAATCGAGGACGGTGTGGGAATAGAAACCCGTAAAACCATTCTCGGATATATACAACGGGGAGGAAGTCCCTCTCCCATGGACAGATTGCTGGCAACAAGCTACGGCGCTTATGCCGTCGACCTTATTGCAGCAGGCGATTACGGCAAAATGGTTAAAAAAGAGGGCGAAACAATAAGCGATATCCCTCTTTCGGAAGTTGGCGGCAAACTCCGGCTGGTGCCCCAAAACCATTCGCTGCTCAAAAAAGCAAAAGGACTGGGAGTGTGCTTTGGAATGGAAGATTAAGATGTTTTAACAATAACTTTACCCGCTTTTTCATAATGTTTGATTAAAAAAAGCGTTTTTTCAAAAATAAAACCCTATATTTAGGTTATTCGACTATGTAAAATAAAACAACGGAAATTATGAAATTTGCATTTATAAGTACCTACCAACCCCGCGAATGCGGTATTGCCACTTTCACCAACAGCTTGATAAAAGCCCTTGACAAAAAATTTGAAAATTCGCAAGGGGAAAACTCCTCATACGTAATAGCCATGAACGACCGCGACGAAGGATACAACTATCCCGAAATCGTGAAATTTACCATCCGCGAAAACCACCAACGCGATTATTTGAAAGCTGCCGACTTCATAAACTACAACGATACCGACGTATGTGTTTTGGAACATGAATTCGGAATTTTCGGCGGCGAACGCGGTGTTTATATCCTCCCGCTGCTTCACAGACTCAAAGTTCCGCTTATAGTTACTTTCCACACCGTACTGAAAGAACCTACATTCAGCGAAAAAGCCATAATACAGGAGATAGGACGTACCGCCGACATGATAGTGGTAATGAGCAAAACGGCGGTAAAATTTTTAAAAGAGATTTACGACATTCCCGCAAAAAAAATAACCGTTATAGAACACGGCATTCCCGATTTCGACTTCAGCAGACACGATTTCTATAAAAAGAAATACCATTTCGACGACAAAATGATTTTGATGACTTTCGGACTTATAAGCAGCGGCAAAGGCATTGAAAACGTCATCAAAGCATTACCGTCGGTGGTAAACAGACATCCCGAACTTACATATCTGATAGTGGGAAAAACACATCCCACGGTCTTGAAATATTCGGGTGAAGAGTACCGCAACTATCTGAAACGTTTGGCAAACAGGCTTAAAGTTTCGAACAATATAGTATTTATCGACAACTTTTTAAGCGAAAACGACCTGTGCGAATATCTGTCGGCTACCGACATGTATGTCACCCCATACGTCAACGAAGCACAAATTACCAGCGGCACTCTGGCATATGCCGTCGGCGCCGGTGCCTGTGTCATCTCGACACCTTACTGGCATGCCCAGGAAATTCTTGACGGAGGAAGAGGAATTTTATTCGACTTCGGCGACCACGAAGCTCTTGCCAGAATTCTTAACGACCTGCTCGACCATCCCGACAAACTGAACAAATACAGAAAAAAAGCCTTTGAATACGGACTTAAAACCAAATGGCCGCTGATGGCGGGAAAATATATCACCGTTGCCGAAAAAGCCATTAAACTCCTTGGCAAAAAGAGACCCAAAAAAGAGAAAATTATTGACCCTACATTACTGCCTAAATTTAACCTTACACACATAAAACACCTTACCGACAGTACGGGAATTATTCAGCACGCCCGTTTTAACATACCCGACTATACCCACGGATATTGCCTCGACGACAATTCGAGAGCACTGCTCGTTATGGCAAAAGCATACGACAGAAACAAAGACAAAACCGCCCTCGATTTGATGTCCACCTACTTGGCATATATGCTCTATATGCAAAACGACGACGGTTGGTTCCGCAATTTTTTAAGCTACGACAGACACTACCTCGACGACAGAGGTTCGGAAGATGCCTTCGGGCGCTCGGTATGGGCTCTGGGATTTACCCTGTTAACCCCTCCCAATGACGCCTTTTTTCAAATTTCGCGCAAAATGTTCGAAAAAGCAATGCCGAATTTTACCAAACTGATAAGCATAAGAGGAGTTGCAAATACCATAATCGGCCTTAGCTATTATCTGGAAAGATTCCCTTACGACGAAGGCATGCGCATTGTCTTGCGCGATTTGGCATACAAGCTCATAAACGAATTTGAAAAAAATTGCGACGACAAAGAGGAGTGGTACTGGTTTGAACCCATTTTGGCATACGATAACGGTATTCTGCCGGCTTCGCTATTTTATGCCTACGAACGGTTGGAAGACGATAAAATCTTGAAAACAGGGCTCAATGCACTTAAATTTTTAGACAGCATTTGCTATATCGATGATCACATTTCGCTTATAGGAAACAAAAACTGGTATAAAAAAGGCGGCGAACGCTCACGCTACTCGCAACAACCCATCGATGCCATGGCAATGGTAATAATGTACAAAAAGGCATACGACGCCACAAAAGACGAATTTTACCTTAAACGGATGTTTTCGGCCTTTTTGTGGTTTTTGGGTGAAAACGAACTCAGAGTACCTCTCTACGACTACGAAACCAAAGGCTGTAACGACGGATTGGGATATATGGGACTAAACAGAAATCAAGGCGCCGAAAGTTCACTTGCATATATGCTGGCTCACCTGACAACACTTACGGCTTTCGAAAAGGAAAAATTTAACTTTAAAAGGTAGATCCCCGTTTGTCATATGAAAAAACTATTCGTTGCCATTGCGATAATTACCACAACACTCTTTTCGTGTAAAAAAAGCACACCCCTCGACTGTTTTAAAAGCACAGGTAAAATAACCGAGGAAAAACGCAACACGGGAACTTTCAATACCGTAATTTTGAACGACAACGTAAACCTCCATTTGACACAAGGAAACGAAAACAAAATAACCGTGAAAGCGGGGAAAAATTTGATAAAAAAAATCGTTACGGAAATAAATAACGATACCTGCCTCGAAATATCCAACTTAAACTCATGCAACTGGACCCGCAATTACAAAATTCCCGTTGATGTCTATTTAACATTCAAAGAGCTGGCGGATATCGAATACCACTCAACCGGAAACATTGACAATACAGATACATTAACCGTTGACAGCCTTGTGTTGAACGTACGCGAGGGCGCCGGCACCATTAATCTCGTCGTCGATTCCAAAAAAATATATTCAAATATTCACCGCGGTACCGCCACCATTGAGTTGTCGGGGAAAAGCCTGCTGCTATTCGTCTATTCGGCCGACTTCGGTTTGGTTGACAACCGTAATCTAAAAGCACAACACGTATATCTCCGCAGCGAAACGGGAAACAATATATATGTCAATGCCGTGCAATTAATTGACGCCACCATAAACGGTATCGGAAACGTCTATTATTACGGAAATCCCCAAAGCGTTTCACGCAACGGCACCGGAAGCGGAAAACTTATACATTTGGAATAATTAATTTAACCGGACATATTTTTTTGCATACACAAAAATTGTAACCAATTTAACTGGAAAGAACAGAAACTAAAGAAAAATCTCAGCAACTAAGATTGGAATGTTATTTTTGTAAAAAAGAGAAAATGGAATTAAAAGGACAAGATAAAGAATACTTAAAATGGCTTGATAACTTAAAATCAAGAATACGAACAACTCAAATTAAAGCTGCACTTTCTGCAAATGCAGAAGTAATCAAACTCTACCGGGATATCGGTAAAGATATCTTTGAAAAACAAGAAATAAAAGGTTGGGGAAATTCCATTGTCGCAAATTTATCAAAGGGTCTGAAGTCCGAATTTCCGAATATGAAAGGGTTTTCAAGAAGAAATCTCTTTTATATGAAGAAGTTTTATAATTTTATAAACCATAAAGTTGCATTTGCCAGTTGAATCTACCTCATTTGGAAATAGGACAAAATGATTATTATATTGACTTACTTTTTTACCATACAAAATTACGCTGTTATGTAGTAATTGAATTAAAAGCCAAAGAATTTAAGGCTGAATATGCGGGTAAATTGAACTTTTATTTATCGGCAGTTGACGAAACATTAAAATCAACAAATGATAATCCGACTATTGGGATTTTATTATGTAAAGAACGAAATAAAATTGAAGCAGAATACGCTTTGCGAGGAATGTCTCAACCGATTGGGATAGCGGAGTTTAAATTAAGCAAAGCCATACCGGAAGAAATTAAATCGGAATTACCAACGATTGAAGAAATAGAACTGGCTACAACAATGGCTATAAGCAATGCGGGAGATAGTGATAAAAATAAAATTAACGAGTAATAACAAAAGACTTATCAGTCTGAAAATTAGCAGTGTTAAAACCAGCACTGCTCATAGCCCTGCACGCTAACGGTAAAAAAAACAATACTTTTGTAAAAAAAAACGGAGACATGGAGTTTTATAAACTTATAGAACAACGCGAAACATTAAGAGAATACGACCCGGCAAAAAAAATACCCGATGAGGTGCTAAAACGCATTTTAAATGCCGGCAGACTTGCACCCTCGGCGGCAAACCGCCAACCGTGGACATTTGTTTTGGTATCGTCCGAAAATAAACTTAACGAAGTTAAAGAGTCGTATCAACGCCATTGGTTTAAAAATGCACCCCACATATTAGTGGTAAAAGGCGACAAAACCAAAACCTGGATACGTCAATACGACGGCTACAACCCCATAGAAACAGACCTGGCAATTGCAATGGACCATATGATACTGGCAGCCGAAAACGAAGGTGTGGGAGCTTGCTGGATAATCGCTTTCGATTACGAAAAACTATCCAAAGCCATTGGGCTGAAAGAAAACGAAGTGGTTTACTGTATAACCCCGCTTGGATATCCCCCGAAGGGGTACAAAAAGAGAGGAAAAAAGATAAGAAAAGAATTGGACGAAATTGTAAAAGTAATCTGATACGGCAACACCGCTCCGTTATTCCCTTTTTTGCGCTATCATTCCGCTGCCAATACAGGTTTTCTCTCCGGTATCGTAAATAACGGCAAACTGTCCCGGGGCTATTCCCGATATTTTTACATGCGAAACTATACGGATTCCCCTCTCGTCGGTTACCAGCCGCCCTCCGGTAAACTCAGGTTGATGTCTTATCTTGAATTTTATTTCCGAAAGGGTAGAATAATCGTGATTGGGATTTAAAACATGCAGATTTTCGAGCCAAATTTCATCGTCATACTGACTTACGGGATCGTAGCCGTTAGATACGTAAATTATGTTTTTTGCAACATCTTTTTTCACCACGAACCAAGGACCGCCGCCAAGCCTCAACCCGCGCCTTTGACCTATCGTGTGAAACCAAAACCCGCGATGCTCGCCGAGCACCCTTCCCGTCTCCAACTCTATTATTTCGCCGGGCTTTTCTCCCACATGTTTTTTTATAAAATCGCTGTAATTTATCTTTCCCAAAAAACAGATACCTTGACTATCGGGACGGTGTGCACTCGGCAGTTTCATCTCAGCCGCCAAACGCCGCACCTCTTTTTTTTGTAATCCACCCACCGGAAACATTACCTTCCGGAGCTGGGCATAGGTTATCTGTCCTAAAAAATATGTCTGATCTTTCACACGATCGGCTGCCGTCGATAAAAATACCCCCTCGCTATTGTTGTATGTGGTGGCATAATGCCCTGTGGAAATTTTATCGAATTCGTGTCCGTATTTGTCGTTAAAAGCGCCGAATTTTATCAGCAAATTGCACATAATGTCGGGGTTGGGAGTCAACCCCTGTTTTACGGAGTCGATAGTATATTTAACCACTGTGTCCCAGTACTCTTTTTGCAAATCGACAATATCAAACTTGCATCCGTATTTTTTGGCAATCCAGGTGGTTATTTCTATGTCTTCTTCGGCAGGACAATCAACAAACGAGGGTTCATCTTCCATACCTATTTTAATGTAAAAGATATGAGGGTCATATCCTTGTTGTTTCAACAGCGGTATTGTTACCGAACTGTCAACACCTCCCGAAACCAATGATGCTATTTTCATGAGTAATAAAAAAAATGCGCTGCAAAGGTCGGTAAAAAACCTGTTTTCCCGAAAAAAAACTCCCCGGTGAAAAAATTCCCGGGGAGATAAAAGGTTTCTTTAAAAGATTACAGGTTAATTGGCTGCTTTCATCTCTTTTACAGCTTCGATAAACTGGGGAATAACCTTGAAGACATCGCCCACAATACCGTAATCGGCAGCCTCAAAGATAGGAGCCTCGGGGTCTTTGTTGACGGCAACAATGAATTTGGATGAGCTCACGCCGCCAAGATGTTGTATTGCCCCCGAAATTCCGAAAGCAAAATAGAGGTTCGGAGCAATAATTTTACCGGTTTGTCCCACATGCTCTTCATGCGAACGCCACCCCTCGTCGGAAACCGGACGCGAACAGGCAAGTCCCGCCCCGAGCAAATCGGCAAGCTCTTCGAGCCCACCCCAGTTTTCGGGACCTTTCATACCTCGACCTCCGGAAACAACAATTTCGGCATCGGTAAGTAAAACTTTACCCGTTATCTTATTTGTCTCCAAAACTTTTGTCACAAATTCACTGTCGGGAATTTGCGGATCAAAGGTTTCTATAGTCACATCCACCGGATTTTCAACTATTTCGAACGAGTTTTGTGCAAAAGTAATAACCTTAACTCCGGTTTTTATAACAACATTGGCAAAGGCTTTACCGGTAAAAACCTTCTTTTTGACGGTAAAAGGTTCAAAATTTACGGGCAATCCCGTAACACCCGAAACCATTCCCGCATCCAGTTTTACCGAAACCCTCGGAGCAACGGCTTTACCTTCGTTATTGTGGGCAAAAATTATTATCTCTGCATTCTCGGCTTGTGCCGCTTTTGCAACGGCATCGGCAAGCGCTTTGTTATCTAACGACTCGAAACGGTCGTCTTGTACGTCCAAAACCTTGTTGGCGCCGTAGTTGCCCAAGGTTTTCAGTTCTTCCGTATCCACATGACCTATTGAAAGGGCTGTTACGGTGGAATTTGTCTCTTTTGCAATGGCAGCGGCAAACGATACTATCTCGTGTGTTAATTTTTTAAACTTGCCGTCCCAATTTTCGGTATATACTAATACTGACATTTTTCTTTGTTTTTAAACGGTTAATAAATTTTTATAAAACCTTAGCCTCTTCGTGCAACATTTTAATAAGCTCTTTGGCATTCTCTTCGTCAACCATTTTGCAAGCCGCTTTCGGAGCGGGAAGTTCGAAACTTACATATTCGGTACGTGGTTCGGCTTCAATGGCCGGCAAAACGGTTAAGGGTTTTTTACGAGCCATCATAATACCGCGCATAGCAGGTATTTTGGGGTCAATGGCAATACCCTTTTGGACAACGGTAAGCACCGGCGCCGGAACCGAAAGTATTTGAGAACCGCCATCAATGTCGCGGTGTATCTTCAACTCGCCGTTTTCAATGTCGATGCCCGATACCGCCGATACGGAATTTATCCCGAGCATTTCGGCAAGCATTCCGCCGACACCCGAACCGTTGTAATCGGAAGCCTCAATACCTGCCATTATCAAATCGTAACCCTCGGCTACCTGTGTCAGTTGTTTTGCAACAAAATATGCATCCAAAGGCTCGGCATCAATCCTGAATGCCTCGTCGGCACCTACCGCCAATGCCTTTCGTAATGTGGGCTCGGTAATTTTTGTCCCCACATTGGCAACGGCAATCTTCTCAACTCCGCCTGCCTCCTTTAATTCCACGGCACGTGTGAGTGCCAATTCGTCCCAAGGATTTATAATCCATTGAACGCCGGTGCTGTCGAATGCAGTGTTGTCACCGGTAAACCTGATTTTTGTGGTTGTATCAGGTACATTACTGATTAAAACAAGTATTTTCATGCTATTAAAATTTGGTTGTATGTAATTTTTGCACAAATATCGGAAAAAAAATTAAAAATATTACGCATGCGTAATATTTTTTACAAATTTCCATGCTTCCTTTCTCCCTGTTTTTATCATTCATGAAAAAAATTCCCGTATTCCATATTGCGGTAACCCCGCTATTTTACAAAAACGTGATTTGCAACGGCAAAAACAGAGTCGTGTTTATACCGGGCTAAGCCACACAATTAATATTCGGCAATAAAAAAAACCACTCTCTGACGAAAGTGGTTTTGTGCAAGGTTGTTCTGATATTTAGTCTGTTACAAATTTAACGGGAAGGTTAAAACTGACCCTGACCTTTTCTCCATGTTGTTCGCCCGGAATCCATTTGGGCATAGCTCTAACTACTCTGACAGTCTCTTCGTCGCAGCCGTGTCCTATACCTCTCAAAATTTTAACACCTGATATACTGCCGTCTTTCTCAACAATGAAATTAACAAATACTCTTCCATGAATGCCCTCTTTTTTGGCCTGTTCGGGATAATGAATGTTTTCTTTCAAATAATTCATTAAAGCCTTTTTACCTCCGGGAAATTCAGGCATTTTTTCAACTACTGCAAATATTGTGTCGGATACCAATGGCTCTGTTTTATTTACTTCAGGAGCTTTTGGGA
>CAZJUQ010000010.1:0-79416 GCA_964549335.1 uncultured Lentimicrobiaceae bacterium | reverse complement strand
TTTTCTGCAAGAAATTTTGAATTCAAAACTTTATAATACTGAAAAAACTGTTTAAAATCTATTTCAAATTTTATGTTTTCATGACTTATTTTTATGTCCTCTTCTTCAAAAAATAATTGTGCAGCTTCGTAAGCATTATTTATTAATTCGGGAACAGTTTTTCCGGTTGTAAAAATTGGGTAATCTTCTGTATATGCTGAAAATCCGGTATCTGTTTTTTCAACAATCATTTTTATTTTTTTTCTTATCGTTTTCATGATTCTGTTCTCCTAATTTTTTATTCCTGCGTCTTTTAATATTTTCTTTTCTAACCCTTTACCTAATTCCTGACTTCCATGATTTGGAAAAATAATTGTTCCTGGTTTTGTTTCATGTTTTAATTTTACGTGAGACCCTTTCTGTGAAACAGGATACCAACCATCTTTCTTCAGGATTCGAAGCAATTCAGAGCATTTCATTTATTATTTTTCAGTCATTAATTTATTTTGCAAAGGTAAATAATAATTTACTAAAAGTCAATTAATATTTACTTTTTATTTTGATTTTTCTTTTGTTTGGCATTGGCTACAACAACGGTGTAAAAATAAAAAAAGCCCCCATCCCGGAGGCGGTTAACTAAAGGGTATAGGATGGGAGCAATAGTTAAGCAAGGCTGAGGTTAGTGTAAACTTCTGTAAGTTTATTAGGGCTTTCGTATCTTTTCAATTTAACCTTTTTACCTTTTTCAAGACAAATGGGACAATGTTTCATCCGTATCGGGTAAACATAATCGCACTCATCGCAATAATAATAAGAAATCTTTGTGGCTTTCCTTCTGTTTTTCAACAGATAAACAAAACCGAAAAGAGGTGTAAGAACAAGACTTAAAATAAACACCTTCAAACCTTCACTGTTCTTTTCCAAACCAATGATGGTTAAAATGAATGTTACTATTAAATACGCACCGATTACTATTATTAGCATGACGTATTGCTTTTAAGTTGTAACGGGGTTTTACAACATCTGTACCGCAATTAACAACTTGCTGATTTAATGTTAGTAATATTAACGGAGAGGAAACACCGGGGCGAAACAGGAGCAGGTAAATATATAAAAACGGATAACAAATTTACATTTTCGGATATTTATGTTCGTTTAGGGTTTAAAGTTAAAAAGTATTCCGCCGCTTTCAACATTCGTGCACCATACCATGCAAACATTTCGCCGTCAACAAGCATTACGGTTTTGTTACGGAACTTTTCTCTCAGTTTGCCGACATCCCTCTCTGTAAACGGGTACGGTTCGGACGATAACATTATAACGTCGGCTTTATTAATTATTTCATCGTCGATAACGGGATAATCTTTCCGAACCACGGATTCAAAGCCGGCTTTTTGCATCATAGAGCCTATAAACGTATTTTTACCCGCTGCCATCCACGGCTTTTTCCATATAAGATAGACGGCTTTTTTCAGGGGTTCAACGGCTTCCATTTTGGCGAAAGATTGTTTTATTTTGTTTATTAAACGGAAGGCTGCGGGAGCCGAAAAGAGTTTCCCGCAAACTTCAATAAGCCTCAAACCCGCATCAAAATTTGTGATATCGAAAACATAAACAGGAAATTCGTTTGCAATATCAAGAATTTGTTTTTTATTGTTTTCGCTTTTTTCCGACAATATCAAGCCGGGTTGAATTTTTCGAATTAAACCGGCATCTAAATTTTTGGTGCCGCCCACCACTGCAACTTTTTTTCTTATTTGCGGCGGATGAATACAAAAACGTGTCACCCCGGCCAGAACATCTTCTTTCCCTATTACGGCAACAGTTTCGGTAATAGAAGGCACCAACGATATCACCCGGACGGGATTTGCGGGAATATCCATTTTACGCCCCAAATCATCTGTAACGGTCATGCCCGCAAATTAGGGTTTTCTCTCTCTAATAAGTTCTGCAATATTACCGGGCTCGAAACCGAATTCTTTTTCCAACTCTTTTGCCGGTCCCGATTCTCCGAACCTGTCCAGTCCGAAACTCCAACCGGCGGCGACATATTTTCCCCAACCGAAAGTGCTTGCCGCTTCGATACTAACCCTGTAAGTAACCTGCGGGGGTAAAATTTTGTTTTTATATTCAACGGGTTGCCCGTCGAATAGCTCCATCGAAGTCATATTCACAACCCTCACATTCATGTCCGTTAATTTTCCGGCTACTTTCAAAGCGAGGTGCACTTCGGAGCCTGTTGCAATAAGTATTACATCGGGGGTTCCTGCGGCATCTTTAACAATGTATGCTCCCTTTTTTACGTTATCCAAATTGTTTTGCGGAATATCCAAAACAGGAAGACTTTGGCGTGTTAAAGCAAGAATTACGGGTTTATCGTCTATTTCAAAAGCAAGTTTCATGGCAAAAGCGGTTTCGCGTGCATCGGCAGGGCGAAAAACAACCACGCCGGGCATACTCCTGAAGGTGGCAAGTTGTTCAACCGGCTGGTGTGTGGGGCCGTCTTCACCCACATAAAACGAATCGTGGGTAAAAGGATAAAGAACCGGAAGTTTTTGTAATGCCGACAACCGTATGGCGGGTTTTGCATAATCAGAAAAGACCAGAAATGTGGTGCCGAAAGGTTTAAAACCGCCATGCAACGCTATGCCGTTAAGTATAGCCGCCATAGGAAATTCGCGTACGGCAAACGAGATATTCCGTCCGGCACGATTTGCAGGTGTGTACTCTTTAGCTTCGCCGGCATATAATTTTGTGTTGTTAGAGGGCTCAAGGTCGGCGGATCCTCCTATCAAAGAGGGATTATTTTTAGCAAAAAGCGCCAGCGTTTTGCCGAATGCAACCCGGGTGGCAAGGCTTTCGTTTGCATCAAAAACGGGGATGTCGAGATTAAATTTCAACTTGCCGGTTTCGGCCTCTTTCAGCCTTCCGGCAAAAGCCTCATCGTTTGAATATCTCTTTTCGGTTATTTGTTTCCACTTCGAAACAATTTCCCTCAAACCGTCAAAACCGCTCCTGAAATGTTTTACTACCTCTTGGGGCACATAAAAAAATTCGTCGGAGGGAAGGCCTGTTTTCTTTTTTGTGGCGGCAATTTCTTCTTCGCTAAGCGGCGATCCGTGGGTGTGAAAATCGCCCTCAACGTTAGCGGCATTTTTTGCCATTATGGTTTCGCCGATAATAATGGAGGGTTGTTGTCTGTTTTGCCGGGCATCAATTACGGCTTGGGCAATTTGCCAATGGTTATGTCCGTCGATTTTGATAACCTGCCAGCCGAAGCCTTCGAAAACCTTAGCTATGTCTGTGCTGTCGGCACGTGAAACAGGTCCCGATATTTGGGCGTTGTTTTTATCGTAAAAGAGAATCAATTTTCCGAGTTTAAAGTGTCCGGCATTGGCTGCAGCACCAAGGGCAACAGGTTCTTGTAAATCGCCATCGCCTGCCAAAACATAGGTATAATGGTCTATTGTATCTTTTCCGAGTTGTGCAGCCAAAACGGTCTCGGCAAGAGCCATTCCTACCGAAGTGGCGACACCCTGTCCCAGGGGTCCCGTTGTGGCATCAACACCCGGGGTTAATCCGTATTCGGGATGACCGGGGGTAAGACTGCCCAAGCGGCGGAAACGCTTCAGTTCTTCCATAGGCAAAAAACCTTGTAAATAGAGTAAAGAGTAAAGCAACATGGTTTCGTGTCCCGCCGAAAGGACAAAACGGTCGCGGTTTATCCATTTACTGTCGTCGGGATTGAATTTCAGAAAATATTTGAAAAGTATATATGCCATATCGGTTGACGACATGGCTCCGCCGGGGTGCCCCGAGTTGGCTTTCCGTGTGCCGTCCATAATCAGCCCGCGTATTACGTTTACCGTTTTTTGGTCTAATTCGTGATTAAGATTAATTTGCTCCATTATTTTTATGTTTTTAATTTGTTATGTTAACAATTTTATAGAGTTTGTCGCCACGCCGCACGGTACTTTTAACGGGGATGGAACATACATCCCCTTTGTTGGCTTTTGCAACGGGGTCGTATTCGAGGCGTATCTCCGAAATGCTGTCTTCGTAAACCCCGGTAGTGGGTCCTATTATTTTTATGTTTTCGTTGACATAAAGGTCTTGCGCCTCCACTTTTACTTCGGCAACGCCTATTTTATTGAAATAGTTAGTTATTTTACCGACATATATCTTCCGTTCGGTGGCTTGATTTCCGTAAGCATCAGTCCACTCGCCCAATTTTCTGCCGAGGTAATATCCGTCCCAATATCCGCGGTTGTAAACTTTTTTCAGTTCACCGTTCCATTTTTCAATATTTTTCTTGTTATATTTATTTTCGAACCAAGCATTTACGGCATTTCGATAAACTTGCACCACGGTTTTAACATAATCGGCCGGACGTCCTCTGCCTTCGAGTTTTAACACGCGTACACCGGCATCAAGAATTTTATCGAGAAACGAAACCGTATTCAAATCTTTCGGCGACATAATGTATTTTCCGTCAACCACAAGTTCCAAATCCGATTCGGTATCTTTGACGGTATATTTCCGGCGGCAAGGTTGAAGGCAGGCGCCACGGTTTGCCGACGAATTTAAATTATCAAGGCTTAAATAACATTTTCCCGAGACCGCCATACATAAAGCGCCATGTGCAAAAATCTCAATTTTTACGAGTTCCCCTTTCGGCCCGCGAATATTCTGCTCTTTTATGTTGTCGGTAATAGCTTTAACTTGTTGCAAACTAAGTTCGCGTGCCGTTACCATTACATCGGCAAAGCGGGAATAAAATTTAACGGCTTCGATGTTTGTTATGTTGGTTTGTGTTGACATGTGAATTTCAACACCTTTTGAAAAGGCATATTGAATAACGGCCTGGTCGGAAGCAATAACGGCAGTAATTCCGTTTTCTTTGGCGGCATCTACTATCCGGCGCATCAAATCAAGCTCGTTATCGTAAATTTCCGTATTTAAAGTTATGTACGAGCGTATGTTATTCTCATTACAAATTTTTGAGATTTTTATTAAATCGTCAATGGAAAAGTTTTTTGATGACCTTGAACGCATATTCAGGTTTTCTATGCCGAAGTAAACCGAGTCGGCTCCGCCCTGAATAGCCGCGGTAAGCGATTCGTACGAACCCACGGGTGCCATTATTTCAACATCATTAGCATTCATAGTGAGAATTTTGGGCTGCAAAAGTATAAAAAAACAAGTTGAAACATTTTAAGCGTTAAGTGAAAACTCTTTTAAAGGATGATAAACGGGTCCTGTTGATTTTAAAATGCTTTCGTACAGGTAAAATTTGTTTACCTCAACATTTTGGAAAAAAACGTTTTTATATCCGTCAACAACTCTTTGGAAATATTTTTTGCTTTCCAAAAACTTTATTCTTCCAACGGTAAGATGAGGAACAAAATTTTGTCTGTCGCGTTTAAAGCCTGCGGCATCAAGAGCGTCAATAATCTCTTCGCCGAGATTTTTCAACTGCTTGTTGTTGTTTATTCCGAACCATAAAACCCTGGGATTGTATCTGCTTCCGAATACTCCGGTGTTTTCAACCGAAAATCCGAAAGAAGAATTGTTAATTGCAACCCGTTTGAGGACATTTTCTATCAGCGGAATTTTATCGTGGTGCGTTTCGCCCAAAAATTTCAAAGTAATATGCATATTCTGCGGCTCAACCCATTTTATTTTTTCGTTTTTCAAATCTTTTTTTAACGAATAATAGGTTTTTAGAAAATTTTCGCCGGGAGCAATTTTTACGGCAACAAAAAGGCGTTTCATATTCAATTCAGTATGTAACCGTTAACGTATGTGATTTTGAGTCGGTCCATCCCTTATTATCTTTTACTTGCAGGGTTACTTCGTAGGTTCCCGCTTCGGAATATTTATGCGATGCCACACGGTTCGACGAAAATTGAGTCCAATTGTGATAACCCGTAAAATCCCAACTGTATAAAAGCGAATCGGCACCCTGCTCAGGGTCGTAACTGGCACTTGCATCAAACAAAAATGTTACCGATGTATCGCCGGTTTGCGGGGTTATTGTAAATTCGGCAACGGGGGGGTTATTGTCGTCGTTGCTGTCGCCGGTTTTTTCGCACGAAGCAAAAAAAAGAGACACCACCCCGAAAAGAAACAGGGAATAGAGGGAAGTTTTCATAATTATTATCTTTAAGATATGTTATTTTCGGATTGCTCAAAAGTAAAAAAATATTTATTAATGTTATTATAAAAAAATATTTTATTTTTGCAGCCTCATTGCGGGGCATTAGCTCAGTTGGCTAGAGCGTTTGACTGGCAGTCAAGAGGTCATCGGTTCGATTCCGATATGCTCCACAAAAAAAGCCTTTGCAATATTGCAAAGGCTTTTTTTGATGCCGGCAAACAACTGTAAACCAGGCATAAACGGTGCCGTAGGCAAAACAGACATCCATTCGAAATTTTTCAACGGAAACGGATGTTAATAGAGCTTTCCTTTTTGTTTTCCGTTGATGTTTTCAATGTATTTTTTAAAGAAAATCTCTTTCAACGAATCCATGCGTTTTATCTCATTTTGAAAATTAAACAACTCGTTTTGCCACTTTTCAAAAAAGTGTTCGTTGTTAAAAAAGTCGAAAAGCATTGTGGTATCGTTGAAAAATTTGTTGTCGAAAGGGTTTAACGGAACATCCGTGAAATTCCTGTCGAACAAAGGTTTAAATTCATGTATCAAGCTGTCGGGATTTATGGTTATAAAATTTTTGTTTTCCGGCGAGTTGGAATATGACCATACGTATGTGGAGTCGTATCCAATAACGTTGCCGTTTTCGTCGTAAATTTTATTTACCTTGATTTTGATTTGGGGTTTTACCCCGTTTATGGCAATGGTATCGTTTAACGATTGTGCCTGCAACGAAAAACTTGCTGCCAAAATTGCAAAAATCATCACTATCTTTTTCATGACAATAAATTTTTAACGGTTTTAAATGCGCTGTACAAAATTAATACCGCGCCAAGGCGAAACCAATGGTTTTAAATGATTATTTTCAGGCAGTTAACAATTTTTAACCTAAAACGGCACTAATAAAAAGGTTCTTGAATGAAATTGAGTTTTGCCTCTTTGTATTTGGGTTTTTCTATTTGGAATTTGATATTTTTGAGGGTATAATAGGGTCCTTTGGTTACAAACAGATTTGTAATCCATTGCGGTATTGAACCGCCGATATCCAATTTTAGTTTCAAGGTTACATGTATCATCCCGTTTGAAAGGGGCTCAAAAATCCAGTATGATGTCAACTGTGGCACTCTAACACACTCGGGATTTTCGGGAATAAAATCAGGTTTGCCCGTCGATTTCACAACGAGGGTTTTGGTAACAGGGTCTTGGGTTGTCTCCACGTAAGAAACGATATCCCTGTCGGATATGGGCCAGGGGACATCAATTTGGGTATAATAATACCAATGAAAGTTGTCTATTTTTTTCAGAATTTGAGGGTTTTTACAATTAAACACCCAGCTGGGTTGGTTTTGTATATCGGTTAAAAGGCTGAAACATGCCGAAAGCGATGTTTTTATTTCGGTTTCGGCTTTTACAATTTTTATAAACGAATTATCGTCCATTTTTGTATAAACCCTTATTCCGTCGGAACTTCTAACCAATTTCCAGGGTTGTTGCGCCAACGCAACCACCGACAATAACAACGCACTGAAAAACAACAGTAACTTTTTGTTTATCAAATTATTAATTTTAGTTAACAACTTTTCAACAAAGATAATGTATTTTCTTTATCTTTAATCAGCTGTTTTTTAAGGGCTTGCAAATTGTCGAATTTTATTTCGTTACGCATACGTTTCACAAACGATATTGTTATCTCCTTATGGTAAATATCCTTGTTAAAATCAAATATGTTTACCTCAATTGTCAATTCTCCGTGGTCAATTGTGGGGCGTGTACCTATGTTCCCCATTCCGTTGAATTTTTCTTTTTCCACTTCAACACGGCAAGCGTAAACACCGTTTGCCGCAATAAGTTTGTATTCGTCTTTTATTGATATATTAGCGGTTGGAAAGCCTATGGTTCTGCCTATTCCGTTTCCGTGCACCACTTTTCCGGTTATGGAATATTCGTATCCCAAAAGCCTGTTTGCTTCGGCAACTTTACCCTCTTTCAAAAGGTCTCTTATTTTGGTGGAGCTTACCGTAATTCCGTCGATTATCAAAGGCTCCACTTTTTCAACCGAAAAATTGTACCGGTGTCCCAGGTTCAGCAGCAAATCAAAAGTTCCCCTCCGGTTTTTTCCGAAGTGGTGGTCGTATCCAATAACTATTTTTTTCGGATTTATCTTATCAACAACATACCGTTTTAAAAATTGTTCGGAAGACAATTCCGAAAACTCTTTTGTAAAGTTTATAATTATCAGATGGTCTATTCCCGCGGCCTCAATTCGTTCTATCTTTTTTTTCTCGGTATTAATAAATTTAAGATTTCCGACGTCTTTATTCAAAACCAGTCTCGGGTGCGGATAAAACGTAATCACCACCGTTTCGCCGTTAAGAGCTTTTGCATCTCTCATCATTTTTCGGAAAACGGCACGGTGTCCGAGGTGTACCCCGTCGAAAGTGCCAATGGTAACAACGGGGTTTTTCGCCCCATTAAAATCATCTATGCAATTATATATTTTCAATTTTTATTATCTCTTTTTTAATAAGTAATTCTGCTATTTGAACCGCATTTAATGCCGCCCCTTTGCGTAAATTGTCGGCAACAATCCACAAGTTCAAACCGTTTTTCACCGAATTGTCGCGTCTTATCCTGCCCACAAAAACCTCGTTTTTACCTTCGGCATCCACCGGCATGGGATAAGAATTTGCGGCGGGGTTATCCACAACCTTAACACCCGGCATATCTTTGAGCAACGATAAAATTTCATGCATTGAAAATTCCTTTTCAAATTCAACATTCACCGATTCGGAATGACCTCCGGTTACGGGAACACGTGCCGCGGTGGCGGTAATTGCAATATTGTAATCATCAAGAATTTTCTTGGTTTCGTTCACCAGTTTCATCTCTTCGGTAGTGTAACCCTCGTCAGTAAAGTCGCCGGCATGCGGCAAAACGTTTTCGTGAACGGGGTAAGGATATGCCAAAAACCGTTTCTCTCCGTTTTGCTCAGCTTTTAGCTGCATCAAGCCTTTGGCTCCGCTTCCGGTTACCGACTGGTAAGTGGAAACAACAATACGTTTTATTATGAATTTTTTGTGCAGGGGGAACAGTGCCATCACCATTTGAATTGTAGAGCAATTGGGATTGGCGATAATCTTTTTTTCCGGCGACAATGCCCGGGGATTGATTTCGGGAACCACCAGCGGCACATTCACATCCATGCGCCACGCCGACGAATTGTCAACAACATAACATCCCTTGGCGGCAAAAAGCGGCGCCCACCTTTTCGAAATTTCACTCCCCGCCGAAAAAATTGCAATGTCGGGGTTGGCACTCAAAACTTCCGGCATCGTCATTACGGGATACTCTTTGTCATTGAAAACAACACTCTTCCCTTTCGATTTTTCAGATGCCGCGGCAATAAAGGTGGTAACGGGAAAATTGTTTTCCTCCAAAACCTCCGATATTTTTCTTCCTACAAGTCCCGTGGCACCGACAACCGCAATTTTCATATTTTTATCTATCTTTACACTCAATTCCGGTTTGCAAAAATAGTTAAATAATGAAACCCGTTATTTTTCTTTTGTTGTTGATTCCGTTGTTTGCCGCCCCGCAGGTTCAAGAAGATTTCGACGATGGGGACTTTACGCAAAACCCTGCATGGAACGGCACGGCAAACAAGTTTAAAATAAACCGTTACTATCAGTTACAACTTAACGACACCGTTGCCGGAACGGCATATTTATCAACGGCAAACGGCATGTTGACAAATACCGAGTGGCGTTTTTGGATAAGGTTTTCTTTCAGCCCATCGTCGAACAACAACGGCAGAATATATCTTGCCGCCGATTCGTCCGATTTAAGCGCCCCTTTAAACGGATATTTTATTCAACTTGGAGAAGCGGGGAGTAACGATGCCCTTGAATTGTTCCGTCAAAACGGGGATAATTTGACAACGGTTTGCCGGGGCACTGAGGGACTTATTTCAAGTTCGTTCAAACTGGGGGTGAAAGTAACACACGACGGCGACGGCAACTGGCAACTTTTTGCCGACCCCGAAGGGGGAGAAAACTATTTGCCCGAAGCACAAGGTTTTGACAACACCGTTATTAATTCCCGCTATTTCGGTATTTTTTGCAAATACACAAAAAGCAACAGCTCGAAAATATATTTCGACAACATTTACGTAAACACCATTACCGTTGACACTATACCGCCGGCGGCACTTACCGCATTTCCGTCTTCCGGCACATCATTACAAGTGGTATTTAACGAAACCGTAGATAAAACCTCTTCGGAAAACATTCAAAATTATTACTTAACTCCCCCGGGTTCACATCCCGACAGTGCATATTTAATGGCTGACGGCGTCACCGTAACTCTGATTTTCAACGACCCGTTTACTCCGGGAAGGGATTACAACCTCAAAATTTCGGGTGTTTGCGACATTTCAGGAAACGTAATGGAAACCACAAACCTGGATTTTTCCTATTATGTTCCCGTGGAACACGATGTGGTTTTCAATGAAATTATGGCTGACCCCACCCCTGCCGTCGGTTTGCCCGAATACGAATATCTGGAACTATACAACCGCGTTGACAAGACAATTAATCTTTCGGGCTGGAAATTGGTTGTTGGAACTTCGGAAAAGATGTTCGACCAAATTTCCATTGCCGCAAACGGTTATCTTATAGTCGGAAAAACCACCGCCGGACCCTATCTATCGGAATACGGTACTTTTTACGGCTTTAGTACCTTTTCGCTGAAAAACAGCGGACAAACACTCATTCTTTATGATGCTTCGGACAATATAATAAGCAAGTTGACATACTCGAACAAATGGTACGGAGACCCCGGCAAAGAGGACGGCGGCTGGTCGCTGGAACAGATAAATCCTGAAAACATCTGCTCGGAAGGGGAAAACTGGAAAGCGTCTGTCGATAACAGAGGTGGCACGCCCGGCACTATTAACTCCGTATTTGAACAAACGGAACTTTACCCTGCGGTAAAACATATTGAAATATTGGCCGACAACATTTTGCGCATTATTTTTACACAACTCATGAATCCCGGAACCGTGGGGCAAACAGATGTTTACACCGCCGACAAAGATTTGGGAAACCCTAAATACGTTTATACTTTCGAAGATGAAAAAAACAGAGTGGAGCTTTATTTCGAAAACAGTTTCAAACCGGGCGAAGAGTACAGGTTAACCGTTTCGAACGAAGTGGAAAACTGCACCGGTTTATCTCCGTCAGCCGATACGGTTATTGTTTTCGGCATACCCGATACCATTAATGCAGGAGATATCGTTATTAACGAAGTGCTTTTTAACCCTTTGGGCGACGGTGTGGATTACGTGGAGATTTACAACCGTTCGGGAAAAATTCTGGATTTGTCGCAATTGCTTCTGGGAAGTATAAAAAACAGCCCTCCAAACCCACCCGATACCTCTTTTTACAACATTGTGCAAACGCAATACCTCTATCCTCCATACCGTTACAAACTGCTTACGGTATCGCCACAAAAGGTTGTGGAGCAATATTATACCGAGGACAAAGATGCTTTTTTGCAAATGGAACATTTCCCTTCGTATCCCAACGACAAAGGGACGGTTATAATAGCCAAATACAATGGCAATTTTATCGACAGGTTCGACTATAACGAAGAGATGCATTACCCCTTGCTCAACTATTACGACGGCGTCTCGCTTGAGCGTATCTCTTTTAATAAAGCCACTAACGACAAGGAGAACTGGCACTCGGCATCGGAGAGTTGCGGTTTCGGCACTCCAGGTTATCAAAACTCACAATATTTGGCACCCGACAGCAGCGTTATCGAAATTAGTGTCGAACCGGAAATATTTTCGCCCGACAACGACGGATATAATGATATTGCAACAATAAATTACCGTTTCGACAATCCCGGAAATTCACTTACGGTATATATTTTCGACAAATCGGGACACCTTGTTCGCAAACTTGTACAAAACCTTTATGCCGGCACAAAAAAAGGGTTTGTTGTTTGGGACGGGCTGAAAGACGACAACACCAAAGCTCCGGTAGGCATATACATCGTATTTATACGTATATTCAACCTCGACGGCACCGTAAAAGAGTACAAAAGAACAGTGGTGTTGGCAAGCAAGTTGTAAAAAAGAGACAAAAAGCAGCTTGACTTAAAACCCTTTTATTCCCGCTAAAAAACAATACCGGCTTTTAACGTGATACCCGAATTAATATCGCCGTTTGTATAGGGTTGGATAAAAAGTTTCAATCCTATCAAAAAATAGTCGTTAACGGAGTATGTATCTTCGAAAATGATATTAAACCCCGTAGAGTTTCTCTTTTCAAAAATTTTTGAACGCAGTTGATCGTGGGGAACATTGCCACAATCATAAACATAGTAACGGGTATTGGCAACATTCATTATTGAAAATCCCGTTCCCAATTTAAAATTATTTTTCTTGTTGTTACGGAAAGGTGAAAGATAAACATTAAAGTTGCCTTGTATAAATGAGGTGCTTTGATATGAACCGTTGTCACCCCTGCCGTAACTTAAGATAGCCGAAGACGAAACGTAGTGGTTAAACTTGTAACTTATTTCGTTTTCGAAACTAATTGCCAGCACATCACCTGTACCGAGAAACAAGATGCCTGAACCAAATGTAAAAGCAGCTTTCTTTTGTTGTGCATTCAACTGAACCGCTGCAATTAACAAAACAATCGTCAATATTTTTTTCATAATATAAGTTTTAACCGTTAATTTTTCAATAATCGCCAAAAACCGTGCCTTTTTTATATTTTAACGAATCTTTTAACAACGGTATCGGTACCTGCGGTGGAGCTAATAAAAAATATCCCTTCCGGTAAGGATGACAAATCAATTTGCAAACTTTTACCCCTGAACTCTTTTTGTATCAAAACCTTTCCCGAAACATCGGTAATTTTAACGGTATGATTATTATTTCCGTTATTTTCAAAATAGATATTGATTTTTGTCTTTACGGGAACAGGTCCTATTGTAAAATATGCGGTATTATCAATATTTTCGGGGATACTAACAATACTTCCTGTTTTTTCCAGAGTCCAGTTGTCGGGGTCCGGCACAATATTAACGACCTCTTTTTCAACCGGCACATCAAAAACGTTCAGGTTTGCCGTTTGACGCAATTGAATTACCGTATCGGAACCGTCGCCAAACTTCAGTTTGTAATCCATAAGCATGTCGAACAGGGGGGTCTCATGCGAAGTTGAAGTTTGTGTTGAAGTGAGGTGAAACACTCCCCCGCTCCAATACCAGTTGAAATTGTAAATGGGGTAACCCTTGCCGTAATACCATTGGTCGAAAAAGTAATCGAAATCCATTCCTGTAACGTTTTCGGCAACATTTTTAAAATCGTCGCCGGTAGCGGTACTGTCGGAAAACTGGGTTTGGAAAGTGCTCAAAACGCTAAAAAAGAGGGAGTCGTCGCCAATTTCGTGACGCAACATATGAATTATGGAAGCTCCTTTATCGTAAGAGAGGCGTCCGTCAAAAATTCTCCATTCGTTTCCCGGGAAAATTTCATCTTCGGGAATGTAAATACTGTTAAGAGTATCGCCCATAGCATTGTTTTGTGTGTTTATGATAAAGGTTTGTGCTGCATTCCAACCGTGGATTTTTTCTTCGGCGAGGTAGTTCGAATAGGTAGCAAAACCTTCGTTAATCCAGATATCACTCCATGTGGCACAGGTTACGTTATCGCCGAACCACATATGTCCCAGTTCGTGCGAAACGAGATGAAAATTAAACCCGCCAATTGTTGTCATGGTTTGATGTTCCATACCGCCTCCAAGTTCGGTAAGACAATGTCCGTATTTTTCATCGGAAAAGGGATAGGTAATAAACAAATCGGAATAGAGTTCCAAAATTTCGGCTGTTTCGTCTATGGCATTTTTATTTACTTGCAAACACGAAGGGTCGTCGTAAATAAAATTTTGAATAAGAACGGAATCGCCGTTTAATCCCGAAGGATGGGCATAGATGCTGTAATCCTGATAATCGGATACGGAGAACGAAAGCAGGTAATAATCTATGGGATGATGTTCTTTCCACTCGAACCGGTGTTTTCCGTTTCCCAATTCGGTAACATTTTCGAGAACACCTTCGGAGCCTGCCATGTAAGCGGTATCGGTGGTTAGAAAAATCCAAGCCGAATCGGCTTTGTCTTGCAAATCTTGTTTCACGGGAAACCAATCTTTGGCGGCAAAAGGTTCCGACAGTGTCCATGTTACTTCTTTATTGTAAGTGGGCGAAGTTTTATGGGTAATTCCACTGAAAAAACCACCCGAAGGCGGCTGACCGTGGTAATAAATTTTTGCATCGAAAGCGGTTTGATTTCCTATTGCCGAAACGGGAACCAAAATATTATTACCATCCCTGGTGAATGATGTATATTTTACATTGTCGACAAATATGGAGTCGATGGTTTGCTCGGGGATAAGTTCAAAGGCAAAGGTGTCTATTTGGGTAACCGCCGTTGCCCCTATGGTACAACTCCCCGTTACAAATGTTGACAACGGAGATACCGATAAATCGATAAAATAAAAATTGACATCATAATCCCATAAATGTTCGTTTTGCCAATAGTAATCGGGGTTAAAAACCGTAAGATTTTTCATGTTGGGAAAATAATCGTTTTTGCCGTCGTGATAATAGGAGTCGTTCCATTGTGCCTTTAACGAAACGGCACTGCTTATTAACAATATAAGTACCGTTAAATTTCTTTTCATATGTCTCATAATTTTTCTTTTATATAAATTGACAATGTTTTGAATGCAATGGTTGTTCATTTTCCCGATAGAAAAATTTTTATTGCCGCATCCTGTTTTTTTTAGCGCCATAAAAATAAAAAAATTGCGGATTTTCAAGATTTTACGGTTATTTTTTTAAATAATAAGGAAGAGACAAAGGCCAATTCCCTTTTATTATATTTTTGTACGGTTTGCGTTTGGTAAAACCACATTTTAAAAAAGATAACATAACGTGAATGGAGGCTAAAAACAATATAACGGTATTAAGTCCCGGAAAAGGTTGTTGGAAAACTAAAAAAATAATCGGATACATAGAAAGATTTTTATCGAAATACCGCATCAAGTCGGAAATTACGGTTGAAACCGACATAAAACAATTTTTTAAGTACCGCACCTGGATACTTCCCACCATAATAATAAACGGGAAAATAGTGGCACGAGGATATAAACCGTCGGAGAAAAAACTTTTTGAAACATTAAAAAAATGACCAAAATTTTAATATTGTGTACCGGAAACACATGCCGGAGTCAAATGGCCGAAGGTTTTTTAAAATCGATTGACAAATCGTTGGAAATATATTCTGCCGGAACCGAACCGGGAGAGAAGGTACACCGTAAAGCTGTTGAGGTGATGGCGGAAAAAGACATCGACATATCAAAAGGGTATCCAAAGCATGTTAACAGGTTTATAAATACCGGTTTCGATTGGGTAATAACCGTTTGCGACGGAGCAAAAGAGGTTTGTCCCGTATTTACGGGAGAGGTAAAACAGAGATTGCACATCGGTTTCGACGATCCTGCCGCAGCCACAGGCACCGACGAACAAATAACAAATGTTTTCAGAAGGGTAAGGGATGAAATTATCAGGGATTTTACAAAGTTTTACAACAAAAACATTATGACGCAAAAGTAAACGGCTTATCCGTGAATTACCGCCGTTAAAATGTCGAGCGATTTTATTTTTCCCATTTCCGGCAAATGCAACTGGTAATATGTTACCAGTGCATCCAACAGGTTGCGGCGGCGTTTAGTACCGTATTTAAAACTTTTTATTGAGTCGATATTTCTGTTTAAGAAAAACAACATATCTTTTGCCACATCACCTTCGATGTAATAGGGATGAACAGGCTGTCCCGGTGTGAAAAAACCCTCTTTTAAATCGAAAAACACAGCATTTGTAATTCCGGGGGTCTCTTTGGGGAAAAAGCCCAAAAAGCGGCTCAAATGCAATAAAAAGAATATATGAAAATTGACAAAGTTCTCCTCTTCCAAATCGAACCAATGCAAGCTGTTGTAAATAAATTCGAACAGTTTTTTGTCGGGGACCTCTTCGCGTAAGGTTTTGTATAAAATTTCATTCAAAAAAAGAATCACCGTCTGTTTTTGAATATTAAACGGTATATGCCGCCACGAATATGCCGATTTTATCTCCTTAACGGAATGCAACTGCCGGTTTTCTTTGTGATACACCACCATTTCCAAAAGAGTAAGGGGCTGAAAATAGGCAGGTTTCAGTTTCGACTTTTTTGAACGGCTCCCTTTCACCATATACGATTGTAAACCCAGCTCTTCGGTAAAAATTTTTACCACGAGTGATGTTTCGGAATATTTAAAGTGTTGCAAAACAACACCGCGGGTTTTTATCAACATTTAAAATTAATATTGTAAAACAACCAAAAACTTTAAAAAAGTTTCAATATTAATAAGGTCAGGAAAACCGTTTAACAAACCGGTAACACTTTCATAAAAAAAGAGCCAATACGGTTAACCTCAAGTATTGCCCGACAATAACCGGTGCTATCTTTTAATAAATTTTCCGGAATATTTAACCGTTCCTTTGTAATGGTCGTCAAGGATGACAAAATAAGTGCCGGGAATTAATTTTGAAACATTAACATGGAATTTGCTGCCGGAAACCGTTTTTTCGAAAATTTTATTTCCCGAACCGTTATAAATGGTTAAATTTCCGTCAATATGCTTTTCTGTTTCAAACGAAATACGGCCGGTGGCAGGATTCGGATAAACATCCAGATTACGAACCTCTTTTTGTTTTATTCCCACGGGATTTCCTTTTAAAAAGTTAACACCGGTAATGTTTCCTTCGTCAATATCAATCGACACGAGAGTAAATCCCGGGGTAACCTGATTGGTTAACCATTCGTATGAGGTACTGGTATATGTATTGTTTGCAAGCAGCGTCCAGCTGCCGAAAAGCAGAACCCATGTGCTATCGGCTTCATCAAAAACCGTTTTGCGGCGTAAAACATCGTAAGTGCCACCGGGGATGGTCATTGTACCCCATGCATCCACATCGGTGGTTTTGTCGGTAGAACGTTTGTATCTTACGGAATCGACACCCGGGCTCGGACTTGCCATCACTATTTGGTAATAATAAGATTCCTCGCGGTGATTTCCGTACTGTACCGGAAAATCCAAAACGGTATCGCCGGGAACTATGTTAACAACAACGGTATCTTCCACCTGCGACGAGTATCCCGAATATCCCAAAAGTGTCATGGCATCGCTGTTTTTTACAAAGTAAGCATACGAGGTGTCCTGTCCCTCAACCCTTTCGCTAACATAATTGGCGTCGGGGAAACTTTGTCCGAACGGAGTTGTTTCGGGAGAAACCATATACAAAGTATCGTAATAGTGCTCGTGAAGTGCCGAAAAATTCCAAACTTTATTTCCGCCGGCATCTCCCGGCACAATGGTGGCATCGGGAACGGAGTCGTAAGCAATAACTACCGTACTTCCCACGGGGGCTACATTGTTTTCGTTAATAACTATCTGCGCTTCCAACGATAACGCAAAAACAACGATTAATAAAGAAAGATAAATTTTTTTCATGGATTTAATTTTTTGATTATCGAGGATTAATAATATTGTTGATTGTGGCAAAAATAGTTATAAATTCTTATGAACCGACGGAATTGGGTCTATTATAATGTATTATTAAAAAATTTTTCCGTTAACGGTTTCTTTTGCCAAACAAAAATTTTATAAAATTGGAGCGGGTTATATCCGTTTTGTTTATTAATCCTACTCAGGAATATAGTTTGCTCATACACAAAATGCTGCAAGCTAAAAACAGATGCTTAAAACCATGTAATTATAATATTTGATTTTTTTATTGAAAATGGTAAAAAAATAAATTAACAAAAACAGAAGGATAAAACATAAATATTCCATAGTCATTGTGGCACACATAAATACGAAAAAAATTAAGCGCTTTTATAAATTCTTATTAAAAAAGTTTTCTTCAAATTCAGGGTAAACAGCTTTTTATTTGTCTTATATACAGGTCATTCTCTCTTTTAAAACAAAAACATCATGAAAACTCCAAATTTTCTTTACGCTTTTTATTTAGTTATCGTATTGCTGCTTTCCAATCAACTTCCGGGACAACCTTATACGGGAAGCAAAAGTGTCAACCCTCTATCCCCTACTTTTCTTTTTAACGAAGATTGGTATTCGGGGAGTTTTACAACAAACAATTGGAGCACTTCGTCGGCCAATTGGTGTATCGACAATCATAACGGCAACGATGCCCCTTCGGCATATTTTCACCGGTCGCCGTTACTTACCAACTATTCTTCCAGCCTCACAAGTGCACCTATCGATGCAGGAAACATTCATGTGGGGAAAATTTTTTTGAAAATAGACATTAAACTATTGGATTACTATGCAAACGGAAAAGAATATTTAAAAATAGAAATCGGGGATTCCACAAGCTGGAACACACTGGACAGCATAGCAAATAACGGAAGTTTCGATTGGGAATCGCGCGAGTATGATATTACACGCTTTTCAATGAATACAACTTTTCAAATAAGGTTTGAAGCAGCCGGTTTAAACACAATAAATATTCAAGATTGGTATTTGGATAACATTAAAGTTTACAGGATTTGTGAAAGTCCGCACGATTTGTATGGTGATGTGATTTATTTTGGGATTCCACAACCGGGAGGAGCAACCGCTTTGTTAAATTGGGGTTCTCCGCAAGATGTTATCGGGTCAGGTGGCTGGCAACATTTCGATACGGGAATCAATGGGGGAGGGCTTTATTTCGTTCCCGATAAAATTTTTGTTGCCGCAAAATGGGGCCCGGGGATGTTATCAGATTATGCTAACGATACTATTGAATCGGCAAAAATATTTATTTACGACAGCGGTTTCGAGTATGTAATATTAAAAATATGGACGGGGGAAAACGGGGACAATTTAATATATTCCGACACGGTTGACAATATTGTTCCCGGCACATGGACGGTTTGTCCCATAAACGACACCATCATTATAGACACCTCGTCTTATTACTGGGTAGGCTACGAGCTGAAAAAGCTCAGCGGCAACTTTATGCCTCCCGGTATTGACAACGGACCTGCCGTTACCGGATACGGCGATAATTTTAAATTTGATGAAAACGACACGTGGGATCAAATTTCGAATTATACTCTTGATTATAATTTTAACATCGAAATTTATATAGACCGGATACCTTTGGCAGACCCTTCAACATTACTCGGCTTTAATGTTTACCGGAAAATTTTTTTATCCGACACCTGTTATCATTTTTACTCTTTTATACAATCTTCGGAAGGATTGGAAAATTACCAAAATCATGTAGGCGATTCATGTAATTTTACAAACTTACGAGATTGCTCGGCATTCTATAAAATTAATGCCGTTTGGGGAAAAGACGGCGACACTTGTGTTTCGGATTATGCAAATTCACTGTATTTACCCTATCAAGATTTCGTTTTTATCGATTTTACCGAATCGATACACACGGAAGAAGGTGACGAAACCCCGTCGGTAACCGTCTCGCCAAATCCTTCAAATGGCAATATAAAAATAGATGCCGACAATAAAATTATGTCGGTAAACATTTACGATTTACAAGGCGAAAAATTATATCAAAACACAAAAATTAATAGTAACGTAATACAACTCAATGTTTCAAATTTCAATAAAGGCATCTATTTTTTAAAAGTACAAACAACAACCGGTATTATCACCAAAAAATTTATTGTTATATAATTAAAACCTTTGGCAATATTATTTTTAACACACCTTAAATTAGGCACTAAAATCATTTTGGCATATGGTACCGGCATTTACGGAACTGTTGAATAAAATAGGGCACGTGCCATATTCAAACCCGTTACATCAGTAAACCAACAGTTTCCGGGTGGTGCATTTGTGGTTTCCGGCTACGGTTACAAAAATCAAATAATCAACATTATCAGGCATACTAATGGCGGCATAATTGTTTTTCATGTTAAACGACTCCAGTACATTTCCGTTTATATTGTAAATAACAACTTTTCTTGTTTCACGGTTTTTACATTTTATAACGACTTTATTACTGTTTTTGTTGTAAAAAACAGAGGGTCCGGGCATTTTGTTTTCTTTTTTTTCAATTCCTGTGGTAAGCAGGTAACAGGTTTGGTAATCGGGGTTTTGATATACAAGGGTATCGTGTTCGTGCTGGCACAAAAGTTCAGCTGACCCGCAAAGTCCGCCGAATACTGCCATACCGCTGTTAAGGACTCCGCTGAGGCTTCCCGTTCCTTCAATCCAATATTCAGGAGTTTGGTAGCCGTCGGCAACAAATTTCCGTCGTTTTCGCCATCCGCCGGTTGTTTCAACAGAATCCGTTTCGACAAGAGTAAGGTGCAACGGGGAACTTGTCACCGGATTGTTAATGGTAACCGTATCGCCGGTATTTTGCAATGTAAAGTCGTAAATAAGCCCTTCGGGTTCGAAAGGACGTTTTAAGAACACCTTGTTGTTTTCTTCACGTATAAAATATCCGTAAAAGGACCAATTTTCGTGAGCTTCGTCTTCGGCATATTCCACCTTTTTGTAGTTTTCACCGTCAATGGCGGTATCGCCGTTAAAGCGTATGTAATCGGTAGAATATTCCGTGCCGTTTACATGGCAATAGACATGCAAATTAGACCACATTTTCCACGGTTCCACTATTTGATTTTGGCGTTGGGCATAAGTCAACGTTGCAACAAAAACCAATATAAAACTTAATAAATATCTCATCTGTTTTTCTCCTTTTCCAGAAATTCATAAAATCCTTCGACGGCATCTTCGAGCAAGTCAAGCACCAGTTCAAAACCGTTTTCGTCGCCGTAATACGGGTCGGGTACACCGTTATACCGGTATTTTTTTGAAAACTCCGTCATCAAAAATATTTTATTCCCGTTTTTATTGTTTTGGGCGGCAATACGTTTCAAATCGTACATATTTTCAACATCCATAGCCACAATGAAATCGAACATATCAAAATCTTCGGGTTTTACCGGACGAGAAACGGAGGTAAGGTTATAACCTCTTTTTTTTGCATGAATTTGCATTCTCGGGTCGGCGGGTTCGCCTTCATGATAATCTATTATTCCGGCCGAATCGACAAAAAATTCATCTTTTCTCTTCTTTTTATCGATATAACCGTTAAAAACCGCTTCCGCCGAGGGCGAACGGCATATGTTTCCATAACAAACAAACAACACCTTTGTTTTTTCCATTTTAAAAAGATATAAAGTTTAAACCGTAATATGCCGGAAAAGGCAACACACTATTACCAATTCAATTCGTGGACAACAAAATTTTTAATTTTATATTGATGAATGGCGATATTTTTCGATTTCAGAGCTTCGTTATAGGTAGCAAAACCGTTGTGAATAATTTCGGCCTGATCGAATTTATCCCAATTGGGGAAATTTTTATGTATCAAAGCGTTATATTTACGTTCCAGTTCGTATTGTGTTTTCGGTTTTTTTATCGGGCTGAAAAATACATGATAACTTTTTTTACCTGTTCCGTTAATATCGCAAAAACAAGATGAATATACATAATAATAAATCTTTTTGGGTCTGTCGGGCACGTAGGTTCTGTAATTAAAAATATCCTCTTCATCGGTTACCTCTTTAACGGTATCGGTATGAAACGGGTCGTTACGGTACACTTTTGCTATAAAATCGTACTGTTTCGACATTCCCGAAATAATGACATCGAGGTCGCCGTCGTTATCGTAATCGCCGAAATGGCCGTCGCTCATATAGAGGGGTATAAGTTCGGCATTAATGTCGGTAAAAATACCGTTTCTGTCGTTACGGTATATTTTCGAAACGGGACCGCTAACCGATTCGCCGGTAAGGAGCAAATCCAAATCGCCGTCGTGGTCAAAATCGCCCCAGTCAACCGAGCCGGAACGAACGTTTACAAAATGTTCGGGCACAATGCTGAAGAATCCGTTTTTTTCGTTATTGTACAGTTTTGTTTGAAAGCGACCCTGTTGTGTTTCGCCAATAACAATAAAATCGTCGTCACCGTCCAAATCGTAATCGGCCCAAGCCACATCGCTCATGGAAAGATTTGCAATATCAACGGGAATTTTTTCGTAAGATTTGCCGTTATAGACAAAAAGTGCGGTGACAACCATTCCCGAGCCTGTGGTTCCGCTAACAATAACATCGAGGTCGCCGTCCTGGTCGAAATCGTTAAACCGCGCCACGCCCGACTTGACGCCCGGAAAAGGTGTTTTAATCTTTGTAAACCTGTTGTGTCTGTCGTTACGGTAAATCAACGACAACGGCCCTTTAGTGCTGTTTCCGGTCAACAGCAAGTCGTAATCGCCGTCGGCATCGTAATCGCCCCACTCCACCGAGCCATCGACCAATCCGGGGATATTCAAAGGAACATTAAGGAAATTTGTTGTTCCGTTAAGATTTTTATAAAGTTTTGCAACAAATTTTCCGTTTGCATCCTGGCCAATTATAAAGAGGTCGTCGTCGCCGTCCAAATCGTAATCGGCCCAATCGAAATCGCCGCGATAAATATTTGTTACCGGCGTATATACAATTTTAAACCTGTCGTTTCTAAGATTTGTGTACAACTTGGTGGCTATCTTGTGAGTGTTTTTATAATAAAATTCACCGGTAACAAAGATGTCGAGGTCACCATCCCCGTCAAAATCAATCCAACCCGAGGCGCTCTCGCTAACGCCCGTCAACCGGGCTTGTATATCAACAAAAGTTTGTGCCGGCAATACCGTCCAAACAGTCAGCGAGAGAAATAAAAATAATTTTTTCATACAACAAAAACCTTTTAATCGTTTAATTATATGGCTATTACAAAATATTTACATTATTACGAAACCGCTTTGTTTTCACACCATTACATTACGGTAATTCTATGCCGTTTATTGTTTTATACAAAAAAACCGATGCCTGTTCCGTACACAACCTATATTCTTAATAATTGTTAATAGATACATTAATTGCAAAGTAACAAAAAAAATGTAAATGTTTACAAATTAGTTTTTTGTAAAAACAGAGACAAAACTTTAAAATTCAACAATTAATATCATAGGGCAACATGCCGCATCATTTTAAACCTGAAAAGGGAAGCAACCAAATCACATCAAATTTTTTCATATGTTTGTGAATAATTTCACGTAAAAAATTCAACGTTTATTTATCATCATAACCTCATTAATAATTACAATAAAGTAACAAAATGAAAAAAACAACAATTTTATTAAGTCTGTTAATCTTTTTCGGTACGTTTCAGCTTCGTGCCGGCGAAGGCATGTGGTTACCGTTGTTGCTCGAAAGGCTCAATTATGCCGACATGCAGAAGATGGGTTTGCAACTTACCCCCGAAGAGTTGTACAGCATAAACCATTCGAGTTTAAAAGATGCCATTGTGGGTTTATCGAACAGTCCGAACCCCCAAGGTTATTTTTGTACCGCCGAAATTGTTTCCGGCCAGGGATTGATATTTACAAATCACCATTGCGGATATGCTTCGGTACAAAAACACAGCACCGTTGAACACGACTATTTGAAAGACGGATTTTGGGCTTTCAGCAAGGACGAGGAGTTACCAAACGAAGGGTTAACAGCCTCTGTTCTCGTGTATATGTCCGATGTTACCGACAGCATTGTTCCCGTCCTTGATACGGTGGATGAACATGAAAGAATATCCGTGGAACGTAAAATCATTTCAAAGCTTGCAAAAGAGGCTTCAGAAGGAGGAAGGTATAATGTTGTTATAAAACCTTTTTTCGAAGGTAACGAATATTACATGTTTGTGTACCTTGTTTACCGCGACGTTCGATTGGTTGGGGCTCCGCCGTCATCGATAGGAAAATTCGGCGGCGATACCGACAACTGGATGTGGCCCCGTCATACCGGCGATTTTACGATATTCAGAATTTACACTGCTCCCGACGGCTCTCCGGCAGAGTACTCGGAAGAGAATATTCCGTTAAAACCCAAACACTATCTTCCCATTTCGCTCGACGGGATAAAAAAAGATGATTTCGCCATGATTTGGGGATTTCCGGGCAGCACAAGCCGTTACCTCACAGCCGAAGGCGTCAAATTCAGAACCGACAAATATTTTCCCCCGTTGATTGAAAGTTTCGGAAAAAAGCTTGAAATATGGAAAAAGCATATGGATGCAGACCAAGCTGTGAAAATAAAATATGCCGCTAATTATGCAGGCATAGCCAACAGTTGGAAATATTTTATAGGACAAAAACGAGGAGTGGAAAAACTACATATTTACGACGAGAAAAAGGCTTTTGAGAAAAGGTTTACCGAATGGGTAAATGCCGATGAAATGCGCAAAGAAAAATACGGAAACGTATTGCAGGAAATTGAAAACACTTACGCCCAACGGTCAAATATTATCGAACCTTTGATTTATGCAAGTATTACGGGAATAAGCGGTGCCGAAATAATCGGTTTCGCCCAAAATTTTTCGGGCATTGAGGGCATGATGGAGGCGGCTGCCAAAGAGAAGAAAAAAGAGAAACGCGCCAAAAAGGAAGAAAAAATAAAAAAACAGATAGAAAAGCTCAAAAGCAAACTCGATGAAATTTACAAAGATTACGACGAAAATACCGACCGCGATGTTCTTGCGGCAATGACCGAAATGTATATGGAAAAAACCCCCGACAGTCTTCACCCCGAATATTTGAAAAAGCTCATCAAGAAGTTTAAGGGAAATTACCAATATTTGTCGGGTTATGTTTTCAGCAATTCGGTTTTTGCCAACAAACAAAAATTCGAAGCTTTTCTTGACAAGCCGTCGTTAAAAAAGATAAAAAAAGACCCCGCATTCAATTTGATGAAGGAATACATGACGAAAATAACGGACGCATCGTCAGCATACAGGGGAGACAACGGGTTTTCAAAGGCACGCCGGTTATACATTCAGGCAATCCGCGAGATGCAACCCGAAAAGGTTTTTTATCCCGATGCAAATTCAACTCTGAGGTTCAGTTACGGCAAGGTAGAGCCTTACAATCCTGCCGATGCAGTGGAATACGACTATCAAACACATCTTTACGGAGTAATGGAAAAAGAGGACCCCGCAAGCGACGAGTTTACAGTTCCGGCAAAACTTAAAGAGCTGTACGAAAAGAGAGACTTCGGTCCTTACGGGCAAAACGGTAAAATGGATGTGGATTTTCTTACCACAAACGATATTACGGGAGGAAATTCGGGAAGTCCGGTAATAAACGGAAAAGGCGAATTAATAGGTCTTGCTTTCGACGGCAACTGGGAAGCCATGAGCAGTGACATTGCATTTAATAAAAAACTCCAACGCACCATTGTTGTCGATATCCGTTATGTGTTATTCGTAATCGACAAATATGCAGGAGCAAGCAACATTGTCGATGAGCTTACAATACACAAATCCATGCCACAACCCTCGCATATAGAGAAAGTTGAGCAAAATTAACATATAAAAAGATTACAACAAAAAAGAACAACACCCGCTTGTCCACCGGCAAGCGGGTGTTGTTCTTTTCGGACATAGGGTAACAAAAGTTGGAATGGCCGTTACCTGTCCAAGGGAATAAATTCCGTTTTTGCGGCACCACAATCGGGGCAAACCCAATCGCCGGGCAAATCGTCGAAAGGTGTACCGGGAGGTATTCCCGAATCGGGGTCACCAACGGCAGGGTCGTAAATATGTCCGCACACAAGGCATTCCCATCTGGTATAATCGCCCGGTTGAACGCTTTTGTTTTCGGTTTGTATTTTGGCTTCCGTTTTTGCGGTTTCCGATTTACCCACATAGGTTGGTGCATTTTTGGGGGCTTTACCTTTTCTGTTTTCGCGGAAATAGGCATAAGTCATGGGGGGCTCGTTGCTGTCGGTAAGTCCGGCTTCCAACACTTCACCCACAAAGATAATGTGACTTCCGACATCAAGTTTTTGTGTAACCTTGCACTCGAACCAGGCAACAGAACCCTCCACAACAACAGGCACACCGGTTTTTCCTTCAAAAAAATCAACCTTTTCGAACTTTTCAAAATCTTTTCCCGATTTATAACCGAAAGTGCCTATTAAATTTTTGGGCGCCCCTGTATGCAACACGGAAACGCTGAATTTTCCGCTTTTTTCGATAACAGAGGAGCTGAAATTATCTTTGCTGCAACTCACGGCCACTTGCGCCGGTTGGGCTGTAACCTGAAAAACGGTATTTGCCACATATCCGTTTTTCTTTCCGCCGTATTGCGAACTTACAATATACAGGCCGTAAGTAAATTTAAAAAAGGGTTCTGTTTTCATTTGTTAAAACGGTATTTATCGATGATATCAAAAATCAATTTTTCACGGGCACCATTTGAGCCAGCAGGTCGTCGAGTTTATACTTAGCTATTCCGGAGCGTGTATCCGAAGCGGCATAAGGCATTACGAGCCAGCCGTTGTGCAAAATTGCTCCACAAGAGTAAACCACATTTGGCACATAACCGTTTCGTTCGCTCTCTTCGGGGATAAGTATGGGTTCTTTTATTTCGGCAATAACTTTTGAGGGGTCGTTCAGGTCGAGCAAGATTGCGCCTATGGCATAGGTACGTACGGCTCCGACACCATGTGTAAGCAACAGCCAACCTTTATCCGTCTTTATGGGCGAGCCGCTGTTTCCTATCTGGATAAACTCCCACTCGTATTTGGGTTCGCGAAGCAGTTTAGGATTGTCCCAATAGGTTAAATTGTCGGAAAACATAATAAAGAGGTTTTCGTTGTCGTTGCGCGATATGTTAGCATATTTTCCGTTAATTTTTTCAGGGAAAAGAGCCATTCCCTTGTTTTGCGAACCTTCGCCCATCAAGGTACAAATTTTAAATCTGTAAAAATCTTTTGTTTCCAAGAGCTGGGGCAAAATCGAAAAGCCGTTGTAAGCCGTATATGTAGCATAAAATGTCATTTCTCCCTTTTCGTCTTTGAAAGCCACAAACCGAGCATCTTCAATAGCCCTTATATCGGTGGTTGAGCGCGGGAATATCACCCTTTCGGATATATCGGAATCGGCGGCAAACTCAACTTCGTAATTTGAGCGGACAAGCCAATACAACGTGTCGATGGCACGGTCGTGTTTCGGGGTCATGTTTGTATTTTCTTTAAACCGCCTTATACTCTCTTCCATCTCTTGCAAAGTGAACGAGTCGAGCAGATTGTCCAAAACGCCTTTTACAAGTTCGTACTGGTTAGTATCTTTAAGTTTGCGGGCAAAATCGGTTTTTTTGTATTCCACGGCACGAATAACTTTGGCGGGGTCAACAAGAGGGCTTGTTTTATCCATTCGTATATCACCGGTTTTATCGAGGATACCACTCCTGAAAACCACGCTCGACATATGTCCTTCGCCCACTGCTCTAAAACTTATTATTACTTTAAGTTCGTCTTTTTCAGTGCCGTTTTGGAACGGGTGGGGCACAATGGAAGGATTGAAAAGTGCCGCCGATTCAATAGAGTATTCAAGTGTAAAATATGCTCCCACAAGCAATTTGTCGTCGAGAGGCAAATCGTTATAAATGGTAATGTCGAGCCGTCTGTTTATTTCGTCAAAATTGTCTTTGAAAATACGTTTTACGTTTTTATGGCGTTTTTCGAAATTTTTAATGGTTCGCGTCAATATTGATTTTCTCTCTTTTTCGGGCAGTTTAAGAATTCTGTCGAAAATTTTATAGATACGGATTTTGTCGAGTCCGAAAAGTTTTGTGATGACCCTGCTTTCGTCGGGCAAAAAAGCCAGATCCTGCCTTATGGCCTTTGCTTTACTTGTTTTGTAATCCATACTGCTATTCGGTTTAAAAATTGGGGTGATAAAGTTAAACAAAAAAGGGAATATAACGGGGCAAAAAAAGAACAATAATATTTTCATCCGTTTTGCACAAAGGGGAGGCAGGAAAAAACAAAGCCACAAAGCCGTAGAGCAAGGTTATCAACAATTTGCAATTATTAAGTGCAAAGCGGGATTAATCAAAGTTTACAAATCTTCAGCCGGGCTTACCGCACCGGAAGAGCGAACAGCGGCAAAAAATCTACCGTAATTTAAACGTGGCGTGTCCTATGTTGCTATCGCCTTCGAAAATATCGACATGATACAAACCGGGTATCATCTCCTGTGTTTTACGACGGTTCCAATAAACGCAAATATCCATGGGTTCGTTTTGATAGTCTATCTCTTTCATGATAGAGTATTGTAGTTTTTCGCCTTGAAACATAAACGAATATTGGTCTGAACGTCCTTTGGCAAGGATTTTTTTATCGGGGCGTGCAATACGGATATAGATGGTTTTTTTGCCGGGTTTTACCACACTGTTTTTGGCGAGGGTAAAACAAACTTTAATTTTATCGAGACGTCTTATTTTGTCGGTATGTTTTTCGCGTCTTCCTCCGGCGAGGTGTACTCCACCCACGTTGTAGTTGTATGTGGAGAGTACTTCGGCCTCTTTAACTTTTGAATTAAGGTGTTCTTTAAGTTTTTCGAGTTCTTTGTTTTTTCTTTTTTCGGCTTTTATCTCCTCTTTTATTTTAAAGTTCTCTTCGGTAAGTTGGTGATTTACGGTATATAACGAATCCATTTGCCGGATGTATCTTTGCGAAATCACCTGAAGTCTGGCAAGTTTTTTCTTAATTTTGTAATACTCCCATTTTGTATTGAGGAGTTTTTTAATCTCCTTTGCATTTTGTTGAATTATACTGTCTTTTGCCGTTAACGAATCGGCGAGGATACCGTACTCCTGTTTAATTTTCTCGTGTTCTTGCATTAAGGAGTCGAGTTCGTGTTCGAGTTCTATTTTTTGCTGTTCTTTTTCGGCGAGCAGGCTTCTCATATCACTTTTAACGGAGATGAGCCAAATGGACAAGCCTATTATTCCGAGAGCAAAAATAAAGAGCACTATATAAAGCCAAATGTTTACATTTTTAGCTTGTAACTGTTGTTTTTTGTTATTGCCTTCTACCATAGCCATGTTTTTTTAAAAATGCAAAAATAATGATATTCGTTGCACAATACAATAAATTAATTGTTTTATCTTTACAAAACAATAACGCAAAAAAGAGACATTAATTACAACATGGAATTAAAAATAAGAGAATACCGCAAAGGCGATTACGATTTGATAATTAAATTGTGGGAATCGGCGGGACTACCTTACAAGCCCAAAGGACGCGACAGCCGCCGGTCGATAGAGAAGGAGATGGAAAGGGGTTGCGGCACATTTATTTTTGCCTCGGTTGACGGCAAGGAGGTGGGAGTTGTGTTGGTAACCAACGACGGGCGCAAAGGGTGGATAAACCGCGTTGCCGTATTGCCCGGATACCGTAAAAAAGGTATTGCACGCCGGCTGGTAAACGAAGCGGAGAGGTGGCTTGAATCGAAAGGTATTTATATTTTTGCCTGCCAAATAGAGGGGTATAACGACGCATCGTTTGCGGCTTTTCAAAAAATGGGATATGTTCCTTTTGAGGGTATAAGATATCTTACAAAACGAAAATTTCCCGAAATATAACAAGAGAAACCATTTTACAATTAACAAAAAGAATATCATGATAAACAGAAGAAAATTTTTGGAAAAAACCGCTCTGTTCAGCGCTTTGGGATTGGTTCCGAAAGCATTAAAACCCTTCAACACAACAGGTTTGCCAGGCAAGAAGCCCGAAAATTATCCGGCTGTCATATCGACGTGGAGCCACGGATTGCCTTCGAACGAAATGGCCATGAAAACCATGGCTGACGGAGGCTCGGTTGTTGATGCCGTGGAGCAAGGGGTAAGAGTACCCGAAGGCAATCCGAAAAATCACAGTGTGGGGCTTGGCGGACTGCCCGACCGCGACGGACATGTTACGCTCGACGCAAGTATTATGGGACCCGACGGCAATGCAGGTTCGGTATGTTTTTTACAAAATATAGTACATCCTGTTTCGGTGGCAAGGTTAGTAATGGAGAAGACACCCCATGTTATGCTTGTTGGCGACGGGGCACTGAAATTTGCACTAAACAACGGATTTAAAAAGGAAAATCTTTTAACTCCCGAATCGGAAAAAATTTGGAAAAAGTGGCTGGAAAAATCGAATTACAAGCCCGAGATAAACTGGGAAAACAATCCCGGAGAATTTCACGACACAATAGGTATGATAGCCATTGACAAAAACGGAGATATGGCAGGGGCATGTACAACAAGCGGTTTGGGATTTAAAATGTACGGACGCGTTGGCGACTCACCGATAATAGGCGACGGAATGTATGTGGATAACGAGGTCGGCGGTGCCGCTGCCACGGGTATGGGTGAACTTGTTATGAAAACCGCAGGTTCTTTTCTGGTGGTGGAACTTATGCGCAACGGACGTACACCGCAACAGGCCTGTGAAGAAGCCGTTATGCGAATTGTTAAAAAACTTCCCGACAACAAAAAATATCAAGTGGGATATATTGCAATGAACAAAAGCGGGGAAACAGGTGCGTTTTCGTTACAAAGGGGATTTAATTACGCATTGTACCAACACGGCAAAAACGTACTTATAGACAGCAAATCGTATTATTAAAAGGGGTTGAACCGTAAACGGGGAAAAACTATCACTCTTTTATTTCCCACTCTTCCTGATATTCCCAGTTGGCTTTTACGTCAATTTTTTTATTGAAAAACATTACCTTTTCGGGTTGTATTTTTTTGAGGTAATTTCCCGTATCCCATTTTTTATTTCCGTTTTTATCGAAAATAAGTTTGAAAATATACGATGCGGGTTCGACGTAGTTAAAAACAAAAGCGGTATCGGCATTAAAAAAACGTTGTGCCAAAACGTTCTCTTTTTCGTCGAGCATTTGCAAAATAAACGAACCTTTAAAGGGCGGAATTACCTTTAACGATAGTTTACCGTACTCTTTTTCCTCTTTCGAATTAAATGAGAAATTTATTTTTTTATTAAAAATTCCGTTCCAATCAATAATTGCCGAGTCGGGAATAACAAGCCGGTAAGTTGTACCGGGTTTAACTTTGAAAGGAAAGAGAATTTTGCGGTGCAACGTATCGATAAAATTGTATTTGGGGTTAAAAAGGGTATCGTCGCCCGAAACAAACATAACCGAATCGGTAATAAAATTGACCACGGGTTGCCCCGCCGTCAGCACGAGGTTTTGTCCGGGTTTTATCACTCCTTTTGTATTGAACGAATACGACAAAAAGGTTTTCGGAGTTGATTTGGGTTTTCGTCTTAAATTTTTCACTTTCGGCACAGCACTTAATTCCATGTTTTCGAGCGTGTCGGTTCCGTTTAAGAATAAAAGGTCGAGGGTATCGGGAAACGGCTCTTTTAAAAACCAGGTAACAGTATCGCGAGAGGTACCGTATGCGGTTAAATATTCAAAATTACCGGTAACATTTAATATTTTTATTTTCACCGAGTCTGCCGGCAATGAAAAGATAAATCTCAGTTTGTTTTTTTCGACAAGGGTTGCCTGCAAAAGTTTTTGAACGGTATCCTGATTTTTAAACATCAGCAATTCGTAATTTATCATATCAGGGGCAACACCAACGGTATCGTCAACAAGCCGGGAAGAGTCGGCAGCAGCATTGAGGGTATCGGGAGGGGTGTTATTAACGGAATCGCGACGTGTGGTATCGGGTTTTGTTTCAGGAATATATTGCGGTGAAACAAGCGAGTCGATAAATGCTATTTCTTCTTGCGGCTGGTCGAAGGTAAGGCTGTTGTTTTGGTCTTTAAGAGCAAAGACGAGGTAAGGGCTGTTTGCCAAGGCGTTGAACTTGAAATTTCCGTTTTTACCGGTTTTACTCAGATAGTAAGGTTTTACATTGAGCGGCAACAAATCCAACGGCAGGGTATCGTTATTATCTTTATAAAGCATTACATAGGCATCTTCCACGGGTTTTAAGTCGAAAGCGTTTTTAAGAGTGCCCGTCAGGCTCATTGAGTCCAGAGTATTTCCGGTAGAAAAAATGTAGGAATAGTTTTTCAGGGGATTTTTTTCGGTAATGTCAACAATGGCATCGCCAAAATAGACGGAATAGGTAGTGTTGGGTTTCAGTTTTTCGTTAAATTTAACAATTAAGGTTTTGCCCCTGAATTTGAAATCGGGGGATTTCAGCATGGGAGGCGAGATAAGCAGTTGTTTGTTGATATTATCGAGTTCGACAAATTCGTTGAATTTGACGTAAAATCCGTTTTCGTTGAAATGTATTGATCCGTTGGGAGGTTGTTCTTCGACAATTTGGGGCGGTTCAGTATCTTTGGGTCCGCCCGAGGGCATAACCTGATGTGCGCATTGCCACAGGGCAAAAAGCGAAAAAAGAGTAAAAATGGTAAGTAAAACAGATTTCACAAAACAAAAATTTTTACAAAGATGAGAAATATCCGCTTACCTTAAAAACGAAAAAGGGATTAAGGGAGATTTTTCTTTTTTTTCGGTTTCTTGTTATGGTGAAAAAGCATAAAATGTTTTTGGCGGCGTTTTTTGTATTTTTCGAAACGTTCGATTTGAGCGGGAGTTAAATAGGGTTTCAGTTCCATTTCCAAACTGTCGAAACTGTTTTTTTGTGCCATACGCATTTCAAACATACGCCGACGGTTTTTGCGGGCGTATTTTTTCAGAATGGGGTCCAATTGTTTCATCTGTTGGGGTGTGGGTTCAATTATTCTAATCAAAGCCCTGTTAAAACCCCTTACGGTAAAGTAGTTTTGCATTTTGCTGATATGCATTCTGGTCAGGCGTCCGTTTACCAAATATCCCAAGACAAAACCTATAAACAGGACAGCAAAAAGGCTTATTACATATTTTCTTTTATTTATCATTTTATTAAAATTTTCAGTTAAACATAGACAACAAGTCGGTTTCGGGTGTATAACCCGATAAACCCGAAAGAGTTTCGTACGACACGGTTCCGTCGGTGAAATAGATGGTAACGAGCAAGAGTATTATTGCAGCCACTCCGGTCATAACGAGGTATTTAAAGACGGTATAAAAAGTTTTCCTGTTTTCAATTTTGTTCATCACCTTGGCGGTAAAATCGTTTGAAATAAGGGGCCGGTAATCTTCCAGCATATTACGCATTTTTTCTATTTCCAGTTTTTCGTTTTTCAGTTCGTTTGAACGAATTAAAGCGTCATCAAGAATTTTTTGTTCGGCAGGAGTAAGTTTTCTGTCGAACGATTGGTAGAGTAAATTTTTGAACTTTTCCATTTATTTTACTTTAAGTTAACCTTTTTGCAAGTTGTTAATAATTGTTTTTAATTTTTGTTGTCCGCGTGCGAGACGCGACAAAACCGTACCGAGAGGCAAGCCGAGCAAATCGGCGGTTTCTTTTGTGGAATATCCCTGAACAAGTCGTAAAACCACCACCGATCTGTAATCGCCGGGCAGCAGTTGCAAAGATTTTTCAATTAATGCCCTGTTGTCGATGTTTTTATAGGGGTCGGTATTTTGTTTGTCGTAATTTACTTTTAAGGTGTTGTTTTTCCATTTTTCCGATTTTTGTTTTTTCAGCAAATTCAACGAGAGGTTCATAACTATTTTGGTAAGATATGTACCGAGAGCCGCATCGCCATTATATTGGTTTATGTTATTATAAAATCTAATAAACGAGTCTTGTGCCACGTCTTCGGCATCGTTTGTATTGCCTAACATTGCCGTTGCCACTTTTATCATTTGCATTCGATAGCGCATTACAAGTTGCCGGAAAGCTTCGTTGTTTCCGTTTTTTATTTTGGTAACAAGTTCTATATCTTTAGTATATAAATTATGTTTTTTAGCCAACAGGTTTTTATTTTTTAGACAAAACAAAGTAAAATAATATTCCGTTAAGTTGAATAAAAATGGTAAAGCCGGGTTTAGGGGAGCCGTTAAGGACAAGAGTGGAGTGCGGCAGGGATGGGAGCGGCAGCCCGGAGGCGGAGGCGGTAGTGAGGCAGGCGGAGGCAGGGCTGACGTGAGGAAGCCCCTGAAAACGCCGTTGCCGAACAGCGCCTCCGCCGAGGACTATTAGCGGACAGCCCGTTTGCCGCCCAAAAGAAAATAAAAGAGAGTATAAAGATGTCAGATGAAGAGTCCGGAGGCAATACGGTCGGCAAAAAGTTTTCCTTTTGCCGTAAGGGAGTAAACGGTACCTGATTTTTTTATCATTCCACCGGAGATGAAAGTTTCAATTTTATTTTGAAAATAGAGGCGGTGTTTTTTTCCGAAGACATTTTCGATGTGCTCCGTATTGCAACCCCAAACGGTACGCAGGGAGGTCATTACATACTCGTTGTAAAGGTCGTTTTGGGATAAAATTTCTTTTTCTTCGATTATTTTTTCCACTTTGGCGGAGGTGACATATTTTTTCAGGTTAGACACATTCCACTGCCGAGAAACTCCATTGAAGGAGTGGGCTGAGGGGCCAACGCCGAGATAGTGTCCGCCCAACCAGTAGATTGAATTGTGTTTTGAATAAAATCCCTCTTTGGCGAAATTTGAGATTTCGTAGTGTATGAAGTTATGTTTTTTTGTTTCGTTAATTAAGGTTTCGAAATGGTTGACGGTGTCGTCTTCGCTGACGGCGGGTGTTGTTTTTTTGTCGATAAAAACTTTGAGGGCGGTACCCGGTTCGACGGTAAGAGCATAAGAGGAGAGGTGAGGAAGGTTGTATGAGAAAAAGATGCTGAGGTTTTTTTCCCATTTATCAGGGGTAAGCGTGGGGATTCCGTAAATAAGGTCTATTGTGATGTTTTTGAAGCCTGTGACGAGAGCCGTTTCAATGGCACTACGCGCCTTTTTGGAGTTGTGAAGGCGGTGCAAATATTTCAGGTCGTCGTCAAAAAAGCTTTGCACTCCAATGCTCAAACGGTTTATACGCGTGTTTTCTTTGAGTTTTTTCAGGTACCCGGGTGTCAGGTCGTCGGGGTTTGCTTCGAGGGTTATTTCGGCACGGGGTGAAAGGTTAAAGAGTTGTTCAATGAGGGAAATTATTTTGTTGATTTCGTTGTGATTTAAAAGGGAGGGGGTTCCGCCGCCGAAATAGACGGTATTTATGTTTTTTCCGGTCAGGTAATCTTTTCGGGCCGATATTTCGTTTAATAGCGATTCGAGAAAAACATTCCGGTATTTAGAGGAGGCTACCGAAAAGAAGTTACAATAATAACATTTTTGTTTGCAAAAAGGGATGTGGATATATATTCCCGGCATACTCGGTTTTTATAAGAACTTGTCAAGCGATTTGTTGAAAGTGTCGTCTTTATTCTTTTTGAGTTCATTACCGACAAAGGTGTATTTTTCGTAAAGTTCATCAATAACATTATCGCCCGTGATGTAATTAACGAAAAAGTAAACACCGTCGCGGGTAAAGAGTTTGTTGTTGTTGTTGTCGCGGATAAAAATTCCGTAATCGCCGGGCACATCGAAATCGTCTAAGTTCAGGTATTTTTTTGCCAGTTGTTTTACGATTAATACTTTGTTGTTGTGGGAGAGCGACATTCCCGTGTAAATTTTGTTGGCAACAAAAAAGAGTTTGTCGTTAATAAAGTGAAATTGGATTAAAAACCTGTAAATGTCGGCTTCTTCTTTATAAAAAAGCACAGAGTGTCCTTCGATGTTATCGTTGTTGTTGAATATGTATTTGGGAGTGTCGAGAATTTTTTTAACCTGTTTTGTGTTGATGCCGTTAAGAGGAATATTGCTGATAGTAATGGGGACATTTGTATTTCGGTATTCGAAATCTTTGATGTCAGAGAGCAACAAAAAGAGGTCGGTAACCGTATTGACAACGCACTCGCGTTCGTAATAAACGCTTTTTGATGTAAGGCTATCGGGTTCTCTTTTTTTAAAAAATCCTAACATGGCATTTTTGTTAAAAAAGTTAATTTGAAATAAAAATTTTCGTTCGCCAAATATAAAGTTAAATAGCATATAAAACAAAAGGAGTGAAGAAAAAAGATTTCGTGAATAATCAGTTTTTTTTCAAGACTATTCTGAAAGTTGTTCCTTTGGCGGCGGAAGATGATTTGACGAAAATTTTTCCGTTGTGATAGTCTTTAATAATACGTTTTGCGAGGGAAAGCCCGAGCCCCCACCCTCTTTTTTTGCTGGTATAACCGGGATTGAAAATTGCTTTTTGTTCGGTAATAGATATGCCTTTTCCCGTATCGGAAATATCTATAAAGACGTGGTTTTCGTCTTGTTGAACCGCTATTGATATTTGGCCTTTACCGTTCATTGCATCAATGGCGTTTTTAAAAAGGTTTTCGAGAACCCAACTGAAAAGGGCACTGTTAACGGGCAAAAATATTTTAGCGGCAGGGTCGTAGTCGAGGCGGTAAATCACTTTGCGCGGTGTTCTCGGTTTTAGATAGTTAACGGTATCGTTAATAATTTTAATCAGGTTGTTATTTTCGATGGAGGGAGTTGAGCCTATTTTTGAAAAGCGTTCCGATATCATTTCGAGCCTTTTAACGTCTTTTTCAATCTCTTCGACGGCTTTAGCGATATTTCCTTCGTCGAGTTTGAGCAGTTCGAGCCAAGCCAAAATTGAAGAGAGAGGTGTTCCCAACTGGTGAGCGGTTTCTTTTGCCATGCCGGCCCAAACTCTGTTTTGTTCCGATTTTCTCGAAGCGCTAAAGAGCAAATATGCAATAAAGAGGAAAAAACCGATTATCAAGATTTGAGCTATAGGGAATAGTTTCATTTGAGTCAGCAGTTCTGAATCTTTGTAAAAAATGTAAGAGGTTTGTCTGTCTAACTTTAAAATTATAGGTTCGTTTTCTTTTTTCATCTCCCTGAGTTTCCGTTGGGCAAATTCCGGGTCTTTCATTTTTTCAGCGTTCAGGTTACCGAATTGCAAAATGTTTTCTTTGGTACTGTCGGTAATAATAACCGGTACGCTTGACGAGTTTAAAGTGACTTCGGACATAAATGACGAGATATAATCGTTGAGAACATTTTGGAGTTCGTAATAGAGTCTGGAATTATTGTAATACAAGTAATTATCGACATTAGGGACTTTAATGGGGGGATAAACCGAAAATTCCTCTTTAAGTTTACCAGTCAACCGGGTAACCGTGTCGAGGTTCCAATCGACATTGTTTGCGCTGTTAATGAAGCCGTATTTATCGGTTAAAATTACGGGAATTGTTTTGTTTTTGTTGAGGATATTGAGGTAGAATGTCAGGTCGCGTGAGGTTGAGTCGCTCATAATATGTTTGTAAACATCCACGAGGAGTTCGACCTTTTCGCGTTCTTGTTGTCGAAGTTGTTTGAAAAACCTGTCGGTATATTCCACGAGCCGTACTTTTCGTTGAACGGCATCGGCCCAAAGTTTGACGTTTTTCCGTTCTGTTTGTGCAAATTTTGTAACAATAAGGTTTGTATAAAAAAGCGAGGCGGCAATAATTAACAGGCCGAGAATAAAAAGGAATAATTTCCAACGTTTTTTTCTTGTGTAGAGTTCCACTTTTACAGAATTTAAAGTATTAGCGTAAAAATTTAAAACGCCAAAAGCGATTTCATATTATCTTTTCAAGAGCCAATAGGCGGGATTTTGAACCGTTTTTCCCCTCCATACTTCAAAATGAAGGACGGTTTTTCCCTGCAAATTGGTATGAATTTTTCCTATAATCTGTTTTTCGTTAACAATTTGATTTTTATGTACAAAAACCTCATCGAGGTTTGAATATACGGTAAAATATTCACCGTGTTTAATAATTACTGCAATATTAGTATTTGTTATATGAACTATGCTGACCACTTTACCCTTGAAAACCGCTCTTGCATTTTCATCGGAGGATGTGGCAAAGTCGATACCGTTGTTTTTTGTTTTTACATGTTTTAAAACGGGATGTTTATGTACACCGAAAGTTTCGGCAACGACACCGTTTTTGAGAGGCCACGGCAGTTTTCCTTTGTTTGCCACAAAGAGGTTCGAGAGTTTTCTCTCTTCGGGCGACAAAGAGTATGTAGTTTTTTTGCCTGAATTTTTACGGGGTTTTGTTTCGTTTCCGATAACATTTTCGATTTTTGCTTTCAGTTTTGCCGATTCTCTTCTTTTGGCACGCAGTTTTGCTTTTAGTTTACTCTCTTTTCCCTGAAGTTTTCGTTTTATTTTTTCTTTTTTCTTTTTTGCCAGTTCCAGGCGGGCAATTTCTTCGTTTTGTTTTTCCAGAAGTTTTTGTTTCTCGGCTTTTTCTTTGTTGAGGTTTAAGAGGCGGTTGTTTTTAAGTTTTTCTTTTTTTTTCAGTTCTCCCGCTTGTTTTTTAACAAAATCGGAGAGTTCTTTCATGTATCTCAAACGTTGGTAAGCCTGGTTTAAATCGTCGGCCGAAAAGATAAAAATCAGTTTATTGTAAGCGTTGTTGTTTTTGTACAGATAGTAAGCAATTCGTGCATACTCTTTTTTAAGAGAGGCGAGGTCTTTTTCGATGATTTCCAATGAATTTCCCGTTTGAGCAATTTTTTTGTCGATGAGATAAATTTCGCGTTTGAGGACGGCAATCAATTCGTTCCGTTTGGATATTTTATTATTGAGCAGGTTAAGTTCGTAAAGGGTGTTTTTTTTGTTTTTGTTAACTTCGGCGAGTAGTTTGTTGGTATATTCTATCTCTTGTTCCAGTTTACGGCGTTTTTTTTTCAGACTTTCCGCTTCGTTTTTTTGAGCAAAAAGCGATGCCGGAACCGAGAGTAAGGTGATAATAATTAGCGCTATAATATTTTTTTTAAAGATGCACATCAGTTTTTCAATTCCATTTTCTTGTACTTTTTCGAAATTTTAAAGGGGAACCTCAAGGGTTTGTCAATCACAACTTTTTTATATTTTATTTTAATTGTCAAGCGGTTTTCGGCATAAACATCAATAGTTATCGAAAGCGGGACCATCTGTCCGTCAATTACGGAATAATCGTCGTAATAAACCACAAGGCTTTTCGACAAATCGCCAAACTCGGTAAGTTTCATTTTTTTAATTCGATAGGTGTAGGGGTCTATCCAAAAGTCGTTTATCAAAATTAACGACATATTATTTTGGTTTCGGATATATTTTTTAAGTTTTCTTCTTTTCAAAATGGAGATATTGTACATATCCTTATCCACCTTTACTTTAATTTTTTTCACGCTGTATTGCGAGAGGTCGTTTCCGAGCAACAGGTCTTCGATAATCGAAAAATCTATAGTGGTGTTCAAAAGGTCTTTTATCAATTTATAATCACCCAACAAGTAGGTTTTGTTGAGGCGGTTAACCATTTTAATCGAGTCGGGGGTCAATACCATTCGTAAAGCTTCGATGCCGAGAGCCGGAGATACGGTTAGCCAAATTATGCTGTCGGTTTTCATTCTGAGCTGTCCTTTCAGTTCGGTTTTTGACTTTTTATCTTGATAATAAATGATATTTAGCTTTGCATTAAAATAATCGACATTAACCTGATTTTCTTTCATTTTGGAGTAAAGATAATCAAAACCCCTCTCCTTTATCGGTTTTTTTAATGCTTTTTTAGTTGATTTACAAGAAGAAAGCGCAAATACACCGATAATCAGAACCAGAAATATTTTATTAAAGTTTTTCAATTTGTCCACACTTTTCTATTCGTACAATTTACCGTCTTTAATTTTTTTATCGAGCAAATCGGAATGGTTTTTTTTCTCCGAAGCTTTTTTCCACCATTTTAATGCTTCGGTTTTATTTCCGAGTTGATAATAAATATCCCCCATATGTTCGAGCACCACGCCGCTTGAATCGCCGCCGTTGTCTAAGGCTTTTTGTTCCCACATGAGGGCTTTGTCGTATTTTTTCAATTTATAAAACACCCAAGCGTAAGTATCGAGGTTGTTTTGATTGTAAGGGTCGAGTTCCACAGCTTTTGCCGCCATTTTTTCGGCTTTGTCGAGATTAAGATTACGCAAGCTTAAATAGTAGGCGTAATTGTTAAGCACGATGCTGTTTTCCGGATTTATTGCCAGCACTTTTTCGTAAGCTTCGTACGATTTGTCGTACATTTTCAATTTGTTGTAAGTATCGCCAAGTATCGAATATATTTGTTCGAGGAGGGCATTGTTGTTTACGGTAAGTTCTTTAGCGTTTTCGAGTAACGTTTTTGCTTTGTTAAAATTTTTCAATTGAAAATTGGCAATACCTCCGAGCCAATAAGGTATCGGTTGGTTCGGGAACAAATCGACAGCCGAATCGGCGTCGGCGGCAAGGGTATCGTATCGCGAGAGGTAAAGGTCGCAAAAGAGCAACTGTTCCCAACTTGCATAGTTTGTATTATTGTTTTTAATTATTTTGCGGGTAATAATTTCCGCCTCTTGGTATCTTTTGTTTTCGTAAAGCATCGTTGCATAAAATGCTTCTGAGAGGTCTTCACCAGGGTGGACTTTTTTAAGTATTTCGGATAGTTCGAGAGCCTCTTTTTTTTGTGTTTCGTCAAGTTTTCCCGAATAATATGTAAGTAACAGGTTAATTTTTGTTTTCAGGTCGAGGTTTTTGTTTTCAAAACCCTTTTTCAGTTGGTCGAAAGCTTTTTCGGGGTCACCGTTTTTACGGTAAAAACCGGCGAGGGAAATATGTACGTAAGGATCGGCGGGGTCCAGTTCCAAAATTTTTTCGTAGGCATATTTGGCTTTTTCGGGCATATTGTTTTTTAAACAGTATTCGGCAAGCAGGGCATAGTAATGTTTTTCGTCGGGGAAAGCGTTAATAAGTTTTTGGTAAGCATCAACGGCTTTTTCCGGCTGTCCGATACGGGTATAAAGTTCGGCAATTTGTTTGGTAAGCATTTCGTTCAAGCCGATTTTTTGTTCCAATTTATTGTAATAGAAAACCGCATTTTCGTAATCACCCGTAAAGTAGTAAGCAAAAGCGAGTTCGGTAAGGAAATCGATGTCTTCGGGATATTTTTCGGCAAGTATTTTATAAGTATCAAGATACTCTTTGTAATTTCCTGCCGCTTTTTGCAAATCGGCATAAAGTTTTTTGTACCACTTGTTGTTTTCATCGAGTTTCATTGCCTTTGCGGCAAACTCTACCGCTTCGTCTTTACGGCCGAGTATGGTAAGTATTTTAGCTTCCTGGTAGTTTGCCGCAGGGTCGAGCGAGTCGATTTCGAGAGCTTTTTTCATCATCTCTTCGGCTTCGGTGTATTTTCCCGTAACTTTAAGTATAACGGCTTGTGTAAACAGGTCTGATTCTTTATACCTCATTTTTTCGGTAAGAGGTTTCCCTTTATTGCTTTTATCGGTATTCTTGAAAGTTTTACACGATTGAAACAAAAATGCTCCTAAAAGAAATAATAATACGATTTTATATTTCATTTTGCTTCTGTTAAAGAATTTTTTTCACTTTTTACCGGTATGCCCGAAACCGCCTTCTCCCCTTTCGGTTTGGTTCAGTTGTTGCACTTCGGTAAGTTTTGCCTGTACAAATTTGGATATTACCATTTGAGCCACACGGTCGCCGTCGTTAACGGTGTACGGTTCGTTTGAAACGTTAACCAAAATTATTTTTATTTCGCCGCGGTAATCGGCATCAATGGTACCGGGTGTGTTTAACAGGCTTATTCCGTGTTTGAAGGCCATTCCGCTGCGTGGTCTTATTTGCGCTTCGTAACCTTCGGGAAGTTCGATAAAAAGTCCTGTCGGCACAAGTGCCCTCTCAAGAGGTTTAATGGTTACGGGCTCACTAATATTGGCACGCAAATCCATTCCTGCCGAATATTCGGTTTCGTATTGCGGCAAAGGATGTTTTGAGCGGTTTACTATTTTTATTTCCATAATAAACAGATAAAAAAATCTTAATAAATAATCGCCAAAAGTACACAAAAATAAATTTTACGGTCAGAGGTCTCTTTGTTACCCTTTAATATTTAAGAAACTTTTTCTTTCGAAAATATAAACAACGAGGACGTAAACCGAAATCAAAACAAATCCGGCGGCAATGCGGTGGAATGTTGTATCAAGATTTAAAAACCGTGAAAGGGCGAAAATAAATAAGGCGAGAAAAGAGTATCCCGATATTTTTTTCACATCGTAATCGATTTTATAGAACCTTTTTCCCAAAAAGTAAGAAATAAGTGCCATACTGAAATAGCATGCGAAATTTGCCCAAGCAGAGCCTATGTAACCCCACGACGGTATAAGAATAATATTCAGCAATATCGTAACTGTGGCGCCAAACAGCGCAATTAATCCTCCGTATAGGGTTTTGTCGGTAAGTTTGTACCACACCGACAGATTATAAAAAATACCAAGGAAAAGTTTGGCTGCCAAAACAATGGGTACTATGGTTAGCCCTACCCAAAAATCGCGACCGATAAAATATTTAAACCCATCGATAAAAAGCATTACCAATAAAAATATAAACCAGCAAAAAGCTACAAAAACGGTCATTACCCTGCTGTAAATCAATTTGGCATCGGATTTTCCCGATTCGGCAAAAAAGAAAGGTTCGGCGGCATACCTGAACATTTGTATAAATAGCATCATCAATATTGCAAGTTTGTAGTTTGCGCCATACACACCAATTACAGCCGAAACGTTAACCCCGGGGGGTAACAGATAACGTAACAAAATTTTATCGGAAACCTCGTTTATCATTCCCGCAAAACCAATTATCAATATGGGCAATCCGTACGACAACATTTTTTTCAAAATGTTTTTATCTATACCCAATGTAAAGCTTTTCAGTTCGGGAACAAGCAACAACAATGTAAACAGCGAAGCAACAAGATTAGATACAAACACCATTCCCACCAAACCCAAGGTTTTGTATATCCAAAAGTGATTGTAAGTATCTTTGAAAAGTCGCGGAATAATTATCAACAAAATGAAATTCAAGGCAATATTTAAAATAACATTTGCTATTTTGATAAAAGAGAACCGTTTTGCCTTGTTTATGAACCTCAAAAAAGCAAATGGTAATGAGGTAAAAGCATCAACGGCAACAATTAAACCAATCAACACGATGTATGTGCCGTGTCCCGAATAACTAATTGCCTGTGCAATTTTTCCGTTAAATAAAACAACGGCTACAACAAACAATGTGGAGGTGAACAACAAGGATGTTGCAGCTGTTCCGTATATAACAACAGGATTGCCCGATTTGTTGGCAAAACGGAAAAATGCCGTTTCCATTCCGTATGTTAACAGTACCATAAGTATTGCCACATATGCATAAAGCTCGGTAATTTGACCGTATTGCGATTGGTTAAAAACCATAATGGTATAAAAAGGAACAAGAAGATAATTGAGCAAACGCGGCACCACGGTACCAAGCCCGTAAACAGCAGTATCTCCGGCAAGCTTTTTAATGGGGTTTTTCGACATAACGCGCCAAAAGTAAATAAACAATTTGAGATAACTACAAATTGGTGGTTTGAGGGAAACGCAAATAGAATACGGTACCTTCCCCGTCGGCGGTTTCAAAACGTATTTCTCCTCCGTTTTCTTTAACAAGGTTGTAAACTATTGCCAAACCAATTCCCGTACCTTTGCTTTTGGTTGTAAAATACGGAACAAAAATTTTATCTCTGAACTCTTCCGGAATGCCGCTTCCGTTGTCGGAGATACTCAAATTTACGTAACCGTCACCTGATGCGAGCATAATTTTAATCTCCCCTCCCCTGTTCTCATCTATCGATTGAAGTGCATTTTTAATCAAATTGTTCAATATTCTTAAAAAATCGTTTTCATCTCCTTTTACGGGATATTTTTCCTCTTTGACGTAATTAAAAACGATATCAACGTTACCACGGTTTTTAAAAAGGTTTACCGATTTCAAAACAACCTCTTTCAGGTCGAAAACAGCCTCTTTATCCGACTTTGTTTTTGCGAAATCGGAAAACATTGCAGCAACATTGTTTAATGCATCGATTTGAGTTATAAGTGTCTCGCTTATGTTTTTCAGTTTATTGTCGAAATCCTTGTCGCCCTCTTTATGTGCTTTTTGCAAATATTGAATATTCAGTTTCATCGGGGTCAACGGGTTCCTTATTTCATGAGCTATCTGTTGTGCCATTTCACGCCACGCGGATTCCCTTTCCGATTTTTTTAGCAGTTCGGTGCTCTCTTTAAGTTTTTCAACCATCTCGTTATATGCATTAATTAAATGCCCTATTTCATCGTCACGGTTCCACTTTATTTTCGCCAAATCACGGTTCAGATTTGTATCGGAAATTCTCTTTTGCAACAAATACAAGGGCTTCGTAATCATTCTCGTAACAAAATACGAGATAATCAAAATTATTATAGCTATAAACACTAACAAATTAAAAAAGCTGACAAACAACAGATTGCGACTATTCAACAGGTAATTTTTCTTTGCAAAATAGGGAAGGTTTATATATCCGTAAAGTGTTCCGTCTTGCATTACCAAAGGGAAATACGAGCTGTAAAAAACCGTATTGTTTATACGTTCCTTATCGATAAAAAAGAGTTTGTGATCAAAACGTAATGCGAAAAAGGCTTTCACGTTCATATAATCCGATTGAAGATTTTTTTCGAAAATCTCCGATCTTGATGTGGACATCAACTTTCCGTCAACTCCGTAAAGATTAATATCGGTAAAGAATATGTTCGATAACTTTTTCAAATAAATATCAGGGTTGTCTTCTCTAATGGTTTGCTTTTCATATGCAGAAAATCTGTTTTGTAACTCTCCGGAAACGGAATACGTTTTTTCCTCAAGCTCACCCTGTATTGACCTGCTTATACTTAAATTAATATAATAAATACTCACAACCGAAATGACGGCAAACAGCGACAAGAACGAGATAAAATATATGGTTTGAATCTTTATGCTGTAGTTTAAAAGACTCTCTTTTAATTTTTTAAGTGATCCCCATCCGGCAACAACCAGCAATACAAATTGGAGAATAAAAAAGTAGAGTGTAAAGGGAAAAAGTAAATATGCCACCTGTTTTTTCTTGCGGCTCACTACAATAAATACATTGTCATTTATTCTGTTTATGTAATGTATGTAACCGTTCCATTTAACGAATTTATTCAATGGAAATTTTTTCAGTTCGTTAAAAACCACGGGATAGGGAAACTCACCGAATTTGTAATTTATAACCGTATCGTTATAAACGGCAAACCCGAACAAATCGAAATGTATTTCATCTGATTTACCGTTTTCCAAAATTCCGCTATATCCTGCGTCTGATGGGATTTTCTCTTTTAAAAACTCTATTATCAGATGAAATCCACTGTTTATATCAGCTTTGTCAAAATTCAAATCTGCAAGGTAATAGATACTTTTATATTCATCGTTTATCAGTCGCAAACTTAAGAGCGAATCGATAAATACGGTGTCGCCACCCATATTTGAAAAATATTCCACACACCCTTCCAAAGTACCTTCGGGCTGAATTTCAAGCATCTCTCCTGCCCTGCAAAATGTTATTTGATGATTATAAGCCCTGTTTATTCCATTTAAATATTTGTCGTTCAAATATTTAATCAGTTTTTCTTCCGTTTTAAACCCGTTGGAATCATCATTTAGTATAATGGATTTCGTTATGGTATCATTGTAAAATTTCTTTAATAAATTTTCAACTTTGTATTCAAAAATAGGGTCTTTTTGTTGCGACAGATAGTTACTCATAAAAATTTGACGTTCATCCATTCTTTCATTGTCGGTAATAACGGTCAAAGCGGAGAATACTGCGGAAATAAACACAATTACAAGCAAATTGTAAAAATAATCGGACAAACCGTACCGCTGTTTAAGGAAAAGTAAAAGGGTGTAAAACAAAACGTAGATTCCGGCTAAAATCAACAAGACATTTTCGATACCAATAAATTTACCTGCCAAAAGAATAAAACCCAACAGAACAATACCGGCTATCTTATTCTCTTTTTCGCCGCGAATTGAATTAACGGTTTTAATAATAAAGTAAGTGGTATAACCAACGGTCAAAACAATAGCCAAAGCGGTTAAACTTTCGAAATCGAATTGACGGTATCTGAAAATAAAATCTACCCCCTGGTTTACCAATAGCCTGTCAACCAAAGTAAAGTAAAAGAGAATTATTGAATATGATAGTGTTAAAACAATAAAGTTCGTTATCCGGTTTCGTTTCAGGCTTTTTCCATTGATGTATAAAAAGTGGAAGATAAAATAGGTTATCAATACATTAATGAAAATGTCGCCGGCAGTATCAAACATATAAAATCCGGTAAGTTCCTTCTTGAATAAGGATGTGTTTTTAATAAATGCGGGAAATTCAAAATAAAAATCGGCAAACCGTAAAATTAACAAATCGAATATAAAAAAGAGAAAATAATAGAGTCGAAAATCTCTCTTTTGAGTCAGCAAATTATATAACAACAGAATAATATAAAACAATAAAAAGTAGTCGGCCAAAAAAATCAGTGATGTAAAATCTCCTGCAATAGGGCTTTTTTTAATACTTATTAAATATTCAGCATTCCCGGCGCCAACACCAACACATAAATTTTTATTATTCTTCTTTTTATTACATCCGGTAAATCCTTTTTTAAACTTTCCGGCAATTAAAATTCCGTATTGTCCTGTTTTTCTGAATTCGGTAAGATATAGATTGTTTTTTGTAAAATAAATGAGAAGTGTATCCTTGCTTAACCCCGTAATAATTTTGTCGATTTTTATTTTATTGTTATTCCAGAATATCAGAGAATCGTTATTAAAAACATATATTGCCTTTTTTTCGTTTATAAACCTTTTGAATAAATTTCCTGAATTTAAAACATCACCGCTGTTCAGTGTATTCTTCAGCTGTATCAAAATATTGTTATTCTCCGATTTTAATTTTAAGAGTTCCTTTTTAAAGAGCGCTTTAATGTGGTTGTCGGAATATTTATAATTACCGTAAAAATATATTGTATAAAGAACTGTTGTAAAAAGTAAAAAGAGAAACAGATTATTTCTCAATTTTTTAGCATATACATTATTTGCAAAAAGCATGTTTTTCATAATCCGAAAGAATATGAGAAATATTTTTTGTAAAGATACTATTTATAGAAAAAAGAAAATAGATACCGTAAACAAATATTGAGAAGTCCTTATTATATCACTTTTTCAGCCGCGAGATGAAAATTTTAGAGGAATATTCGCCATCTTTTTTTGCCTTTAAATTAAAAAACAACCCTTTTAAAACTCCTTTGACAAAGGGCAATGTGCTATTTATATATTTTTCGCTGAGCCAACTTACGAACAAGGCATCAAATTTCATTGGAATTTCATCAATTATTTCAAAACCCGATTTATCCAGCAAATATGAAATACTACCCGCATCAAAATGGTACAAATGGCGCGGCACGTCCAATCCCGCCCAATATTTTCCGTAATGCAAAAAATCTTTCGATTTTATATTCGGAACCGCTATTACGGCAATACCTTCCGGTTTTAAAAGGCGTTTAACGATTTGCATTCTGTCGTTTGGTCGGGGAACATGCTCCAAAACATGCCACATAGAAACAACGTCGAAAAGGTTATTATCAAAATTTGTCAATTGATTCAAATCGTAAATGTCGAGATTATAAGTCTCTTTTGCAAATTTTCCGGCATCTTTATCGGGTTCCACTCCGGTGGCACTCCATCCTTCATCACTAAATTTTTTCAAAAGTTCGCCGGTACCGCAACCTACATCAAGAATTGCCCCTTTTTTAATATACTTTGTAACAATTTTGTATTTTTTCTTTATGTTTATTTCCCTTACAAAACGGTATATTATGGAGACAGGGGTTAATGATCCGGCATTATGGGAAAGATATTTTTCGGTTTTGTAATATTTCCATAAATCTTTATCACCGGGACGTGGATTGGTAAAAACAGTATTACAATTTCCACACTTAAACAGTGTATAATCTTCTTTTGTAAAAAAGTAATCTTTTGTTTTCAGAAATTCCGATATACCATCACTTCCGCAAACCGGACAATTTTTATAAGTTATCATTTTTTACTGTTTCACGTGGAACATAATTCTATCTATTTAAAAATACGAGTAATACATTAATATCAGAGGGAGAAACTCCGCTAATTCTCGATGCTTGACCAATAGTTTTAGGACGTATTTTACTCAGTTTTTCTCTTGCCTCGAACGAAAGGGATTTTAAAGCATCATAATCAAAATCGGGTTTTAAGACCAGGTTTTCATATTTTGAAAATTTTTCGGCAAGTTGGCTCTCTTTCTCAATATACCCTTCGTATTTTATCATTATTTCTACCGACTCCAAAATTTCCTCATCCGCTTCAAGATTGTCGAAAAAGTGTTTTACCGAGTTTTGAGAATTTATAATATCGTAAATACTAACCTGAGGTCTCAAAAGTATATTAGCCAATTTTGTTTTTTGTTTTAACGGCGAGGTTCCTTTTTCAATCAACATCTTGTTTAATTCACCGGGTTGCGCGCTATTGTTTTTAAAAAATTTAATAATATTTTCAACACTGTTTCTTTTGTCCACCATTTTATCGTACCGTTCTTTGGAAGCCAGTCCAAGTTTGTACGATTTTTCCGTCAACCTGAAATCGGCATTGTCTTGTCGTAATAAAATTCTGTATTCGGCACGTGAGGTAAACATTCTGTAGGGCTCGTCAACACCTTTTGTCACCAAATCGTCAATCAAAACGCCGATGTATGCCTCCGAACGTTTCAATATAAACGGTTCCTTGTCTTTAAGCTTCAAGTGGGCGTTTATTCCTGCCATGAGACCTTGAGCCGCTGCCTCTTCGTAACCGGTAGTACCGTTTATTTGTCCTGCAAAATATAGGTTTTTTATAATTTTTGTTTCCAGTGTATAGTCGAGTTGTGTAGGAGGGAAGTAGTCGTATTCTATGGCATATCCCGGACGGAAGATTTTTGCATTTTCAAAACCCGGAATTTTATGTAGTGCCTTAAGTTGTATATCGTCGGGCAAAGATGATGAAAAGCCGTTTACGTAATACTCTATTGTGTTCCATCCCTCGGGTTCTACAAACAGCTGGTGTCTCTCTTTATCAGAAAAGCGTTCTATCTTATCTTCTATTGAGGGGCAGTATCTTGGGCCAACTCCCTCTATTCGTCCGGCAAACATAGGCGAGTCGGCAAAACCAAGTTTTAAAGTATCGTGAACCACAGGTGAGGTGTAAGTTATCCAACAACTTCTCTGTTTATTGAGTTTTGTCTTTTTCAAATATGAGAAATTTGAAGGGTTTTCATCTCCCTTTTGTTCCGTCATTTTGGAGAAATCAATTGTTCGTCCGTCAACCCTAACGGGGGTTCCTGTTTTCAATCTATATGATTCAAACCCCAAAGATTTCAACTGTTCGGTAATTCCGTAACTGGCAGCCTCACCAATTCTGCCGCCTTTTACCTGTTTTTTGCCTATATGGATTTTCCCGTTCAAAAAAGTTCCGTTGGTTAAGATAACGCTGTTAGCATAGATATTATGACCGAATGATGTATGAACACCGGTTACGCGGTCTCCTTCAATCAAAATAGCGTCAACAATGTCTTGCCAAAAGTCGAGATTTGCGGTTTGTTCAAGCATATTCCGCCATTCCAGAGAAAAAAGCATTCTGTCGTTTTGTGCTCTCGGACTCCACATGGCAGGACCTTTCGATTTGTTGAGCATTCGGAATTGAATCATGCTTTTATCGGTAACTATTCCCGAATATCCTCCCAAGGCATCAATTTCACGAACTATCTGACCTTTGGCAATTCCTCCCATTGCCGGATTACACGACATTTGGGCAATTGCATTCATGTTCATGGTAATGAGCAACACTTTTGAACCGAGATTTGCGGCGGCAGCTGCAGCTTCCGAACCGGCATGCCCGGCACCAACAACAATTACATCATATTTGTCATGCATCTTTACGAATGTTTCACGTGGAACAATTTCCCAAAATTATTGGGCTGCAAATTTATATAATAATTCTCTTTACTCCTCATAACCCTTTTTTCACTTTCGGTTTTATCGTTGTATCCCATAAGGTGTAAAACACCATGAACCAGAACACGCGAAAGTTCATTGTCAACCGTAACGTTAAATAATTTTGCATTTTCCACTATCCGGTCAAGGCTTATATATATTTCTCCGGATATAATTTCCTGATTTACCGACTCTTGAAAGGTAATTATATCGGTAAAAGTGTCGTGATTCAAATATCTTTTGTTTATCCCGTTTATATATTTATCGGAGCCAAAAATATACACCACTTCTCCGGGCTTAAACCCCTCGTTTTCAATTACTTGTTGTATCCAGCGGGTAATTTTTTCCTCTTGCTCAACGGAATATTTTCCGGGAATAAGGTTATGGTAGGTAATCATCAATCTGTAGCGGAAACATTATTAATTTTCTTTTTAAAATATTTTTGCAAATGGTTTTTTCTTTCTTCATAAATTTTTCCGTGCAATGCACTTATATCATAAATAAAAAAGATTTTCCCGCTCTTTTTATCATATTTAATGTCATCGGTTAAATTTTGTATCAGGAAAAGGTTTTTCTCCTCGTCACTGTTTTCCGTTGCATTAATATCTATCTTTTCTGTCAGTTTTTTCAAGATTTCCTCTTTAGCACCTTTTATTGAAATTTTTACAATCTTGTAATCGGTATCGTAATTTATAACCAAATGTTTACATCCGTGATCGATGAAAACAAGATTGTAAAAAAGTGTTAACGATGTGAGGATATTTCCAAAATAGGTTTCGTTTATAAAGAGATTTTTCGAAAGTTCCTCAACATATTTTTCAATCAAATACTCTTGAAGTTTTCCACATTCAATAACCAATGTTCTGTTTAACGCTACCATTGTCTTTTTCTATTCGGTTAATGTATTTATTATGCAAATTTCTATAAAAAGGGTTCAGCCTCACGGGTTCGGTTATAATAACATCTCTGTTTTTCTTTTCCCTCTTTTTATACTCAATTTTTAAATTAAGGTTACTTCTTTTAATGTTTTTTCCCTCTTTAGATTCTCTCTCTTTTTTCTTTTCCCTTTGCAGCCGGGCATTTTCGGCTTTTAACAATCTAACTTCAATATCTTTTTGTCTTTTCAGCGTTTGTTCGGTAATATTTTTGTTTACCATATCCTTTTCGTTTTCCAACATCTCCTTTAGAATCTGATTCATGGCATTTCCGTTACCACCTTCAGATTTTAACCTGTCCATATATTGCTGAAGCATTTCACGTATCTGTTGTTGAATTGCAGCCATTTTTGCAATTTTTTCACTGTCTCCGTTTTCACCTCCATCTTTTTTACCATTTTGTTTTTTACCTTTATTCATGCCCTTCATCTTTTTTAGCGATTGGCTCAATTCTTTCTGTTTTTGAATCATTTCGCTCAAAGATTGGCCTTTGCCTTGTCCGGGATTTTTACACTGTTTTTTTCCTTTTCCCGAATTTTTCATATTCATCATGCTCTGTTGCATCTTTTCGAGCGATTCCTCGAGCAACAACGCCAGATTATTCATCGATGTCATGGCGTATTGTTGTTCTGACAACGATTTTGAAACGTTACGGTCTTGAACATATTGTGCCGCTCTTTTCAACGATCTTTTAACTTTTCCCGACTCCTTTAAAATAAAAGGCTTCACAAAAATATTTCTTTTTGCCAAAGCCTGTAGCGAATCATCAAGTATTTTGAAATTCTCTCTTATTTGTTGCAGGTTATCAATGTTTTTTACATAGTTGGGGTCGTTTTTCGATGTAACCTTAATATTTTCAATGCTTTTTTCCTGTTGAAAACTAAGCTGTACAAGGTTGTCCATAAGCGATTTCATGTTTTGTTCATCTTCGCCCATCCTCGCTTCCATTTCGCTCTCGAAAGCGGCTTGCAAAGCATCTTTCATCTCCTTAATTTTTTCTCCGGCATTTTTTTGGTTTTCCGAAGCTCTCTTTTGCTTTTTGTTTTTTAGTTTCTCCGATGCCGAATTCATTTCGCTTTCGATTTCATTTTCCAGTTTTTTGTCTTCTTTCAATCCAAATGGTTCTTCCAGTTTACCGTTTAATTCCAAGGTTTTTTTCAAATCGTTTTTTATCTTTTCGAAATCGTTTATAAGCTGTTTTTGTTTTTCATGAGCGGTCTTTTTATCTTGAATTTTGTTTTGATTTTTAATTGACTCGGTCAACTGCTTTTTGGCAAGAGAGTCGAGTTTCTGCATTGTTTCGTCGAATCTTTTTTCAAACTCAATAAGTTTATATATTTCATCATTTTGCTCCATGTTTTTTTTCAACTCCTCGTTGTTCTCTTTTATGTCGTCAAGTAGCTTGTTCATTTTGTCTTTGTTGAGTTTATTCATCTCCTCTTGAGCTTTTTGCAATTGTTGAAGCATTTCGGGATTTTGTATCCTGTCAAACATATTATTAAGTTCTTCCATTTTCGATTTAAGCTCTTGTGTGAATCCGGTTTTTTTCATCTTTTCCGTTTCGTCGAGTTGTTTTTTCAACTCTTTCAAAAGTTGTAGTTGTTGTTCAAGTTCGGTTTGTTCTTTAATCAGATTTTTTATCCTCTCCTTATCCATCCAGCTCAACTCTTTTTTCTCAAGAAGGTTTAATTTATTTTGTTCTATTTTTCTGTTAATATCGTCTATCTTTTTTAATATTTTTTCTATGTTCTCTTTAACTTTTTGCGAAGTACTGTCAACAATATTATCAATCTCTTCGTTGGTCGGCATTTCAATGGTTTCAACAGCTGTTTTGGTGGTTTTGAAATGATGTATCCTGTCGTTATCGCTAACGGCAAAATAGTATTCAAGTTTTTCGCCTGTATTCAAATTAAAGTCGTTTACATTTACCGTATATTGAAAGTTCAATCGTGTTGTATTCAACTCTATTTTAAGGTCGGTTTTTTTCCACTTTTCGGTGTTTCCTTTTTTATAATAAAACTTTAAAGAGTGAAAACCGTAATCGTCTGATATTTCGCCAACAAAATTTACAAAGGCGAACAATTTGTTTTCGTAAAGCCGATTTACTTTAATTTTTGGATATAAATCTTTAATTACGGATATGTTTAAATATAGAGAATCGGTATTTCCGGTATAATGATTTTTAGCCACAATAGTACCCCTGTAATTATCATCCGTTTTTATATCAATTGAAAAAACATTACCTTTTTTTTCCAATTTTACCTTATTACCGTTTTCAATCAAGGTAGCGGTATCCACATCCTTGGTATAAATTTTCCATTTGGTATTAGTGCCTTCCGGAACTATTATGTCTGAAGTGTTTTCAATTTGTTCATCCTTTTTGCCGAGGTATTCAGGATACCGAAGGTATATATCGTAACTTAATATTACGGGGCGGGGAAAAACTTTTATCCGGTATTTTCCGCTTGTGAATTTTCCGTCGGTAATATCAAAATAAATATCGTTTCCCACGGTTTTAAATGTATAATAGAATATTCCACCGCCACCGTTATTCATAAGGTATCTGTTTTTCCCGTTTTCGATAAAAACATTACCAGGTATTTCGTCGCCCTTAAACAATACCTTTACGGTAAAGTCGTCGTTTTGCAAACACACAAGCGAATCGGTTAATAACATAAAACTGTAGGGGAGGGGTTTGTGAAATTCTTTGTCGTGTAAAATTATTCTTTTGGAGGGTTCGGTAATTATCTTCGGATAGACTGCAAATATTAAAAAGAAGGTAATTATTACGGGTGCCGAATATTTTAAATATTTTATGTTTTGTTTTTTGTCTATTGCCTTTACAAAGGGGACAGGCGATAATTCGGAGGCTTTTTGTTCGATACTTGCCAACAAGAGATCGGTTTTTTCTTTGCTTTGTTCTGCAAGGTTCAAAAGCTCCAGCGAATTTATCAATTTATCGCCCACGCTTGTAATATGCCGTCCTATTATTTTAGCAGCCTCTTCCTTTGTCAGGGTCTTTCCGATTTTTAAAAATTTTAACAGGGGAACGGCTATGTAATATACAAACACCCCTGTAAAAATGATTATGTATGAATAAAATATAACGGTTCGAACGGTTTTGTCCAACCATCCGAAGTATTCGATAAAATCAAATATTATAAAAACCGTAAGCAGCAATGTTATCGAAATAATAACACCTTTCAGTATCATATTTTTATAATATGACCTGATGAACTTCTCGGTTTTTTCTAATATGTTTTTTACTGCTCCGTCCAAAACCCTGTACTGAAAAATGATTTGCAAAGATAACCATTGCCACAATCGAAAAAGAAAAAAGAGTATTATCTTTGCTACAATCATATGGACCAAAATTTACCGCAACGGAAAATTTATTCTTTGAAAGATGTGTTGCTGAGCATAAAAAATGTAATCGGCAATACCTTTAACAACTATTATTGGATTAAAGCCGAAATAGTTAAGCTAAATTATTACACCAAAAGCGGTCATTGTTACCCCGATTTGGTAGAGAAGGAAAATGGACGTATTAAAGCACAAATACGTGCAAATATTTGGGCGGGCAATTTTACTACCATTAACAACAAATTCCGTTCGGTTACCGGCGAAAATCTTAAAGATGGTATTTACGTTCTTATTCTTGCAAAAATTACCTTTCACGAACAGTACGGACTTGCCCTCAATATTGTGGATATAGAGCCGTCATTTACCCTTGGCGAAATGGCTCGCGAAAAAAAAGAGACAATAGCAAGACTTCAAAACGAAGGTCTCTTTTTCAAAAACAAAAACCTGAATTTTCCGTTACTACCAAAACGTATTGCCGTTATTTCGGTAGAAACAAGCAAAGGCTATAACGATTTCATTAATATCCTCAACAATAACAAATACCGTTTCGTTATCGAACACTCTCTTTTTCCGGCACTTTTACAAGGCGAAGGTGCTGTTGTTTCCATAAAGGAACAAATCGATAATATATCAATGCATAAAAAACTTTTCGATGTGGTATGCATAATACGGGGCGGTGGTGGTGACGTGGGACTAAACGCTTTCGATAACTATTCACTTTCAAAAGCGGTTGCCTCTTGTCCTTTGCCGGTTATTACCGGTATAGGTCACTCTACTAACGAAACGGTGGTTCAAATGGTGGCTTTTGCCAATAAAATAACCCCTACCGAAGCGGCACACTTTATCATTCAAAAATTCGAAACCTTTTACGAAAGGGTTATTACGGCTCAAAATATACTACTAAACGCCTCCGTCGAAAAAATTATAACGGAAAAAAACAAAACCGATAATCTTATTAACAGAATTGTTTCAAAAACATCTTTATTTTTACAACAAAAAAATTTTTCCATAGACATTTACCGGCGAAAAATTTCCAATAAAGCAACAAATTCCATTCTAAAAAGAAAATATATTTTGAATGTTATCTCAAAATCGGTTGAACATAAGGCAGGTACTGTTATTACTGCCGAAAAAAATCATCTTGACAATCTTGTAATTTCATTATCAAAATCTTTGTCCCTGTTTTTTGAAAAAAATAAAAACAAAACGGAAAACATAAAAAAACATTTGGAACTTTTAAAACCCGAAAACATTTTGAAACGGGGATACAGTATAACCCTTTTTGAAGGAAAAGCCTTGAAACAGGCGAATAACCTTAAAGCCGGCGATATAATAGAAAGCAAGCTCTATAAAGGTGTTGTATCATCAAAAATAGTATTTACCGAAAATAATAGACAATAAGATGGAAAAAATCAGTTACGAAAAAGCCGTTAGCGAACTCGAAGATATTGTAAACAAAATTGAATCGGAAGAAATTTCGGTTGACGAACTATCCGAAAAGGTAAAACGTGCATCCGAATTAATCAGAATTTGTAAAGCAAAACTTTTCAGTACCGAAAAAGAGGTAAATAAAATTCTGGACGAAATACCGGAAAGCGAAACTACTCTATAATGCGTAAGCGGTTTCGAGGTATTTGTACAAATACGGCACTGTTTACTACCTCTATTTCAACCTTTACACGTTTTTTGTCGTTAACTTGCACCAATGTACCCTGCAAACCGGTTAATTTTCCTGCTATCACTTCCACTTTTTGTCCCTCTTTCATTTGGCTGTTGTCAATATCCAAAGGTGTTTTTTCGTTTAAATAAAACTTTATAGCTTCTATTTGCTGAGGCGGAACAACCACTGCTTTTCCTTCGAAAGTAACATATTTCAATGCACCGGGCACGTACAGGGCTTTGTAATAATCTTTTTGGTCAACACAAACAAAAATATAAGACCTGAAAAGAGGTTCTTCAACCCACTTTTTTCTGTCGCTCCATTGGCGCAAAACACGTTCCAACGGCAAATAATACTCTATGTTTTGCGCCTTAAGCTCTAAAGCAACCTTTTTCTCGTGCCTCGATTTCACATATATTGCGTGCCATTTTTTCTCAGCCATTTTTTTCTTATTGGTACTTGTTAAACCTTACTACCTTTTCAAAGCTTTTCCTTATTTTTTTCCGGTGTTTGTAATTTACGGGCGTATAGCCTACCGTTATTAATAACGGAATATTTTTATTCTCCGGAACCTTCAAAAGTTCCTTTGCACGCTGTTCGTCAAACCAACCGAGCATACATGTTCCCAAGTCCAATTCGGCGGCTTGCAAACAAAAATGTTCGGCAGCTATGCCAATGTCTATTAAAGGGTACTCTTTTTCTTTGATTTTGCCGCCCAGCTCGGTTATTATTTTCGGTTTCTCCATAACAACGGCAACAATTACAGGAGCCTGTTTAACAAAATTATTAAAACTTTTTAATGGTCCTTCGCTCGCTTTTGCCAGCTGTTTTACAAGCTCCGGCTCGTCGGCAACAATAAAAGTCCATGGTTGCGAATTACTTGCCGAAGGAGCTAAACGTGCAGCTTCCAAACATTTTGCCAGTTTTTCTTTTTCAACGGTTTTGCCTGTATATTTTCTGTCGCTCTGTCGTTTTTCAACAAGTTCTAAAAATTCCATTATCCTTCCTTTTTCATTTTAAACTCAATAACTTTGTTGCCTCTACTGTTTTCCTGCCTGTATTTATATGTAGAATCGCCGGGGTAACTCATAATTATTTTTTCAGGATATATGTTATTACCGTTTTCAAAATAAATCTCTCTTAAACCGGCTTTTTTAACCGAATACTTTGTCTCTTTAATTATCAGTGTAATAATATTTTTTCTGATTTTTATTTCAAAATTATTAATAAAAACCGTATCGCCGCCTATTTTAGAAAAACGTTTTCCGCTTAATGTCGAATCGTTCAGTGTTAGCCAACTGTCGTAAACTATTATGTTTCCAGTAGATTTCCAGGTGCCGTTTAAATTTTTCAACAATTCAAATGCACTTTGGTTACTTTTGGTACACGAAAACAACAAAACAGCGGATAACAAAAGCAGTGTTAAAAATAATTTTACGCGTTTAAACAGCATGCCGTATTACAACCTTTTTCGTAACAATTCCGATTCTTTTTCAAATCCGGGCTTACCCAACAAGGCGAACATATTCTTTTTGTATGCTTCAACACCGGGCTGGTCGAAAGGATTGACACCAAGAATATATCCGCTTACGGCACATGCAAATTCGTAGAAATATATCAATTGTCCCAAACTGTTTTCCGAAATTACGGGAATAGATATTTTTATGTTCGGAACACCTCCGTCAATATGGGCAATGGCTGTACCGAGTTCGGCCATGTGGTTTACTTCGTGTATTCTCTTTCCGGCTAAATAATTCAAATTATCGAGATTATTTTCATCTTCCGGAATTTTCAAAATTTTATCAGGATTTTCAACGGAAATAACCGTTTCGAACATTATTCGCAAACCGTCTTGAATATATTGTCCTAACGAGTGTAAATCTGTTGTAAAACTTACTCCTGCAGGAAAAATTCCTTTTTTATCTTTTCCTTCGCTTTCGCCGTAAAGCTGTTTCCACCACTCTGTAAAATAGTATAGGCGCGGCTCGTAATTAACGGTTATCTCTATTGTCTTGCCCTTTTTGTACAATGCGTTTCGCACAGCGGCATATGTTGCTATGGCACTCTCTCCGACAGTTGAATTGTTTTTGGCATTCTCTTCCATGATTTTAGCCCCGTTTAACAACTCTTTTATATCTATACCCGAAACGGCAACCGGTAATAAACCTACAGGCGTAAGTACCGAATACCTTCCTCCCACATCGTCGGGAACAACATATGTTTCGTAACCCTCGTTGACGGCAAGTTTTTTCAAAGCTCCTTTTTTACTGTCGGTAATGGCTATTATTCTCTCTTTCTCAGCCTCTTTACCATATTTTTTTATAAGGTGATTTCTTAATATACGAAAGGCAATGGCAGGTTCGGTAGTGGTTCCCGATTTCGAAATTACTATTATTGAATAATCTTTTTCGTCCAAAACCGTTAACAGCTCGGCAAGATAATCTTCACTTATGTTATATCCCGCATATAACATTACCGGATTACCGGCCTTTTTTTTCAACAGGTTAAAATGCGGTGACAAAGCCTCTGTAACAGCTCTCGCTCCAAGATAAGAACCTCCTATTCCGACAACTACACACACCTCGGAAAGTTCACGTAACCTGCCGGCACTTTTTTCTATCTTTTCAATTAAAGTATCGGTGGTTTTCGAAGGCAAATCAACCCATCCGAGAAAATCATTTCCTTTTCCGGTTTTGTTTTTTACGGCTTCAAAATATATATCAATCTCTCTTTGAAATTCAGATATCTCCTTTTCGGAAACAAAATTCAAAGCATTACGGTAATCAACTTTTACGGTGTCCATTTTTCTATTTTTTATAGTTTTCTCTTTCTTTCCACTGCTGACTGAATGATTTTTCGGCAAATTCAGGCAATTCTCTCTCCGGTCCCCAAGCCTTTTTGGCAGCCATTGCAACAATCTTATTCTTTAATTTTCCGTTAACCATATCGAGCATTTTCCTTTTTCCGAGTGCAATTCCCGATACTTTCATGCTTGCCTTGTCGAAAAAGGTGTAAAATCCTTTCTTAACACTGTCGTTCCTGGTTAGTAACATTAAATCGTGCAAGGGAATTTTTACGGGACATACTTCTGTACACTTTCCGCAAATGGTACAGGCGAAACTCAGGTGTTTATATTGTTTAAAATCGGTCATATAGGGAGTAATTATTGATCCTATAGGTCCGCTGTATGTAGTGTTGTAAGTATGACCTCCTATGTTTTTATAAATGGGACAAGCATTAAGACACGCACCGCAACGTATGCACGACAAAGCACGTCTGGGTTCCTCTTCGGCCAATATCTTACTTCTGCCGTTATCGAGCAATATTACAAACATCTCTTCTGGACCGTCTTTTTCTCCTCTTTTTTTTGGGCCGCTTATTATGGAGTTATACACGGTAACGTGTTGACCTGTACCGTGGGTTGCAAGTAAAGGCCAGTATAAATCCAAATCGTCAAGTGTCGGTATTATTTTTTCAATACCTGCTATTGCTATGTGTACTTTTGGAAACGACATTGATAAAATTCCGTTTCCTTCGTTTTCGGTCAATGCTATTGCTCCCGTGTCGGCAATTAAAAAATTTGCTCCTGTAATTCCCATGTCGGCATCGGCAAATTTTTTCCTCAAAAGTTTCCGTGTATATAGCGTAAGTTCTTCGGGAGTAAGTTTTTCATCGGTACCGAATTTTTCGTGGTAAAGCTCTGCAATATCGTATTTCGACATGTGCATTGCCGGGGTAACTATATGATATGGTTTTTGTCCCGCTTGCTGTACTATAAATTCTCCAAGGTCTGTTTCGAGCGATTCTATTTTGTTTTTTTCAAGATATTTGTTCAACTCCAACTCTTCCGTGGTCATCGATTTCGATTTGACCACATGTTTCACATTTCTCTCTTTTGCTATCTTTATTATTGCATTTACGGCTTCTTGTGCCGTTTCGGCCCAAATAACCTTTCCTCCGTTATTAACAAAATTATCTTCAAACTCTATAAGATATTTCTCAAGGTTATTTATTACCTTGTATTTTGTATGTCCTGCCCTCTCACGTGCAAGTTCAATGTTTTTATAAATTTTTTGTCCCTTTTCAACGGCATTTTCATACTTCGAAATATTAAACTTTATCTTTTCCCTGTGAACTTTGTCGGCTGACACCTCGGCGGCACGCTTGTAAAAATTCTTATGTTCGTTAGTCATCTTCACCTTTTACCAACTTTTCTATTTCAATATTTTCGAAATTTTTTCAACACGTCTCTCATGTCTTCCTCCCTCAAAATCCGTATTCAAAAATGCCAAAACCATTTTCCACGCTTTATCGAAAGGAACAAACCGTCCCGGTAACGATATTATATTTGCATTGTTGTGTTTTCTTATCAATTCAGCTTGTTCAACACTCCAGCACAATCCCGCCCTTACGTTAGGATATTTGTTTGCCGTCATCTGTGCTCCGTTTCCGCTACCGCACATAATTATTCCCCTTACATAAACATCGTCATTAACGGCTTTTGCCAAAGGATGAATAAAATCGGGATAATCGACACTTTCACTGCTGTATGTTCCCATGTCTTTTATTTTGTATCCGGCGTTTTTCAACTTTTCAATTAAAAATTCCTTCATTTCATATCCACCGTGGTCCGAAGCTATGGGTATTATATCTTTCTCTTCCATCGTCATTGTTAATAAATTTTCATTTTACAAAATTACATAAAAATTTACGCCATACTTAACTGCTTTACAATTAATGTTTTTTATTATTATCTCTCTTATTCAATTTTCCATTATTTTCTAATAATCATAAAATTACGATTTATCAATAACATATTGTTTAAAACCTGTTTATTTCCTTTTGATTTTTTTTAATAACCCGCCATTTATTAACAGACAAAAATCCGTTCAGATAACTTTCAACATAAAATGAATTTTTATCACCTTTTTTCAAAAAAATATTAACACCGTTTATCAAAAACCGTAAACAAATTTTATTAAGAAAATTTTTATCAACACTATGTTAATTAATATGCCAATTTTCTATTATAACATCCATTAGAATTTGAAATCGTGTGAATAAAATGTTAGTTAAACTCTAAAAAAGCATTTGTCAATATTTATGCAATATTTTTTTCACACTTATAAACAGACTAATAACATTAATATCTTTTTTTTAAAAAATCATATAGTTATAATAATAATTAAGATATAAAATTAAAGGTATTGAGGGTTATAAATTTTTCGGAAAAAAATCGTTATTTCGCTAAATAAAAAATTGCAAAAAGATAATAAAATGGATTACCGTAAAGAGATATTAAAATTAAAAAATGAAAAAAACGCCTTGATATTGGCACACTATTATCAAATAGGTGAAATACAGGATATTGCCGATTATGTTGGCGATAGTTTGGGACTTTCGCAAAAGGCTGCGGAAGCTGATGCGGATATTATTCTTTTTGCGGGAGTTCATTTTATGGCGGAAACGGCGAAAATTTTAAATCCCGGTACAAAAGTATTGCTGCCCGATGAGGAAGCAGGATGCTCGCTTGCCGATTCATGTCCTTACGACGATTTCGTAAAATTCAAACAAAAATATCCCGACCATATAGTGGTTTCGTACATAAACACCACCGCAAAAATTAAAACCGTTTCGGATGTAATATGTACCTCGGGAAATGCGGTACAAATAGTAAATTCGTTTCCCAAAGAACAAAAAATAATATTTGCTCCCGATAAAAATCTCGGTGGATATGTCAATGCGGTTACCGGACGGAATATGGTTCTTTGGAACGGTACCTGCGAAGTTCATGATATTCTTACAGCCGAAAAAGTATTGCAACTTAAAGAGGAAAACAAAGAGGCAAAAATTGTGGCACATCCAGAGTGTAAACAACAAATTTTGGAAATAGCCGATTTTGTGGGTTCTACAACGGGATTGCTGAAATATGTGAAAAATGACAATGCCGGAAAATATATTGTTGCAACAGAAACAGGTATTTTACACCAAATGAAAATAGAAGCTCCTGATAAAGAGTTTATTGTAGTTCCTTCCGACGAAACATGCGCCTGTAACGATTGTCCTTACATGAAACTCAATACAATGGAAAAATTGTATTTGGCACTTAAAAATGAAAAACCTTTTGTATCTTTGGATAAAAAAACTATCGAATCGGCTCGTAAACCGATAGAAAAAATGCTCGAAATTTCAAAAAAATTGAAAATAATCTGATTATTCTGAAAAAATAAATATTAATAACTAAAATGATACTCCGGAAAAAAATATTTCTGTTTGGTTAAGTGGTTCGTAGTTCTTTATGAAATTTTTTTTGTATTGTTTTATGTTTAAATGATTTCTAAAATATTGACAAATGAAAAAATACAGGGGTTTTATTTTTGCGGTTGTTACAATATTTCTTTTGACGTCGTGTTCAAATACGATTTATTTTACTAAAGATATGCGTTATATGTTATATAACAGTAAAATACCTGTGAGTAACGTACAATTTTATAATTCGCGAAAAATAGTATTAAAACGGAATTTGACTTATGCCGAAACAAAAGTGGCGCGCGGCGAAATAAAATTGGAGAACGGCAGATATATCGAAGAGATAATTATTCCGAAAAACACCCCCGGAGTTGCCGTAAGTTCGGGTCGTAACCATATCAATGTAGCATTCGAAAACGGAAGAAACCGCGATTTAACCTTCAGTTTAAACGACAGGGATTTATATCAACTTACACCTCAAAGTTGGGATAACGATTATGGAAAAGTGGTTTACGACACACTTATATATTTATTGGAACCCGGAAGCGACAAAGCTGTATTAAAAGTAAGAAAAGACAATATTAATAATTTCGAAAGAAAAAAAAGGGTGGTAAAAGGCGTAACCGTAGGTAGAGAATGAAAATAGTTGTAAAAATTTTTTTTCCGCTGTTTTTGTTTGCAATGTTTGTTTCTAACACCGTTGCACAACAAAACGACTCGATAAATCCCGACGGATACAATGTATTTCATTATCCGAACGGAAAAATATCGAGCGAAGGTTTTATGAGAAATGGAAAACCCGACGGGTATTGGAAAAATTATTACGAAACAGGTATTTTGAAATCGGAAGGAAACCGTAAAGACTATTTGCTCGACAGCACTTGGCGCTTTTACGATGAAGAGGGTAAATTGATTTTGGAAATTAATTATAAAAAAGGGAAAAAAAACGGTTTTCGTATAACTTATCAAGACGGCGAAGTAATTAAAGAAAATTTCGTGGACGATGTAAAACAAGGATACTCTTATGTTTTGTATCCTAACGGCAAAGTTCATTTCAAAATACCTTTTGTTGACGGTCTGGAAAACGGTCAAGCCGTGGAATATGATACCGACGGACGTATAATACAACTTATCAGGTACAAAAAAGGTTATGTTGTCAGCCGGCAAAGAATAAACGGATTCGACTCCGATTCACTTCGAAACGGAAAGTGGATATGGTTTTACGACGATGAAAAGGTACATATCACGGGAAACTACAAACACGGGTTGAAAGACGGCTATTTTAAAACATACGACAGGGATGGAAACCTTGTTTCAACCGAAAAATATGTTAACGGCGAAAAAGAGACTAAAGCCGAAAATATTAATACACTTGAAGTTAAAACCGACTATTACCCCGACGGAAAAATAAAAGTGGTTGCAACATATACAAAAGAGGGTATTCCCGAAGGTGTTCGGCGCGAATACGATGAAAACGGAAAAGTGGTGAAATCCTATATTTTTAAACACGGAAAAATTATAGGCGAAGGAATATTTTCGGATGCAGGTCAAAAAGAGGGTTTTTGGAAAGAGTATTACGACGACGGAAAACTGAAAGCTTCGGGATTTTACAAAAAAGATTTAAGAGTAGGTAATTGGAAATTCTTTTATCCTAACGGAAAATTGGAAGAGACCGGAAAATATTCGGACGGCGACCCCGACAGCCTGTGGCTCTGGTTCTACAACGACGGTAACATTTTAAGAAAGGAGAATTTTTACAAAGGTAAACTCGACGGAAAATTTGTTGAGTACCGACGAAACGGAAAAATAATTACACAAGGAGAATATATAGACGGTAAAAAAGAGGGATTGTGGATTACATTTACAGGCAAAAGCAAAAAAGAGGAAAACTTTGCCGAAGGTTTATTAAACGGTTGGGTTAGAATATATTATCCCGACGGAACTCTAAAGTTCGAAGGAAAATTTATCGACGACCTTCCCAACGGAGAACATAAATGGTTTTGGCCTAACGGAAAATTGAAACAAAGCGGACGTTATGTAATGGGTAAAAAAACAGGCGACTGGAAAAAATTTGATAAAGACGGAAATCAGGTTATTACCATAACATACAAAAACGGAAAAGAGATAAAATATGACGGTATAAAGGTTAATTGAAAAGCATCTTGAAAACCGTAAAAATAAGAAACAGAAATAAAGGTAGGAAATTCTGTTTTTGCAAATCCGGCGTTGCTATCTTTTTTTGCGCCGGATTTTTTTATGGTAATGTTTACCCCTTTTTTTATTAGTAACCTTATTGAACAATACCGGTTGCCATGCTGGACCGTCCCCCAAAAATTCCGGAAGCGGAAGTTTCATTATTTCGTAACCTATGAGTTTTTCAATACGGCTGAATTTATACATGTCGTCACTGTTTATCAAAGTAATGGCCAAGCCCGAAGTGGCTGCACGTGCGGTACGTCCTACACGGTGAACATAATCTTCCGCATCACCTGGTACATCGAAATTTATTACAATATCAATGTCTTTTATATCTATTCCGCGACTCAAAACGTCGGTAGCTACAAGTACTCTTGTTGTTTTGGCTCTGAAACCCAATAAAACCTTTTCGCGCTGTTCCTGGTCAAAATCCGAAGATATTCCTTCTACTTTAAATTCGTTGTTTTTTAAAGCTTTTACAATTTCGCCAAGCTTTTGTTTTGTAGAACTGAAAATAAGTATGCTTTTAACTTGTGGTTTGTCCGAAATAAGACTCTTTATCAACGGAATTTTTTGATTGTCGTAAGTAAGATAAGCGGCTTGCAATACACCTTCGGCGGGTTTCGACAATCCTATGGTTATCTCTTTGGGATTGTTAAGAACTTTTTTCGCGAGCATTCTTATTTTTGGTGGCATGGTTGCACTGAACATCAATGTTTGACGTTTTTTAGGCAGGTATGTTATTATTTTTTGAATGTCGTCGAAAAAACCCATATCGAGCATGCGGTCGGCCTCATCCAAAATAAGGTATCGTAAGTTGTCGAATTTTACATAACCCATATTCAGGTGCGAAATAAGTTTGCCCGGTGTTGCCACAATAATTTCTGTACCGCCGGTAAGTGCTTTTCGTTGTTGATCCCACGACAAACCGTCGCCACCTCCGTAAACGGCTATCGATTCGATATTTGTAAAATACGAAAATCCTTGAATTTGTTGGTCTATTTGAAGTGCCAGTTCACGTGTGGGCACTATTATCAACGTGCTTGTTCCTTTGTGTTTTCCGTCTATTAAATTGTTTAATACCGGTAAGATAAATGCAGCTGTTTTTCCCGTTCCGGTTTGTGCCGAGGCAATTATATCGTTTCCTTTCAAAATTTCGGGAATAGCCCTCTCTTGTATCTCGGTTGCTTTTTCAAAATTCATAAACGAAAGAGCCTCCAGAAGAGGAGCCTTGAGATTTAGTTCTTCGAATGTCATTTCTCTTTTTTGGTTTGTTTGTAAGTGAAACGGCAAAATTACCAATACTTTTGCCAAATGAAACATTACAAGGTATTATTTCGGTTATTCCGGACAAACAATAAAATTTTACATCAACTTTTGTTGCATTTTCCACCAACGGTCCGGTAGCTCTTGGCGCAAAGCCGTGCGGTAATCGTTGTACGAGCACGGAATTTGATGTTGTCGCCCGTAACGTTCGTTGGCTTTGTTTTTTATGGGAACTTCAATCCACCAACGTCCTGTTTTTTTACTTTTCAAAAATATGAGTTCTTCGTTTAAATCATCAATAAAAACACGGAATCTGATAAAACTGTTGCGGTCCTTTTCGGGAAAGTCGCCCTGACGGTTTACAAATCCGTCAATAAAATACCATATCATTTGGGCGAGCAGATGTGCGGTTTGTCCGCGCGGGTCAAGACCGGGATTAAATTCGTAAAAACCTATGCTGCTCAATTTGTCACTCATTCCGGCATAGTAACATATGCGGCATGCCTCCTCGCCTCTGAATCCGTTGGGTCCGGCGTAATAATTTCCGGGAGCATCCGAATAACGGATAGCCGACATGTCAAAACTCAAAATATCCGCATCCCTTACCATGGGTTCCACCTCCTCCGGGTATTTCCTCACGTCGCCCAACCGGTAAAAATCGAAAAACAGATTTTTCATCAATTGTATTGCATCTTGATTTACAAAATAGCTTTGATAACCTAAATTTGTATAATTAAACAAGAAGTTTGGCTGATGTAATATTATACGACTCAAATACGAACGCGAATTAAGCTCGTTTTCGTCGTGCCCGAGGTCGAACAAGGGATCAACGGTTGCTATATTTATGATACGTCCTATGTTTTCGTATGCCAAATAGTTGGCATAAGTCAAATCCTGACTGCCACCGATAATAATGGGAACTATACCGTTTTTAATAAGGTATGCCGTAACCTCTTTAACGGCAAAATAGGTGTCCTCTACCGTGTGTCCCCTTTTTATATTACCGAGATCGGCAATTTTTAATGTAGTCCAATGCGAGTACAAATTGTATAAATAGGGTCGTACCTTGCCGGGAGCAGCGGCGCAGCCTCTGTTTTTCAATCCCATTCTGTCTTCGTCAACTCCTATCAGTGCAAGTTTTATGTTTTCGAGCGACGGAAAGGATTTCCCCTTTTCATTTACGGTAATAATATCTCCGATACGGTTAAAATCGGTCTGTCCGGGTTCGCTTTCAATTTTATATGTTACCGGTTCAAAAAAAATATCAAGCTCCATTTCTCTCTGTGTTTTTCTTTTTTGCCACTAAAGTAAAAACTTTTTCATATCTGTCCGATAATTATTTTAAACACTGCTTCAAATCGTTTCAAATTACGGATTTATACATGAACGGCAAATCTAACTTATTGATAAAAAAACTATTTTAAACCTAATGTAAAAACATTTTAAATAAAATTTTAAAAATGTTTTTGACTTTACATATTTATTTGTAAAATTGCACCCAATTAATAATACTAACTATTCCGAAAATAAATGGGCAGAAAATATACTGTTTTTCAATCAGTTACAATAATTTTTTTCCTTTTTGCAACTCTTTTTGGTTCGTTACCGGTAGTAGCCTCGGAACACCAAAACGAAGAAAAAGGGGTTAAAGCTGCGGAGGAAGAGGAGTTGGAAATAGGTAAAATGATAATAGAGCATATTACCGACTCGTACGAGTGGCATATACTGACGGTAGGTGAACACCACATTTCGATACCTCTTCCCGTAATTTTATACGACGGGGGAAACTGGTATCTTTTTTCCTCCTCCCGGTTTCATCACGGACATTCCGATTACAAAGGTTTTTACGTAAGTGAAGAGCAGGGGCCCAATCAAGGTAAAATAGTAAGAAAAAATTCCCTGGGCGAAGAGGTTCGCCCACAGCTCGATATTTCCATTACCAAAACCGTTTTTGCCATTCTTTTCAATTCGTTTTTGGTAATTTTGATATTCATGTCGGTGGCAAAATCGTACAAAAAACGTGAAGGCAAAGCCCCCAAGGGATTACAATCGTTATTGGAACCATTGATATTGTTTGTACGGGACGATGTGGCAAAATCGTCCATTGGCGAAAAGCGTTACGAAACATATTTACCCTTTTTGCTGACGCTCTTTTTCTTCATTTTTTTAAACAATCTTATGGGGATAGTACCCTTTTTTCCGGGAGGAGCCAATGTAACCGGAAATATCGGCGTTACCGGAGTTATGGCAGCTTTTACTTTTGTAATTACTACGGTTAGCGGAAACAAACACTACTGGACAGACATTTTCAATACTCCCGGTGTACCGTGGTGGCTGAAAATTCCCGTTCCTTTGATGCCCATTGTAGAGGTTATGGGTGTCTTTACAAAACCTATAGTGCTTATGATTCGTCTTTTTGCCAACATGAGTGCGGGACATATTGTTATTCTCGGGTTTGTCAGTTTGATATTTATTTTCGGAAAAGTTAGCGTTGGGTTAGGATACGGAGTATCGTTGGTATCGGTTGGATTTTCTGTCTTTTTGGATCTGTTGGAACTTCTTGTTGCCTTTATCCAGGCATATGTGTTTACGCTGTTGTCGGCACTCTATTTCGGAATGGCAACCGCAGAACCCGAGCATCATTAATTTGTTAAAAATAAAATTATCGGAATAATAAATAAATTGTATCATTAACTAAATAAGTATCAATTATGGATTTACTATCTATCTTATTGCAAGCAGTTGCTGATTTGGCTCCTTATGCAAAACTCGGTGCCGGTTTCGGTGCGGGAATTGCAGCAATAGGTGCCGGTATCGGTATCGGACAAATAGGTCGCGGTGCGGTTGAAGCTATTGCACGTCAACCCGAAGCCGTGGGCGATATCCGTTCGAACATGATTATTTCAGCTGCACTTATCGAAGGTGTTGCCTTCTTTGCCATTGTAGTTTGTCTTCTTATTCTATTTATGTAAAAGAAAACAAATTATGTTAAATCAAAAGCATTCCGGCGGTTGGCCGGAATGCCTTTTTAAAAGTTAATAACAATAAAAAAATAGAGAAATATGCCGTTAATTAATCCGGGATTAGGTGTTATCTTTTGGATGACTTTGGCTTTTGCACTTGTTCTGTTTGTACTTGGCAAATATGCCTGGCCTGCTATATTAAAAGGATTGCGCGAACGTGAACAAAGTATTCAAGACGCTCTTGATGCAGCAAAAAAGGCTCACGAAGAGATGAAACTCTTGAAACTTGATAACGAAAAACTCTTGAAAGAGGCTAAAGAAGAACGTAGCGCCATTTTGCGCGAAGCACGTAAGATTAAAGAAAAAATAATAGAAGATGCTAAAGAAAAAGCAAATCAGGAAGCATCGAAAATTGTTGAAAGTGCAAAAGAGAGAATTGAAAACGAAAAAAACGCCGCAATGGTGGAAATAAAAAATACCATTGCCGAATATTCGGTTCAAATTGCCGAGAAAATCCTCAGGGAAGAACTCAGCGATGCAAAAAAACAAAAAGATTATATAAACAAATTGTTGAAAGAGACAAACTTAAACTAACATTTCATTGTAATGAGAGTTAATTTGCTATCGAAAAGGTACGCACAAGCCGTTTTTGAATTAAGTGTCGAGTACAAAAATACCGACAAGGTTGCAAAAGACCTTGAACTCATTAAATCGGTACTGGAAGAAAACAGGCAGTTACGTAAAATTTTGGAAAATCCCGTTCTTGATGATAATAAAAAAGCAGACTTGTTGATTAAAATTTTCGGAAAACATATCGATAAACTTACTTCCAAATTTTTACACCTCATTAGCCGAAAAGGACGTGCCTCTTATTTGCTCTCTATCTGTTACGCTTTTAATACAATATTTAAGGATTACAAAAATATAGTTTCGGCACAACTGGTTACAGCCGTTAAAGCCGATGATAAAATTCGCAAATCTATTATTGCCAAGCTGAAACAAATCACCGACAAAGAGATAGAACTTAACGAAACCGTTGATCAAGATATTATAGGTGGTTTTGTAATAAAACTTGGCGATTTTGAATATAATGCTAGTATTCAAAATCAATTGAAAAGATTGGAAAAGGAATTTTCAAAAAATTTATTTGTAAAACAATTTTAATTTTTAAGATAAAAAAAGATATACTATGGCAGACATAAAACCGGCTGAAATATCGGCCATACTGCGACAAGAACTTGCAGGTTTCGAAACGGAAGCCTCTCTCGAAGAAACAGGTTCGGTTTTAATGATTGGTGACGGAATAGCACGTGTTTACGGACTTTCCAATGCCGAGCAAGGCGAATTGGTTGAGTTTGAAAAAAACGGTCTTATGGGCATAGTGCTAAACCTCGAAGAAGATAATGTGGGTGTGGTTCTTTTGGGCGATGCCGAAGACATTAACGAAGGCGACAAAGTAAAACGTACAGGTCGTATCTCTTCGATTAACGTGGGCGAAGCTCTTTTGGGACGAGTGGTAAACACCCTCGGCGAACCCATCGACGGTAAAGGTCCCATTGAAGGCGAACTCTTTGAAATGCCCCTCGAACGTAAAGCACCTGGTGTTATCTACAGGCAACCGGTTAACGAACCCCTGCAAACAGGTATAAAAGCTATCGATGCAATGATTCCAATCGGAAGAGGCCAGCGCGAACTTATTATCGGTGACCGTCAGACCGGTAAAACGGCTATAGCCATTGATACAATTATAAACCAAAAAGAGTTTTACGAAAAAGGCGAACCCGTTTACTGTATTTATGTTGCTTCGGGACAAAAAGGCTCTACTGTTGCCCAAATACAAAAGACCCTGGAAGAGCACGGTGCAATGGACTATACGGTTATTGTTTCGGCAACAGCTTCCGACCCGGCGGCAATGCAGTTTTATGCTCCTTTTGCCGGTGCCGCCATTGGCGAATATTTCCGCGATACCGGTCGTCCGGCTCTTATTGTTTACGACGACCTCTCCAAACAAGCCGTTGCTTACCGCGAAGTCTCGTTGCTCTTAAGACGTCCTCCGGGACGCGAGGCTTACCCCGGTGATGTATTCTATCTGCACTCGCGACTGCTCGAACGTGCCGCAAAAATTATTGACGACGATTCCATAGCAAAACAGATGAACAACATCCCCGAAAGTATTAAAGATAAAGTAAAAGGTGGCGGCTCTTTAACCGCTTTGCCGATTATCGAAACCCAAGCCGGTGACGTTTCGGCATATATCCCTACCAATGTTATTTCAATTACCGACGGTCAGATATTCCTCGAAACAAATCTCTTTAACTCGGGAATACGTCCTGCTATTAACGTGGGTATCTCCGTGTCGCGTGTGGGTGGTTCGGCACAAATAAAATCAATGAAAAAAGTTGCCGGTACCCTAAAACTCGACCAAGCTCAATTCCGCGAACTCGAAGCGTTTGCAAAATTCGGCTCCGACCTCGATGCCGCTACACTGGCAGTACTCGACAAAGGTAGAAGAAACGTGGAAATTTTAAAACAACCGCAATATTCTCCCATGACCGTAGGTAAACAGGTGGCTATACTTTTCTGCGGAACTAAAAACCTTTTGAAAAATGTCCCGGTGGAAAGCGTAATTGATTTTCAAACGGAATTTTTACACCTGATGGAAACAAAACACAATGATATTTTAAAAGAACTGGCGGAAGGAAAACTTTCGGACAATGCTACCGAAATATTGACAAATGTTGCCTCCGACGTGGCTCAAAAATATAAAGACTAATCAATAACTTTTTTTGTTAGTTATGGCAAACCTCAAAGAAGTAAGAACACGAATAGCTTCGGTAAAATCAACACGGCAAATTACCAGTGCCATGAAAATGGTTGCTGCAGCCAAATTGCGCAAAGCTCAAAACTCCATTTTGGCTTTGCGACCCTATGCCTCTAAATTGCACGAAATAATGGGAGACCTGAGTAGTTCTGTCGAAGGCTCCAATGAAAATGTGTTTGCCGCCCAAAGAGAGGTGAAAAATGTTCTTTTGATTCCCGTAACTTCTAACAGAGGTCTTTGCGGTGCTTTTAACATAAATGTTGTTAAAGAGACCGTTAATCTGGTGGAAAACCAATTTGCCGGACAATATGCCAAAGGTAACCTTCATTTATATTGCATTGGAAAAAAGGGCGCCGACCTGCTTAAAACGCGTGGATTTAAAATAAAAGCTGTTAATGTCGATATTTTCGATAAACTTACATTTGAAAACTCGGTTTCTCTTGCTGGAGAATTTATGAACGGATTTAAAAACGGCGAATACGATAAAGTCATTATCATTTACAACAGATTTAAAAATGCCGCCGTTCAAATATTGGAAACCGAACAGTTTTTACCGGTTGTCGCCCTTGAAAATAACAACGGCAATAAAAAAACGCATACAAACGCCGATTATATTTTTGAACCAGGAAAAGAAGAGATTCTCGGCGAACTTATTCCCAAATCGTTAAAGGTTCAACTATATAAAGTTTTAATCGACAGTTTTGCCGCTGAACACGGAGCCCGAATGACGGCAATGCACAAAGCAACCGATAATGCCGACGAATTGCTTAAAGAACTTAAACTCTCGTACAACAAAGCACGGCAAGCTGCAATTACAAACGAAATTTTGGAAATAGTTTCGGGTGCCGAAGCCTTGAAAGGCTAAAATATTTTAACACTTTATTTTTCCTTTGTGTATATGAGGCGTTAAACATTTGGTTTAAATGCCTGACACCCGTTTTTATACTCTCCGGAATGAGTATAACCTGTGGAGAAAATTACTCTTCGGAAAATTAATATTGATTACAGAATTACCTATCTAATGGGGAACTTTAGTTTCCCAAAAGGAAACGTAAAACCTTGAATATCCAACCAAGGTATATGCCCTTTTCTCTTTTAAGTATTGAAAGATTGTCAATATCGAAAAAACCTTAGCAAACGATTGCAAAAATCCCTCTTTTGTACGGAAGTGTCTGGAATACACTCGCATAAAATTTTTATTGCGTTGTCTTATGTAAAAATGTTTATCCTGGCTAAAATAAAAATAGCTCCTCCGGTAGCGTTCCTCTTGCGCTATCCTTTTAATTTGTAATTTTGGATTTTATTAATGTAAACAATTCGAAACATGGTAAAGATAAAGACACTTGCTTTTATGCTGTTGTTGGCGTCAGCAACAGCGCTTGGCGCCGGAAAACCGGGAATATTACGTATCGACCCGCCTTCGTGGTGGGCAGGAATGCACAATCCCAACCTCCAATTGATGGTTTACGGAAAAAATATCTCGTCAACACGTCCGGTTATCAATTACGATGGAATTTCTTTAACGGAAATTATCCATGTGGAAAATCCCGATTATCTTTTCTTAAATCTCAGGTTTTCTGAAAATGTAAAACCCGGCACCATGCATATCCTTTTCAAAAAGGGTAAACATACGGCAATAGATTATCCTTACGTGATAAAAAAACGTGATAATAACCCTTTGTTGCACCGCGGGTTCGACAATTCGGATGTTATCTATCTTATTATGCCCGACAGATTTGCCAATGGCGACACTACAAACGACAATATGCCGGGTATGCTGGAAAAGGCAAACCGCAACAATCCCAACGGAAGACACGGAGGTGACATTAAAGGAATTGCAGACCATTTGGATTATTTGAAAAATCTCGGCGTTACGGCTATTTGGAGTACCCCGCTTATGGAAAACAATATGCCGGCATATTCGTATCACGGCTATGCAATGACCGACTATTACAAAATAGACCCCCGTTTCGGCACCAATGAAGATTATAAAAATCTCGTAAAACTTGCTCACAAAAAGGGATTAAAAATAATTCAGGACATGGTTTTTAACCATTGCGGTACAAACTATTTTTGGAAAGATAACCTGCCCACAAGCGATTGGTACAACAGGTGGGATAACTTTACACGCTCAAATTATCACGGCGGCGTTGTTACCGACCCGCATGCTTCCGGTTACGATTTTAAACGAATGGTTGCTGGTTGGTTCGATACCAGTATGGCCGATTTGAACCAAAACAACCCCTTAGTGGCTAATTATCTTATACAAAACAGTATTTGGTGGATAGAATACGCCGGTATCGACGGTGTCAGACAAGACACATATCCATATCCTTACAAAGATTTCATGTCGAAATGGATGAAGCGAATCCTCGAAGAATATCCCCGTTTTAATGTTGTGGGTGAATCGTGGCTCTCGTATCCCTCGGCGGTGGCTTATTGGCTTGAAAACGACCGCAATTACGACGGTTATCATTCACATCTAACAAACGTGTTCGACTTTCCTTTGATGTATGCGATAATTAAGGCTTTTAATGAACCTAACGGTTGGGATACGGGAGCGGCACGACTTTATGAAATTATTTCACAGGATTTTGTTTATGCCGATGCAGCTAAACTTGTGGTTTTCGGCGATAATCATGATATCGACAGGCTTTTTTACAATCTTCATAATAATTTGAACAGCTGGAAAATGGCAATGACATTTATTCTTACAACAAGAGGTATTCCGCTTATTTATTACGGTACCGAAATTTTGATGGATGGCAATAAGCACAAAAGCGATGGAAATGTCCGCAAAGATTTTCCCGGAGGATGGCCGCAGGATTTAAAAAATTCGTTTACGGCGGCAGGACGTACTCAACAGCAAAACGATGCTTACAATTTTATTACGCATCTGTTGCATTGGCGGCAAAACAGCAAAGCCGTGCAATACGGTAATTTGACGCATTATATTCCTGGTGACGGCGTTTATGTCTATTTTAGAAAATATAAAGATGAAAACGTTATGGTTATCCTCAACAACAACGATAAAGAGGTAAATTTGGATATGAGCCGGTTTGAAAACGACCTTAAAGGATATTCAAAAGCAAAATCGGTACTTACGCGACGCTACTACGAAAAATTGGATAATATTTCAATACCCGCAAAATCACCACTGATTTTAGAACTTGTTAATTAACCGGATAATTCATGCTGAAAAAATCCGTTCTCATATTATATGTGGTTTTTACTGTTGCTTTTGTCAAAGGACAGCCGGTGAAACTTGTTCCTCCTTCACCGTCAGCCCTCGATACTGTAACTCTTTTTTATAATGCGGCTCTCGGAAACGGTGCTTTAAAAGATTATAACGGCGATATCTTTTTGCATACAGGATTAATTACGGCTAAAAGTCTTGATGGTCACGATTGGAAAAATGTCGTTGGAAATTGGGGAAAACCCGATAAAAGGGTTATGATGAAAAAAGAGGCTGAAAACCTCTATTCATTCAAATTTGTAATAAAAGATTTGTATAATCTGCTCCCCGGCACCAAAGTTCAACGCTTGGCTTTTGTGTTTCGCAATGCCGACGGCTCGTTGGTGGGTAAAGACAAAAACAACAACGATTTTTTAATTCCGGTTTTCGGTTATAAACCTCCTGTAAAGAAAAAACCCGTTTATATTTTCGAAAAAAGAAAATTGCTCTCTTATGACCTTTACGGCAATGAACTTACAGTGCGTACCGATCACGGTACCGTGAAAATAACGGCTTATGGCGATAAAATAGTAGAGGTTAAAAATTTAGGATTAAACGATATTGGCAAAAAAGACTCTTCGGTAGCCGTAATCCTGAAACCCGAAACGGTTTATTTTCCCGTAGTTGAAGACCGCAATTGGCTGAAATGGAAAACCGGTAATCTCGGGATTTTAGTTCACAAAAACCCGGTTTATACCGTTTTTATCTATAACAACGACACCTTACTTGCCGAAAAATACGGCTATTTTGAGCGTACCGATAATCCGGGTTTAAAATTTAAAATATCAGGAAACGAACATTTTTACGGTCTTGGAGAAAGAGCCGTTGACACGTTGAGGGGACACCGTTTCCAACTCTTTAACCGTCCGCAATACGGATACGAAAAGGGAGCTCTTAATCTTAACTTTTCGGTGCCGTTGGTATTATCTTCAAAACGGTATCTGTTGTTTTTCGATAATTTTGAAAAGGGTTATGTCGATTTGGGCATGAAAAACAAAAACATAATGGAATGGGGAGCCATTGGGGGAATAATGAAATATTTTTTTATTGCTGGAGACGATTTTAACGATATATATGCCCAATATGCAAAACTTACCGGAACACAACCTTTGCCACCGCTTTGGGCTTTGGGAAATTTACAGTCGCGTATGGGATACCGTACACAGAAAGAGGCCGACTCGATAGTTAAACTAATGAAATCTGCAAACTTTCCTTTGGATGCAATAATATTGGATTTTTACTGGTTTGGCGACAGCATAAAAGGTACTATGGGGCGTTTGGACTGGTATAAACCCAACTGGCCGCACCCTGACAAAATGATTGAGTCATTCAAAAAATCGGGTGTAAAAACGGTACTTATCACCGAGCCATACATTCTTGATACGCTAAAAAACTTTGCAACGGGAGACAGTCTCGGCATCTTCGCTGTTGACAGCACAGGAAAAACATACATAAACCGCGAATTTTATTTCGGAAACGGCGCTTTGATTGATATTTTTAAACCCGTGGCACGGCAATGGTTTTGGCGGCAATATCAAAAAGAGATTAAAATAGGTGTGGCCGGTTGGTGGGGCGATTTGGGTGAGCCCGAAAGCCATCCCGCCGACCTTTATCATATTAACGGAAAAGCCTTTGAAGTACACAACATATATGCGCATATTTGGAATAAAATGCTTTATGACAATTACCGCAAATACTATCCCGGAACGAGGCTTTTTAACCTTAACCGTGCAGGTTATGCGGGTTCTCAACGTTATTCTGTTTTTCCGTGGACCGGCGACGTGAGCCGTAGCTGGAAGGGATTGCAAGCACAATTGCCGCTTATGATTAATATGAGTTTAAGCGGTTTGCCCTTTATTCATTCCGATGCCGGAGGATTTGCACAGGGTATAAAAGACGATGAACTTTATACACGCTGGCTGCAAATGGCATGCTTTTCTCCCGTATTGCGCCCCCATGGCTCTGGCATACCTTCCGAACCTGTATTTTTCAACGATACAACCCAAAAAACCGTCCGTGATTTTATGAAATTACGATATTCACTATTGCCGTATCTATACACGGCTTCATGGAAGGCTCACAGAGACGGTAAACCCTTGTTACGTCCTCTCTTTTTCGATTTCCCTTCCGATACCAATACTTTCGCTATTACCGGCGAATACATGTGGGGCGACGATTTTTTGGTTTATCCCGTAGTTAAACAAGGACAAAAACAGGCATTGATTTATCTTCCCCCCGGAGTGTGGTACGATTGGTGGACTAATAGTGCTTTCACCGGAGGTAAATATGTTACGGTAAAATTGACAATGGATAAAATACCTCTGTTTGTAAAAGCCGGCGCTTTTATTACTATGGTAAAACCTGTGGAAAATACCGGTTTGTATTCTACCGAACAGCTCAAAGTTATGTTTTATGCTCTTCCGAAAGCCAATGAAGCTATGGGTGTTGTCTATGACGACGACGGAAAAACCGCGGGAAATTTTGAAAACGGAAATTTTGAGTTGCTGGAGTATTACACAAGCGATGGAAAACATTTTACGGTTTCATCCGTGGGAAATTATGATAATGCACCGAAACGAAGAAAAATAGTTTTTGAATTTATAGAAAATAACAGAGTCAAACGGAAACGGTTTATTTTGAAAAACGGGAAACCGGTTAAGTTTTTTATTCGTTGAATCTAATGCCATGTGCATTCCTTTAATGTGAAAGGCTTAAAGACACATCCTTAGACGGTTCCTGCTTTTTATAAACTCAAAAAGGTTTTATCCCCCAAGCTCAACCCCCAACCCCCAAAAACCCATCATCCCCCACACCCCCTGCTCCGCTGCACGCAGCCCCCCGGAAACGGCGAGCCCGCGCCGGCGTGAATGGCGGAAGGCTTACAGCGGCGAGCGAAAGCGCTTGCGTTTCGGTTGAAAAACCGACTCTTTTGCCGTCCGCTGTTGCCTTCCGGCAGAGCGGGTTGAAGCATACGTTTCCGGGCGTTTTCTTTGTTTCGTTTCTTTGTCGCCACAAAGAAATGAAAAGAGCAATCCTTATATTTTAAAACAGAGTGAAATATTTTACGTTGTAAAATGACAGACTTCCAAACAACACATACCCAAAAATCACATCCGACAAGAGGGACGATATCCAACTCGTTTTCTTCTCTTTTTTTATTATTTTCTCACAACAAGACCACCTGAAAATTTGTAAGATTTTATTTTAAGTTTCAAAAGTAAACCCTTGACTTTTATTGTTATTTCTTTTATATTTGTACAATTCATTTTTTTCAAAAACTTTTAAAATTGCATTTACCGGTTGAATTTACCCTTTATTGTTTAATGAAAGTATCCCTATTTATACAATATTGCTTATTTATTATGCTTTTTATTTCTTTTTCGATCATTAATAAACACACCGGTTTAAAACTGCGGATGCAAAATGCTCACGGCTTGGTACAGGTTTTTGCCAGAAATATTCTTGTCAAAATCCACGGGTTGGGAGACGGTACCGGTGATGCCGCGCTCGGGATAATAACATTTGCAGGCAAACACATGGAAACCTTCCTGTTTCATGGCACACGGGGCGTAAAAGTCAGCGACCTGCGCCATTGGAATACAGGAACCTATATTATAAAATTATTGTTAAACGGAAAAACCATTCAAAGTGAAAAATTTGTTAAAATATAATTTAAATCTGAAAAACAGAGGAGTAGGGCAATGCTTTACTCCTTTGTTGATGTTTATATTAATAACTTTATCGTCAATACAACTTAATGCACAACATGATTTTACTTATTTCGAGCGGCGAATTGATTTAACGGGAGGTTTCGACAAAGGATTAACCGTATTAAATACGGAAAACGGTTATTGTACGGGGGTTATTACACAAGATACGGTTTATCATTACTATTGGCAAATTGCCTTTGCATTAACAGATACGTTGGGAGAGTTGTATCAAATAAAACAATACGGAAACATAGGCGACCACTATATGCTCGGTAATCCGGGTTCGTTAATAAATTTCAATGAAAACAAATATTTTGCTGTAGGCAACATCCTCACATTTTTAGATAGTAATCAAGTAAACAACAGAGCATTAATAATGTGTCTTGATACAAATTTCGATACGCTTTGGACCAAAAGATTTGTTGAGACCGTGATGCCATATGATACACAATCCGTTATATTTCAGGTTAAGAAATGTTACGACAACACATTGATAAATGCAGGAGTTGTTATGGGAAATGCTCCCTGCCGCGTCTGGCTATTAAAAACCGACAGTCTCGGCAACAAGTTGTGGGAGCGTTTTTACGGTGAAGGAGCTAAACATTTTCAAGGCCACAGCGTGGTGCAAACCGCCGATGGCGGTTATGTTATTGGAGCGGCTAAGTTCACCATCGGTTTTCCAGGAACCCTTGACCCGTTGATCATCAAAACCGACAGTCTCGGCAACGAAGAGTGGCGCATCAACCCTGGTAAATCAGGTGTAGATGATAACAAAGTAATGGTAGCACTGGCCTCCGACGGCAATATCATAGCCGGCACCAATTACGGCACGGAACAATCGGGAGATAACCGCTGGGCGGTGGTAAAAATCATGAAGATAACACCCGGAGGGACGGTATTGTGGAACAAAAATTATCTGGAACC
>CAZJUQ010000009.1:0-21704 GCA_964549335.1 uncultured Lentimicrobiaceae bacterium | reverse complement strand
GGCGTGAATGGCGGAAGGCTTACAGCGGCGAGCGAAAGCGCTTGCGTTTCGGTTGCAAAACCGACTCTTTTGCCGTCCGCTGTTGCCTTCCGGCAGAGCGGGTCGAAGCATACGTTTCCGGGCGCTTTCTTTGTTTCGTTTCTTTGTCGCCACAAAGAAATGAAAAGAGGAAAGTATATCCTTAAAAAACAGCGTTCCGCATTACAAACCAATCAAACCAAAAAAATCAAAACCAAAACATCCCCCAAGCTTAATCACCAATCCCCAAAAACCCCATCAACTCCCCACGCCCCTCCCTTTCGAAAACAATTTCTCTTTAAACACTATATCCTGCAAACCGTTATATTCAGGGGCAGTACAACAATCATTTTTCAAAATCTTTTTTCGGAGGGATAAAACTCATTCCTCTTTCGGTAATTGCGGCAATGCTCAACGAAGGATTTACCCCCGGGTTTGCGGAAATCATTGAGCCGTCGAACACATACATATTTTTATAACCGAAGACTCTGTTTTTCGGGTCGATTACTCCTTCGTTTTTTGTTTTTCCCATACACGCTCCTCCGAGGATATGTGCGGTAGAGGGTATTCCGCTTATCGATTCGGTGAATATAACTTGTGGTTTTGCGCCGATAAGTTCCGAAAACATTTTTGCAAAATTATGAGCTTCGGGAATAAATGCGGTTGGAGCTTTACCTTGTTCTATTTTTGTTTTCATACGCAGCAATCCTTTGCGGAATTTCAGGGTACTTTCAATATGTTGCATAAAAAGCAATATGGGTGTATGTTTTGCAAAGTCGGGAGTAAACCATACCTTAATCCAGTTTTTCAAATCGGCAAAAGGTGTTACGACAAATTTGGCAAGTCGTAATAGGGGACGGCTTTCGGATATCATGGGTGTCATCGAAACTCTCCAGAATCCCGACCCGTTACCATAGCGTACCGGTTCCACGTGGCTGTTTTCGTCCACTTTAAGTATTGAGCCAATGGCTATACCTTCGGAATAATCGGGTGAATTTTTTCTATATGTTGTATTAAGGATAAGGGCTTCGTTATTAGTCATTATCATATCTCCCACCTTATGGCTAAGGTTTTTCAGGTTTCCGTTTTTAAGTTTCAGGAGCAGGGGTACCGTACCCAGGACTCCTGCCGAAAATATCACCCCTTTGGTTTTCACTACTTTTTTTTCAGGGAAAAAAGAGGTGCTTTTTCGAAAAACAATTTCATAACCGTTTTCACCCTCGTTGCCTACCGGCAAAACATCAACCGCTTTATGTTCGGCGAGCACTGTTACGCCGAGTTTTTCGGCAAGGTAGAGATAATTTTTATCAAGAGAATTTTTTGCGTTATGACGGCATCCCGTCATACATCCTCCGCAGAAAGCACACGAACTGCGATACGGACCTTTACCGTTAAAATAGGGGTCGGGGACGGTTTCGTCGGGTTTACCGAAATAGACAGCCACTTTTGTAGGCGAAAAGTCCTTTTCTTTTCCCAGTTGTCCGGCTAATTTTTTAAGGGCCAAATCGGCGGCGCCGAGTTTGGGGTTTTCCGTTGCGCCGAGCATTTTCCAACATGTTTCGTAATGAGGTTCCAATTCTTTTTCCCAGTCGGCAAGGTTTGCCCATGAACCTTGATTAAAAAATGCTTTTTCGGGTTTGGGCAATGTATTGGCATATACTAACGAACCTCCCCCGACGCCCACACCGCTTATTATGGTAATATGGCGGTAAAAACTCATCTTCATTATTCCGTAACATTTCAAGAAGGGCAGCCACAACCAGCGTTTTATATTCCAATTTGTCTTTGCAAAATCATCTTTTTCGTACCGTTTTCCTTTTTCTATGACCAAAACCGAATATCCTTTTTCAGCAAGACGGAGTGCAGATACCGACCCTCCGAATCCGGAACCTATTATCACAAAATCATAATCTTTTTTCATGGGTTTGAAATTTTTTGATTTTCGGTAAAAAAGCCCTTCCTGTTCTCTTTTTTCATTTGAATCTTATCAAATAGTTTTTTGTTGACGGCAAACTTCACGTTAGTTTTCCGACGCAACACCAAACAAACATTTTGCTAAGTTATAACAATATCCTGAACATAAATTCCGTGACCGGACAAAAACGGTATTACACAAAAAATTTCCCCGGAATTATAATACTGCATTGTTGCAGGTAGAGCTGCAGCTGTTGTGTTTCTCTTTTCACATTCCGGTTTTTATGCATCAATATTTTCATTCTTTTCAATAATTTATTACTTTTAACGGCAAAACTTCATTAAAAAACTTTATGCCATGAAAAACGAACTTCGAATATTAATGTTTTTTCTTTTTGGATTTTTGTTTACGACAATGGTTTACGGGCAATGCACTCCGGCCGACTCCACATCTTGTCCCGACCCTGAAAACAACGGTGAGGTTTGTCCCGACTCGTTGAATGTGGGGTATTTATTGCATCAATACAATCAAACCATTTCCATTTTGCCGCCACCGCAACTGGATACCGGAGGGTTAACCATTCCCATTCATCATTTAAAACTTATTGATGTTGGCAATTTACCTCCCGGAATAACGTGGGTAAGCAATACCGACGACAGTGTTTTTATGGCGGGCAATTATTATTGCGTGTTGTTTTCGGGCACACCTACCGATACGGGAAGTTATGTGTTGAAAATAATAGTTGATGTTTACGCCTCATTCGGCGGCTCCTATTTTTATTTGAGTCGTGTTATCGATTCCACTTCGCTTACAATGCATATAGAGAAGTCGAGCGGCACTAACAATCTGGCGGACGGCAAAGGAGACATTTCGTTTTATCCCAATCCCTTTTCAAAAGATTTCAGATTAAAATTTTATTCATCAGGTCACGGTTATGCCGCAATGAAAATATACACGCTTCAGGGCATTGAGGTTATGCAAAAGGATTTTTATTCATCCACGGGCGAGAATATTATTTTTATTGACGGTTCGAAACTCCCATGTGGTAATTATGTGGTTAAAATAACGGGTGTAAACGGGATTTTTACTGGTATTATTACAAAAACGGAATAAAGTTATATGAGATTTACCATAAAAGTATCGTTGATACTGTTGTACATTTTCAGTCAAAACATTTTACACGGGCAACAGGTTCATGTAACGGGAAAAGTTTTCGACGATTTGACAAATGAGGTTATCCCCGGGGTAAACATTTTTATTGACAACAAAGAGGGATTGGCAACCGGCATAAACGGTGCTTTTGATTTTTTGCTTACAAACGGCAAACACACTATTCGTTTCTCGTATGTGGGATACGAAAGCAAAACCGAAACGGTAACATTAAATGGCGACGACACAGTAACGTTAAATATTAGATTAAAGCCTTCGGCAATAAATTTGAACACTGCTGTAATTACCGCAGGATTGTATATGCAAAAGTTGTCGGATGTCAGTGTGTCGATGACGGTAATAAAGCCAAGGCTTATTGAACAACAAAATACGCATGGTGCCGACGAACTTCTTGACAAAATGCCGGGTATTGATATTTTGGACGGACAAGCAAGTATCAGGGGCGGCGGCGGATACAGCTACGGGGCGGGCAGCCGGGTATTGCTTGTGCTCGACGGACTTCCCCTGATTACCGCCGATGTTGGTGAAGTAAAGTGGAATTTTTTACCTGTTGAAAACACGGCTCAAATCGAGATTGTAAAAGGTGCCAGCTCCACGCTTTACGGTTCGTCGGCTCTTAACGGAGTGATAAATTTAAGAACAAAATGGCCGGGTTTAAAACCTCAAACCGTTTTTACCTTTTATTCGGGACTGTTTGATAAACCGAAGCGCAAAGAATTAAGCTGGTGGTGGAATGAAAATCCGATGTTCAACGGTATCAGGTTTTCGCATTTGCACAGGTATAAAAACTTTGATATTGTTGCCGGTGCCGATTTATACGGAAATGCGGGTTACAGGGAGAAAAACTATGAACAGCATGCAAGAGCCGATTTCAAATTAAGATACCGTCCCGAAAAAATAAAGGGTTTGTCCGTGGGATTGTCAACGAATATCCAGTGGCAACGCACATCCGACTTTTTTTTGTGGCAAGATGCCGACTCGGGAGCCTTTATGCAGCAACAGGCGGGAGTTGCCCCGACAACGGGTTTCAGACTGCAGATTAATCCGTGGACTAAATATTTCGACAAAAGGGGTAACAAACACAGTTTGCTTACACAATACTACAAGGTTAAAAACAACTTTGAAAAGAATCCCGGCAAAAACAACGGCTCGGAGATGTATTACGGCGAATACAGATTTTATAAAAACATAGCTGAGAAATTTGATTTGAACGCCGGTGCAACCGCTATGTTCGGAGTTACAAGGGCAAAACTTTACGGCAATCATGTGAGTAACAATTTTGCCGTTTATGTCCAAACCGAATACAAAATTAACGGTGTGTTAACGCTGTCGGGCGGATACCGCAGCGAATATTACAGCATAGATGACGCCGACAAAAAAATTTCAAACGTTTTCCGTGCCGGAATAAATTATAAAGTTGCCTCTTATACCTTTTTAAGAGCATCGTTCGGACAAGGTTACCGTTACCCGTCAGTTGCCGAAAAATACATTGCCACCAGTGTGGGTGCATTAAACATCTTTCCGAATCCGAAACTCAAACCCGAAACAGGTTGGAGTTCGGAGGCGGGAATAAAGCAAGGATACCGTTTGGGAGTTGTTACAGGTTTTGTGGATGCGGCAATTTTTTGGACCGAGTATAAAAATATGATAGAATTTACATTCGGTATATACAAACCCGACAGCGTTGATATCCCCACCTTTAACGACATAGGATTCAAATCGCTGAATGTGGGTAAGGCAAGGATAACTGGCCTCGATTTCAATGTATCGGGAAGGATGAAAAGCGGTGCCGTTTCGTCGCTGTTTTTTTTGGGTTACACATATATGAATCCCGTTGATTTAACTTCCGACACATTGGAAAACAACATTTTGAAATACCGTTACCGCCATTCTTTAAAGAGTGATATTTCGTTTTCATATAAAAAAATTACCGTTGGTATTACAGCTGTTTACCGCAGCTTTATGGAACGGATAGATCCTGCTTTCGAAGAACCTCTTTTCGGTATGGAAATTATGCCCGGGTTAAAACGTTACCGGCAAGAAAACGATAAAGGAGCTGTAATATTCGACCTCAGAACAGCATATAAACCGAATGCAACCACTACACTTTCGTTAATAGCAAAAAACATATTTAACAAAGAATATATGGGGCGTCCTGGCGACATTCGCCCTCCGAGAAACTTTGCCGTTCAGCTTGTGGTTAAGTTTTGAGGTGCGTTTCATTCTTTGTTTTATTGTAACAAAAAAAGACTATTTTTATTCCCTAAAATATTAAACTATGGAAGTTACCCGCGTTTTTGATATCTTAACACTACAAGAGGAGAAATATAATTCGGATATTGCCCTTTCGGTAAAAAGGGGGGGTAAATGGGATTCGTTCAGTACATCACAGTACCGCAAAGAGGTTGATGCTTTCAGTTTGGGACTTCTTGCCATGGGCTTTGAAAAAGGTGATAAAATAGCAACGGTTAGCAACAACCGTCCCGAATGGGATTTTATCGATTTCGGCATGTCGCAAATAGGATGTGTACATGTGGCCATTTACCCTACCGTAAGCAATGCCGAATACAGGCATATACTTTCCCATTCCGATTCAAAGATTCTCATTGTTTCCGGCGCCTCTCTTTACGAACGGTTGAAACCTTTTGTAAACGAAATAGACTCGTTGCAGGCAATTTATACTATTGATGAAGTGAAAGAGGCCGAAAATTGGCGCGAAATACATAAAAAAGCTGCAGGCCGGGAGAAAGAGTTGAAAAAAATAATGGAGGAGAGGCGCAACTCCGTGTCGGAGAACGATTTGTTAACTATCATTTACACTTCGGGTACCACGGGACTTTCAAAAGGCGTTATGCTGTCGCATAAAAATGTTGTAAGTAATGTAAAATTGGCTTCCAAATTCGTTTCGTACCTTAAGCCTGGCGACCGTGCATTGAGTTTTTTACCGTTGTGTCACGTACTCGAACGTTCGGGGCACTATTTGTGGCAATACAAAGGGCTATCGGTACATTATGCCGAAAGCATAGAGACTCTCGGCGAAGATATGAAAGAGGTAAAACCTCATACTTTTATTACGGTACCCCGTATTTTCGAAAAGGTTTACGATAAAATAATTCTTAAAGGCAAGGAGCTTCCCGCACTGAAAAAAGCACTGTTTTTTTGGGCCGTGGGCGTGGGCGACAAATATGACGTAAACCCGAAAAACAGAAGCTCATGGTACAATTTAAAACTTGCCGTAGCAAACAGGCTTATTTTCAGCAAATGGCGCGAAGCCCTCGGAGGCGAACTTAAAGGTGTTATTGCGGGAGGAGCTGCCCTTCAACCACGCTTGGCACGTATTTTCTGGGCTGCAAAAATTATTGTCCAAGAGGGTTACGGCCTCACCGAAACATCCCCGGTAATTGCGGCTAACGACTGGAAATACCCTAAAGTGCGTTTCGGTTGGGTAGGCTATGTTGACGAAAGTATAGACGTGAAAATAGCCGGCGACGGCGAAATTTTGGTTAAAGGTCCCAATGTAATGATTGGCTATTATAAAGATCCGGAAAAAACAAAAGCCGCAATTGATAATGAGGGTTGGTTTCACACGGGTGATATCGGCGAATTTGACAACGACCGGATGCTGCGCATTACCGACAGAAAAAAGGAGATTTTTAAACTCTCGGGAGGAAAATATGTGGCTCCCCAAATTATTGAAAATGTCTTTAAAGAGTCTATGTTTATTGAGCAGATAATGGTTGTGGGAGCAAACAGAAAATTTACCGCTGCACTTATAGTTCCCGATTTTACCTTTTTACATAATTGGTGTCATATTCATGGTGTGCATTTCAGGGATAATAAAGATTTGGTGAAAATACCCGAGGTGGTGGCACGATATCAAAAAGAGGTTGATTTGTACAATAAAGAGCTTGGGCATATACAGCAGGTAAAAGCATTCAGGCTGGTATGTGAAAATTGGAGCTCCGATACCGGGGAACTTTCGCCCACACAAAAATTGAAAAGAAAGGTTATTTCGGATAAATATTCAGGACTTATTGATGAAATTTATCAAGAGTAAAAACCGTATAAAAATCTATTTCTTTTCCTTTTTTGCTTTTTTACGGTTTATGGTTTTTTTCAGCATTTCGTAATATTCGTTGTTATAAGGATTTCGCTGTATCAAGATTCCCAGGTTTTTTGCGGCTTTTTTCATCTTGTTTTTTTTAAGATATTTTATTGCACGCTGAAGATAGACGCTGTCGCTGGTACACGCATAACCGGGATTTTTACCTTCGAGGACAATTGCCGCATCGTCTTCGTTTGTTACCGTCCCTTCCATGGTAAACTGTATGGGAATTTCGAAACGCGTATATTTTTTGTCGTGGCAAATATTCCAATGTCCTTGAGTCGAATTTAAAAATTTACTTATTTCCTGTTCAATACCGAAATGCAAAGGGTTTTTCAGGCGTGTTTTCATGGGGTTGTAATTGCCGTCGCAATCAACATAAAAGGATGCTATGACAATGCCTATAACACAGTTTTTTCTGGCTTCGTCAGGATATTTCACTTGCTCCAAAAAATCTTTTTCAAAGGTAAAAAACCCTCCTTTGTATCGGTAGTCGAGCAATTTTTTTATGTTTTCGAAACGGCTTGCCGCAGCCGTATTTTCTTGTTGTCCCGACGCTAACGATGAAAAAAATATTAATGCTGTTCCCAATAAAACTGTTATTTTGCTCATTTCTGCACTTTTTGATACGATAACGCTAAAATAGTAAAATCAACAATACCGGTTAAGGTCGTTAAAACCCGGGCAATTCCTTTTTGTTAATAACTATAAACCAAGGGTTTAAAATATCCTCTTTGTTATAGACCAATTCGTTCTGATTATTATCAGCCCGAAACACGTTGCCGCCGGCGGCTTTAACAACTGCATGACCGGCAGCCGTATCCCATTCGGATGTGGGCGCGAAACGGGGATATATATCGGCTGCACCCTCGGCAACAAGGCAGAGTTTCAGCGAACTACCCTTCGATACTGTTTTTACCTCTTTATGTATTGATTTGAGCCGTTCAATAAATTTTTCCGTTTCGCTGTTCATGTGCGAGCGGCTGGCAACAACACCGTAGTAACTCCTTTTTGTTTTCAAGGGTAATTTGGTACTGTCGTTTAACAAATCAAAGATGTTTCCGGCTTTTTTCGCCGCATTGTCTATTTTGTATGCTCCCTGTGCACCAAGTCCCAGATATAAAATATCGAGTACCGGAGCATAAACCACCCCTGCAACGGCTTTGTTGTTTTCCACCAGGGCTATGTTAACGGTAAACTCACCGTTTTTTTTAACAAATTCTTTTGTGCCGTCGAGCGGATCGACTATCCAGAGTTTTTTCCTGTTTTTTCTTTCGGAATAGGGAACCGATTTTCCCTCTTCGCTTAAAACGGGTATCGATGTTTTGTCAAGTCTGTTCTTTATCAATTCGTTGGCTTTCAAATCGGCAAGAGTTAACGGCGACTCGTCTTTTTTGTATTCCACTTCGAAACCGGCATTGTAAATCTCCATTATCACTTTGCCGGCATCTATTGCCGCATCAACGGCAATCTTCATCAATTCGTTCAAATCATTATTCATTGTCATATTGTTTTGCAAATTCAACACATTTTTTCCAGTCGGTTTCGTAAAATTTTCTAATTTTTTCCATATAATATTCCGGAGTCAATTCTTCTCGGGGGACAAATCTGTCAGGCAGTATTTTAGCCAGGTACAAAGCGCCGTAACGTATGGGTTTTACGTAAAAAATACCTTGAAAAAAGGCTATTATCCTGTTGTTGCTCTCTTTCATTGTTCCTGCAAAGGTTTTGTTCCATTTACGGCGCAACAGCAGTTGTTTTTTATTATACGAAGTATGAACCCTGTTTAAAGATATTTCATCCGGATTATATTCGGCACCTGTAAAGTCCGCTATCTTTTTTATGAATTTTCCGGGATTTGAACTTAATTCGTCGTGTAACAATACCAAAGGTTTACTGTTGAATTTATCCATAATCATTTGAATGTAAGGATAAAAGTAGGCGTCTTTTTGTTTCCATTCGCCATTGTCGTTTTCGAGGTCGATAAACTCTTCGAAGGTTCCTGAAAATCCGTTTTTTACCCAACGCCTGTATTGTGAAGCGAGCCAACTGTCGTTACGGCGCAACACCATAATTATTTTGGCGTTTGGAAACTCACGGGCAATCCTGTCGGTTTCGCGTGGAAATTGCCTGTCGAACTCATTGGAGACAAGATATTTGCGGTAACCGGTCTTTTTAATTATATCAAAACTTTTACGGTACTTGGTACGTTGTATGTAATAGATGTTTTTGAACTTCGGAAATACCTTGTATTGCAAATATGTGGAACCCGTTTTTCCCAATCCCACGTGAAAATATATCTCTTTTTCCATTCCGTTAATAAAATTGACTTTGCCGAATTAAAGCGGTAAAATTACACATTTTAACGGTTGGTTCTTTTTTCTATTTTTGCAACACGATAATAAATAAATCATTTCATTTTGATTCCGCCGAAAAATATTCTTTTTTTAACTTTTTTAATAACCGCGGTTTTTTCGTTTGCCCAAAAGACCGACACTCTGGTTATGATGAACGGAAATATCGTTACGGGTGAAATTAAAGAACTCGATTACGGATTGCTTATTTACAAAACAGCGGGTATGGGAACCCTAAAAGTAAAAAGGGAAAATATAAACTCATTGAAATCGAAAAAGAGATTTGAAGTTTTAATGGATAACGGGGATATTTATTACGGTTCGTTCGATTTGTGTACAAGCAAGCCCCACACGTTGAAAATCCTTTTTATCAACGGTTACGACACGTTTGATATTAAACATATTGTGGAGGTATATCCCATAAGAAAAAATTTTTGGAGAAAGATAAGCGGAAATTTCGATATGGGGTTTAATTATTCCAAAGGTAGCGACATAGCAACGGTATCCCTTTCGGGAAATATTTTGCAAAAGGGTAAAAGGATAAACAATAACCTGAAGTGGGACAACCTGCTAACCTATACCGGCGACTCTCTAAAGTCGTCCAAATTCGACCTCTATTTCTCTTCCGAACGAAAGATAAAAAACGGGTGGTCGTTAGGTGCACTGGCCGGTGTTAACAACAGTTCGGAGTTGGGGCTTGATTTGCGTGTATTGTTTTCGTTTATAGCGACATACAACTTTATTTACAACGATCGCAACCGGTTGTTTGCCACTATGGGGCCTCTTGTTAACATGGAGTGGGACAAAGGTAATGCTGTGCCGGCCGAAAACTTTGAGAGTATTTTAAGTGCGGGATACAAATTTTATAAATATTCGAGTCCCGAAATGCATATCGACACCTACATTACCGCTTTTCCCAATATGAAATTCAATGGCAGGTGGAGGTTATCGTACAATTTGAATGTAAATATAGAGGTGGTTAACAATTTTTATGTAGGCACGGTTTTCTTTATCGATTACGACAACAAACCTTCGCTTGAAGCTGTTTCCACATCCGATTGGGGTACAACCCTGACCGTCGGATATTCGTTCAATTAAATTTTTTCTTTCGAATTTTTCAGAATGTTAAAAAGAAATTCGCGAGCTCTGAAAAGTTGAGCTTTAACCGTGCCGAGCGGCAATCCCAGTTCGTTAACAATCTCTTCGTAGCTGTATTCTTTAAAGTAGCGTAACTCTATCAGTTTGCGGTAGTGGGGTTTCAGTTTGTCTATCACTTCGTGCATCAACTCTATTTTTTGTTTTTTAATTATGTACTCTTCGGGGTCGAGGGTTTTGGCGGCAACGCGCGTTGGAACATCGTCGTTGTTCTTGTCGGTACTACCCTCTATCACTTGTGCCGTTTTACTGCGGTTTCGCATAAAGTCAATACAGTTGTTGGTTGCTATTTTAAAAAGCCAGGTACTGAAAGCGTAGTTGGGAGTATATTTGTCAAGGTTTTTAAATGCTTTTCCGAAAGCCTCTATTGTTAAATCTTCGGCATCGTGAGGGTTTTTGGTCATTTTTAACATCATAAAGTAGAGCGAATCGCGATAATTGGAAAGCAATTCGGCATAAGCCTTTTGATCGCCTTCGTCTAAGGCTTTACGTATTAAAATATAGTCGCGTTTACCCTTTTCGGTTAATCTGTTATTTATCTCCATTGCCCGTTTTTGCCGAATATTCCTTGTAAGGTAAATATTGGTGTTAAAAATAAGAATAGCGGTTCTAAAAACAGCAAATATACAAATATATGATTTTCTTGAAGTTTGTTCCCGGCAAATTTAAATATTACGGCTTGTGAAGCAAATCTTACAACAAATGCCGACAGTGCCGGTACTGTTTTTATGTTAAAAGCAAGCATAATAATTACCGTGACATAAAAAAGCCATTGGCTAAGGTTAAGCAAACCGAGGAGAAGTTTTATGTGTGGTTTGTACTTTTTTCCGGTGGTCATATGGCGCCGTTTTTGTTTTATCCATTGCAAAAAACTCTTTTTTGGTTCGCTGTAAACGGCACTCTCTTTACTTATCTCTATTGTTGTGTTATGTTTTTTTGCCACTTGACCTATAAACAGATCGTCGTCGCCCGAAGAGATGTTGTAATGCGAAATAAACCCCCTGTTTTTTATAAAGAGCGATTTTTTGTACGAAAGGTTTCGTCCCACGCCCATATAGGGTACGCCGGCAAGGGCAAACGAAAGGTATGTTATTGCCACCTGGAAAGCATCATACCGTATTAAAAGGTTTAATAAATTTTTTTCCTTTTTGTAAGGTCCGTAACCGAGAACCACCTCCGTATTGTTGCCGTATGCACCGGCCATTTTTTTTATCCAGTGTTTCGACGAGGGCCGGCAATCGGCATCGGTTAACAGTAAAGTTTCGTAACGCGCCGATTTAATTCCGATGGAAAGGGGGAATTTTTTTCCTTTAAAAAAGTTTAAATCCTGTTCTATATTTACCGTCTTAATATTTTTGTATCTGCCCGAAAACTCTTTCAGCAGCTCTTTTGTTTCGTCTTCCGAGGCATGGTTAACAACCACCACCTCAAATTCCGGATAATCTTGTTCGAGGATGGCGGGCAAATTCCTTTTAAGATTATAATATTCGTTACGTGCGGCAATAACAACCGAAACCGGAAGTACGGAATTTGATGCTGTTTTATTTTCCGTTGCTTTGTAAAATGCCAATCTTGCATAAAAAAACCAGTGAAAAAAGAGTTGTATTGCCGTCAAAGACAACAAAACGGCAACAAAAACTGTATCTGCGGTTTCACAATTATTCATATTCGCAAAAGTATTGAAATCCGCAATATTTTTCAGGTAAAAACAAATTTTATTATGCCGTGTGTTATTTAGGGTGGCGGTTTTTGTTATATTACAATATTAACCGAACGGGGGTGTAAAACATAGATGCAAAAAAAATCCCTTCCGTCGAAACGGAAGGGATTTTTTATTTAAGAAATTTCTGATTTTTTATGCCAAAGCAAGACGTTTAAAAGCGATTACCGTAAGGTCTTTGTCAACATCTTTCAAATAATCGCGAACGCTTTTTTTGGAATCTTTGATAAATGCCTGGTTCAGCAAAGTGTTTTCTTTAAAGAATTTGCCGAGTTTACCCATGGCTATTTTTTCGAGCATGGCTTCGGGTTTTCCTTCGGCACGAGCCTGTTCTTTACCAATTTCCAATTCGCGTTGAATAATATCTTCGGCAACGTCGTCTTTGTCAATTGCTATTGGAGCCATGGCGGCTATTTGCATAACAACGTCATGACCGGCGGTTTCAACGGCTTCGCCGCTTTTGTTGAATGCTGCAATTGTAGCGATTCTGTTTCCGGGGTGGATATAAAAAGATACCGTTTCGCCTTCAACGGTTTCGTACTGACCCAGTTGAATTTTTTCGCCGATAACTCCTGTTTTTTCAATTACTTTTTCTTCAACCGTATGTCCGTCCATATTGGCGGCTTTCAATTCGTCGGCGGTTTTAATACGGTTTTCAACGGCAAAATCCAGAACCGATTTAACGAAATCGATAAAATCTTGATTTTTTGCCACGAAGTCGGTTTCGCAGTTAATCATAATTGCGGCGCCGAAAGTTTTATCATCGCTGGTTTTTGCCAAAACAACGCCTTCGCCTGCTTCGCGGTCGGCACGTTTGGCTGCAACTTTTTGTCCTTTTTTACGCAAAATATCGACGGCTTTTTCCATGTCGCCCTCTGCTTCTACAAGTGCATTTTTGCAGTCCATCATTCCCGCACCTGTAGCTTTACGCAATTCGTTTACTTGTTGAGCTGTTATTTTCATTGGTATATAAATTCTTGTGTGTTAATTATTCTTCTTCTTTTTTGTTAACTTTTTTAGCCACTTTTGTTCTCGGGCGTTTTGCCGATGCTTTTTCCACTTTCATATCTTCTTCGTCTTCGGCTTGTTTAATGGAGTCGCCCGATACTTTAGCCTCTTTTGCTTTTTTCTCGGCTTCGGCGGCTGCTTTTTTCTCTTTGGCGTTTTTTTCGTTTGCCATTTTTCTTTCGGCAAGACCTTCGGCAACAGCCGACACCATAACGTTAAGAATAAGAGCTATCGATTTTGAGGCGTCGTCGTTGGAGGGAATCGGAAAATCAACCAAAGTGGGGTCGGAGTTTGTATCAACCATTGCAAAAATGGGGATATTAAGTTTGCGTGCTTCGGCAACGGCAATATTTTCTTTTATGATATCGACCACAAAAATTGCTGCCGGCAAGCGGTTCATATCGGCAATGCTTCCGAGGTTTTTCTCGAGTTTGGCGCGTTCGCGTGTTACTTGCAACCTTTCACGTTTAGAGAGGTTGTTCCACGAAGGTGTTGTCATCAATTTGTCGATGCTGGTCATTTTTCTGACAGCTTTTCGTATTGTGGCAAAGTTGGTAAGCATACCTCCGGGCCAACGCTCGGTAACGTAAGGCATGTTTATCTTTTTTACCTGTTCGGCAACAATGTCTTTAGCCTGTTTTTTTGTTGCTACAAAGAGGATTCTTCTTCCCGATTTGGCTATCTGTTTAATGGCTTTGGCAGCTTCTTCCAGTTTAGCCTGTGTTTTGTAAAGGTCGATAATGTGGATACCGTTACGCTCCATAAAAATATAGGGAGCCATGTTGGGGTTCCATTTGCGTCTGAGGTGGCCAAAATGCACGCCTGCCTCAAGCATCTCGTCAAAAGTTACTTTAATCATTTTTTGTTTATTAATTTGTTTACATTCACTAAAGCAATTGCCGAATAGTTCCGCAGGGAAGTTTCGGCAATTTGGATACTAAACTCATTCCAATATCTGTGAAAATACTAACGTTTCGAGAACTGGAATTTTTTACGAGCTTTGGGTTGTCCCGGTTTTTTACGTTCTACCATACGCGGGTCTCTGCGCAACAAACCTTTTTCTTTGAGTACCGGACGGTATTCTTCTTCATTGATTTTTACCAAAGCTCTTGAAATAGCAAGGCGCAAAGCTTCGGCTTGTCCGTTAAATCCGCCACCTTTCAAATTGACTTTTATGTCGTATTTTCCCATGTTATCGGTAAGAGCCAAAGGCTGTTCAACAACATAATGTAATGTGGCAGTAGGGAAGTACTCTTTGTAATCGCGTTTGTTGATGGTGATTTTTCCTTCACCCTCTTTTAAATAGATCCGTGCAATAGCAGTTTTTCTTCTACCGAGCGCATTAATAACTTCCATCTCTTTTTATATAATTTGTGTTACAATTTTATTTCTTTAGGTTTTTGTGCTTCGTGTTTGTGTTCCGCACCGGCATATACATGCAGGTTTTTAAACAACTGGCGTCCCAACTTGTTTTTCGGAAGCATACCTCTAACGGCGTTTTCCACCATTGCTATGGGATTTTTCGCCATCATCTGTTTTGCCGTAGTAACTCGTTGCCCTCCGGGATAACCCGTATGACGAATGTACTCTTTCTGATCCCATTTATTACCGGTAAGCCTTATTTTGTCAGCATTAACAATGATAACATTATCACCGGTATCGGCATGAGGGGTGAAGTTTGTTTTATATTTTCCTCTGAGAATTTTTGCCGCTTCCGAAGCTAATCTTCCCAAAACTTTGTTTTCAGCATCAATTAAAACCCACTCTTTATTGGCGGTTTCTTTATTGGCGCTAATAGTTTTATAACTCAAAGTATTCATCTATCTATTTGTTTCTTAGTTATTTTCCTATATTTCTCCCGAAAATTGGGGTGCAAAAATAGAAACATTTTTTCAATTGACAAAAGTTTTCAAAAGATTATTGTTAATTTTTTTGCCGGTAATACCAATTATGTTGTCTCGGTTTTCCTCTTTTTACGAAAAAGAAAACGGAAAATACCATTGATTGAAAAATATCAGGAAACACTCTTATTTTATTCTGACTATTTCGGGAGTGGTAATTTCGTTGCTTTTGTGCAAAGCCCTATCGTAAATGTAAACCGAAAATTTTATGGTGTCGAAATCGGATAAGGGATTGTAAATAAACATGGTATCCTGAATTATTCCCTTTATGTTTTTGTTTCCCGTTTTGGGTGTAATATCGGGAATACGCACATTGAAAGTAAGTGTGTCGTAACGGAGCGAATCGGGGTTCCAGGCAAGCAGGGGCACCTCCTTAAACACACCGTTCTGTTTTTCGTAATATTTAATAATCATATTATAATAATACGGACTACCGAAGTTGTACGGTGCAAAAGTGTCCGAAGGGTTCAAGCCTATATCTCCGTCGCCGTCTTTGTATTTTATTTCCAAAATGCCTCTTTCCGATTTTCCCGTAACAGGATTTATTTCGAGCAAAAATTTGCTGAACTCTATTTGAGGTTCAATGGGGTAAGTTTCGGTTTTGCGGCACGAAAACGTTGCAATTGAAATAAGAATAAAAAGTATTTTTGCCGTTGATTTCATATGTAATTAATATGGGGTAAAAGCAGTTTATATTTATCACACAAAATATGCCAAATTTATCAAAAATAGAAAACGATATATTTTTAATAGAAAATGACAATGATTTTAACGAACTGGCATTGGAAATATTTTATTATCAAGCTGAAAATAATAACGTTTACAAATCGTTCATAAAACATCTCGGCATAAATATCAGCGCTATCACCTCTTTTCGTCAAATACCGTTTTTACCTGTCGAATTTTTTAAAACTCATAAAATAGTTTCGGGACGTTTTGCTCCTCAAGTTGTTTTTACAAGCAGCGGAACAACAGGCAGTGCCGTCAGCCGTCACCATGTAAAAAATCAGGAACTTTACGCAAAAAGTTTTTTTAAGGGGTTTGAATATTTTTTCGGCAACATAACAGAATATGTAATTCTTGCCCTTTTGCCCTCTTACCTCGAACGTGAAGGTTCCTCATTGGTATATATGGCCGACAAGTTAATAAGGGGTACCCGCGATGAAAGAAGCGGATTTTATCTGCACGATTATGATAGATTGTCGGAAACGTTAATGAAATTGAAACTCTCGGAAAAGCGAGTACTGCTGCTCGGCGTAACGTATGCACTACTGGATATGGCCGAACGGTTCAATGTGCCGTTTCCTGAATTAACGGTAATGGAGACAGGCGGAATGAAAGGTAAACGCAAAGAGATGGTCAGGGAAGAACTCCACAACAAACTCATTCAAGCTTTCGGGATAAAAAAAGTGTTCTCCGAATACGGAATGACGGAGCTTCTTTCGCAGGCATATTCCAAAGGAGAGGGGATTTTTTACACACCGCCGTGGATGAAAATTTTAGTACGCGACATTAACGACCCGTTGACACTATTGCCCGCAGGGAAAAGCGGAGGTATAAACATTATTGATTTAGCCAATATTCATTCTTGTTCGTTTATTGCGGTTCAGGATTTGGGAAAGGTTCACGTTGACGGAGGTTTCGAAATACTGGGGCGCTTCGATAACAGCGATATAAGAGGTTGTAACCTGATGATACAATAAAAAAACCCGGAACACCGTTCCGGGTTTGTTGAGGGTGGTACCACCTGGAATTGAACCAGGGACACACGGATTTTCAGTCCGTTGCTCTACCAACTGAGCTATGGTACCTCCATATTTTGGAGCGGCAAAAATAAGCATTTTTTTATTTTACCAAATTTTTTTCCGAAAAAAGTTAAAAAAGTAAAAAGATTTTTTCCCTTTTAATATTAAAACGGCTTTAAACTTATCTTTGCCCAAAAGAAATTCCGTATTTTGAAATTGGTAATCGACATAGGAAACACAAAAACAAAAGCTGCTCTATTCGTTAACGGAAAAATTTTTTTTGAAGGGAAATCCGGCGACGACGACATTGAATTTATTAAAACCGTTTTAACAAAAGGCAAAATAGATTCGGCAATATTGTCATCGGTAAAAAAAGAGAATGCCGCCATAAACGAACTGCTCGAATCAAAAAACATAAAGTTTCTGGAACTGACCGCCTCCACACCGTTGCCGTTTAAAAATTTATACAAGACTCCGGAAACCTTGGGTAAAGACCGTATAGCCCTCGCTGCCGCCGCATCGGCACTCTTCCCCGGCGAAAACGTCCTTGTTATAGATGCCGGCACAAGTATTACCTACGATTTTATAAACAGCCGCAACGAATACCTCGGTGGCGCCATAGCACCGGGATTGCAAATGCGTTTTAAAGCATTGCATAATTTTACCGATAAATTACCGTTAGTCTTTCCTGATGATAACGAAAACACGGAACTTATCGGCAACACTACGCGAACAGCAATACTTTCGGGAGTAATAAACGGAATGAGCGCCGAAATAGACGGTATAATAGAGAGGTATAAAAAGCGGTATGAAACCATGAAAACGGTATTTACCGGAGGCGATTATAAATATTTTGATAAAAGATTAAAAAATAGCATATTTGCACGCTCAAATTTTGTGGCGGAAGGCTTGTTGGAAATATTGAACTTTAATGAAAAAAATTAGACCGGTATTAGTAGCAGGATTGTTAATTTTAACATTGTTGGGAGTTGCTCAAAACAATATCAATTCGCCGTATTCGCGTTACGGTTTGGGTGAGTTGCACGGTAAAACCAACAGTTCACGCCTTTTTGCTATGGGTGGCATATCGTACGGTATTGCCGACCCCTTAACCGTAAACCCTGCCAACCCGGCATCGTACGCCTCTTTCGATTCCCTCTCGTTTTTGCTCGAAACGGGCATCAAAGGATATTTCATCACATTACGTAATACCGAATCGGCAGAAAGCGCCTCTTATATAACATTAAGCCACTTTGCCTTCGGTTTTCAAGTGTCAAAGTGGTGGAAAATGAGTGCCGGAATATTGCCGTACAGCAAAATAGGATACAATGTAAAACTAACGGTAAACCTCGAAAACTATAGCAATATTGTTAACGAACTTAACGGCGAAGGAGGTCTTAATCAAATATATTGGGGCAATGCCTTTAATATAGGAAAAAACTTCCGCCTGGGTTTCAACTCAATATATATTTTCGGAGAAGGACGACACAGCAGCACCATCTACTTTCCCGACTCTACCTACATAATAGGCACAAAAACATTGAACAAAACCAGAGGAAGCGATTTCATTTTCGACTGGGGAACCCAATACGATATCCACTTTAACGAAAAAACAGTCTTGACTCTCGGTGCGGCATACAGCAATAAGGTTAACTTTAATGCCAAAAGAGGTTATGTTTCATATACTTTAATAGGAGGCTACAACAATCTGGTGGAAAAAATTAAAGATACTCTCAAATACATACCTGAAGAAAAAGGGAGCTTTGTCATTCCTCAAAAATTCGGTTTCGGCTTCTCCTTTAATAAAAAAGGCAGTTGGCTTGTGGGTGCCGATTACGAATGGGAAAACTGGAAAAGCTTTGAATATTTCGGCATACAAGACTCGCTGCAAAACTCATGGAAAATAGCTGCGGGAGGAGAATTTACACCCAAACACACAAGTATCTCACCTCTCTACAAACGAATGAGTTACCGCATGGGAATACATTATAAACAGACTTATGTAAATATTCGCGGACAGTCAATAAATGTAAATGGCATAAGTTTTGGTGTTAAATTTCCGTTGAAACGTTCTAAAACTTCAATTAATCTCGGTTTTGAAATAGGACAAAGAGGAACTTTAAAACAAGAATTACTTAAAGAAAATTATTTTAATATTAATTTTGGAATAAATATTTTGGAACATTGGTTCTATAAACCTAAATATCAATAAATACTTAAAACACTTAAAAAATGAAAGCAAAAATATTGATTTTAGTTTTGGGTCTGAGTTTCGGGCTTTCTACTATGGCGGCACAATCTGGAAATATCTTTTCGCCGCAAGATGACGGTGGCAGCAAATACGGAAAAGACAGCGCCACCTGTGTTATTAATTTGTCGTTGTACCGCGAGTCGTACCGCCAATGGAAACATAGCGGATACAAAAACAGCGCAATAAACGATGCCATAAAACCATGGCACTGGTGCTTTGCCAACTGTCCCCGAGCCAGCGAAAACATCTACGTTGACGGTGCAAAAATGTTTAAGTACAGAATTAATAAAGCAAAAAACGATGAGGAAAAAATGGCGCTTATCGATACGCTTATGATGATATACGACCAGCGTATAAAATATTTTCCGTACAAACACGGAACCACAAAACCTCAAGAGGGATATTTATTGGGCAGAAAAGGTATTGCTCTTGCCCAGCTAAACCCCAAAGCATATAAAGAGTCTTATCAAATATTGAAAAAATCGATAGAACTGGAAAAAGATAAATCCAAAGGTGCCGCTATGATATATTACTTCAGATCGGTAGTGAGAATGGTAAAAGCCGGTGAACTTGACACCCTTGCCATTATTGACGCCTACGACCAGTTAAGCGGCTATGTCGACAAAAACATTAATAAATATACTCAACAAGGCAACGAAAAATATCTGAAAATTTGGAAGAATATTCAGGATAATATTGAAGCCACCTTCGAACCATTTGCCAATTGCAACGACTTGGTGCGCCTTTATAATCCTAAATTCGACGCCAATCCCAACGATGCGGAATTGCTCAAAAAGATATTGGTTCTGTTCGACAAGAAAAAATGTGTTGAAGATCCGCTCTATTTTAATGCGGCGGTTAACCTCTATAAAATAGAACCTTCGCCGGAATCGGCTTACATGATTGGAAAATTACTCCTTATCAAGAAAAAATATCTTGATGCCATTCCCTATATGGAAGATGCTACAAAAATGGAAGACAAAGATAAAGTTGACGATGTATATATGCTTTTGGCAAACGCTTACCGCTCGCTGAATAAGTTTTCGCAAGCAAGAAATATGGCTCTTAAAGCCATTGAAATAAATCCCCACCTGGGACAAGCATACATTCTTATAGGTGATATGTATGCCGAAAGTGCAAAAGATTGCGGCAGTAACGATTTGACCAAAAAAGTTGCTTACTGGGCTGCTGTAGATAAATTTATCCAAGCAAAAAAAGCCGACCCCGAACTGACAGAGGTGGCAAACAAAAGAATCTCGATTTACAAACTGCATTTCCCCACTACCGAAACCCTTTTCTTCTATAACCTGAAAGCAGGAGACAAATATAAAGTGGGTTGCTGGATAAACGAAACTACCACCGTCAGAGCATCAAACTAATATTAATAAAGCCTTATGAAAGGCAATACCATATTAAAAAGCATCTCCGTTATTTTTTTAACGGCGGTGCTTTTTTCTTGTGAAAATTCCATGGAAACGGTACGTCGTATTCTTTCGGAAGATACAACGGCTCTTGTTACCGCCGATACCGTTGAATTTTTTCATAGCGATTCGGGACGCCTGCAAATGAAACTTAATACCCCGGTAATGAAAAAATTTGACGGTGATAATCCTTATACGGAATTCCCCGAAGGTTTTACCGTCTATTTTTATAATACCGAAGGGGAAAAGGTGACAAAAATAACCGCCGGCTACGGTATAAATTACGAAAAGAAAAAAATTTTGGAGGCACGCGACAGCGTGGTTATTTTCAATTTCGAAACCGAAGAACAACTAAATACCGGCAAAATAATTTGGAATAAAAGAAAAAAGGAGATATTTGCCCCCGTACCCGTAAAAATAACCACCCCCGATAAAATCGTATTCGGCGATAGTATTTGGGCTGACGAATCGTTTAGAAGAAGAAAAATTTACGGGGTAAGAGCAACTCTTGAAATAGAAGATGATAATTATTAACATCTGTGTTTGCTTTAACGTATTATGCTATGCTACTCCCTCGCCGGCTCGCCGTTTCCGGGGGCCTGCCCGCAGCGGAGCAGGGGAAGTGGGGAGGTGATATGTTTTTGGAGGTTGGTGGTTGAGCTTTGGGGGGATGTTTTTGTTTTGATTTTTTTGGTTTGATTGGTTTTTAATGCGGAACGCTGTTTTTTAAGGATATACTTTCTCTTTTCATTTCTTTGTGGCGACAAAGAAACGAAACAAAGAAAACGCCCGGAAACGTATGCTTCAACCCGCTCTGTCAAATTGCTTGAAATAATACAAAAGTAGTGTGCCGTTACCGGCACAAACGCAAGCGCCTTTTGTTTATTTCTACGCAATTTGCCATTCACGCCGGCGCGGGCTCGCCGTTTCCGGGGGCCTGC
>CAZJUQ010000008.1:0-55903 GCA_964549335.1 uncultured Lentimicrobiaceae bacterium | reverse complement strand
GGATGCTGTTGCAGGCAATGCCAAACAAAAGAAAAATCAAAAATGAAAAGTAAATAATAATTGACTTTAGGTAAATTATTATTTACCTTTGCAAAATAAATTAATGACTGAAAAAATACTAAATGAAATGCTCTGAATTGCTTCGAATCCTGAAGAAAGATGGTTGGTATCCTGTTTCACAGAAAGGGTCTCACGTAAAATTAAAACATGAAACAAAATCAGGAACAATTATTTTTCCAAATCATGGGAGCCAGGAATTAGGTAAAGGACTTGAAAAGAAAATACTAAAAGACGCAGGAATAAAAGATTAGGAGAAAAGAATCATGAAAACTATAAGAAAAAAAATAAAAATGATTGTTGAAAAAACAGATACAGGATTTTCAGCATATGCAGAAGATTTCCCAATTTTTACAACCGGAAAAACAGTTCCCGAATTAATAAATAATGCTTACGAAGCTGCACAATTATTTTTTGAAGAAGAAAGTATAAAAATAAGTCCTGAAAACATAAAATTTGAAATAGATTTTAAACAGTTTTTTCAGTATTATAAAGTTTTGAATTCAAAATTTCTCGCAGAAAAAATTGGAATGAATCCAACTTTATTATCTCAATATATTCAAGGAAGAAAAAAACCGTCAGAACACCAGACTAAAAAAATATTGACAGGTATTCAACAAATTGGAAGAGAATTATCAGAAATAAATTTGATTTATAAACGATAGCACTGGCTACAACAAAGATTCATGCTTCATGCCGCAATTAACAGTAAATAAATGCATTAAACATTAATTGAAATATTGGGAAAATAGAAAAAATCAAACAATAAAATGCGACACGCAGCATAGCCTAACCGTTGTTGTCCGGAATTTGCACCAAAATGTAAAAACGGATATGTTTCCGGCATCGTGTTGAAAAAACGGGATGAAAGTTTGCTCTTTGGCATAAAAAGCCGGGCATAAACAAGGGGTACTATTTTATACTTCCGTTACTCCAAATTTTTCCTTCGTGAAGTTTTATCTCTTTCACATCAATCTCGTCTTCAAATCGTATCATTGCATTAACAAGTCTGGCTTTTTTAAAATATTTCAAGTCGGCTACCCTTATTTCGGCAGTTGCAACGGTTTCGTTTTGGAGCAGTTGGAGTCTCCTGGTTCCCTTTAACAGAGGGGCGTGCGGTGTAATCCACCTTTTTCCGTTAAAAAATAGAATATTGGCAAAAGAGGTATCGGTAACAAACCCCTGCTTTATTATCAAAATATCATCGTTATTTTCTTTAAAAGTTTTAAGTTTTTCGATATAACTACGATCCGAATATTTCAAATGGTAATCGATGACGTCGTTGTAAACTGTTTTTAAACTGTTGATTTCAGGCGGTTTGTAAGGGGATATTTCAATCTTTTCTATCTCTTTTCCGTATATCACCCTTATTTTGTAAACGGAGTTTTTATTTAAAATTTTGTCAGCAACAAACTTTTCAAGTTCACCCGCCAGTGACAGGGCGGGGATTTCATTGCCATACACTTCGTAACGGCTGATGTTCATGCGACGGACATGCAAATCCAAATTGTCGAACAGACCGTTGCAGTATCTAATTGTTTCAAGTAAAAGGCACATATACTTTATCTATAAGTTCGTTGTATTCTTCGCTGCAATTGCTTAAAGCCGTTATTCCTCCTCCGCTTTTGTAAACAAGACCGTTTTCTGTTTTTTCGATAAATCTAATCATAACCGCCGAGTCGATATTTTTACCGTCGAAAATTCCGAAAACGCCGGTATAATAACCGCGATTATATTGTTCGGCATCTTTTATTATTTCAACGGTCTTCTTTTTCGGCGCTCCCGATACGGAACCTGCCGGCAAAAGTTTTTCAAATATGCTTCCGAAACGGTTTTCGTAATTGCCGCGGATTTGTCCCGAAATTTCAGAACTCATTTGAAGTAATTCCTTTTTATGGGTTTTTATTTTTTGAATATACCTGAATCTTTTTACCGTTACGTTTCGGGCAACCGTACTCAAATCGTTCCGTATCAAATCGACGATGGTAAAGTGTTCGGCAAGTTCTTTGCGGTTTTCCAAAAGTTTTTTTCCTGCATCTTTTATGGTTGCATCCATCGTGCCTTTCATGGGAAACGATGTAATAACTCCGTTTTCTGTTTTTACGAAAATTTCGGGCGAAAAAAGTGTAAATTTATCTTTTACCCATAATTTGTACGGTGCATTACTGCGGTAAAAAATCTCTTTCAGTGTATGGTTTGTTACGATTTTCGAAGGCATGGTTAAGTTTAGTAAAAACGAATCGCCGCGGTTTATATGGTATTGTGCCTTTTCGAAAGCCCTGCAATATCTTTGTTTGTCAACCGGATTTACCTTAAATGTCAATTTTTTGCCGGTTTCGGGAGTCTTTTTATGGTTTTTAATTCCGTTTACCGAAAAGAGTATTTCGTTATCGTCTATATCTTTTAGCGGAATTACAACCGGCATTTTCATGTCGAAATCAATAATAAAGAGGAAAGGGATGTTTCTCAACCCCAAATCATCCATTTGATGTAAAATTCCGTTCATGGGCAGAGTTCTTAAAATTATGAAATCACACTTTATCCATTGCCGCACCCTCTTTTTGATACAACATTGAAAACAACCACAAAGTAATGAGAAAACTACCTGTAATATAGACGGTATTTGATGTTGCGCCGAAATCGTCCATTGATATTTTTATATATCCGTTGTAATGCAGGTAAAAAATTATTACCGAGGAGGCATTGTTTACAAAATGAGCCGTTACCGGGAGCCATAGATTTTTTGAAAACACAAGTAGATAGCCTAACAACAGTCCCAAAACAAAACGCGGAAGAAAGCCGTAAAACTGCATGTGCATAGCGCTGAACAAAAGTGATGTAATAATTACCCCCCAATGAATGTTTCGTGTTATACGCGACAATAACGGTTGCATAACACCTCTGAAAAGCAACTCCTCGCCAAGGGCGGGTACCAATGCAACAATTAACAGATTTAACATTAATCCTCCGGTGCTTCTTACACTCAAAAACATCTTGGTGATTCTGTCGGCTTGGTTTTGAGAGTTACGCATCCATTGTTCTATTTTCCAAAAAGAGTGCGGCAAAGAGAGTTCGCTGTTTATTACGGTAAGGTAATTTATAAAGGGCAAAATCGAATATATCATCAAAACGGCGATAAACACCGAAATGCCTTTGGGTTTTTTATCCGCTTGCAGGTATTTGCTCCGGTTATCGGTTACAAAAAACAAAAATATGAATACGGGCACAAAAAAGACCCCCAACTGGTTAAAGAATTGATAAAAGTAAACGAAAGCTTTCGCTTTTTCGTCGGGAGGATCGGATATGTAGCTTGATAAAGTTACCAGGTCGGTGCCCAGCCAATACTTACCGATAATCAAACCCGACAATCCGAAAAAAATTGCGAAAAACAACATCAATCCCACTAAAAACAGAAATTGTATTGCCGGCGACGTATTTATGGATATTATTTTCCGTTTCATACATGTATGTTTTATTAAGCTGCCGGAAACATGTTTGAAGGTTACATTAAATTTATACCACTTTCAATCCGTTACCGGTTAGTCGCGTTTTATATCCTTCCCGGCTGTTATTTTACGATATTTGAACCGTTAACGGTTTATGCCGCAAAATTAATATTTTTGCAGCCCGTAAAACAAACCCCGATGGTTAAAATAGGCGAAATAGAACTTGGTGAATTTCCTTTATTGTTGGCGCCAATGGAAGACGTTACCGACCCGCCTTTCAGGCATGTTTGTAAAATGTTTGGTGCCGATATGGTTTATACGGAGTTTATTTCGTCCGAAGGACTTATCCGCGATGCCGGCAAAAGTGTGAAAAAACTCGATTTTGACAATTTTGAACGTCCTGTGGGGATACAAATTTTCGGACACGACATACAATCAATGGTTAGGGCGGCACAATATGCCGAAACGGCAAATCCCGATTTGATAGATATAAATTACGGTTGTCCTGTAAAAAAGGTGGTTGCCAAAGGTGCAGGTTCGGGAATTTTAAACGACATACCGAAAATGGTTAAAATGACGGAAGCTGTTGTAAAGGCCGTAAAACTTCCGGTTACAGTAAAAACCCGCCTCGGATACGACGATAGCCGTAAAGATATTGTGGAAATTGCCGAACGCCTTCAAGATGTGGGTATTAAGGCAATAACAATTCACGGCCGCACCCGGACACAACGTTATAATGTTCCTGCCGACTGGACATTGATAGGTGAGGTGAAAAATAATCCCGCAATGTATATTCCCGTTTTCGGAAACGGGGATGTTAACACTCCCGAAACAGCTAAAAATTTTAAAGATAGATTCGGTGTTGACGGCATTATGATAGGACGAGCCGTTTACGGAAACCCGTGGATTTTTTCTCAAATTAAACATTACCTGTTAAAAGGCGAAATTTTGCCGCCGCCACCGGTTGAAGAGCGGGTGAAAATTTCGATAATACATCTCCAACGTTCGGTAATATGGAAAGGTGAACGACGTGCCGTTCTTGAAATAAGAAAACACTGGGCGGGATATTTTAAAAATTACCCCGGCTTCAAACCCTTTAAAATCAAACTGATGAACGCTTCTACTTTGCAAGAAATAAAGGATATATTGAATGAAATTGAAAAATTTTATACTTCCGTTTTGTAAATTGAACGACATTTTTCCTGTTTTCCGTGTTATGATATCAAAATCCAAACCGGATAATATTTAAAAAACTCACAAAAAAACAACGGCAGACCCCTTCCTCCGGGCATATACACGGTAGTTTTAAACATCGACGGGAAAGAGCGCCAAAGCGCCAAAGTGATAAAAGAATAATAGCGCAAAAAATTTATTATCAGGCGATTATACCGTTTCGTTACATTTTTATAATTAAGAAATAAATAAATCTTTTTTTTCAAATTAATAATTAACTTTGGGATAAAAATTTTTTGAAAGATATATGTAATAAATTAGTTAGTTGTGTTATAATACATAAACAAAATATGATATAAAATAAATATTATATTAGTTAAATTAATTTTTTGCAAATTTACAGAAAAAACACTATATTTGAACATTAAGTTTATAACCAATAAACCCTTTTTTAATTTTGGACAATAATATAAACATCTTGTTATTAAAGACATAGTTAATTATTTAATAATTATAGATCTTTAATGTTATGAAAAAGTCAAAACACTTTATTACTATTTTATTTCTGTTTTTTCTGCCGTTATTCGTTTTTTCACAGCAAAACATAACATTAGATCAAAACTTTAAGTTGCCAAATAATGCATACGGAGGCAATATTGTAGTTGATTTGCTTGAGATAAACGGAAAAATATTTGCTTATTCAACAAAAAAAGTAATTGTTTATAGTGCTACCAGTTTAAATGAATTGGGAACAATCGATATTTCTAACCACATGTCAAAGTATAATCCATTATATTTTTACGAAAGGTTATATGTTGCAGATAATTGTTTTATGACATACAATAGTAATTATAATTTGTTGTATATTGTAAAACCTAATATGGATATTTTGATAGTAGATATATCTACTAATGATTTTAATATAATTGGAACTTGGCAGGCACCCACAGAAGATAATGATGATCATCCAATAAGTCATTTAACCCCTGTTCATGGTGTTCATATAATCAAATACGATAACATCCATCAACGATTATATTGGCTTGTAAGGGGCAGACATTTGGGAAATGAAACGGGTAATTTTCATTACCGTGACAGTTTTATAGGTGTATATAAAATAACGAATAACGGAACAGTTCGTAACATAATAGACACAAAACTTTTTGAAAATAACGGTAGTAATCAACAATGTTTTTCAAGTATTAATGATGTGGAATTTACAGAGACGAATAATTATTTTTATTTAGCTAGAAAATTACGGGTTGATGTTTTTAACATTACATATGACAATTTTGGAAATGAAATGGTTGACCTTGAAAATCCTCTAACGCATATAAGTACCGATAACTGCAAATATAGTAAACTATTATATATACACGAATCCGGTATAAACAAAATAATTACTGTGCCGTACAGATTACCTATGGGCGATGAGCCTCCTTTAGGTCAAAAAATACACTTTTATGCCATTAATGTTACAGATAATAGTTATGAAATGGTTTTAGCACCACATAAAAAAATTATTGATGCTTCTTTTGTTTCTGATACTTTCGGTAAAGGATACCTCTTTTTTTGTTACGAACCAAAAGGGTTATATAACTACTATATGCAAGGAGAACCCAATTATGATAAAATTGAAGGTTCGGATGTTGCCGTTTATAGATATTATTCAAATTCTTTTGATAATCAAATACCGCAATTTATTAAGACAGGAAACAATACTATGTTCCCTTACGAAATTAATTTGGACAGACCTTTAAGGTTTATACCCGAAACAAGTAATAGTATTGTTGTAAGTAAAACTCATAGCATAATACGTTTGAATAAGGAAGTGGTTCAGGGAGATACAGTATTTGTAAAAGAACCTGAATTATATAAAAGTGTTAGTAGTCACTTTTATAAAGGGGTAAAGGCTTTTGGTAAACTATTCGTTCTGAACAAGACTAAAAGCGGAATAGAAATATTTGACAATTCAAATCATATCACAAAGCAAACGGGTTTTTCGGTTTATGACGCTACGGCAAATCCTCACAATGGTAAAATATATTTTTATAACAGAATGAACAGCCATAATACGGATATTTTTGTATATAACACTTTAAACAATACTTTTGAAGCAGATATTATGTCTCCTTCACCTATCGGAGATATGATTTATAATCCGTACACTCATACTGTTTTATTTTCTGAAAATGATGACCATTTAGATCAAGGGCCTACAAATATTTATTCCATTGGCGATAATAATTCCATAACACCTGTTGTAAGTTTAACAGGGCATAAATACTTAGAAAAGATGTTTGTTTCACCTGAAGGAAAATTATATATTGCAAGTGATATGCGAAATGACAATCCTAATTTTTATATATTTAATGCTTCCGATTACTCACTAATAACAGGTCCGCTTACTGTAAACGGTATGTGGTCACAGCAATCTTATTTTAAAATATTTTTTGCAAATTATGTTTATTGTTGTGGTAAGACTTATGCCTTATTAAGTACTAACAGTTCTATTATTAAACCAGATTCTTCAACAACAAATTCGGATACGTATTTTTCAATATCTAACAGTACAATTAATTTGATGTTGTCGTTCCATGTGCTTGACAGCCGTTTAATTAGGTTTAACTCGGATTCAATTAATATTTTAATGTCTGGCATTACTTTAAATGGAGCACGACAATTAATTTGCAAAACTGATACTTTATCCGTAAATGATATGTGTTCAGGAAAGTTATATATAAATGCTGACACTCTAGTAATATATAATATTGAAAATAATAGTAAAAATTTATTAAATAAAGATTTTAACAAAATTGTTTATTCTACCATAAATAACAAAGTATATGGTTTTTCTGATGAGTACGATGATAAAATTGCTCATCGTACGTCGGTAATATATGAAATTAATGAAACTGATTCTACTTATAATTATCAACCTATACTAAAATATGACGGTTTATCATCATCATTTTTTTACAATCCTTACGATAAAATGTTGTATTTACAAACCAAAACGGATGCTTCCAGGTTAGGGAATGATACAATGTTATTATATAGAATCGATCCACTTGGAAGCAATCTTTACGATTCAATAAGCCTTTTAAACAGAAGTTTTTACACAGAAGTAGATTATAACGATGATTATCATTATTATAATTATAACTTAACAACTCCATACATTGATCCATACAACAATAAAATATACCTGCCAAATGGAGGGCATTCCAATGTAAGTGTTGTGAGTTTTACACCCGACGAACCATTGTTGCTAAAACCTTACGACGGTGATAAGGGAGAGAGCTTTACCTGGCTCTCGTTTCCCCGGCTACCTTCATCAACACCCACTGTTAACCAAGTGCTCGCCGGTGATAATATTATGCCGAATGATTCACTAAGCGCTTTTTACAAACAAGGCAGTAAAATCTGGAACCTTCCTCTTGACGCACAATCTGACGATGATTTTATTTATAACACCTATTCGGGTGGGGTATGGAATCCTGACGGGTATTTATCTGCCGTGAAGAGCATCTGCGGTTACAAACTATTATTAAAATACAACCAAAACCCGTATCAAAATATTTATCTTTTGTTACACGGAACGGTAGCGGATCCTTCCACAACTATTCCGCGGTTGTATGGAAACCGTCACGAAAACTGGATAGGTTACTGGCTTTACGAAACACAGGATATTTTTGATGCTTTGGATGCAAATTATATCTCGGGGACCTCAAAGATATATTCCATAAAACATCAGGATTGGAGTTGTGTAAAAGACGACCAGATACAAAATCCGGGCGGTGGTTCTCCGGGCTCCGGCAACGGCTGGATATGTTCTTCGAAAAACCATTTTATCAAATACGGCGATATGGTTATTTTAAAAACCATTGATGATATTTTTAACTTTCACTGGAACTCTTACGGCAGCCCGCCCGAATGGGAGGATGTGACAACCCCCGAACATTATACCTACGACGAGAAACCGGATTACACACCGGTTGTGGTACTGCTTGATACAAACGACCATCCTTTGGAAATAGGAGTTTTCGTAAACGATACTTGTATTGGAGCCAATACCGTAAACGATGGTGATTCGGTGGTGGTTATCAGAAGCTACACGGCGGGAAACGTTTCCGACAGTTTGACTTTTGAAAAATATTACGGCTCAAAATCCGCGCAACAAATCAAAATATCCGATTATTACATGCGTTCACCTTTTAACAAATATTTCGAAAAACGAAAAATAAGTGCCGGCGAAAAGGCGGATTATTTTGTGGTATCGTTTAGAAAACAGGCTAAAGGATTGCCGGAGAAACATGACGGATTTTTGAAATTGCGGCCTAATCCGGTAACGGAAAATTTAACCGTTGAATACAATCTGCCGGTAAAGCAAAAGGTTTCTTTGGAAGTGTTTAATGTGGAAGGCAAGAAAGTGGCGTCACCCTTTTCAGGCTTGGTACCGCCGGGCATTCACACATTTGTTTGGAATCTTTCAGATTTGTCGGGAAAAAAATTAAAAAAAGGCTTGTACATTGTGAAACTTAAAACGGACAAGGAAACAATTGTGGGAAAAGTTATAATTCAATAACATCATATAAATAACAACATTACTTTTTTTGTAATTAGTCGGGTAAACTTAAAAAACAAAAACATGAAGGCAAAAAAGTTCAAAATAATATTTTCCGTCGTTTTATTGTTTCATATTATATCTTTATATTCCCGTACATTAACCGTGAAGCAGGACGGCACGGGTGATTATACCACCGTACAGGCAGCCGTGGATGCGGCAAACAACGGCGATACCGTTTTGGTATGGCCCGGTACTTACTATGAAAATGTTGTAATAACACAAAAAAATATTACTTTGGGGAGTCTTGTTTTAACAACAGGGGACAATAGTTACATTAGTCAAACGGTGATTGACGGGAATAAAAGCGGTAGCTGTCTGGAACTTAGAAACATTTCTGAAAATTTTGAAATAAACGGATTTACTATTTGTAACGGAACAGGTTCATATGACGGTTATTTTGATGGCGGAGGTATATTTCTAAACATGTGTTGCGCAGTTAATGTTAAGAATTGTGTTGTTAAAAATAATACGGTGCCGGGGTATGGTGGCGGCATATACTTATTTTATTCAGGTGTTTATTTATCGGGAACAACCATTACGGGAAATCATGCATACAAAAGAGGAGGAGGAATAACGTTGTTGCGGAACAGTACAGCGACTTTCGACACGGTTAACCGATGCAACATATACGAGAACTATTCGGCCATAGGCACCGATATATACAAATTCGGCAACTGTCCTCCCATGGACTTTCACGTTGATACCTTTACGGTACAAAACCCCGGATATTATTATGTTTATTCCTCCGATTTGATTAACGAGGACCCTCAATACGACATCACCTTTGACATACTTCACCACAAAATAGAGCAGAGCAGCACCAATTTGTATGTATCGGAAACGGGAGACAACAACAACAGCGGACTGACGCCTGAGGATCCGCTCAAGACCATAAGTTATGCTCTTTTGAAAATGGCATCCGACTCTGTTTCGCCCGACACCATAAAGGTGAGCAACGGCACTTATACTCCGGCTCTCGGCGAAAAGTTTCCTTTGAGTTTGAAAAGTTATGTATCGATAAAAGGAGAATCTCGCGATTCCACCGTCATTGATGCCGAAGACACCATGTACATTATGTACGGAATTAATTTCACACACAATTACAAGATATCCCGGATGACTTTAACAAACGGCAATGGAAACGATTATGGCGGCTGCATTAATCTCGCCATGAATTACAATTCGGTATTTGAAGATCTTTTGCTTACCCACTCAAAAGGGTCGGTAATCGGAACCACTTCAATCAGACAATCTCCAAACGTCTATTTCAAGAATGTTGTATTCAAAGATAATATTGGTGCGAAGAGTTTCCGTTCGGGAGCCAATTCCATATATCCCGGGTTTTCCGACACGGTTTATTTAATAAATTGCAAATTCATACACAATTATCCCGATTACAACGTACCCGGAATGGCAGCCGGTGGAGCGGCAACTGTGGTTTGCGAAGACGAATACCCCGATTCGGCGGTACAGGTTTTAATCAATTGTCTGATTGCCGGAAACCATGCAAAGGGAGACGGAGGAGCATCGACCTACACCGCTTTTTACGGCGGCACCTCTTACATGTCCAATTGCACCTTTGCCGATAACGGCAGGGACGGACAGTCGGGGGCCGATATCGGATTGTATTATGCGGGAAAAATAACGGTATATAACTCCATCATGTACGGCAATCGTCCGCCGGGTATTTTAATGTTTAATCATCCGAGTATGTTGCCAAATTATTTAAGCATTGACTACACCTTGTTTGAAGGTGGTCACGAAAACATACAGGTACTTACCGGCAACAACATACTCTATTACGGACCTTCGAATATTGATGCCGATCCTCTGTTTTACGGCGGGGAGGAGTTTCCTTATAATCTTTCCGGTCAATCGCCGTGTATTGACGCCGGCACAATGGATTTGCCTCAGTTTATACTGGACAACATGCCCGACACCGACCTTGCGGGCAATCCCCGCATATTCAATGGCAAGATAGATATGGGTGCATACGAGTGGAATCCCACTGTCGGTACGGAAGAACATAACACATCCATATTACCGGATGCGGCATTGAGGCTTAAAATATTCCCCAATCCCTTTAGCTCGGGAACAACGGTTTCCGTTGAAAACAAGAAGCCGTCGCGTGTAAAGTTGTCGGTTTATAACAGTTCGGGATTATTGGTCAAGGTTCTTCAAGAGGGGGTTCAACTGACCGGAGTGAGCCGGACGTTATGGGACGGCAGCGGAGACAACGGCAGACCCCTTCCTCCGGGCATATACACGGTAGTTTTAAACATCGACGGGAAAGAGCGCCAAAGCGCCAAAGTGATAAAAGAATAATAGCGCAAGCGGTACGGTTTGCGGCAGGGATGGTAGCGGTAGCCCGCAGGCAGACGGCTGATGTGAAGTGGAGTGGCGGAGGCGACCACAGGAAGCCCCCGCACACTTGTACGTAACACAGCCGTATGCCGAGGACTATTAGCGGACAGCCCGTAAGTCCGCCCAAAGTATTATTAATAAAAAAGTTTATTTATCACCTCTTTTTTAATATCATAACAGTAAAGCGGCAAGTTGAAACCAGTTTGTTTTGTTCGTCTGTGATGTCGATATTCCAAATGTGTGTCTGTTTTCCTTGGTGAATGATGTGTGCTTCACCGAAAACAAAACCTTTTTGTACGCTGTGCAGGTGATTTGCCGACATTTGTTGACCTACAACATTGTATTTTTGTGTATCGACGAGGAGTGCCGAACCGAAGCTTCCGAGGGTTTCGGCAAGAGCTAAGGTGGCGCCACCGTGTAATAGTCCCATGGGTTGTATCGTTTTTTTGTCAACAGGCATTTTTGCCTTGATGTAACCCGGTGATGCTTGCAGGTATTTTATGCCCATCCACTCCATCATGGTTCCTTTGTTCATGCGGTTTATTTCCGCGATATCATATCCGTTCATGTTTTGTTATTTTTTTAACGGTAAATAGAGGGTTGTGACGATTTGGTTGTCGCGGCTTTTTATTTCCATTTTTCCGCCTGTCATTTCCATACACAAAAACACAATGGTAAGCCCCAGTCCTGTGTTTTTATCGTAATGTTCGCCCGGCAAACCGAAAGGTTTAAAAATATCGTTCATTTGTTCGGCACTCATTTTGTCGCTTTTGTTTTTTACGGTAAATATATAATTGTCGTTCTCTATTGCTGTAATGACATAAACCTTTTTGTCTTTGGAAAATTTAACGGCATTGTGTAAAATTTCCGTAAAACTTTTTTCCACAAGCAAGCTGCTTCCGCTAATGTTTCCCGGAACAATATCGGCAAATATTTTAACTTCCGATTTTTCGATAAACTCTTTCAAGTTTTCGAGCACTTTTTCAAATTCGATGGAAACGTTTAGGATTTCCGTTTTGAACTTTTCGGGTTTAACTTTCAGTTGGGTAATAAACAGGGCGTTGGTGGAAAAACGTTCCAGTCTGTCAACCGATTCTTTAAGCATGTCGATAAATTCCAACACCGAGTCGTCTTGAATCATATCTTTGAGCAGGTAAGTTGAGCCAATTATACCGTTGAGAGGAGTACGTATTTCGTGACTTATGAGTTTAAGAAATTCCGATTTGGCATCGTCGAGTTTGATGAGTTTTCTGTTTAGCTCTTCGAGTTGCAAATTTTGCTGTTTCAGTTTTTCTTCACGTTCTTTTATTTTGTTCATCATTATTTTGAAGTTACGGGCAAGTTCTCCGATTTCGTCGTTACGTTTTACGGCTATTTGATAATTGTTGTTTCCCGAGGCGATTATTCTTGTGGCATGACTAAGCATTTTAATGGGTGTGACAATCAATTTCGATGTGGAATAGAAAATTATTAAGAGTATGATAAGTATTAATATCAATATAATAATTATTATCTGAATTATAATGGGTTTGTTTATCGAATAGATATCTTTTTCGGGAATATATTCGACAAAGAACCAATTTATACCCGACATTGTACTGTAATAGATTTTATATTTTTCACCTTTTTTGTTCAATATTTCCAATCTTCCGCTTTTACCGGCATTAAGAGAGTCTATCAGGGGTTTAATTTGGGAGAAGTCGATGTCGATTATGTTTTCATTAAAATTGTAGATATTGTTTCCCACCAGGTTTTTGTTTTTGTTGAAATAGAGGAGAAATCCGTTATCGGTTAACAGGTAGAGGTTTATCTCTCTTTTCGATTCGTGTTTTTTTCTGAAGTAGTTTAGCATATTTTCTATTCTGCTAACCAATATATCTATTGTGGCCACACCAATAAATTTACCGTTTTTGTAAATTGGTTCAGAGTATGTTATCATATAGGCGCTGTCGGCATTTTTGTCGATGTAGGGTTTCGACCACACGCCTTCTCCTTTTTGTTCGGGCAGGGTCCAATAGTTGTTTACCCCCGGGAACCTGTTGAAAAACTCGGCGGTATCGAGGTTTTCCAAAACGAAGTTTTTAAAATTGTTATTCTTTTTAAAACCGTAACAATATAAAATTCCACGGTACGGGGGTTTTTCCGGTTTAAGGATAATGGCAGAGCCGTAAACGGCTTTATCGAGGTACAGGTTGTTGCTTATTACTTGAAGTAGTTTAGCGGTATCGTAGTGGCTGCTGTTTTGTACGAAGAATGCACTTTTTTTTGCCAAATCGGTAATGTTTTTTACTCTGAATTCCACCTGCAAGCTGTAATCTTTTACTTCCCGGTTAAGTATTTCGTCGGTAAACGAAAAAGCTTTCCGGTTGAAATTATTGTTTATGTAAAGTATTATTCCCGCCGAGACAATACCGATAGGTATGAGTATCAAAACGACGATTTTCAGTGTTAAAGAAGAGGATAATTTTTTCATAATCCGATTTGTTTGGTGTGATGCATTTTAAGAACCCCAGCTGTCTCTGTCCAGGCTTCTGTATTGTATGGCTTCGGCAAGATGTTCGGGCTGAATGTTTGGGCTGTTGTTGAGGTCGGCAATGGTACGTGCCACTTTCAAAATACGGTCGTAAGCCCTTGCCGAGAGGCTAAGTTTTTCCATTGCGTTTTTCAGTAGAGTTGAGCCTGTTGGTGTTAACGAGCAGTATTTGTTTAAATCGTTATGCGACATTTGTGCGTTGTTGTGTACTTTGTCGTGGTTTTTAAACCTCTCTTTTTGAATTTTGCGTGCAGCAATAACGCGTTGTCTGATTTGTTCGCTTTTTTCGCCGGCAGGTGCTTCTGCCAAATCTTTAAAAGGCACGGGTACCACCTCTACGTGCAGGTCAATTCTGTCGAGCAGCGGACCCGAAATCCGGTTCAGATATTTTTTCACCGCTCCGGGAGAGCAGACGCACTCTTTTTCGGGGTGGTTGTAATACCCGCAAGGGCATGGATTCATGGCTGCCACAAGCATAAAACTTGCGGGAAATTCTACGGTAATGCGTGCTCGCGAGATGGTAACCACCCTCTCTTCCATGGGTTGACGCATAACTTCGAGAACCGACCTTTTAAATTCGGGGAGTTCGTCGAGAAAAAGCACACCGTTTTGAGCCAGGGAGATTTCTCCCGGTTGCGGAAAAGTGCCGCCGCCAACCAGTCCCGCATCGCTTATGGTATGGTGCGGCGAGCGGAACGGACGAACGGTAATTAGCGAATCATTGCCCGACAACAATCCTGCAACCGAATGTATTTTGGTGGTTTCCAATGCTTCGTCGAGAGTCAGCGGAGGCAGTATTGAAGATATGCGTTTAGCCAGCATTGTTTTTCCCGAGCCCGGCGGGCCTATCATTATGACGTTGTGTCCGCCGGCGGCAGCTATCTCCAGGGCGCGTTTTATATTCTCCTGGCCTTTGACGTCGGAAAAGTCGAAGTCGTATCTGTTAAGCCGGTTTAAAAACTTTTCGTCGGCATTAACGATAACCCTTTCGAGACCGCCGTTACCTTCAAGAAAGGAGATAACCTCGTTGATATGTGAAGCTCCGTAAACTTCCAATCCGTTGACAATAGCCGCTTCGCGGGCATTTTGCCCGGGAACTATTACCCCGCGAAATCCTGAATTTTTTGCCCTTATGGCAATGGGTAACGCCCCTTTTATGGGATTTATACCTCCGTCGAGAGAGAGTTCGCCCATAATTACAAAATCTTTGAACAATTCGTCACTCATTTGCTCCGATGCGGCAAGCAATCCGATGGCAATGGGTAAATCGTATGCCGAACCCTCCTTTTTTATGTCGGCGGGTGCCATGTTGATAACCACACGGCGTTTGGGGAATTTTTTGCCTATATTGGTCAAAACCGCAATGATACGTTCGTGACTCTCCTTTACGGCATTATCGGGCAAGCCGACAAGGAAAAATTTTGACCCCTGGCTTACGTTTACCTCAATGGTTATTATTATGGCATCAATACCGTAAATGGCACTTCCGAATGTTTTAACAAGCATAAGTAGAGTGGTATTGTTTGCAATAGAGCAAAGATAAAAAATATATTTATTACTTTTTCGGGGCAAGAGCCGTGCAGGTTTTCGAAATATTAAGGGCGGGAGGTACAGGCGGAATATTAAAATTATCACATGTTATCCGGTATTTTATTAACTTTTGTCTTTATTCAAGATATCCGTTTGAATTTTTATCGACTCTTTGTGTATGATGTTTAAAAGTCTTTTGAGGAATTTTTCGTCGAGTCCGAGGCTTGTACCTATTGAAATCCGGTCGGTTATAATACCTGCCCAACGTTTCATTTGAAGAATGGTAATGCCGTTTTCGTTTTTGTATTTACCGATTGCGTCGATAATTTCCATGCGTTTGGCAAGAATTTGGAGCAGTTCCACGTCCAGTTTGTCTATTTCGGTACGCAGTTCTTCCAGTTTGTTTTCAAAATCCACATTTCCCGAGCGTTCTCTGATAATCAAATTGTCGAGAAGCAGTTTCAAGGAACCTGGAGTGATTTGTTGTGCGGCATCGGTACGGGCGTTGTCGGGGTCGGTATGGGTTTCTATCATCAAGCCGTCCATTTCGAGGTCAAGGGCTTTTTGTGATATTTCGGCAATAAGTTCGCGCCTGCCGCAAATGTGGCTCGGATCGACGATAACCGGCACTTCGGGAATTAACCTTTTAAGTTCGATGGGAATTTCCCACATGGGTGCATTACGGTAAGGCGATTTTTCAAAATAGTGGAACCCGCGGTGTATGGCAATAATTTTATTGATGCCTCTCCTGTTGAATCTTTCGATGGCTCCAATCCACAATTTTATGTCCGGAGTAACGGGATTTTTAATCATAACCGGTATGTCAACACCTTTCAGGGTATCGGCTATTTCCTGGACATTAAAGGGATTTACAACAGTGCGTGCCCCTATCCAAACCATGTCAACACCGTATTTTAGTGCCAGTTCTATATGTTTGGGATTTGCGACTTCAATGGTGGTTTTCAAACCGGTAATATCTTTTACTTTTTGCAACCACTCGAAACCTTTTTCTCCAACACCTTCGAAATCGCCGGGACGTGTACGCGGTTTCCATATTCCCGCTCTGAAATATTTTACTTGCGGTATTTGTGCAATTTTTTGTGCCGTGGCAATCATCTGGTTTTCGCTTTCGGCACTGCAAGGACCTGCAATAACAAGAGGAAAATTAACGGAATTTTCAGTCCACTCTTTCAAAGGCAATATTTCAACGTCTGTACTCATGATTGCAAAAGTATCATATTGGATTTTATTGTTTTTCCGACTCTTTTAAAATATCCTTAATCCATTTGTCGGTGGAAACGGGTCTGTATTGTTGCATTTTACGTATTAAATCTTCGATATTGTCAGAAACAATAAGGTTGTTGTTATGTTCTTGACGTACAAATCCCTGGTCAACGGCATGTTTGAAAAAGAGTAGTAAATTGTCGAAATATCCGGCAACATTTAATATTCCCAAGGGTTTGTCGCATATGCGCAATTGATTGAGAACAAGTATTTCGGATAGTTCGTCGAAGGTGCCGAATCCTCCGGGCAAGACAATAAAACCGTCAGAAAGTTCGGCCATTTTCAGTTTACGGGTTGACATGCTGTCGACAACAATCAGGTTTTTCAAACCCTTGTGAGCCACCTCTTTATCAACGAGCAACCGGGGCATTACACCTGTTACTTCGTTTCCGTTTTCCAGCAGTTTGTCCGAAAGAATTTTCATTAACCCGACGTTGGCACCGCCGTAAACCATACCCAAACCGTTTTTGATGAAGAAATCGGCAACACCGGCGGCAGCCTCTTTGTAAACGCTGCCGTAGCCCATGCTTGAACCGCAAAATATGCACAGTTTTACCATATGAAAATTTTCCGGCAAATGTACATTAATTTTCCGCAACGGAAATTCCGGCGGCTACCTCAAAGATAAACGGATAGTTCCCGTTTTAGCAATATATCGTCGAAGTTGCTTTACTACTCGGTAATTGCTTGCTCGGCGGCTTGAATAACCGATTTGTCGGAGTCGAGATATACAAATGCCACCACATTACAGTGTTCGGGAACCCAGTCGTTGTTTAACGTGATAGAGTATGTTTTTTCAAATTCCTGATTTTGTTCCGTTGTACCGTTATCATTAATTTTTTCGCCCCACGCCGAATTGATATCACCTCGCAGAACATGCATGAAAACGTAGTTTTCTATTACGTCGATACCATCCAGTTGCGCTCCGGTAATACTGTCTTCGGTTATGCAGACCTGAAGGAAATAGTCGCCTTCCATATTTTCGAGAAATTGTCCCGAAACGGTGGTTGTAAGTTTTTTGTTACCAGTGTTAAATGAGTTGTTTATGTTGAGTTTTATTTGCGGGTTTTTTTCGAGTTCTTCGCTCACTTTGGCGTCCCATTTACCCCAATCGAGGATTCTTCCGTCGGCAAACTCCACTCTGTCGATCATTCCTTTCGGATTACCCACATTACTTATTCCGAAATAGTTGTCCCACTCGGTACCTGCGTCCGAGTTGAGGTCGAGGTCGAATATTGTTCCGGGATGCGGGACAGCAAAAAATCCGGCATGAACGGCAATAACGACAACCTTGCTTTTGCCGTAAGTTTCCAGTAATCTTTCGGCTTCCCGTGCTGCATCGGGGCAGTTGGGACATTTGTGTCCGGTATAATCTTCAAGTAATACGGTTTTTACCGATTGGTTTCCCGTATCGGGAGGAACGGGGTTATTGTTGTTGTCGATGTACGGGGGTTCCACTTTTTCGCATGCCGAAAAGATAAAAATTCCGAAAATTATTGCGGCAACTATTGCATAAAACTTTTTCATATCCGTTTACATTAAAAATTAGAGGAAATTGTAACATAAAATCCGCTTGACACGGGTACTACGCGGCAAACACCACCCACGCAAACCACACCTTCGCGTTGGCGTCCGTACGATACGCTGAAACGTGTTGCTCCCATAGTATAACCGAAAGCTCCGGTATAATAGTGTAGCCTTTCGCTGCCGACGGGGTTTCCGTAATTGTATTGATCTTGAACATTGAAAAACCAATGTGGTGAAACGGTGTATTCCAACAATACGGCAGCCCAGTTTCCTTTGTCTTCTTCGGTCCACAATCCTTGCAGTTCGCAACGCAAAGCTTTTTTGGAGGTGAATTTGTAGGTCATATCTACAAGTGCTATATTTGAAAAAACAACTCCTTTTTCGGCATGTCCTTGTATTGCCATGTCAAATTCCTGGTACATATATTTTACCAATCCTTTGAACTTTCTGTTGAATTTTTTCTCTATTTCCAGGTTTAAATCACGGTACAAAACTTTATCACCGAATTGAAAAAACGGGGATGTATATCCAAGGGTTCCGCTTTCGCCTATGCCGGTTGTGTCGTTTATTGGATTACGCACTATGTCGTTAACCTGCGAATAGTTGAACGAGATATTTGTTCCGTATTTGCCCCCCAATTTGCTTTTGCGCGGGATTTTGTAGTTTACCTGCAGCTGGATACCCATTTCGCCGTTTGGTTGTGTGGCGTAGGGGTACATAGCCATAAGCGAATATGTATGAGGGTCGGTAAGGGGCGGCAGGAAGTTAATGTCCAATACGTTTCCCGTTGCCGAATGGTCCGATTTAAAACTCATGTTATCAAGTCGTTTGAACATGAGGAAAACCCCGAGTCCCCTTGTGGAGTACGAAAGGCTTGCCATTAGCGATTCGCCTGATTTGTAAATATAATTGTTTACCGCCGAGGGGTCGTTTATTTTGTAGGCATATTCGGCGTTGAAGTTGAATTTTCCGTATCCGAGAGCTAATCTGCCGGCAAAATTTCCCACGTTTCGCGGCATTTTGTAGGTATGGTTGTCGTCGCGTTGATATTTGCTTACCGCCGAAGCTCCCACAGACATACGCAATTTAGAGTCGGCAAACTTATCAAAAGCCTGATTGAAATCGAGTTCTGCATCCAGACCTTTTACTATGCCGCGCGAGTTTTTTGTGTATTTATTCCAAAAAAAACGTTGTGTGCCGTAAACACCTTTAACCAACAAACCTTTTACCGGTTCAAATTGGATTTTCACGCCGTTTATGGAATTGTCGTAAGCCAAAGTCCATTCCCAGTAAGAGCGGAGCGTAAGTCCGTTTCCGAACTGTTCGTAAAAGTTACCCACGGTAAAGCTGAATCTGTCGGTGGAATACGAAGCCCACATGTGCGGGAAGCCGTTTCCTTCGAGGCGCGAGTCGAAACCTGCCATGGGCGGCATATACGATTCGTAACGCAATCCTGCCGAAAACTTACCGAGGGTATAGGTTAAATCGGCAAAACCGTTAAAACCGAAAACTCTTCCGTTTATTAACGAGTCGTATATTCCCAAAGGCTCGTCGGCATGGTAATATTGTCCGTCAACTTCAAAACTGCCGTGAATTTCCGATTTGTTCCATATATCACTCATCTGTGCCCTTGTTACCGTTGAGAAAAATAGTAGCAACAGAGCCGCAGGTAGAAATTTTTTCATAATAATACCGTTTTAATAAATGTTTATTGGTTATTTATGTTTTGAAATATCTTCGCCGTTGGCGACTTTTTTTATCAGTTCGAACATTTCGTCTTCAAGACCTTCGTAATAGGAGGTGTGTTGATAAACAATGTTTCCGTTGCCGTCGAGCAAAAATGTGTGAGGTATCATGTTCACGTTCATTGCACGTTTGAAATCGCCGTTGGGGTCTAGCAAAACGGTAAATTGCCAATCTTTTCCGCGCACAAAGGGGAGAACTTTGGCCGTGGAGCGCGAGTCGTCAATGGAAACGGCATATATTTTTACACCCGTCTCTTCAACCCAATCTTCGTAAACTTCGTTGTAGGCATCCATCTCTTTTTTGCACGGTTTACACCACAAAGCCCAAAAACTGATGATTATGGGTTTGCCGGGGTTTGAAATCTCTTTTGTATTGAACTGTTCGCCGTCGAGGGTTTTTATATTTACCGACGGAAGTTTGTTTCCTTTGGTTTCGTTTTGAGAAAAAACAAATGTGCCTGCTAATATGGCAAAGGTTAATAAAACGATTTTTTTCATATTTATTACGGTTTTAAAATTAGTAATTCAAAAATATAACTTATACAACGGAAAAGATGACAACCGTATTGCTACTATTGTTGCAAAAAGCTTGCCTGTTTTGACGGTTGTTAACAAAAAATCTTTTAGCTCAATTGTTATTAATAGATGTAAACCTCTAACAGCTTGGCTTTCCCGTTGGGTATCAACGAAATATTATTGATAATATTGGGAACCACCACCGCCTCTCCCAAAGCCAAATCCATTTTTCCCTCTTCCCATTCAAGTTTACAACTTCCTTCCACTCCCATGTATATGACAAACGAATCGAGTTCTTCAAAATTTTTTGACATGGCCTTGTCGAAGGAGAGCAAATTGGTTGTGAATACGGGACAATGTACCACCTCCACGGTTTCGTTGATTACCTCTTTGTAATGTGTTTTGTAATCGTCGTACACGTTAAAGTCAATGGCATCAAGGGCTTCTTTGGTATGGAGTTCGCGTTTCATGCCGGCGGCGTCAATGCGGTCCCAATCGTAAATACGGTAGGTGGTATCCGAAGTCTGTTGAATTTCGGCGAGCAGTATTCCCGGACCCAATGCGTGAACCCTGCCTGCCGGAATAAAAAACACATCGCCTTTTTTCACATTTTCGAAATTCAGTATCTCTTTCAGCCGTTTTTCTTCAAGGTATTTCAAATATTGTTCGCGGTTAACTCTCTTTTTAAAACCGCTTATCAACTGCGAATCTTTATCGGCATCAATAATATACCACATTTCTGTTTTGCCGTTACCCAAATTGCGTTTGGCGGCAAGTTCGTCGTCGGGATGCACCTGTATGGAGAGCCAGTCATTGGCATCGATATATTTAATAAGCAAAGGAAACCTGTTGCCGAACTTTTCGTAAATATCGTCGCCTACCAAATCGCCCATATATATTTCCACAAGTTCGTTCAGTTCGTTTCCTGCGAGAAAGCCGTTTTTCACCGTTGTGGGATTTCCTTCAACTCCCGATACCACCCACACTTCGCCGCAGTTGGGCAATTTGCCGAAATCCATGTGCAAAACCTCTCTTATCTTTTGTCCTCCCCAAATTTTATCTTTAAAGAGGGGATTGAATTTTAAAGGATACAGTTCCATTTGTTACAATGTTTCGTGATTATTTATAAAATTGACCTCTTTTTTTTAATGTTCGTAAAAACTGAAAACAAAGATACGTCAAACTTTTTTATATGTCGCGGTAGTTAATGGTTGCACCGGCTGTGGCAACATCCAGATTTGCTTTTGCACCCATTATTAATGTCAGGTTTTCGGATTGATGTCCCGCCTGAAATCCGTAAGCCACCGGAAAATCGTATTCGTTAACGGTTTCGGCAATTATTTGGTAAGCGGTAATGCCGAATTTTGTTCCACGGTTATGCATTTTGGTAAAAGCACCTATTATCATTCCGCATAAATTTTCAAACACTCCGGCTCTTTTTAATGCCCTCATCATGCGGTCGATATGGTAAAGATGTTCGTCCACATCTTCCAAAAAGAGTATTTTTCCTTTTAAGGAGGGGAAAGATTTGCTTCCCAAAATGCTGTACAAAACCGATAAATTGCCTCCGGTGACATATCCCGTACAACTGCCCTCTCTGTTTGTTCTCTTTCTGTTTTTAAAGTGATAAACGGGTTTTTCGCCTTTAAGGGCATCGAAAAGTGATTTTAACGAAGCTGTACTGTTTTCCGAAAAGTTGATAGGCATGGTTGAGTGTAACGAAGGTATTCCGAGGTTGGCGAGGTGATTGTGGAAAACGGTTATGTCGCTGTAACCGGCTATCCATTTGGGATTTTCCAAAACCGGCTTAAAATCTATTTTATCCACTATTCTCACACAACCGTACCCTCCGCGTGCGGCAATGACGGCTTTAATGTCGTCACGGTCTATCATTTCTTGAAAATCGGCTGCTCTCTCATTGTCGTTTCCCGCAAATTGGTGGTAAACATTAAAAACATTTTTGCCCAAAACAGGAATAAATCCGTTATCTTTTATCGTATTAAGAGCCGGCATCAGTTCATTGCGCGAAATCTTCCGCGCGGGGGCTACAATGCCTATCTTATCGCCTGTGTTTAAAGGAGGGACGGATATATTATTTGTCATCAAAAAAATATTTTTAAATACATATTCTTTAACTTTGCCGAAATTACAGAAAAATTTACAAATGGATAAAAAATTCAAAAGATACACCGTTACTTCGGCATTACCTTATGCCAACGGTCCTATACACATAGGTCATCTTGCCGGTGTTTATGTTCCTGCCGACATTTACGTGCGTTATTTGCGTTCGAAAAACGAAGACGTTTTGTTTATCGGCGGTTCCGACGAGCATGGTGTTCCCATAACCATAAAAGCCGCCAAGGAGGGAGTTTCGCCTCAGGATATAGTTGACCGTTATCACAATATTATTAAGCGTTCGTTTGAAGAGTTCGGAATATCTTTCGATGTATATTCACGAACTTCGGCATCGGTACATCATGAAACCGCTTCCGCTTTTTTTAAAAAATTGTACGACGAGGGAAAATTCATTGAAAAAACCACAAAACAGTATTACGATGAAAAGGCGCAAACTTTTCTGGCCGACAGGTACATTACCGGAACATGTCCGCATTGCGGATACGATAAGGCATACGGCGACCAGTGCGAAAGTTGCGGTACCTCGTTAAGCCCTTTGGAGCTGAAAAATCCAAAATCGACGCTTAGCGGTGATGTTCCCGTGCTGAAAGAGACGAAACATTGGTACTTGCCTTTGGATAAGTATGAAAATTGGCTCAGGGAATGGATATTGGAAGGACATAAACACGACTGGAAGACCAATGTTTACGGGCAAGTTAAATCGTGGTTGGATATAGGGTTGCAACCGCGAGCCGTTACCCGCGACCTGAATTGGGGAGTAAAAGTACCGGTGGAAGGTGCCGCCGGCAAGGTGCTTTACGTTTGGTTCGACGCACCTATTGGATATATTTCGGCGGCAAAAGAGTGGAGCCAAAAATCCGGTAAGGATTGGACGCCGTATTGGAAATCGGAAGATAGCAAGCTGGTTCATTTTATAGGAAAAGATAATATTGTTTTTCATTGTATCATTTTTCCGGTAATGTTGAAAGCCGAAGGTTCGTACATTTTGCCCGACAATGTACCGGCAAACGAGTTTTTAAACCTTGAGGGCGACAAGATTTCCACCTCGCGCAATTGGGCCGTATGGCTCCATGAATATCTTGCCGATTTTCCCGGAAAACAGGATGTGCTTCGTTATGTGCTTACCGCAAATGCCCCCGAAACAAAAGATAACGATTTTACTTGGAAAGATTTTCAGGCAAGAAACAATAACGAATTGTTAAATATTTTCGGCAATTTTGTAAACAGAACACTTGTCCTTACAAAAAAGTATTTTGACGGTAAAGTGCCGGAAAGATATACTCTTACAAAAGGCGACAAAGAGACCTTGAAAGCTTTGAAAGAGTTCCCCGGAAAAATTTCCAAAAGCATTGAGTTGTACCGTTTTCGCGAAGCTTTAAGTGAGATGATGAATCTTGCCCGGCTCGGAAACAAATATCTTACCGATAACGAACCGTGGAAAATTTTTAAAACCGACAAAGACCGTGTGGCAACAATACTTAACATAAGTTTGCAAATAGTTGCCAATCTTTCCGTTGTTGCCGAACCCTTTTTGCCGTTTACGGCCCGGAAACTTACCGCCATGTTGAACATCCCTTCCTTAAAGTGGAATGATGCGGGCAGGGACGACATACTTAAAGCCGGCGACATTTTGAATGACCCCGGTTTCCTTTTTCAAAAGATAGAAGACCGGGATGTGGAAAAACAGGTAAAAAAACTTTTGGATACAAAAAAAGAGAACGAAACCGCCGCCGGAATAAATCCTCCGAAAGATGAAATTACATACGACGACTTTGTGAAACTGGATATCCGTACGGGAACTGTAACCGGTGCCGAAAAGGTGCCTAAAACAAAAAAACTCCTCAAACTTACCATCGATACGGGAATAGATAAACGTACCGTCGTTTCGGGTATTGCCGAACACTATTCGCCGGACGAAATTGTGGGAAAACAGGTCTCCGTTCTGATTAATCTTGCTCCCCGAAAATTGAGGGGAATAGTTTCGCAAGGAATGATACTTATGGCTGAAGACTCTAAGGGAAACCTTGTATTTGTCGCACCCGAAAAAAGTGTTGATAACGGCAGCGAAATCAAATAGATTACCTCTTTCGTGCAACAATTTAACACTTTTGTTGTCAAAAAAAAACATTGACCTGCAAAGGTTGATTTCATGACAGGTATAAAAAAATACATATCGTTGTTTTTGCTTTCGGGTATTTTGTTCGGAAGCAGCGGATATTACCTGTACTTTAAATATTTGCAATACAACATAAAACACCGCATAAAAAAGGAAATAAAATCGGGTATTTACCAAAACAGATTGACGGTATTTGTCGTTCCTGCGTCGGAAACGGACGGAATAGAGTGGGTTAAAAGGAATGAAGAGTTTAAATACAAAGAATGTTTGTACGATGTTGTAAAAACGGAAGTGCTAAATGGCAAGAAATATATATACTGCATTAACGACAGTAAAGAGAACGAATTAATAACAGGTTTTTTAAGAAACAGCAAAAGGCGGAATAAAATCTTATTGCGGTTAATAAGAATTTTGAGCAATAAATACATTGTTTCGGGATATACCGGAATAACCGTTGACATTGTTTCCTGTTTCCGGTTCAATGAATACCGGAAAATATATTATCCCCGGACGGTTGATATACCGTCACCCCCTCCCAAATCAGGTTTTTTTATTTAAACACATCCCTTGAATTTTGCGCTGTAATTTTATAAACAGGCGTGATGTGTTTTGCGGCATTTGCCTTTTTTAAAGGCTTATTAAAGCAACATTGTGCATATGCGCATACGGTTTGCCGTGCCGCATTGAAAAGAACCGGTATATATTTATATTACAATAAAATTAAAAAAATGAAAATTATAAGAGGAATTACAATAATAACGCTGTTTTTGTTTGCCGGTAATATTTTAAAGGGGCAAAAAGCAGTACAAGACACAATAAAATTGGATGAAATAGTGATTACATCGGGCAAAATACCTTCACGTTTAAAGAATTTCTCCAAATCAATATCCATAGTGCCGTCAAGTACATTGTCGGTAATGCCCAAAACCGTGGGAGCCGAAGAGGCTTTAAGGCTGGTGCCCGGAGTCCGTATCGACAATCAACACAACGGCGAAAGGGTTCACATATCCATAAGGGGGCAAGGAATATTGACCGAAAGAGGATTACGCGGCATAGGTATTCTGCTCGACGGAATACCCGTTAACGATCCTTCGGGATTTGCTCCCGACCTTTATGACGTCGATTGGGCTACCGTAAGAAAAATAGAAGTGGTTAGAGGTCCTGCGGCAGGATTGTACGGCAGCAGCGGAGCAGCGGGAATTTTAAACATAACTACCCGGAACGGAGGTAGTACACCCGTTGGAGGGGTTTTAAGCCAGATTGCCGGTTCCAACGGCTTTTTTAAAACCCTGGTGCAGTTGGACGGTTCCAAAGAGACAATGAATTACCGTCTAAGTTATTCGAGAACATCGGGTGACGGCTATCGTGATCATCAGGCTTTTTGGGGTAATAATTTGTACGAAAAGATTAATTTCAGACCTTCAGACAAATTGTTGATAACACAAATAGTTTCGCATACCGATTATTTTCATCAAAATCCCGAAGGGTTAAACCTTAAACAGTTGGATAATCCCAAACAGGCAAACCCCGATGCACGCCCCTTTAACGAGTATCAAAAAACAAACAGAACCACCATCGGCTTAACAGGTTCGTATAAAATAGACGTCAAGCAAACCTTGAAGGCATATTCTTATTACAGAACATGGGATTACAAAGAGACGAGCAACAAATATGCCGAATACCGCAATTACACCGATCCGGGTGCAGGCATGCAATACAATTTGAGGGTGGCTGCCGGCAATACTAAACATTACTTAGGTTTGGGTGCCGATTTGAAATGGCAAAATATCGGTATGTACAAATTGCAAAGCGCACCAAATAACGGCAGGGTCGAAAGCATTGACGAAACAAATATTGAAACCGACAGCCTGCTGGCAAATCAGATAATTTCGCAGAGCAGCTTGGGAATTTTCGCCTTATACAGGTTTGAATGGGGAAAATTTAATGTTACCGGAAATGTCAGGTACGATAATATAAGAAATGAACTTACCGACAAAATGATGTGGATAGATACAGCCCGTACCGACATGAATTTTTCGCAATTATCATTCGGGTTCGGGGCTAACTACAACGTTTCGAAGTCGGTATCGCTGTTTGCAAATTACAGCCGTGGATTTATGCCCCCTTCCACCGAAGAGCTGGCATCCAATCCTGTGGGTTATTCGGGTTTTAACACACATTTGGTACCTGCAACTTCCGGTTGTTACGAAATAGGTGTGCGGGGTTATGCCGGCTACAATCTGTTTTTCGATATTACCGGATTTGTGATGAATACGAAAGACGATTTCTTCAGATTCAAACAGTCGGGCAGGGGAAACCAGGAGGTCTTTTACGGTAATGCCGGCAACAGCCGGCGATACGGTATCGAGACCTTCTTGTCGGTAAATATTCTTAAAAACCTGAACTTGCAAGCGGCATACACATATTCCGACTTTAGATACATTTCCGCACAAATAGATCCGGTATATACCGATACCAATTATGTTTTGACAACACCGCCTGCTGCCGGACAATATTTGCCCAACTCGCCTAAACACCAATTGTTTGCCGAATTGCGCTATAAGTTTTATAAGAATTTCGAGGCGGTATTGTCAACACAGTACCAGTCGGATTGGGTGATATATACCGATGCAAAAGTTTACAGCGGGGAGTTGGACCCGGCTCTTTATCAAAACCGTCAAAAAGGATACAACTTATACAATGCGGCAATATCTTACGCTTTTAAATTGAAAAAACTGGACGGTAAAATAAGTTTGTCGGCACGCAACTTTACGGGAGAAAGTTATATGGCTTTTACCGAGCCCGATCCCGACGGAAATTCTTACCAACCGGGACCCAAACGGGAATACTTTTGCAATATTACCTTTAAGTTTTAATAAAAGGTCGGGTTGCAGTAAATTTTGACAAAAGGCATAAAATAAGGGCGGCAATTCTATTTTGCCGTCCTTTTGTTAACCTGTTTTTATCCTCTTTTTCTTAAGATACTGTATGCACAGCGTGCTACGGCTACGGGTTCGGTTTTGTGCTCCTGAAAAAGTTTTACATCGGCAACAATAACTCTTTTGCCTGCTTTAACAAGTTCGCCCCGTGCATAAATGTCTGTATCGACGGCGCCATGCAAATAGTCGATACGCATGTCAATGGTGTTTACGTTTTCGTGGGGGAGGGCAAGGCTGAGGGCTACCAGTCCGCCGGTGCTGTCGGCAATGCTTGCCAAAATACCGCCGTGCCATAATCCGCGTTTGAAATCTCCTATAAATTCTTTTTTAAAGGGCACTTTTAGTTCGGTATATCCCTCGTTGAGTTTTGTTATCTCCATACCGAGCAATTTGTTTACCGGCATTACATCTTCGATTACCGTACGCAGCAGTTCCAAACGTTTTTCGGTTTCGGTCATCACTTTTTTTCTTGTAGGCACAAAGGTAAGATATTGTTTTATTATCGATAATAATGCAGTAATAAATTTCCTTTTTCTAACTTTGTATTCAAATTTTATGCATATGGACAAAAATAAAAAAGAGGGCAGATACAAAAGACTTTATAATCAAATAAAAGAACTTATTGAAAAAAGCAGTAACAATCCGGTTTCAAATATGGCGACCATTGTGGCGGTGTTGCACAACAAAATGGAATACTTTTTTTGGACGGGTTTTTATCTTTTGCACGAAGGAAAACTTCAAGCAGGACCCTATCAAGGCTCGTTGGCTTGTATTGATTTGGAAAAAGATACGGGTGTGTGCTGGGCGGCGATAAACAGAAGGAGACCGGTTATTGTTCCCGACGTTGAAAAGTTTCCGGGACATATAGCCTGCGACTCGCGTTCGAAATCGGAAATTGTTATTCCTCTGAAAAATAAAAACGACCAAATTGCCGGGGTGTTGGATGTTGACAGCAAAACCCTTGATTCTTTCGACAAAACCGATGCTTTTTATCTGGAAAAGATTACGGAACTTGTATATCATTATTAACTCACGAAAAAATATCGAAAATGAGCTGGAAAAGATATGTGGAAAAAGCATTGAGCGAAAAACTCGGTAATAAGGTAACAATAGAAGGTACAAGAGTTGAAAGCGGAGGCTCTATAAACGATGCTTACAGTCTGTTTACCGGTGCGGGTGAGTTTTTTGTGAAAATAAACAGTGCATCGCTATACCCGCAAATGTTTGAAAAAGAGGCTGCCGGTTTGGAAATATTAAGAAAAGCCGGCGCTTTGGAAGTCCCCGGAACAGTTTTGTTCGGCGAGGAAAATAATACCGCATTTTTGGTTTTGAAAAGGATAAAGTCAGGGAACAAAAAACCCGGTTTTTGGGAAGATTTCGGAATAAAACTGGCCGGTTTGCATAAAAATACAAACGACAAATTCGGTCTCGATCACGACAATTACATAGGATCGCTCGTGCAAATAAACGGTTATTGCGATACATGGAGCGAGTTTTTTGTCACAAAACGTCTTGAAGTGCAAATACGTTTGGCAAGAAACAAAGGAATATTAAGCGGCAGTACCGTAAAAGCATTCGAAAATTTTTTCAACAAGACAGAAGAGATTTTTCCTCCGGAAAATCCGTCGTTGGTTCACGGAGACCTTTGGGGTGGAAATTATATGGTAAACCTGAATGGCAATCCGGTGATTATCGACCCTGCCGTTTATTACGGCCACCGTGAAATGGATTTGGGAATGAGCAAACTTTTCGGCGGTTTCGACAGCCGTTTTTACGATGCTTACAATTCGGCATTTCCGTTGGAAAAAGGTTGGCAAAAACGTATGGATTATTGTAATCTTTATCCTTTAATGGTGCATGTAAACCTCTTTGGCGGGGGCTATTTAATGTCGGTTGAAAATATTTTGTCGAAGTTTCGAAAATAACATCTCTATTCCTTTTTATGATTTTTTATATAGTATTTGGCGCCGGCAAATTGTCCCGTAAAGAAGGCTCCTACCAAAAAAGGATAGGTATAAAGCTGAAATCCCAATTCGAAATAAAACCGTAAAAAAACTATCAGAGGAATAGGTAAATGTACCGCTAAAAACCATTGTAACGAAAACTTTTTTACCGAAGCCCTCCAATATCCGAAAGGCATATTTACAATAAAGGTGATAACGGTTACAATTGCCAGGTTGATATGTTCATTTGTCATTTTTAATTTTCGTTTTCGTTATCAACGCTGTTTTAAACTGTTGTGTTTTTTACCGGATTACTTTTGGTTTTGTTTTCCATACTCTTTTATTTCCACCTCTTCTTTCAAAATCATAAGGCCGAAACGGGCGAGAGCTTCAAAATCGTTTACTACCGGATAAAGAACTATCGGGGCGAGTTTGCCGATGCGCTTTTTCACATTTTCCAAAAACCGTTCACTGTCGAAAATCATTCCCGTAAGGATAATGGCATCTATATCGCCTTCGAGGGTGGCATAGTGCGAGGCTATTTCTTTTGAAACGGCATAAGCCAAAGCTTCGGAAATAAAACGTGCTTTTTCGTTTCCTTCGGCTATCATTGCATTTATTTTGTTGAGATTGTCGGTGCCGAGGTATGCCACATACCCTCCCTTTTTTGTAATCATCTCCATAATCTCATTTTCGGTATGTTTACCGCTGAAACAAAACCGCACGAGTTGACCTACGGGTAATGTTCCGGTACGTTTTATGGAGAATGGTCCGCCTCCGTCAAAAGCCTGGTTTACATCAACCACCTTCCCTTTTTTATGAGCTCCTATTGATATGCCGCCGCTGCCGATATGGCAAACAATCAAGTTCAAGTCGCCATATTTTTTATTTTGCGATTTGGCATATTTGCAAGCCACATGTTTATGGTTCAAGGCATGAAATATGGATTTTCTTTCGAAGAGGGGATGCCCGGTAACGCGTGCCAGGTCATCAAGCTCGTCAACAACAACGGGATTGACCATATAAGCGTTTATTCCCAATTTTTTGGCAATATCATAAGCTATCAATCCTCCGAGGTTTGTTTCGTGCATTCCCATAACACCTACCGTAAGGTCGTGAACCATGCTTTCGTTTATCAGATAAACGCCTTGCGATACGGGTTTTACCATGCCGCTACGTCCCATGACGATGCCTATATTGTCAAAATGAAGGTCGTTTTGTTTCATTTCGGTCAATATCTGCTGCATCCGCCACTCTTTTTGCGAAGGTATGTCGTTAAATTTTGCCAACTCCTCTTCGTTATGTTTAACGGTTTTCAAGAAAACCGGTTCACCGTTGCGGTAAGCGGCAATTTTTGTTTCGTAAGTTTCGGGATAGATGATTAAAATACATTTTGAAATCATAACCTCAGTTTTTTGGTTAAAAAAATTACATATTTCTCCGGTATTGTCCTCCAACACCAAACAGGGCATTTGTAATTTGTCCTATCGATGCATATTTTGCCACTTCCATTAGTTCGGCAAAGATGTTTTTGTTTTCTATTGCGGCTTTTTCGAGTTTTTCCAGATGTTCTTCGCTCTCTTTTTTCCAGGTTTTGTGTAATTGTTCAATCATTTTTATTTGATACTGTTTTTCGGTTTCCGTGGCACGGATAACCTCACCCGGAATAACGGTATGCGAACCTTTTTCGGTAAGGAAAGTGTTTACTCCCACAATAGGCAGTTTGCCGCTGTGTTTAAGAGTTTCGTAATACAACGACTCTTCTTGTATTTTGCTGCGTTGGTACATGGTTTCCATGGCTCCCAACACTCCGCCTCTTTCTGTTAGTCTGTCGAACTCCGCCATTATGGCCTCTTCCACGAGGTCGGTAAGTTCTTCTATGATAAATGAGCCTTGCAACGGGTTTTGATTTTTTGCCAATCCCAGTTCGTGATTGATAATCAGCTGAATGGCTATTGCACGGCGTACCGACTCTTCGGTGGGAGTGGTTATGGCCTCGTCGTATGCATTGGTGTGTAGCGAGTTGCAGTTATCGTAAATGGCATAAAGGGCTTGCAAAGTGGTACGGATATCGTTAAAGTCTATCTCTTGTGCATGGAGCGACCGTCCCGAAGTTTGAATATGGTATTTTAGTTTTTGCGACCGTTCGTTGGCTCCGTATTTCAATTTCATTGCTTTTGCCCAAATAAGACGTGCCACCCGTCCTATTACGGCGTATTCGGGGTCTTCGCCGTTCGAAAAGAAAAACGAGAGGTTAGGTGCAAATTTATTCACATCCATTCCTCTGGCCCGGTAATATTCCACGTAGGTAAAACCGTTGGCAAGGGTAAAAGCGAGTTGGGTAATGGGGTTTGCTCCCGCTTCGGCAATGTGATAACCCGATATGGAAACACTGTAAAAATTTCTTACGTTGTTTTCGATAAAATATTCCTGAATATCGCCCATAAGTTTTAAGGAGAAATCAGTAGAAAAGATACATGTGTTTTGGGCTTGGTCTTCTTTTAAAATATCGGCTTGAACCGTTCCCCGGACTTTGCTGAGGGTATCTTTTTTAATTCGTTCGTAAACATCTTTGGGCAGAACCATATCTCCCGTTACGCCAAGGAGCATTAGTCCCAAACCGTCGTTTCCTTCGGGTAGTTCGCCTTGATAAGAGGGACGTTCGGTTCCTTTTTCGCGGTAAATTTCGTCGATAATGAGATTTACCTCTTTTTCAAGTCCGTTTTCTTTAATATAAATTTCGCATTGCTGGTCGATGGCGGCATTCATAAAATATGCAACCATTGTGGGGGCGGGACCGTTAATTGTCATCGACACCGATGTTTTGGGGTCGGCAAGGTTAAATCCCGAATACAGTTTTTTGGCGTCGTCGAGGCACGAGATAGAGACTCCCGAATTTCCGATTTTACCGTAGATGTCGGGGCGCAAAGCAGGGTCTTGGCCGTAAAGTGTCACCGAGTCGAAAGCCGTTGAAAGCCGTTTTGCCGGCATCCCTTTCGACACGTAATGGAAACGGCGGTTGGTACGTTCGGGTCCTCCTTCGCCTGCAAACATTCGCGTGGGATCTTCGCCTTCGCGTTTAAAAGGAAACACCCCTGCGGCAAAAGGAAATTCGCCCGGCACATTCTCCTTTAACGACCAGCGCAATATTTCGCCCCAAGAGGTGAATTTGGGCATGCTTACCTTGGGAATTTTGGTGTGCGAGAGCGATTCGGTATGTGTGGCAATTTTAAACTCTTTATCTCTTACTTTAAATGTAAAATATTCGTCGGAATATGCCTTTTTCTTTTTGTCCCAGTTTTCAAGAATTTGGACGTTTTTAGGGTCTATCTCCAGAAGGAGTTTTTCGTAAGCTTTTTTCAGTTTGTCGCGGGTTTCGATGTCGCCGGTTTTTTCCATTTCGTCAATGGATTGTTTCAGGCTGAAAAGGCGTTGTGCCAAACCGGCTTGTTCGTCTGCCCACTTGTTATAATTACGGACGGTTTCGGATATTTCGGAAAGATAGCGTACTCTCTGTGGGGGGATAATGTGAATTTTTTCCGTCATTTCGGCTTTTGTAACCAGGTGGCTGTGGAAATCGAATCCCGTCTTTTCTTTTATTTTTTCAAAAAGTGCGACATAGAGTTTATTTACTCCCGGGTCGTTGAATTGTGATGCCGTGGTTCCGTACACGGGCATTTGGTCGGGCTGCATGTCAAACAGGGCATGGTTTCTTTGATACTGTTTTTTTACGTCGCGCAAAGCGTCTTGTGCACCTCTTTTGTCGAACTTGTTTATGGCTATAATATCGGCATAATCGAGCATGTCAATTTTTTCGAGTTGGCTTGCTGCGCCGTATTCGGGAGTCATTACATAAAGCGAAACGTCGCTGTGATCGACAATGGCCGTATCGGACTGTCCTATGCCCGATGTTTCGAGAATGATAAGGTCGAAACCGGCGGCCTGTACAATGGTTTCGGCGTCTTTAACGTACTTTGATATGGAGAGGTTCGATTGGCGAGTGGCAAGCGAGCGCATATATACCCTTTCGTTGTCGATGGAGTTCATGCGTATGCGGTCGCCGAGCAAAGCTCCTCCCGAGCGTCTTTTCGACGGGTCCACCGAAATTATCGCCACGGTTTTATCGCTGAAATCGTTAAGAAAGCGGCGTACTATCTCATCAACCAGTGATGATTTTCCCGAACCTCCCGTACCTGTGATACCCAATACGGGAGAATGGTTTTCCCGGGCTTTTTCGGTTAATGTTTTCAAAAGGGGCTCTATTCCTTGGCGGTAGTTTTCGGCGGCGGAAATGGTACGTGCTATTGCCACCTCATTGCGTTGGTATATATCCTCTTCTTTAACGTTAATATCTTTTCCCGTTGGAAAATCCGACTTTTCCAAAAGGTCGTTTATCATTCCTTGCAGTCCCATTTTCATTCCGTCGTCCGGAGAATATATACGTGTTATTCCGTATTTGTGCAGTTCTTCCATCTCTTCGGGGAGAATGACACCGCCGCCGCCGCCGAAAATTTTTATGTGTCCGCAACCCTTTTCTTGCAACATGTCGTACATGTATTTGAAAAACTCCATATGACCTCCCTGATACGAGGTTATGGCAATTGCCTGTACATCTTCTTGCACGGCCGCATTGACAATTTCGTGTACCGAACGGTTGTGTCCCAAGTGGATAACCTCGGCGCCACTGGCTTGTATTATCCGTCTCATTACATTAATGGCGGCATCGTGTCCGTCGAACAACGAAGCCGCAGTGACTACTCTTATGTGATTTTTTGGCTTGTAAATTTCCAAACGCTGCATCTCCTTATACTGATTTTTTAGTTGATTGTGTGCAAAGATAACAAACGTTATTTCATTTCAAGGAATTTAAACCAATAAAATATTTCCCGAGAAGCGGAGAAAAACCGTTAAATAAAAATCTTTAAGGTTTTCAAATGTTTTTCGGAAAGAAATCGTAAACGGGATTGAGGGGGGCTTGAAAAAAATTAATGTACTTTTGCAAACATTGTGAGGTTTAGCGAAATTATAGGACAGGAAGAGGTAAAGGAGCGTTTGCGTAAAAGTGTTGCCGAAAACAAGGTGGCGCATACGCAGCTTTTTCTCGGTGCCGAAGGCAGCGGTGCCCTCCCTTTGGCAATAGCTTTTGCACAATATATAAACTGCAAAAACAAACAAAACGGCGACAGTTGCGGTACATGTCCCTCGTGTATAAAGTACCAATCGTATGCCCATCCCGATTTGCATTTTATTTTTCCCACCGTAACTTCCGAAGGTATCAAAGAGCCAAAATCGGACCTCTATCAGGATATTTGGCGCGAAAACATTATCGAACAAAACGGATACGTATCGCAAGACAGCTGGAATAAAAAACTTGGGGTGTCGGGAAACAAACAGGGGATTATCTATTCGCGCGATGCTTCCGATATTATAAAGACATTAAATGTAAAATCGTATGAGGCCGAATATAAGGTTGTTATTATTTACCTTGCCGAAAAGTTACACCTGTCGGCATCGAACAAACTGTTAAAAACTCTGGAAGAGCCTCCCGAAAAGAGTTTGATAATAATGGTGTCGGAACGTTACGAGTTGATTATTCCTACGGTGCGTTCGAGGGCGCAATTGCTTAAAATACCACCTCTAAAAGACCGGGATATCCGTGATGCATTGGTAAGTAAAGATATATTGCCCGCCGGTGACGACGCTTTACCTAATATTGTGGCGCTGGCACACGGAAACTGGAACAAGGCTTTACAGTTGGCTGCAAACATCGAAGAGGAACAGTACAATTTTAAAACTTTCAGGGATTGGACACGATTGTGTTTTAAACCCGGTAATTTTACCGGATTGATAACCTTTAGCAAAGAGTTGGCACGATTGCCGAAAAACCGACAAAAAAATCTTCTGGTGTTCGGAATGCAAGTTTTGCACAATTCCATGCTTGTAAATGCCGCACTTAAAGATAAAATAAGGACGTTGAAAGACGAATCGGACTATATCGAAAAATTTGCCCCTTTCATTAACGATTCGAACAGGGATGATTTTTACCGTTTATTGAACGATGCCGTTTACCACCTCGAACGCAATGTAAATGCCAATATTATGTTTATCGAATTAAGCATTCAAATGGTAATACTTCTCAACAGGGGTAAAAAAGCTTTGAAACAGTAAGCTTTAAAAAACGTTATACGCGAAAAGTTTACAAAGGCTGATTTGGATATCCTATTATTGTTATTTTTGCCTTTTTCATATTCATAAATTAATATTATTCGATATGCGTAAATTAATGTTTTCGATTACCGTTGTCCTTTTTTCGGTAATGTTTGTTTCGTGTGGTGGCAACACTAAAGGCGATAAAAAAGATAATTTTAAAGTGAACATTACAATTGCCGATGCCAAAGGCAATTTAACCGTGATAATGCAACACCGCAGAAACGGGGAATGGGTTAAAGACGACTCGGTGGTAATGAAAGATGGAAAAGCCGTTTTTTCCGGACATATTGATTATCCCGAACTCTATTATTTCATAATAAAGGAAAAACAGGGATATATGCCCGTATGGATAGACAAAGGGACAATAGATGTAACTGCCGACCTGAGGAATATACGTAGTCCGCAAATAAAAGGTTCGAAGGCTCATGACAAATACATGGCATACATGGACTCCATAAGAAGGTTCAGTATGATTGAACAATCCATGGGACAAGATTACAGTGTGGCGCGCCGTAACAACGATACAAAAAAGATGAAAGAGATTGAGGACGCTTATAACAAATTGCAAGAGGAAAAAAACAACTATATTATAGGTTATGCTTTGCGTCATAACAAAGATGTTGTTTCGGCATATATCATCAACTACAACTCTTCTTCTATCGATTTAAACCGGCTGGACTCGGTGGTGTCGGGTTTCGACAGCTCAATTGCCGATTCTTATTATGTAAAACACCTAAAAGAACGTATTGCCACTCTCAAAAGGGTTGCCGTTGGACAACCGTTTGTCGATTTTACCTTGAACGACCCCGACGGCAACCCGGTGTCGCTTTCGTCGGTCGTGGAAAAAAACAAATATGTTTTGGTTGACTTTTGGGCTTCGTGGTGTATGCCTTGCCGCGCCGAAAATCCGAATGTGGTAAAAGCTTACAACAAATATCATGATAAGGGCTTTACCGTTTTCGGTGTTTCGTTCGACAAAGACCACGACCAATGGGTTGATGCAATAAAAAAAGACGGACTTGTTTGGACTCAGGTTTCCGATTTGAAATACTGGGGTTCGGAAGCAGGCAAACTTTACGGCATAATGTCGATACCGCATAACGTTTTAATAGGTCCCGACGGCAAAATAGTAGCCGATAATCTGAGGGGGCAAGCGTTACAGGATAAACTGGAAGAGTTGTTGGGAGAGTAACAAAAATTGCACCGCCGGTTTTAAAGTTGTGTTGTGTGCCGCCGGAGTATTATTGCAAACCGTGACGATGTGAAAACCGTTTTTGTTTTGTAAAACAATTAATGTGATAATCTGCTTTTATTTATTTAACTAAAATCGTGAATTATGAAAAAAGTTTACACCTTATTAACGGTAATTTACATGGCGGTTGCAAGCTACGGTCAAAATTGTGCAGACACCGCCAACATTTACCGGTTTAGCTTTAACGGGAAAAACTATGAAATCGTTAAAGAGATGAAATCTTGGGCCGATGCAGCCGATTGTGCCGTAGAGAGAGGCGGATATCTGGTTCAAATTGACAATCAAGCCGAACAAGACACCGTTTACGATGCCATCATTAACGGAGCGGGAATTTCCGTTAATTACACATCAGTACCTGACGGCGGAGGAATAGCCTATGTGTGGATTGGAGCTACCGATGCTGCAAACGAAGGAACATGGCTGTGGGATGGCGATAGTGACGGCGTGGGAATTAATTTTTGGAACGGTCAAGGTAACGCCGGTACCGGAGGCGGCAGTGCAGTTGGAGGAATGTACATCAACTGGGGAGGAATACACTCGGGAACTCCTAACGAACCCGACGATTTTATGTCGAATCAAGACGGTGCGGCAATAGGTTTAGCCAATTGGCCATACGGAATTGCCGGTGAATGGAATGATATTAATGTGTCGAACAACTTGTACTACGTTATTGAATACGACACCTCCGGTACAACGGGATTAAACAGTAAAAATCCCGGAGACAACGATGTCGTTTTATATCCCAATCCTTGTAACGGTGTGTTTCGTATTAAAACGGCAAACCGTGACAAACAGGCTGTTTCCGTGCGGATTTTCAATCATTCCGGGGCAATTTTATACGAACAGGACGGACCTGATACCCGTGAAATGCAGATTGATTTATCCGGAGCGAAGCCGGGGATATTTTTTGTCAATATCGTTTTCGAAAACGGTATTGTTGTTAATAGAAAAATAGAGATAAAATAATAGCAGCCCGCAATACCGTTGGCGTACAAACGCCACAAAAGCAACAACCGTACACACATTTTTTTGATTTTGTGCCGTACAACGGTCTGCTGCTTTATTACGGTAAATGTTTATTTTCCCCGGCGGGGATTAAAAGGCTTTATTTTAGAGGTTGTCAAGTTCAATCTTCAACTCATTAAAGACCTTATCCATCTCGTTTTCCATCTCTTTAAAGAGGGATGCCATTTTGCCCGCATCTTTTCTCTCTTTGGCAAGGTGTTCAATCTCTTTTATCTTATAAAAAGATGATTTTACACCAATCATGTTGATGTTGGATTTTACGGTATGAGCAATTTTAGCTACTTCCTCCCAGTTTTCGTTTTCAATGTTTTTTTCAATGTTTTTCAAATAGGGAGGCAGGGTCGAGAGTAAGATGCGTATCATGTCTTTAATGCTCTCAGAGTCACCACCGACAGCTTGCGAAATGACTCTTAAATCGAATAGTCTGTTGTCGTTCATATTTCCTTGTTTTTCAGCATCCGGTAAATTGTTGATTTACCGATATCCAATTTTTTAGCTGTTTGTATTACGTTTCCATTAAATTTATTAAGATAATATCTGATTATTTTTTTTTCGTAATCGGCGAGGGTATTTTCTTCTAACAGAAATTCGGAAATTGCATTAGAAGTGTTGAAAATGATGTGTTGTTCGTCGATAAAATCGTCGTCCGACATAACCATTGCCAGTTCGATAATTGCCCTGAGTTCGCGCACATTTCCCGGATAGGGATATTTCATAAGTTTGTTTCCTGCGGCTTTGGTCAGCTCTTTGGGCTTCATTTTGTTTTCTTTTGCAAACTGGCGAATAAAATGTTTTGCCAATATTAAGATATCATTGCCTCTGAACCTTAGCGGGGGCAATTCGATGGGTAATCCCAGCAATCTGTAATAGAGGTCTTCCCTGAAGTTGCCCTTTTTAACCTCTTCGGACAAATCTTTGTGTGTTGCCACGATAATACGTGCCGTTACCGGAATTATTTTGTTTCCTCCGATACGGGTAAGTTCTCTTTCTTGTAATACGCGGAGCAATTTTGCCTGCATATTTATATTCATTTCGCCTATTTCGTCAAGGAAAAGCGTTCCGCCGTCAGCTTGTTCGAATTTACCGATTTTCCGTGTGTTGGCTCCTGTAAAGGCACCCTTTTCGTACCCGAAAAGTTCGCTTTCGATAAGTTCGTTTGGTACCGCCGAAACGTTTATTGCCACAAACGGTTTTTTTGCTCTCGGCGAATTATAGTGAATGGCTTTTGCCACCAGTTCTTTTCCCGTCCCCGTTTCGCCTGTAATTGATACCGTAATATTTGTCTTTGTGGCTTTTTCTATGAGTTTGTATATGTTTTTTATCGAGTCGCTTTTTCCTATGATGCTTTTTTCAAAGTTGTATTTTTGACTAATCTCCTCTTTAAGTTCGTCGAGTTCGGTTTTCAATGCTTTGTTTTGACGGACTTTGTTAACGGAGTTCCAAAGACGGTCTTTTGTGTCGGAGGTTTTTGTAAAATAGTCGTATGCTCCGGCTTTCAGAAGATCTATCGCCGTTTCCACATCTTCTTGTCCCGAGACAATTACAATGGGAATTTCGGGATTTAGCATCTTTATTTTTTTCATTACTTCCAGTCCCGAAATATCGGGTAGCCTGTAGTCGAGCGAAACAAAGTCGGGGTTTAAGTGCATGTTTTTCAGACACTCTTTTCCTGTTTTAAACAGGAAAACCTGATTGTCGGGATTTAAAGAGAGGTGACGTTTTAAAAGTTCTCCGTAAAACGGATCGTCTTCCACCACAAAAATTTTGAATGCGTCCATTGAATTTTGGTTTTTGTTTTTATTTATAACGGAACCAAACAAAAAATGTTTCCAATTTTGGGAAAAAAATTCTCCTTTTTGTAAATTTCCGAAATAAAGAAACATTAGTTCCATTACCTATTTTGTTACTTTTGCAACACAAATTTTGTTTATGAAAAAGCTTTCAAAATTGATATTGCGCTTTGCAGGTTTGATATTGATAACTGTTTTCAGCATTCAAATACTCATGTACCTTTCGGCGCCGGTCTATCGATTTTCACCACCGAGAGCTTTTTCCGGAGACAGGTTATACAATCCCTATGCCAACATGGATTTCAGGAACTGGCGCATGTATAACTTTCAAGTTCAATCGTATGCCTGGGGAGGGCTTACCAATGGCGATAAAAACAGTAACAGACTTATCGATTCCGTTTATTATTCGCTTGGTTACGATTATGTGGCAACGTCGGATTATCAACGGATAAATTATCACGGCAAGGAGAAGCCCAATTTTATTCCCACTTACGAACACGGATATAACCTCTTTAAAACTCATCAGGTTTTGATAGGCTCGAAAAAGGTTTTGTGGCTGGATTTGATGTTCGGACAAACCTTAAGCATGAAACAATGGATTATCGACAAACTGCGTCCCGACAACAGTTTAATAGCTTTGGCTCATCCCAAACTGAGAGACGGTTACTCTATCGAAAATTTAAAATATCTGACACATTACGATTTAATGGAGGTGCTTAATAATTTGCGCGTTTCGTTATCATACTGGGATGCGGCATTGTCGTCGGGACAGCTGGTTTTTATTTTATCCGATGACGATGCTCACGATGTTTCTGATATTACACAGGTGGGACGACGGTTTACCATGATAAATTCTCCTGATTTAAAAGCCGGACATATTATTGAAAATTTGAAAAAGGGTAATGCCTACGGAGTGGATTTTTACCGTTTCGATTGGGAAAATTTATCTCAAAAGGTTAAAAGGATGAAAACGGTGCCGTTTGTAAAATCGGTGGTTCTTAATGGAGACACACTGAGTGTTACCGTAAACAGAAAAGCCGGTTTGTTTAAGTTTATAGGGCAAAACGGAGCGGTAATGCACACGAAAACCAACAGCACTTTTGCAAAATATGTAATAAAGCCTGACGACAGCTACATAAGGACGGAGGTTATTTTTAAAGACAGCACAAGGCTTTATCTGAATCCCGTAGTTCGATACTCGGGCAGTGAGCCGCATTCGCTGAAAACGGCGGTAATAGACAAGCCGAAGACCTTTATGCTCCGTCTCTTTTATTTTATTGCCGTATTATCGTTATTATACCTCTTTTTAAGACACAGGAAACGCAGAAAACAATAATGAAAAAGAATACCGCATATAAAAAATCCGTATGGCTGCTTATGGCTTTATCGTTTGTTATCAGGGCGGTATTGTCGTATGTTTTGGAATTTGGAAACGATGAGGTTTATTACCGGTTGTATGCGCTTTATCCCCAATGGTCTTATTTCGACCATCCGTTGATGGTTGGGCTTGTTATGCGGATTTTCACAGTTAACCTTTTATTTCAAAACGAGTTTTTTTTCAGGTTGGGTTCTGTTGTGTTGGGAACATTGAATATTTGGTTGGTTTTCGGCATTGGCAAAACATTGAAAAACGAACGTACGGGTTTTATTGCCTCGCTGCTTTATACAGCTTCGATATACGTTTTCGTTATTACGGGAATCTTTATTTTGCCCGACACTCCTCAAAGCACCTTTTGGCTTTTGGCATTACATTATATGTTTAAAGCGTTGCCAAATCCCGGGGAAAAGAGTGCACACAAACAAATATTGCTTTTTGGTCTGTTTGCCGGAATGGGAATAATATCAAAATATACTTCGGTATTTCTATGGAGCGGTGCTGTACTGTATGTTGTTATTTACAAAAGGCAATGGCTCAACGAAAAGTCGCTCTATATTTCCCTTTTAATTTCGTTTTTTGTTTCGTTGCCCGTTTTGATATGGAACGTGGAAAACAACTTTGTAAGTCTTTTTTTCCATGGCGAAAGAGTTGGTTTTTGGGGCAAGGGAATAAATATAAATACTTTTTTGAGGGAAATATCCGGAGAATTTTTATATAATAATCCCGTAAATTTTATTTTGGTAATGGTTGCCGTGATTGCCTTTTTGCGTGGAAAATTTACTTTGGAAAAACAGAGGGGCGAAATGATGTTGTTAACGGCGTTGCCCATGATAGTTTTATTTATTCTTTTCTCTTTGTTTAAGCCTACTTTGCCGCATTGGACGGCACAGGGATATACAACACTGATATTTCTTGCCGCGGCATGGCTGTCCGAAAAATCAGGCGAAGCTGTTCCCCTGCCGGTAAAAGTATCTTTAACTTTGCTTGCGGTTATATTGCTGTTGGGAACGGTTCAAATAAAAACCGGCATTTTGTATGCCGATAAAAACGGAGAGATAACACGTAAAGGACATAACGACCCGTCGTTGGATATGTACGGCTATGGACAAATAGGAAAAGCTTTTGCACGTATTGTTAAAAAAGACCGGGAAACGGGAAAAGTATCCTCAAATATCTTTTTAACCGGTAATAAATGGTTTCCGCTTGCCAATTTCGATTATTATGCCGCTTCCCCATTGGGCATTAAAACCCTTGCCATAGGCAAGCTGCAAGATATTCATCAATATGCCTGGATAAACGGATTGCGGGGAGGTTTTAAAAAGGGTGCCGATGCATACTATATTACCGATTCCAGAATTTTCAGACCTCCCGGTGCCGGAATGAAGAAATATTTCGAAAAAACGGAAATTCCCGATACCATAGCCGTGTACCGGAACGGAAAAATTGTAAAATACGCTTTTGTGTACCGGTTGAAAAATTTGAAAAAAATCCCCCCTTCAGTCATTCCTTAGATGTGGTCACGCAGAGATGCTTTTTATTGCGATATTGAAGAGAATAAACTTGCTTTCGGGGTCTGATTTTATTATCTTTGACATCTGCTTTTACCGCTAATACTGATGTTATGAAAACAAATCTCTTGTATAAAAAGCTTTTTTTATTGCCGGCAGTTATTATGTTATCGGCATTAAATGTTTTTGCCCAACAAAACACTGAACATTTTGAATATACGGCATTGCGGGGTGTTGTTTTGGATTCTACAACAAAGGAACCTTTGATTTTCGCTTCGGTTTTTATAAAAGGTACAAATCTCGGCACCGTTTCGAACAGCAACGGAAAATTTTTGATAAAAATACCCGGCAAGTATGCAGGGAACACGATAGGTATAAGCATGATAGGCTATAAAACAAAGTATCTGTTACCTTCGGATTTTAATAAAATCAACAATAAAATTTTGTTGCAACCCGAAGTGATACCCATGCCCGAAGTTGTAATACGCGAGCTTGTCCCCATACAGCTTGTTATGGCCGCCCGCGATAAGATTGACGAAAATTATTCGAATAAACCCGTGATGATGACCGGTTTTTACCGCGAATGGATAAAAAAAAGAAAGCAATACATGGAAGTTGGCGAGGCGGTACTTAATATCTATAAAGCTGCATACGACGACATGTCCGATTTCGACAAGGTCTCCGTTTATAAAGGCAGAAAAGGTAAAACGGCGAAACGTATGGATACTTTGCTCGTAAAAATTCAAGGGGGTCCGCTCACATTCTCGTATCTGGATATAGTAAAAAGACCCGCAGATATTCTTTCGGAAGATATGATTTACAATTACGATTTTTATCTTGATGACATTTTAATGGTTGACGGACGCGAGACATACAAAATAGATTTCAAAGAGAAAGAGAACGTGCAGGTACCTTTGTACGACGGTAAGATATTTATCGACGTAAAGAGCCTTGCCATTGTGGCTTTGGAATTTAAGATTCCGGATGACAGGTTGCAGGCGTCGGTAAAATATCTAATCAAGAAAAAACCCTTTAACCTTAAAGTTGATTTGCTCGGAGCCAACTATATGACAAAATACCGCGAAATAAACGGAAAGTGGTATTTGAACTATGTAAGAGCCGAAACACGCTACCGTTTTAAATGGAAAAAGAGACTTTTCAGTTCGCTTTACACCATAGCTTCCGAAACGGCGATAACCGATATTGACACCATGCATGTAGAAAAACCAAAATACAGGAACAGAATAAAGACAAATTATATTTTTTCGGATAAAATTTCCGATTTGGAAGATGTTGATTTTTGGGGTGCCGATAACATTATCGAACCCGAAGAATCAATACGCAAAGCCATTCAAAAGATAAGCCGCAAACTGAATAGAAACAGGTAACGGAGTCTCTTGTGCGGTAATTTGCCATAACTATTTACCGTATTGAAATAAAAAAAAAGACGGTTTAAGGCGTCGAAATGCCCGGAACCGTCTTTTTTGTTACCTGTTAACTTTACAAATATCAGTATGCGAATAAAGGAAAGTCGGCCATCATTTGGTTAACGCGTTTTTTTACCGATTCTATAACACCGTCAAGAACTTTTTCGTTGTGGATATTGTTTATAACTTCGTCAATCATATCAACGACAGGCGTCATGTGTTCTTCTTTAAGTCCGCGTGTTGTAACGGCGGGAGTTCCTATACGCAAGCCACTTGTTTTGAAGGGGGAGCGGCTGTCGAAAGGAACCATATTTTTGTTTACGGTAATATCTGCTTTAACAAGGGTGTTTTCAACCTCTTTTCCTGTTACGTCGGGGAATTTGCTTCGCAAATCGATAAGCATCAAATGGTTGTCGGTGCCACCCGAAATGACGTTGTATCCTTTATCGACAAAAGCCTTAGCCATTACCGAAGCGTTTTTCTTAACTTGTAAAATGTACTCGAAATAGCTGTCGGAAAGGGCTTCGCCGAATGCCACAGCTTTTGCGGCTATGACGTGTTCCAGCGGACCGCCTTGAATGCCGGGGAATACTGCGGAATTTAACACTGCCGACATCATTTTTACGGCACCTTTCGGGGTTTTTAATCCCCAAGGATTTTCAAAATCTTCTCCCATCAAAATCATGCCTCCGCGTGGACCTCGTAATGTTTTGTGTGTTGTAGTGGTAACTATATGGCAATATGTAATGGGGTCGTTGAGAAGTCCGCGGGCGATAAGTCCTGCCGGGTGGGCAATATCTGCCATTAAAATGGCACCCACTTCGTCGGCGATGGCACGCATGCGCTCGTAATCCCAATCGCGCGAGTATGCCGAAGCACCCGCAATAATCAATTTGGGTTTTTCTTTTTTTGCGAGAGCCTCCATTTCGTCGTAATCAATGGTTCCGGTATCCTCTTTTACTTTGTAGGCCACCGGACGGTACAGTATTCCCGATGAGTTTACGAAAGAGCCGTGCGACAGGTGTCCGCCGTGCGACAGGTCGAGTCCCATAAATGTGTCGCCGGGTTTAAGACAAGCCATCAAAACGGCCATATTTGCCTGTGCTCCCGAGTGGGGTTGTACATTTGCATATTCGGCATCGAAGAGTTCGCATGCGCGGTCAATGGCAATCTGTTCCGATTGGTCAACAACCTCGCAACCTCCGTAATATCTTTTGCCGGGGTAACCTTCGGCATATTTGTTTGTCATTACCGAACCCATTGCTTCCAAAACCTGGTTGCTGACAAAGTTTTCGGATGCAATAAGCTCTATTCCGCGCATTTGGCGCTCTTTTTCCTGTTTTAACAGGTCGAATATTTTATCGTCTCTTTTCATCTGTATATGTTTTATCTGTTTTTAATTGTAAGTCGTAATTCAAATATGGTATTTGTCTGTTTTTAGCGCAAACCTGCTGTAAGCCGTTTATGTTTTATTAGCAGTGTTAGAGCGTCTTCAATATTTTTGCAAAACATATCGGCGGCATTCAGGGTTTTTACAGCCACCCCCTCTTCAAGCATAACGGCAATGCCGAGTATGGCTTTTTGCAGCATAAGTCTGTCGTTATTGCCGTTTCCTATTGCCACGGTATTTTCGAAGCCGAGATTTTCAACGAATTTCATTTTGGCTTCGTCCTGTTTTTCTTTTGGCAAAACGGTTACCGAAACCGGTAAATTTTTCATTTGTTCCGTCACAGTTCCAAAAGTGTCGGCTGTAATGACAAAAATTTTTAAATGTTTTGCCAATTCTTTTAAAAGCGGTTTTGTCCCTTTTTTCAGTATTCCGTCAACCGCAAGAGTGCCGTTGTAGTCGAGAACAAGGTTTTCAAAACACAAAGTTCTCTTTCCCGGTATCTCAACGGTAACAGCCATACTATTTATTAAAAAGTTTTATTATATCGTTTCCGTTTGCTAAAATAAGCAAACTGAATAGAATAATCATACCTGCTATTTGAGCGTATTCCAAGAATTTATCGCTGGGTTTGCGGCGCGTTATGATTTCGTACAAGATAAACAAGACGTGGCCGCCGTCGAGAGCGGGGATTGGCAATACGTTCAAAATGGCAAGCATAATGGAAAGAAATGCCGTCAGTCGCCAAAAACTTTCCCAATGCCATACCGAAGGGAATATGCTTCCTATGGTTATAAAGCCTCCCACACCTTCGTATGCTTTTACCTCGGGAGAGAATAGCAGTTTCAATTGTTTCAGGTAATTTGCAATGCCTTTCCATGTTTTTTTGAATCCGGCGGGAATTGCCTCTCCAATGGAGTATTCTTTTTTATTGAGTTTGAAAAAGGCATTTAAATCGGCTTTCGGATAAACACCTATCAGTCCGAGGCTGTCGAGTTGCATTGCTAAATCGAGCGTGTCGTTATTGCGTTTTACTATTATGTTAACCTTTTGGTTTTTATGTTTTTGTATTTCATTGCGGAAATCGTCGAAATAGGGAATAAATTTACCGTTAATGCCGATAATTGTATCGCCGGTTTTCATGCCCGATTTTTCGGCAATTGAATTTTTGGCAAATTTGTCGCACACAAAAGGGAAACGCGGTGCAATAAACATGGGCGATTTGTGTTTAATTAGCTTGTTAAGGCTTCCTTCCGGAAATTTTATTAAAACGGTATCGTTTCCCCTTAAAACGGTGGCTGTTTTTGCTTCGTCAAGAATTATGTCGGCAGGAATTTTATTAAAATCGTTTTCGGGTTTACCGTTGATTGCCAAAATTTTATCACCGTTTTTAAATCCCATGCTCCGGGCAAGGCTGTCAACACTGATACCGTATTTGTTGGCTTCGGCTGTGGGTAAATACTGCTCGCCGTAATACGAAAGCATCACCACGTAAATTATGATGGCGAGAATGACGTTCATGGTTACACCGCCGAGCATAATAATTAATCTTTGCCATGCCGGTTTTGAGCGAAATTCCCACGGTTCGGGCGGTTTTTTCAACTGTTCTTTGTCCATCGACTCGTCAATCATGCCTGCAATTTTCACGTAACCGCCCAGTGGCAGCCAGCCTATTCCGTATTCGGTGCCTTTGTAATTGAATTTGTATAAAGAGAACCAGGGGTTAAAAAAGAGATAAAATTTTTCCACTTTGGTTTTGAAAATTTTTGCCGCCGCAAAATGACCGAACTCGTGGATAATAACCAATATGGATAAACTTAAAATGAGTTGAAGTACTTTTATTAATATTTCCATCTAATTTTTAATGTTTTTCAGTTTGTTAACAATTTCTTTTGCTTTTGTCCTTGCTTCCGCATCAATTTCCGTCAGTTCGTCCGCTTCCGGATTGTAAATAAATGTTACGGAGTTCATAGTTTTTTCAATAACATCCGGTATTTGCAGAAACGAAATTCTGTTTTGCAAAAACGCTTCAACGGCTATTTCGTTGGAAGCGTTAAGGATACAGGGCAAATTACCTTTTCTTTTTAACGCTTCGTAAGCGAGTGCAAGATTACGAAATTTTTTGTAATCGGGGGGTTCGAAATTTAATGTGTGCAGTTTTGAAAAATCGAGTCGCCGGTAGTCCGATTTCAGGCGTGCCGGAAACGTGAGGGCATATTGTATGGGAATGCGCATGTCGGTATGGCTCATTTGCGCCTTTACCGAGCCGTCTTCGAAAAACACAAGCGAATGTATTACCGATTGTGGATGTACGACGATTTCGATTTGAGAGGGGTCAAGATTAAAGAGCCAATGGGCCTCCATGACCTCGAAACCTTTGTTCATAAGTGTTGCCGAATCGATGGAAATTTTGTCTCCCATATTCCAGCTGGGGTGTTTCAGTGCGTCGTTTATGGTAACATGATACAACTGCTCTTTTGTTGTTTTTCTGAAAGGGCCTCCCGATGCGGTAAGAATAATTTTTTCGATATTGTTTCCGTTTTCGCCGTTGAGGCACTGAAAAATCGCCGAATGTTCCGAATCGACGGGAATTACCGGTATGCGGTTTTTTTTCGAGGCGGCTATAATATGTTCTCCCGCCACTACCAGCGATTCTTTATTGGCAAGAGCCAAAGGCTTTTTGTTGTTTAAAGCTGCAAGAGCCGGTTTTAGTCCCGCAAAACCTACCACCGACAGCAGAACCATATCAATGGTGCTCATTTCCAATACCTGTTCAAGGGCTTTGCTGCCGGCATAAACTTTAATGCCGAGGGGGGTTAAGGCATCATTTACGACATTATAATGGTTTTCGTTTGCAATAACGGCAACGTTGGGGTTAAACTTTTTAGCCTGTTCTATCAATAAGGTGTAATTGTTGTTGGCACTAAGCACTTCCACCGAAAAAAATTGCGGGTGTTCGGCAACGATTTGTAACGCCTGTGTTCCTATGGAACCTGTCGAACCTAATATCGCCAACCGTTTTTTCACTTTTAGCATATCAGTTAAATACGATGTATTTTAAAGGGTCAACGGGTTTGCCGCCGTCCCACAACTCGAAATGGAGGTGGGGTCCGGTCGATTGTTTTCCCGACTCGCCTGCTATGGCGACAGGTTCGCCCGCTTTTACAATGTCTCCTTCTTGTTTCAGCAAAGTTGCATTGTGTTTGTAAACCGAAATAAGGTTTTTTCCGTGGTCTATTACCAAAACATTGCCTGTTTCCAGTGTCCAGTCCGACAATATTACCGTTCCGTCGAGAACCGATTTTACGGCCTCGTTATGCGAAGTGGCAATGTCTATTCCGTAGTGTCTTTCCTGAATATTGAATTTTGCGGTAATTATTCCGTTAGCGGGTTTAAAGAAATTCAAATTTTGAAGGCTATTTGTTTTTGAAGCCTCAATTTCATCGAGTTCGTCAACGTAGAGGTTGTATTTGGTTTGGTTTTCGAACTCCACTCTGAAAAGGCTGTCGTCGGCGGAGATGTTGTTTTTTATGGTGTCGTAATTTATACTACCGGCATTAATGTTTCCGGCACTCTCATTTTCAACTATTTCCTGGTTGTTAATAATTCGTTTGATGTTTTCGATGTAAATGTTTTTTTGTTTTATGTCTTGCATCAACGAATCGGCCAAAAGGTTTAGTTTGTACAGCTCTTTTCGCTGGTCAATGTCGGGATATCCGGGCACATAAGTTTTTAACGGCGTATATGCAATAAGCATGAAAGTAAGTGTTACGAGAATGATGACAAGACTTGAAACGAAAATTATGACGTTGAGACGTGTCAGTTTGAATGTAAACCGCTCTTCGAAATTGGCGTCGTTAAACAGAACCAAACGGTACTTGTTTCTAAGTTTACGGTACCACCTTTTGTTTTTTTGTTTCGACATTATGGTGTAGGTATTTGTTTGCAAAGATATATCATAAAGATATATATTGTTTATTGTTTGCCGAAAAAGGCAGCGTAGCGACAAGGATTGATAAATAGCAGATAATTTTAACGGGAAGATGAAAAAGCAAACGTGATGTCCGGTGAATTTTGCGGTTGCAGGGTGTTATTCCACAATAACTTCATCTGTAAATATCCACGAAGGTTTTCCATATCCGCGGTGCCATACGGGGCATGTTTTCATCGATTGGGCGGTAATACGCAGATAACGTGCATTAACCGTGTCGAAATCGAAGACATAGGGGACACTTTTCACTAGGTAATCCCTGTCGGAATTATCGCTTTTGCGTTCTCCAACGGTTTTGTAATGTTCACCGTCGTTTGAAATCTCTACAGTTACTTTTACCGGTAAAAATATCCAAGAGTTTACCGCTTTCAGGAAATTCATCTCTACTTTCGAAAAAGAGACCGGTTTGCCGAAGTCGGCTACCGCTATCATGTCGTTTCCTTCGAAGCCGAGCCAGTTGGAATGAAAATCGAGCGGGCCCAAAAGATTATCGTTTAACGCTTTTTCTTTGCCGACAGGATATTTGGGGCTGCATTCGGTAAGCAGTGATATTTTGGCATCTTTCAGCTTATTGTTTTTTAATTTTCTGTTCAGCAAATTCAGAATATAATCGCGATATGCTTTTACCGTTAAGTTTCTTTCGTTAACCAGAATTCTGTCATCGCTTTCGGCATATGTTGTTATCTTATTCAAAAGGTGAATTATAAGCGGATTTATCTCTTTGCCGTCGCCGGTTTGAATAATGGCGGGCATCGTTTCAAAATTGTTGTTTACCGAGATATCGATATAAGCGAAATCGACGGGAAGGCGGGTGCGTTTGACGCGGCGCAGAAATACGGAGTCGGAAGCAACGGCATGTTCGGCTTTGTCCATTAACGAGAGATAATAGTGCATTAACGAAGGTGTAAGAAAAGAGTCGGTATAACCCGACGGAGAACCGTAAATGCTTAAATTTTCGTCGTCTCGGTGTTTTACCATTTCCCTGTTAACGGTGAGGTAATAGTTCAATATGTATTTTGAAGCATTTCCGTAATAGTTGTTGATAAAAAGTGTCGCCAACGAATCGGTATTGATGTTAGGGTTCCACATAAGTTTGGCTATCATGTACTCTTTGAGTTCCATTAAATCGCACCAATGGTTGCTGCTGCCTTGTTCGAAAACCATATCGACACCATATTTTTTAAAGAATTTCAAATTGGGTTGCAAGACCGGAAAATTGGGGAACGGGGTTAAATAGTTGCTGAATTGAACCACATAATTCCACAGGTATATGTTTGAAGTTAGTTTTGTCCAATCTTTCATGTCGTTGGCAAACGAGTTTCCTGAAGTAAACTCTTCCAGCGGCTTACTGCGGCTGCACTCGATAGTACATAGCATTATGTTGACATTGGAATCGGGTTTAATGTTTTCCGGGGCTTTTCGTGTAAATTGATATGCCAGTGTCGATATTATTTTGTCGGGGTACTTTCTTGCCACTTGATTTGCAATTTTCACATATGCTCCGGAATAGGAGCCGTATTTTTTGTACAAGCGTTTACAGTTGTCGCATTCGCACGGATTAAAGGCGTCGTTTTGCGAAACCGACCAGTATTTTTTATCAGGATGCTCTTCCATCTTTTTCCCGATATTTTCTATCAGGAGTTTTACCACATCGGGATTGCTCAGGCACAGTTGTGCATCACGGAGTCTTCGTCCCGAAACCAAAGAGTAGTATTCGGGATGTTCGTCGAAATATTTGTCGGGAGGCAACAGTTTGTTAAAAGTGTGTACGTACATTCCCCAAACGTCATTAATGTTGTGCAGTTTGTGCCATTCGCTGTACGGTGTCCTTTTTTTGTTTCCCGGGAAATAGGCGTTTCGATAGCTGAAAGCGGGGTTATAAACCCTGTATGTTTTATCGAACACCACACTCTCTTTTTTGGGGACATACTCTTCGTCCACCGAAAATTTCATACACCCGAGCTGTTCTTCGAGCAGTGTGTTTACGGCATAAAGATTTGCAACGGGTGTTTTGCCGTAAAGGAATATGCCTTTGTTGTTAACGGCTATTATAAATCCATCGTTTTTCAAGGGTTTTATTGAGTCGGCGAGCGAAGGGAAAGCCTTTTGATTTCCGATATATATGGGGATTTCTTCACCTGTTTTTTTGTTTTTTATAACTATTTCCCTTCCCGTGATTTTTTTCCAATAATTGTGCAGATGTTTTGCCGCCCGAAGAGTTAAGCTATCGGCATTTTTATCAACAACTATTGAAAAACCGTGTTCGACATTATCTTTTTGTTGAAAGGTGCAAAACTGGAATATTGACAGCGCCAGCAGCAAGAGGGTAAGTTTTTTCATCTGTTCAAAATTTTGTTAAACACTTAAAAACAAAGCTGTTTCAAAACATTTGATTTTAACGGCGGGTAAAATTTATGTTTTGAAAAAACACATTGTTTTACAATAAGACAACCTGAAACGAGAAATGTTGCTAAACAAAAAAACCCGTACTGTCAATACGGGTTTTTTTTATGGTGAAAACATTTATGTTATTTACATTTCAAGACCTGGTTGATTTGATATTTGGCGGCTTCAACGTTAGCTCCTTTTTTCACCAGTTTATAATATTTACATGCGTTGGCGGTATCGCCTTTGCCTGCATATGCTTCGGCAAGAGTAAAATAGATGTCCGATTTTTCATCCGAATTAAATTCGAGAGCCTTTTTTGCCGATGTTATTGCCTCATCCCATTTTTTAAGTTTCAAATCGGCGAGAGCGGTATAATAGTAGATGTCCGCATCGGATTTGCCGTATTTTTGAGCATTCGACAAAAATTGTATTGCTTTGGAGGGGTGTTCTTTTTGGAGTTCGGATGCGCCTCTGCTCTTGAGGGTAAGAAAGGCGAGTCTTTTGGCTTTTGCCACTTTTTTTGCAGCTTTAGGATTGGATGCTCCCAACTCCAACACTTTGTCAACGCTTGACATCATTTGTGTCATGTCGTCTTTTTCTTTATATGCCAAAGCTTTTCCGAGGTAGGCGTTTATACAATTTGGTTTAATGGCAAGAGCTTTGTCGTATTGGGCGAAAGCCTCGTCAATTTTTTTCTGTTTTACCAATACGTTTCCTTTGGTGGAATATACCCTCGCTATGTAAATAACAGCCTTTTTTTCTATTGAAGAGTTTCCTGTTTCGGAAGCAATCTTTTTTGCTTTTTCGAGTTGCTCTATTGATTTGTCAAATTTTTTCTTTTTGTAAAGTGTGAGCCCGTTGCGAAAATATGCATTGGTCAATTGTTTTTCGACATTTGTTTGCAAGTCGGCGGCACTTCCGCCAATCTCTTTACACATCGACAAAGCCTCTTGATAAAGTTGCACCGCACCGGCATAATCCTTGGCTTTGTATTTTTCGTTTGCAGCGTTATATTTTTCTCCGGCTTCAACAAGTGTTTGGGCAAATATGCCCGTTGCAAACAGAACCATTCCTAAAATCAAAAGAGATTTTTTCATAACTTTCATATCTAAATTTTTGTTTTTAATAAGTTTTTTAAAAATCGGCGCAAGATACAAAAATCATCCGAAACGGTTTTGTTAAAAAATCGTAACCGTTTCAATCATAAAACCAGGAGGTTGTGTTAACGGATTAACAAGTGTAAATTTTTTTATAAATTGTTGTTTTTAACCTGTATAAATTGCTTTAAATCTTTTTGAAAATATTTATAAAATCTAATTTTGCATAAAATTAAATTTTTACAATTATGATGTGGTTAAATAAAATAATAGCAGCGGTATTGCCTTATATGCCCAAAAATTTTGTTTGGTTGTTTTCGAACCGTTATATTGCGGGACGCACTTTGGACGATGCCATATCGGTATCAAAAAAATTAAACAGAGAGGGTTATATGGTAACTATTGATCTGTTGGGCGAGTTTATAACAAACCTCGGGGAGGCCGAAAAAAACCGTGACCAATATCTTACAATAATCGACGAGGCTCAAAAAAACAAAATAGAGGGGAACTATTCAGTGAAACCTACCATGTTCGGATTGCTGCTCGACGAAGATGTATGCTACGAAAATATCCGTCAAATAGTGGCAAAAGCGGCAAGTTTCAATAATTTTGTTCGCATCGACATGGAAGATTCGCAATGTACCGATATGGAGATAAAGTTATTCAGAAAACTAAAAAAAGAGTTTCCCGAAAATGTGGGACTTGTTTTACAAGCATATATGCGACGCACATATGACGACATAAACAATTTGTCAGATTTGCATCAAAAGGAAAACCCGTTGAATTTCAGGCTTTGTAAAGGTATTTATGTGGAGCCCGAAAAGATTGCCTATAAAAAATATGATGAGATAAACACCCATTATCTTGAAGATTTGGAACTTATGATGCAAAAAGGGATGTATCCCGCCATAGCCACTCATGATAAATTTTTGGTAAACGAAGCCTACAAATTAATAGAAAAATACGGATACAAAAGAGACCAATACGAATTTCAGATGCTTTACGGTGTAACACCTGCATTGCGTAAATCGATAATTGAAAAGGGACACCGTTTGCGTGTATATGTACCTTTCGGCGAAGATTGGTTCCCCTATTCCACGCGGCGCTTAAAAGAGAACCCCGCAATGGCGGGCGAAATAATAAAAGCACTGTTTGTCAGGGGCTAAATGCATAGAATTGCAGTTCCTTAACCCCCTCTTTGATAATAGGTGTTTGAAATTTACCATGTTTTCCATATCTATAGTAACGTTGCAACATTAACAAATAACAATGGCACTTCATAACGAACTGGGGAAACAGGGGGAGCGGTTGGCCGCCCAATTTCTAAAAGAAAAGGGATACCGTATTTTGGAAATCAATTGGCGTTATTACAAAAACGAGGTGGATATTATAGCTCTTGACGGGGAGGTGCTGGTAATTGCGGAAGTTAAAACGCGCCGTACCGCATATTTCGGCAATCCCGAAGATGCAGTTACTCCGGCTAAAGCAAACCGTTTGATTAGCGCTGCCGAAGGTTATCTGGAAGAAAAGAATTTGGATTTGGAGGTAAGATACGATATAATATCAATTATATTAAGTGATAAAATAGAGGAGATATATCATATAAAAGATGCCTTTTTTCCCGCCGATTTCGCATAACCCCCCAACCTTTATTTAATAAATATTTAACTTGTAATTTACGTTTGCAGGGGAGGAAAAAACCGGTTTTTGTTTCCACAAAAAAAGTTTTTTTAATTATTCATGCACGAATGTTAAAATCCGGAATTGCAAAACGTTTAAACAATATTCTTGCCTGATACCCAACCGCTTTTGATAAATTCCTGAAATAACTCCCGTAAAATTCCGGAATCAATATTTTGTATTTAAAATTAGCATTTTGATAACGTTTAGAGGCCGGATACACTTATGCGGTATTTCAATGCGTATATAAATAATGCGTTGACGGTTACAAATTTGCACTTGTTTCGATATAATCACCTCATCCGTTCTGTTTACTTTTAAAGCCGATTCAAGCAGGAAAAATTAACAATTAAACACATAAAGCATTTAAAAACAAACAAATAACCTAAATCTATTCATTATGAGAAGAAAATTACTATTTATTTTGGGAATACTTTTTTTAGGAAGTGTTTCCTATGCGCAAGTTATTGATGAGAGTTTTGAAACTTGGCCGCCTACAGGGTGGACATTAGACCCGTCCTCTGGTTCGGGAAGTTGGCAACAAGATGACGGAAGCACCCATGGTCCGGGAAGTGCTTACGACGGAAGTTATGCCGCCATGTTTGATAATTATACTTACTCAAGCGGTGTTACAGGCGACTTAATCACACCGGTTTTTGATGTATCGTCATACACAAACCCTGTTTTAAGTTTTTACTGGTGGAATAACGACGGCAGTTCAAGTCCTGCATCAATTGATGTTTACACAACACCCGACGGCTCCACATGGACTTTACTGGAGCACATTGATACTTATGGTAGCGGTGCTACAACTTGGGTACATTATACAC
>CAZJUQ010000007.1:0-41633 GCA_964549335.1 uncultured Lentimicrobiaceae bacterium | reverse complement strand
AGGTTTTCTAATTTCAGAAAAGGCTAAAATATCACGATATAAATAGCTGCTAACAAGGTTTTTTAATGCTGTTCGTTCTTTACCTTTATTATTTAAAACCTCAGGATAAAAACCAAATAACAACCTGTTTTCTATTTGTTGTTCTGCTTTTACAAAACCTTCTTTTTTCTCAAATTCTTCCCACGATATCGGAAATAATTCGTATTCCCATTTTCTGCCTGTCAGCGGTTCATTTAATTTATTTCCCAGATCAAAAGATGAGGAACCGGAAACAAATAATTGAACATCTTTAAATTGATCGGTAATGATTTTAAGTGTTAATCCAATGCCATCTATTCGTTGTGCTTCATCTATAAAAACAATTCTGTTTTCTCCCAGTATTGTCCGTATTTCTTCCGTATTAGGGGTTGTAAGCAATTGCCTGATTGAGGGATCATCTGCATCAAGAAAAAGATACTCTTCATTTTCAAGTATCTTTTTTATTAATGTAGTCTTTCCTACCTGTCTCGCTCCAACAATTATAATGGCTTTTCCACTTCCTGTTTTTTCTTTAATAATATTTTCTAAAATTCTTTGATACATTTTTTCTACAAAAGTACACAAATTATCGTAATGACCAAAAGTTATAACCAAAAGTCATTACAATAATCATTATGCTTGTAAGCAACGGCTCGGCTATGCCGAGTGCCGCAGTAAATTTTTTTCTTTTTCTTTTCATAATAAACCGGTTAAAATTAAACTTTTTTCATCTTAGCCTGTGAGCCTAATTTTCGGAAGTGTTATAATGGTGTGGATTATAAAAAAGCTATAATATTGTTTTTTGAACAAAATAATGTAACCGTTTCCAAGAAAATTTTCATTGAGCAATTTGAATTTGCCGTAAAAACATATTTTAAAAAGAGGTAAAAGATTAACGAGCGCAAAACTGTAGCCTGTAATTAATGCGGGAGAGATTGCAAAAAATAAAAACAACGAATAAAACATAATATCACCAATAAGCCCGGAAACAAATTCAGTGTAAAGTTTAATCTTTAATTTTGTAAATTGTGTATATTAACGAACATAAAAAAAGAAAAGGTTATGAATTCATTTAAAAGTAAAAATTCTGTTTTATGGACAATAGCCATCTTATTTATTTCGGTTATTGCAAGTGGTATTGCCAATTATTTAACAGGTAAAAATATTATTGGAGGCATTATCATTGTTATTATACTGATATTTATTCCGTTTTTAATAGAATTACTTAGAAAAAACGACCCCATCGAGTATTACGGACTGGATTTTGAAACATTGAAGAAACTCAATGCAAAATTGATTTTATCATGGGCAATAATAATTTTCACAGTTATTTCCCTTGTAGATTATTTAATTTTTGACATTTGGAATATTATCATGAACACCGAAAACATGGCAGTAGGCTCAATATCAACGGCTTTGGCAAAAAGCAAATATTTTTACCTGGCTATCATCGTTGTTTTTTCAGGTACATTTTTAGAAGAAATTTGGTTCAGAGGCATTATACAGGTAAAAATAAGAAATATTAAATTTTTGAAAAAGATAAATCCGCATTTTGCCATAATTGTTCAAAGTATTTTATTCGGATTAATTCATTTTATATCTATTTTTTACGGTACGGATTTATCGTTAAACATTAAAGTTTGGTTTTTTGTTTATCCCGCTATAATAGGTATTGTTATCGGTTACTTAAATGAACAATATCATTCTTTGTGGCCTGGATGGATAATTCATTACACAAATAATCTGTTAAGCATTATACTTTTAGCAGTGCTTTTAAGAATATAGTCGCTTTGTACAACAATACATATAAGTCATGCCAAATTCAGTTTTATATTCGACGGTTAGTGTTTTTCAAGAGATTGGCTGTAAATTGAATTAACAGTTTAAACCCACGGCATACACCATATTCAAACCGTTGGCTTCATTTGAAGGAGGCAAAGGAATGTTCAATATTTCAAATAATATGAACACATACTGAAAGAATGTAAAAAAACTGACTTCGCCCACCTAATTGTTCATTTTTTTACAATTATTGAACACGACATGTTAACATGTCCATTTTTTTGTGTATTTTTGAAAAAGAGTTTAATTATTTATGACAATATGGACAAATAAAATTAGAAATCAAATTATGTTTGACAGAAAGAAACCTTATAACGATTTACCTCTATTACCACCCGAAATAGATGTTAATAACAATTTAAACATTTTAAAAAAGTTAGTTACAGCTTCAAGAGCATTAGCAACTATAAACGGAAACTTAAATCGTTTACCTAACCCTTTGATGTTAGTAAATACATTATCGTTGCAAGAAGCCAAAACATCAACGGAAATTGAAAATATATTTACAACCGGGGATGAATTATACAAAGCAATATCTGATATTAAAAAGGAAAAGACCACTAATCCCGCCACAAAAGAAGTTTTAAAGTATAGAGAAGCATTATGGGCAGGATATGGAAAATTGCAGGATAGCTCACTAATAAGTAAAGAGCTAATAATTCAAATATTCAATCAGATAAAAGAAACGAATTCAGGTTATCGTCCACCACAAGCTAATATTGTTATAAAACGGGGACAAAGTGAACTTAGGTCGGGGGAAATTGTTTATACACCACCGAGAAATGAACAAGTTATTGAAACATTAATGAACAATCTTGTGGAATTTTTAAATGATGATGTAAAATATCCCATTGATCCATTATTAAAAATGAGTATAGCTCACTATCAGTTTGAAGCAATACATCCTTTTCAAGATGGAAACGGTAGAACCGGAAGGATATTGAATTTATTATATCTTGTAAGCAAAGGGCTGTTGTCGCAACCGGTTCTATACATATCAAAATATATTGTTTTAAATAAAGAAGATTATTACTATAAATTAAGTGCGGTTACTCAAAGAAATTCTTGGGAAGATTGGATTTTATTTATGTTAGATGCCGTTGAGAAAACATCACTCATAACAAATGAAAAAATAAATGAAATACTTGACCAAATGGAAGTTACTTTAACCTATGCAAAAAACAAAATAAAATGGTATAATAAAGAAATAAATGAGGCTATTTTTAGCCAACCATATATTAAACCTAAGACTATAGGTGAAATAGTTAATGAAACATCAAGAACAACCTTAACAAAATATATGAATGAGTTGGTCGAAAACAGAATATTGAGACCGAAAAAGATAAGAGGAGAAGTATATTATCTTAATGATGATTTGTTAAGAATACTGGAAGAATAACAAAAACCTAACAAAAATAACAGTACGTACCGTAAATAGTTGTAAATATTAACAATAGAACTTTAATGAACATTGGCGACAGACCGAAAACAAATAACTTAAACCACGGCACGCACCATATTCAAACCGTTGGCAACCATGCCCACCTGTACAAGAAGATTTCGCTTTTACACCCCAAGGCTTTACGGTTGACTTTCAACAATTTTACACCATTACCCTTAAAATTGCAATTAAACGGTGATTTCCATGAAACGGAATCGATAATTTCGCTCCTTTCCGGAAATAATCTCTATTTTTGGAGGATTGTGGTTAGAAACTTTTCAGGTTAAAGTTCAACACTTAAATTTTATAATCAATGTTTATTTAAAAGCAGACAAACTCATCCGTTAATTTTATGAAAAGGTTATTAATAGAATATATATACACAATCTACTCTTTGATAGTAATATTTATTTTTATTCGCTTTGCCGAGTATTCCTATTTTCTTATTGAAAACAACGTTACCCTTTCACTTGAATTATTGTTTGGCAGAAGCATCAATTTCGATTCACTTTTCCTTGTCAATTTCGGATTGTTTTTACTGGTTCCTACAATATTAACAGGTATCATAAACAAAAAAACGGCAATGTGTTTTTTTAAATCAATTGCAATAATTCTCCTGTTTATTCATTTGATTTTAACATCATATTTTCTCATAAGCGGCAATATTTTAAACTCTACCGTTTTTGAATTTTCACCGTCGGAATTATCATTAATACTTTTATCCGAATTTACCGGACAAAATTTGATTATGTTTATCACATCCGTGTTTATTTTGTTTGCGGCCTATTATTTATTCTTTAAGATTATTCCCGGGATAAGGCTCAATAAAAAAATCAACACGGCTTTAGCCGTTTTATATTTAGCGCTTTCCATTGTTGCAATTGCCAACAGGGCTCATACATCAAAGTCGGTTAAATATTTTGACAACAACTTTTTGTATTTGCTGGGAAACTCCAAAGAGGTCTTTTATATTAAAAGCATCGATTTTTCCGGCGCATCAAATAACTTCGACAAACAAAAAATCGAAAAAGCAACTCTATTTTATCATAAGGCAACGCCATATTTCAATTATTGCAACAACGACTACCCATTTGTTCATAACGAACCGTATATTAACGTTTTAGGCAAATACTTCAAAAAAGACACTACAATATCACCCAACATAGTTATTATAATTTCCGAAAGTCTCTCTTCGTCATTTTCAGGACCAAACAACTCTTTGCACGGCAGTTTGACTCCTTTTACCGACAGTTTATCGTTGCACAGTCTCTATTGGTGCAATTTTCTTTCAAACGCAGAACGTTCATACGGTGTATTACCAAACGTTTTGGCATCATTGCCGACCGGAGCCGGAAAACGCGGATTTATCAATATGAATAATAAATACACAGGGTTTAAAAAATATCCTGTACATACCGGTTTAATCGAATTGTTAAAACACAATAATTATACAACCAACTACTTTTATGGAGGTTGGGGGTACTTCGACAATGTCGGATATTTTATAAAAGAGAGCGGAATTGATAATTTTATCAGCGAAGATGATTTTAACGATAAAGTTTACCGTAAACCTGCCGGCAATATGGTTTGGGGATATAACGACAAAGATTTGTTTTCACAATCGTTTGATATTCTCGACGAAAAAAAAGTTTCGCCCCCCTTTCTAAACATTTATCAAACCCTCAGTTTACACAGCCCTTTCAATCTTGCCGAAAGCAACTATTATACCCCTGATTTTCTTGAAAAAAGAATAAAAAAATTACATCTTGACAAAAATCAACTGAAAAAAATACCGGAAAAGATTTTGGCTTCAATATTCTTTTCAGACGACGCATTGCAACACTTTTTCAATATGATGAAAAAAAGAAAAGATTTTTCAAACACAATATTCATTATTACCGGTGACCACAGCATTGACTTGAATATTAGCAACAATGCCTTTGAAAAATACAGGGTGCCCCTTATTATCTATTCAGGATTGCTTAACACTCCGGGGGTATTTAAAGGTCTTTGTTCGCATATCGACATATTGCCTTCAATAATTGCTTTGCTTCAAGATAATTACGGCTTGAAATTCAGCCTTCCGAAACACTGGATAGGACAAGGATTGGATACAAGTAAAATATTTAACGCAAACAGGAATATCCCCCTGGTTATTAACAGTAAAATATTACCTCAATACATCTCGGGTTACAATGCCGTTATTAACAACAATATCGTCCGTTTCGATTCGCTTTTTAATATCAAAGAAGAGTTTAATGAAGAAAGAAAAAACAATGTTAAGAATCTGTTCGAAAATTACAGCCTGTTAAATAAATATGTATGTTTACAAAACAAAATTTGGTCAAAAGAAAACCGGTGTTCAACAACATCCGTAAAAAATTCCAAACAGAAGTAATAATCCGTTCTTTAAAAGCAATTTAACTGAAAAATAAAAAATGAAAACCTCTAAGTTTACCGTAGCACTCTTAACACTGATTATCGCAACCGGCGGTTGTGACCGACAAAAGAGACCTGCAAAACCAATATCATGGATTGGTTTTCAGTGGGAAGGCGACAGTATAGGAAACCGTTATTTCGACAAATTGGCAATGTTTGTTCCTTTCGGCATCGACGGAATACCTTATCAATTCAGCTCTCAGTTTGATTTGGGCGCACCGGTATCAATGGTGTACGGAAACAGTTTTTCCCCTTTACTGAAAGAATTTCCAGAAATTTCACGAAAACTTGATACGGTTAATAAAAATCATGTCATTCAAGGCATGAGGACGGGTGAAATTAAAGATATCTCTTTTTACCTCGACACGGTAAAATTCACACATCAACATTTGGCTTTCTTCAAAGGTTTCGGCGAAAAATATTCAATTGACGATTTTCGTAAAAAGAGACTACTGCACATCGGAACAATAGGTTCAAACCTGTTCAAGGAAAAAGTTTTGGTCATTGATTTCAAAAACCACAGACTTGCCGTTCTTGACAGTATTTCAAACAAAACGGAGAAAGGTGCCGTAAATATCGAAACAGAAAACGGACGTATTAAAATACCTGTAATAATCGACGGAAAAAAGGTATATGTTATCTACGATACGGGTTCAAGTTTTGCAACATTATTTTTATCCTCGTACAATTGGAACACTTTCAGAGACACAACGTCAACATTGGACACCATAACGGCTTCCGCCTGGGGAGTTGAATATCCCATACTTATATCGAAAACAGGCATAACAATAAATATTGGCGATAATACATTTAAGCCCGAAACGGTTACGGCAAACACCCTCAAACCCTATTACGATTTTTACAAAAAAGAGAAAATCATAGGACTTATGGGAAACAAATTGTTTTATGACAAAACGGTAATAATCGATTTTAAAAATAAAAAATTCGGGATTATTAATGATTTCGAACGGGATTGAATGAAGAAAATATCCATTGCCCGGAAAAAAGGGAATATTAAAAGGAATTTTATAACACAAACCTGAAACAGCAAGTCTGTTTTAAAATTATCATCACATGTCAACATTAAAACAAAGTAGCGCTATAACGGCAACATTATTAATATGTATGCTTTTGGTAAACCGGGGTGTTACGCAAAATTTAAAACCCTATTTCGACAAATCGGAATACAAAGAACTTTTGCTGGTTTCGGCAAAAACCAATACCCCCGACAGTACCGTTTTTGACATTCCGGCACCAACAAAGTACAAAATGATTTACAAATCAAAAGTGTTAGGATTAAACAACCGCTGGGATCTCTGGATAAACAAATCAAATACGGTTGCCGTTGTCAGTATTCGCGGAACAACAGGAAATACTGAAAGTTCGTTGGAAAACCTTTATGCGGCAATGGTGCCGGCAAATGGCAAATTAATACTTAACAATGCCGACACATTTAATTATTGCCTTGCACCCGGCAACAAAGCTGCCGTTCACGTGGGTTGGCTTATCGGTACGGCCTTTCTGTCAAAAGATATTGTACCCAAAATCGACTCGTTATATAAATCGGGGATAAAAGACTTTTTATTGATGGGACACAGCCAGGGAGGAGCAATAAACTATCTGCTTACGGCATACCTTTACAGCCTTCAAAAGCAAAATATCTTGCCCGGCGACATAAGATTCAAGACCTATTGCAGCGCCGCCCCGAAACCCGGAAATTTGTTTTTCGCATACTATTTCGAATCAATAACCGAAAACGGTTGGGCTTTCAATGTTGTAAATTCCGCCGACTGGGTGCCCGAAACTCCGGTATCCATACAAACACTTAACGATTTTAATGAAACCAACCTGTTTAAAAACGCAAAAAGCGATATTAAAAAACTCAAATTCCCCAAAAACATCATTCTGAAAAAAATTTACAACAAACTTGATAAACCGACAAAAAAGGCTCAAAAGAGATATGAAAAATATTTGGGAAAAATGACTTCAAAGATTATTAAAAAGAGTTTGCCCGATTTCGTCCCTCCACAATATTTCGAAAGCAACAATTACGTTAGAACAGGCAATACGGTGGTTTTATTCGCCGGTGACGATTATTACGAAAAATTTCCCGCAGTGAGCCACGATATATCAACACACCACAACTTTAAAGCATATCTCTATTTGCTTGACAGGTATTAAATGTAGATGATACCCGTACAAAACGGCTTGTTACAAAAAAAGCAAGTTTGCTATTTTATCATTTTTGCCACCGGTTGTTTCCAGCTCTTCATCTTATCCCAGTCGGGAACATATATGCGCATTATAAGGTCGAGGTCAATATCTTTTCTTTGCACAGGCAACCAGTTTTCTTCGGGAACACCCTCAGGTTTTTCAGCGGCTATATAAATATCTATACCCCCTTTATCATTCAATTTCATTCCGCTGTTTAAACCCACCACATATTTATGCCGTTGATTGGGTATGAAAAAACCGTTTTCTGCATCGTACAATGTAACCGACCAAAAGGCTTTTGCAGGAGGAAGGTCGCCAGCCGAAGGCATGCTTATCACATAATCGTGCATGGCATTTATGGGTCTTCCGTCGGGAGTGCTAATGCCGGGATATATTGCTTGTGTCGCCGGCAGCCCTATCGGTCCCACGCACGACTGTACAACCATTGCGTCAATATTCATTTTTCCCTTGGGCTGAAATACCTGTTTCAGGTACGGATTGCCATCGGGATTGTTCCATATTGCAAGGCTGGCTTTGGAAATGCTATCGGCAATTTGTACAAGTGCTTCATGGTCGAGCTTTTCAACCTTAGCGGGATCATATTCACTGCCGGGCTTAATACCCAGCTTTTCAAAAGTTTCCAGCGCCGCTTTATCCATCTCGTCCGCGGGGTCGAAACTGACATGATTAAACACAAATTGCATTACCTCTTCGAAATCGTTTTTAAACACATAAGCGTCGTTTTTCCAGGCGGGAAAATCCACCGGGGTAACGGCTACGGGTTTTTTACCTTGAAACTCCGAAAGCGTTTGAACCTTCATCTCTTGTATCTGCTTTTTGATGCGGGCATTCCTTTCGGGTTCGCCGGTATGTGGCATAAGACGTAAAAAGGTTACCACAAAATCACCGCTCATCCTCAATACGGTGTCTATTCCTTCAATATTTTCGCCGTGATAGTTTTTGGTACGGTCGCTGTAATACAATACCGTTTTCGGCTCTTTGAAATCGCCTTTTGATGTAGCCAGCGGCACCCCTACATAATGGTCATATGCCGACGTTTCAACTGAGGCGTATTTGGTGTCGAAGGCCGGATAATTAATAACTACGGCATCGTCACGCAAATCGAGCAACGACAAAATATAGTACGTATCGTTATTGGGACGGGCTATCGATTTTTCGGTATGGTCGGCAAGCCGCGTGTTTTTTACGGTCTTATTCCAACCTCCGGTTGACAAAACACCCCCCTTCTGCATGGCAAAGTTATTAATAACATTGTACATGGAAACATATTGATACGAACGCCGCACTATGTTAACCATTTCGCTCCGGCTAATTTTTTTCGCATTTGTTTTGTTGTTTATAGCCTTGGCAGTGCTGCCCGCAACAAGAGATGCAACAACAAGCTGTAACAAGATTAATTTTTTCATGTTTTTCGGTTTTTAATTATTCAAAAATATCAAGCATAAAGCCATGTAAACGGATTTGGTTTTGTTAAACTATCATCCCGAAGGGTCTGTCATTCGAATTTTACATATTTTAAAGATTGTGTCACAAATTTAATAAAATCCTATCTTCTCAAAAGGTATCCTTTTAAAACCTCCGGGAAAAGACTTTTTATTAAAATCAATTTTTATTTTTCCGTTTTCATCGCTAAAAAAATTACATGTATCCACGGACACGTTATTACTCAAACAAATAATGGTATCGGAGAGGTTGTTTTTCAACTCCAACCATACACCTCCGCAATTAACATTATTTTTTATACAGTTATTTTCCGGCAATTCGGGATTGTCATTAAGCAAATTTCGCAACCGGGGATATGCGGTCGAATAGGGCGGGTTGGCTGCATCAACTATATTATATCTCTTAAAAAGAATATTTTCGCCGTCAGGCTTAAAATAATAATTTGCCCACCCTATTCCTCTTGCATCAACGTGCACGGCAGGTTTGCCGTCGATAAAGATATTGTTTTCGACAACGTTATCCCTTCCGCCGCCGATAAGCACGCAATGTCCTGCTTTGTAAAAAATATTAGCATAAACAGTTGTACCCGAACTGAAATCGTCAAGATATACACCCATTACACCGTTAAATGCATTATTTGTATTAACACCATGCAAATGGTGAATGTAATTGTATCTGATAACATGCCCGCGTTGTGTCCAGTCGCGTCCTGTGTACAAAGCCCCGGCATCGGCGGTTTCGTTGCATACATCATGAATATCGTTATATTCCATAAGATGGTTGTTTCCGAGAAAAAAGATGGCCGTATGCGGCATGTCAAAAATTTCGTTGTGCCTGACGTTATTCCCAACACCGTACATATAAATTCCCGCCCTGTAAGTACGTACCCATTGTGCCGCTTTTCTGATTTGTGTATTTTCCACATAATTATTCCCCGGCACAAGTGTTTTGCGGTTGCCGCCACCGAGAATTACCCCTCCTTCTCCGCAATTATAAATAGTGCAGTTTGAAATACCGTTGTGCGTACCTGCATTATTATCGTAAAGCGTATTTCGGTAAAATTTCGACACTATGCCGGCTTCCCCGATACTTACTGCGGTAGTTCCCAAGTTTCTGAAAATACAATTATTTACCTTGTTGTTCGTACCTCCCCTAATTTTTATTCCCAACCCGTTTGAATATTCAAACACCAAATCTTTTACGGTAACATTATTGCAACTGTCAATAATCATCAGTGGAGTTGTAAGCAAAGAGAGATAAATCTCGGCACTGCCTGTATCGTACGGAGGTAAAAAATATAACAACCCCTTTTCGTAATCAAAGTACCATTCCGAAACCGAATCCAACTCTTCTATTATGTTATATGCATAATACCTGCGGTTTTCACGGTAAGGATAGGGGCTCTGCGGATCGGCAATTTCAATTTCTCCTTTCAAGGTATCTATATTTTTAACTTTAAGGTGGGCATCCGCCCAGTCCCATTTCCAATATCCGTGTACCCAAATATTGTTACTGTTTTTCCACAATGCGGGACGTTTGCCGGTATATTTAAAACCTTTTCCCGCGAGGTCGTCGGGGATTTTTCCCGTCCTTGCCCAACCTCTGTTGGGCCAACGGGCAATGGTCATGGGTTTGCCGTCAAAATATAACATTATCCCCGAAGGACGGACAGGAAATCCGAAGCCACGAACCGATATCCCGGGAAAATCTTTAATACCCGAATTTTCCGGATTAATAACTTTAACGCCGGAGGCTGCATTCACGGGAATTTTTAACCTTTTTGCGGTTTGTTCGTCAACAGGTTTAAATGATGTCAACCTTTTTCCTCCGGTAATATATGCCTTTTCGCCGTTATAGGCGGAAACAGTCAGCCCGTTAACGGCTTTAATTTCCACGGTTGAAGTCAAATCGTAATAGCCTTGCCTGAGATATATAACCGGATTGCCGGAATGCCTGCTTTTTATAATTTCCACAGCTTTGTTAATGGTTGCCACAGGTTGCTGTTTCGAGCCTGAATTGCTGTCGTTACCCCCGGGAGAAACATAAACAACATTGCCCGAACAACCGCCAAACAAAACAGGGAAACCTATTATACATATAAGTTTTATAAGTTTATAAAGAATGTTATTAACTTTTAAATTCATTGTCCTATGATTAGGTTTAAGCAAATAAATATCTTTTATTTGAAAAATCAAAAAAAAATCCAACTATTATTTTATTGACCGCATAAATTCAGGCTATCTCCCTAAAAACCGGTCTTTGTTTATTACTGTTTTATTGCACCCTGTTAGTTCAAATAAGCGATTTTACGACATCTTTCATGGAATTATGAGCGCCTTTTTTTGTAAAATATACGTTTTAAGAGTTTTTCAACTTCAAATTAGTTTATTACACGCTTTGCACACTTTTAGGATAATATCTTTTTTTTGCAACATTTAATTATCATGTTTACAGTTAATTGCAACATACACCATGAGACTTCATCGGCATTTCGTTATTTTTTGCTTTTTTTTTGATTGTTTGTTTTTTCTCTCTTTTAGATAATATTTCTTAAGTTGTTTTCAATTTGCCCCAAACATATTTACTCTCTTTAAAAATTATTGCTTGTGCATTGTCATGTATTTTGTTCAAAATACTTGACTTTTGAAATACTGCCAACAACACTACAAAATCACTTACCTGTTCATTTCGCCCAATTTTTCAATTTTTCTCAACCAGTTTTTTCTGAATTTCTCAGACGATAATCTGACGGGGCCAACAGTTGTAATTTTAACTCTCTTTATTCCAACAAATTTAAGCGTGGCCTTTTTCATTGCATTATGGCTGGGTTTACGATAAACCAAGGCGTAATACCATGCAGGTTGATCAAGTGTACATATCAGTCTGGCTGTTTTTCCTTTTAGGTACCTGTCCCAAAAATAAGATTTCTCTCTTCTTTTAAAAGCAAATCCGGGATGGAAAACCCTGTCGATAAAACCTTTCATTATTGCAGGTACCGAACCCCACCAAACGGGGTATATCCATACCAAATGTTCCGCCCACAAAATTGCTTCCTGGGCTTTAACCAAATCGGGTTCGAGAACAGGTCTCTTTTTGTAGCCGTATTGCAGGTTAGGGTTGAAATTCAAATCCCTGATATTTATCTCACGTATTTCGGAGGAGGTTTTGTTTACACCCCTTTTATATGCTTCGGCAATTGCGTAGTTATAACTATCGTTGTCGGGATGCCCTTTTATGATAAGAATCTTTTTTTGCTTCATTATTGTTTCTTTATTTGGTCATATGTATATATGCTTTACCCCGGGAAATATCAGGATTTAAAACCTGTATCGACGGTGTTTTGCAGGCGTAACATTTATTCATTAGGGAACAAATATAAAGAAAAAGCCGACACCGAAGGAGCCGTTGCCAACAGTTATAACCGCAAAAAGAATATTCCCGCGGAAAGAGAATCTTTGGCGGAGTTTGTCCTGCTTATAAAAGTGTCCGGAGTATATTTTTATAATTCGTGCAAAATGCAGTGGCTTTCCCGGCAACATTAGCCGGTATGCATCTCTATTGTACCAATAAAATAATAAAAAAAAACGACCTCCCTCCGGAAGGCCGTTTTTCAAATATTTTATTCAACGCCGAACCTGTAGCCTGTACTACCCTGTCCGACAACAAAACCGCGCTGGTAATTTAAGAACCGCACTTTTGTCAGTCTGTTTGCCGACATTGAAAAATCCATCGGATCCCAGGTATATCCGCCGTCTTGCGTATGGAATAATTTATATCTTTCGTTGCCGGTTATGCTATAAGTATTAACCGTGGCATAACCTTCGTTATCGTTAATAAAGTCAACCGAACCAAAAGAGTATGCATTCTCAACATTTACTTTTTCCCAGCTATCTCCTCCGTCGTTGGTTATTAAAACAATGGCAAATCCGTTATTGTCGCGTCCCACAATCCAGCCGTGAGTTTCGCTAACGAAGAAAGCGCCGTAAAGTCTGTCTTCGGGAGTAACACCCGAAGTGTTCAGCACTCTGGTCTCCCATGTGGCACCGTCATCGTTCGAAATCATATAATACTGCCGTAAAGGATTAGCGGGATTCACAATGTTGTAAACAATTCCTTTATTGTGGAAAAAGTAAACTTTTGGAAGTGCACCCGCATATGGAATGTCTACACTGCCTGCATAACGATTATCGGCGGTATTTGCTTTAGCCAATATGTAAGTGTCAGCGTTGTAAATTTTGGCAACAGCATATATTTTACCGTCAAAACTAAGTGCCAGATTATAAAGAGTACAATTGTTGAATGTAACAACCCAGTTTTCATCATCATCATAGTAACCGAACTCTCTATCCCAAACTCCTGAAGTAAAGAGGGAACCGTTATACATTCTAATGGCAAACCGTCCTTGGTTCAGATGAAGAAACTCCATCATCGCTATTGTAAAACCACTGGGACCGATATTCTGCCAGGTCAAACCTCCGTCGGTGGTTTTAAGATAATAACCGCCGAAACCGTATGCATTTCCTCCAATGATATATCCTGTTTGTTCGTCTTCAAAATAGACGTCGCCGCTTACCGTTTCATTGGTCAAACCCAAACTTGAAAAATCTATCACTTCCCATTTGGCATTCAGCAAGTCTATCGTAACAGTGTCGGCATCAACCGTTTCGCCGTTAATGACATCGGTTACCACAAGGGTATGCGAACCGTGGCTTTGACCTTCGGTATTCCAGACATATTCGTAAGGTTTGGCATTTACCGACCCCAACCGTGTACCGTCGGCATAAAAAACAACCTCGTCGGGAGTTTGTCCCGAAACTGTTGCCTGCAGTTTTAAATCGCCGCCGAGGGCATACCAAGTGTTATTTTGAGGATATTTAAAAAATATCCCCGTCTCCATAGGTTCGTTATTAAGATGTATCAGTGTTTTTTCGAATAGAGTAAAATCGGTATGCCAGTCGTGTTCGAACGATAAAATATCAACTTCTATTCCCGTTCGTGCCGATATACCAACACGAAAATCCATATCCCAGTTTCCCGTGTTTGAATATAAAGAGGCTTCAAGCGTTGTATATCCCGAAAGATAAACATATGGTCCGACTACATTGTAGAGCAAAAGACTTACTTTCGGGCCAACTTTTGCCGTGATTGATGAGGAGAACTCCAGGGAGGGGGCATAATAATCGTACGAAAAATCATTTCCGGTCAAAGGTCCGAAACCGTCGTCGGAAGTATATTTTACCCCCAACTTACCGTGATATTGTTCGGAAGCACCGGTAGAAAAAACGGCGCTGACATTTCCGTTAACATCCATTACCAGTTCTACCTTGGGAAAAAACACCACGGGAACGGGACCCACCGAAAATGTCCACGGGTCGAAATAGAATGTTGCCAAAACTATCTCCTTTTCAAGGGTTGCCCCTGCTTCGGACGATATGTTAATGGAAGAATTTTGGTTCATCTCCACCCCTGCTTCGAAAAGGTTAACCGTTACATCGGGATAGGGCCATAATTGATAGCTCCAGTTAAACTTAAAGAACAACCCCATATCCAACGAACTGTTACCCGAAACGTTAATTTTGCTGTTTCCGCTTCCTAAGTTCATATCGTAGTCGAAATAAAAAACCGTAAAATCGGTATTTTTAGGGTTGGCAAGTTTTACTCCAGGTGCCAGTACCATTTTGCGGATACGGTTTCTCATCAGCGGAAGCTGGTCGGCGCTAAAGTCGATATTACCCTGCAAAACGGCTTCGGTAAGTTTGGCTTGTTGGGTTTTTACGGTCAAACCGTTTTTGGTACCATCTATGGAAGTAATTTTACGCAAATAGCCGTAAGGAGCTTTATCGGAACAACTATCGACCAATATGTCGCCAACTTTCAGGTTTTTCACCAAATCGGTTTGGGCATTAAAAACAAAAGTGTAATCGGAGGTATCGATACTGGCAATAGCCTGACGCGTCGAAGCATCCACAATTTTGGTAATATCGGCAACCACTATTTCCCCGGGTTGGGGATTGGGGTCGGGTTTGGGTTCATCCTTTTTATCTTTTTTACACCCGGCAGGGATAAGCATTATCGCCATAACAAATAATAAAAGAGCTCGTTTCATAAAGTTAATTTTATTTTTTTTCAATTATCATCTCACATACAAAAGTCATATAATATTCCAATCTGTTTTTTCCCTTTACAGAGAACAGTTTTCGCACCGGTTCCGACAGGTTATAAATTATCCGGCAGGCGGAACCCAAATTAATCTCAGGTTAAAAAAAACATCAGTAAAAATGCTTACCTGCCAAGACAACAAAAACCGGCATCAAACAACAAAATCTGATGCCGGATAGTTTCGGTTATATTATTTACTGCAGGTGTTTGCCATGTTTGCAAAACGCTTGGGCCAACCGCGTGATGCCAATTTACTGCCGTCACCTTTGTAACAATAGAGTACTCCTTTTTCAGATGAGTAGCTTATTATGTTACCGTCGTTATCTATTACAACGGGGTGAAGATTTCCAACACCGTCATCGGGACCAAGGAACCAGTTAAGAGAACCGTCGGGTTTTACGCTTGACAGGCTGAAAAGTTCGCCGTTGTAAAGGTTACCGTTTTCGGCAATGGCAGGAGCTTTTATATAGTTGGGGTTGATAAGTCCCACATTGATATCGGTTTTCCACTCAAGTTCACCGCTATTGGAATATTTATACAAATCTCCGTTACCAATATAGAAATTTCCGTCGGCATCAACGGTTATACCGCTCGATGAGTTAGCGAAATCATCTCCCAAATCAACGGAAACCAATGATGCCCCGTTTTGTGAAGAGAGAATAAAAACATAATAATCGTCGCGAACGTAAATGTTGCCGTTGTCGGCAATAAGAACATCCCAAATTGCAAAGTCGCGTGACACTCCTTTGTCCGCTTTCCAATGCCATATTGAGTCGCATCCCGAACCGTTATCGTCAAAACGTGATACCTCACCCATTCCGCCGAAATAAATTTTGGAACCGTCAACCGCAATACTTATGAAAGGTTGGTCGTAAAGTCTTCTAATCCACAATTCCGTTCCGTCGTCAACGTTAATTGCAAAAACAAAACCTTCTGTAACTTGTCCCGATGTAGCGTACAATTTGTTATTTGCGTATGCCATAGCGGGCATCCAAGTAAAATCGTAATCGGCAGTATAATCTTTAACCCACAGTTCGTCTCCGTTGCTTGCATTGTAAGCACGAATTGTAACGGGGCTTTCGGTACCGACAAAGATTTTGCCGTTGGCATAAACAACATATGAAGCGCCTCCGGCTTCTACCGTTTTGTCGAAACGCTCTTTTCCGTTTTTATCAACCGACACCACATGGAGCGCTCCCCCTGCCAATCCCTCTTCGGTACCGGCAAAATAGATGTTTCCGTTTTCGTCGATTGCAGGAATAATGTCGTCAAGCCCTTTTATTTTCCCGTCGTAGTGCCACAATTCGGGGTGTTTTCCATCGTTATTGCCACCTCCCGGAATGCCGGGAAGGTCGTCACCACCACATGAACTGAACATAAAAGCCATTAAGGCTATTGCAACAATTGAATAAATTGATTTTTTCATGATAATTTTTTTTTGATTAATTATTAATTGTTAATTGTTTATGTAAAATTTCTTTTTATCGACAGGCGTTAATGTATCTACACGAACGGCCGTCATAATTATATTTTTATTCATAACCTTTATTTGCGACTTCAAGACAATACCTTTCCATATCCAAAGTTTGCCGAAATCGCCTTGATATTTATCACACATCAAACCGGCAATCATCTCTTTGCCCGATTTCTTAAAATTTCCCGCTTCGAGTAATTTTTGGGTTTCCACCGCCGTTCCAATTGCCGGCGCACCTCCCGATTCCGTGGCGATAACGGAGTCGTTCTCCATGTTTATAGTTATCTTTTGGACGGGAGTAATAACCGTTTTGGTGTCGGAAACAAGATTATTGCCACTGTTAATGAAAATCCGCTTTTGAATACTTTCGAAACTTCCGAAATTATCGAAACAGTAAACTTCACTTCCGGTAAAATCGCCGTTAAAGGTATATTCGATTATCCCCGATTTAATTTTAAAACCATGCAAGGATGGCTGTTGGGCAAACCCGTTAAAAGAGATTATCGCTACCAAAAACAAAACAATGCTTTTTACCGTTTTCATGCTGCAAAACAAATTCAATTATCCGGAATATATATCACCCTTTCGGGTGATTTTACCAATAAAGAGAGGTATTTGAAGAAAAAAAGTTAAATTTTATCCGGCTTTTACCTTTTTTAATGCTTCCACACGGTTTTTAACATCCAATTTCAAATAGATGTTTTTTATATGTGTTTTCACGGTGTTTTGCGACACAAACAATTTCTTTGCAATTTCGCTGTTTTGGTATCCCTCGGCAATTAGTTCAATGACTTTCATCTCCTGTTTTGTAAGATTAAATTTTTTCAGTTGTTCTACACCGGGAGTGGTGCTTCTTTGGCAATCTTCCTCAAAGGTTTCCAATTTGTTTTGCATCTCATTCATCCTTAGCAGATAATTTTGCAATTCAAGCCGTAATTGTTGTTGTTTTATAACGTTACGTTTATGGTGCGAGTAAAACAAAACCACCGACAAAATGAAGACAATCGACAAAAACACAATAAACATCTTCTGTAATTTTATCTTTTTTGTGTGCAACTGCTCTTGAAGTTGCAACATCAAAATGGTTCTGTTTTTTTCTTTTACCTGGTATTTCGTTTCCATCTCGGCAATAACCGCTTGATTTTCCGCACTCAACAAACTGTCTTTATATCCGTTATACTGTTTCATCATTTCGGCGGCATCACCGTAAGCACCTTTAGCCATATATATCTCTGACATTAATCTGGTTGCTTCCAACAACCCTTTCGAAAGGCCTTGTTGCTTGTAAATATCGTATGACTCCCTTAATTTTTTTAATGCCGGGTCTATTTTCCCGAGGTTAAAGAGCAACTGCCCCTGATTTCTCATAACGGAAGCTTTATCGTTAATCATCCCCAAAGAGTCGAATATGCCGTATGCTTTGGCAAAACTACTTTCCGCTTTATCAAAATCGTTCTTTTCAAGATACATTCTGCCGAGGTTGTTCAATACCGTTGCATAATCGTCAATTTTCCTGAACTTTTTATAAATTTCAAGAGCCAACTTGTAATAATATATTGCCGAGTCGGGATTGTGCAACAACTCGTCATAATTTACACCTATATTGTTCAGGTTGGTTGCCATATGCAAAGTATCGCCGGCCAACCGTTTTAATTCAAGTGCCTTTTTACCGTATAAAATCGCCTTTTGCGGATTTTTCATCTCTTCGTAAATGACACCGATGTTACTGTATGCAAATGCCAGCGGAAGGGTGTCGCCGGTTTTTTTAAAATAATCGGATATTTCGAAAAATATTTTAACGGCATCTTTGTATTTACCCTGTAAATCAAGCAGTACGGCACGATTTCCCCTCATCTTGATGCTCATCAAAGTATCTCCGGCTCGCCTGTATGCATCCTCCGATTTTTTAAAGTACTCTTTCGAAACGGCATATTTCGAATACATATAAAACCTGTTAGCCGCCGTATGGTAAAATTTTGCCATTATCAAAGGCGGGGTATTCTCCTCAAGCAGCTTATTCTCATATTTATCGGTCAAATAGTATAATGTATCTATGTTGTTAATGCCTTTTATTGTTTTTTCAAATTCAGATGCCAGTCTGTTTTCGCCTTTGGAAGCCTGTTGTACTTTTTGTCCGCTTTTATTATTGCACGAAGATGATATCAAAGTGATAAACAACACAATAAAAATCCCCAAATCCCTCATTCAGTCTTATGTTTTGTTTTTATTACACATATCTATTATGCAGGGCAAAAATAAACTAAAAAATTAAAACGGGGACTTAATTAACAGGTGAGGGGAACAGGCGCAATAACACTACCTTTTAATATGTAAAACAAGGTATCGTATGATACTTCACGCCGTTTTATGCCCTTTCTTATTTTAAACCGTTAATGTCGCTCATCTGTTATCCTCCGTTTTTAAATATCATAATTTTACATATACATATCTAAAAATGAATATAAATTTATTCTTTTGGGAATGTTTACCGTTAGTTAATAAAATACTTTTCGAAAACCATATTTATAACTTATTGTCACATTGACACATATAATAATATATCTGTTTCCGCACATGGCTTGGAACGGTTATTGTAAAATAGTTGCAAAGCCGAAGTAAAAGAGATAGAAATTTATACTGTTTTTATTACCGGGGATGGTATTCGGCTTAAAATATCGTAACGTAAAATAACTTTTAAAGGGGGTTGAAAAAAAAATTCCGGTTTACACATTTTTTAAAACGGATGTGGAAACCGCATTATTAACTTTTATAATTTTTATAAAAATGAAACAGGCATTTTTATTTATTGTTGTTTTACTGATTATTCAAAATTTGTCAGGGCAATCCACCATTGTATCGACAAGTGACGGCAACTGGAGCAATTCCGCCACGTGGGCGGGAGGAGTCGTTCCCGGCGCCAACGACACCGTAGAAATCAAACATCAGGTCACTATTGATGCAGACGAAAGTTGTTCGCGTTTTGTTGTCAAAACCGGCGGAGAACTTATTTTGAACTCCGCCTATACATTTAGCACAACGGTTAACGATAACGTTTACGAAAACCGTATTGACAGCAGCGGGGTATTTACAATGTCAACAGGGACTTTTAACAGCAAAATCGACTTTACCGTTTACGGCACTTTGAACATTAGCGGCGGCACCTTCAACGTCGGGACGGAAAAGTTCGACATTTTAAATATAAACGGTAATGAACATGATAATGTCGCCACTTTGAATTTTTCGGGAGGAACAATAAATGTCGGCGGAAGGTACATGACGGTTAAAGGCGGAAGCGCTTATTTGTCGGGCAACGCCCAATTGAACATCTGTACCGTTGCAAACCAGGACAACGACTATTTCAATATGCTGGTAAGGGGAACAGGCGAATTTAATGTTGCAGCAGGCTCAAACGTGCAAATAGTTATTAAAAACGGTAATATGGGTAACGGATATACAGTGTACTATTCGCCTGCAACATCAAACTTTGACGGCGGCAGCTTGAAAATTGAAGAAACGGAAAACTTCAACTTGTTGGCAAAAATAGATATGCCGTTGTACAAATTGGAATTAGATGTTGCCGATACCGTCCGTTTTGTAAACGACTACGACAAATACGACACCATAAATTATCTGGTTATCAATTCTGGTATCTTACGGCTCGACACAACCTCGTTCCTGGCGGTAAAAGACGGAATTACCGGCGCTACCTCTTCGAATTTCATAATCGGCTCGGGCAAACTCCACGACGGCACTATAAACAATGCATCATTCATGTACCTGGGAGCAGGTTCGGTAAGTGCCAAAGTGGAACGTTTTATCAACGCGTGGAGCGACAGCTATCACGGTTGGCATTTTATCAGCTCTCCGGTAACCAACCAAGCTATTAGTCCCGAATTTGTAGATATTTCGGCCTCGCCAATAAGTTCAGATGTCGATTTTTACAGGTGGGGCGAAACCGAAGACCTCTGGATTAACATAAAAAACAGCAGCGGCGGTTACAATCAAGGTTCGGGAAGCGGCTACTTTTCCAATGATGCAAGTCCCGTTTTTGAAAACGGTTCGGGTTATCTTATTGCATACCATAGCGACAATTTAAAAGAGTTTAACGGAACACTTATAACCGGCGACGTAACAATATCGGGTTTAACCAATACCGCCGGTAACACATATGCCGGTTGGCACCTTTTGGGCAATCCGTACACCAGTGCGTTGTATTGGAACAAGACAGCCTGGGGACTTTCCGATATTGACGGAACCGCAAAAATCTGGGATGAATCGAATGGAAGCTACACTGACATCTCTTCAGGCTCAGGCATCATCCCTTCAATGCAGGGATTTATGGTGCATGTTTCAACGCCGGGTAGCAGCTCGGGCTCGTTAACAATAGATGCAAGCGACAGAACCCACAATGAACATAAATGGTATAAAAGCGACTCAATAATCACAAACAGAATTAAATTAACCGTTTACGACGATGAAGGCAAAACGGCTCAAGAGAGCATTGTTACAATTGACCCGCAATCAACCACCGGTTTCGACATTCAATACGATTCCCATTTTCTTCCGGGATATGCACCTCAATTTTATTCGTTGTCAGCCGACGGTGTTGCAGTTTCCACCAATACCATACCCGGTGTTGACAAATACAACTCAATACCTTTCGTATTTGTCAAAAACGGCTCCTCCGATTTTTACATAAAAGCCGAAGGTGTTAACACACTCATCCCCTATGTTGATGTTTACCTCAATGATGTAAAAACGGGAAACAGACAAAAACTTAACGATAACCCCATATACTATTTTACCTCGGTACAAGATGACGACCCAAACCGTTTCGAACTTGTTTTCGGCACATCGGGAATTGAAAACAACAGTATCGATACTGACAACATAAATATTTTTACACGGAAAAACTCCATAGAAATCAGAAGCAAAAACCCCTTAACGGCAGAGGTAAATATCTATAACATGATTGGACAAAAAGTTGCCAATACATTTGTAAAAGAACAACAAACCATAAGTATCGACACAAAAACACTTAAAGGGACGGTTGTAGTGTCTGTTGTTACAGGCAACCGTGTTATAAACAAAAAGGTCATTATTAAATAAAACAAACGGGTAAAAAAATGAAAAAATATTTGTTAAAAACACTGTATATCGTTGTATTTATCTTTTTTGCAATAAACGGGCAAACACAGCCCCCGCCCCCACCCTCGGGTGCAGGACACGGTGCCACGGGAAACCAAAACGGAGGTAGTGCCCCCATTGGTCAGGGACTGTTTATTCTGCTCGGTTTAAGTGCCGCATACGGCGGCAAAAAGATTTACCGCATAAATAAAGATAAATCAGAAAAATAGTATCGCGGCAAAACAAAATATTCCATTTGCGGGATAATGGTATTTAGAGGTTAACGCTTTTCTATCTCATTGATAAAACTCTCAATAGCTTTTATATCTTCTTCAGGATTATCTTGCATGGTCATATGAGCGGCATCTTTTATCACTACAAATTTCGAATCGGGCACCAAACCGGCATAATACTTTGTTGTTTCGGGTCTTGCCTCGTCATATTCGCCGCAAATAAACAAAACGGGAACTTTTATCTTATTTAGTTTGCCCGTGGCATCGTAATATTGCATTGTCCCCGTAAAGGTAAATTCGCTCGGACCATTCATATAGGTATAAACATCTTCGCCGAGATAAGTAAAAGTACTGTCGATGTCGGCCGACCAAGGCTGCTTCCTTGCAATGTGTTTTTTGTAATAAGTCATCATGGCTTCTACATATTGGGGAGCATGAAACTCTTTTAGTTTTTCGTATTTACGAATTACTTTTTGTAATGTATCGGGAAGTTGACTCAACAAAAGTTGCGCATCTCTTATCCATAATTTACCGCTCAAAGCAGGACTGGATAAAATAAGCCCTTTAATTCCTTCGGGGTGTGCAAAATAGTATTCGACCCCCAAAATGGTTCCCCACGACTGGCCGTACAAATAAAACTCTTTTAATCCCAAAGCCTTTTTTACCCGGTATACCTCATCAACATAAAATTTTATATTCATTTGCGTTGTATCCATTTTGTGTGTGGAACGCCCGCAACCGAGCTGGTCGAAAAAGATGACCGGTCTTTCTGAACTCAAAGCCTCAAGCGGACGTAAATAATATGATGTTGCACCAGGACCCCCGTGCAGCATCAAAACAGGGGTTTTATCACCCTCGCCTACTATTTTGTACCAAACTTTTCCTCCGGGAACATTTATATATCCCTCTCCGGCTTTCAGCTCCGGATTGTCTTTACAACTTGTCAAACCAAGCATTAAGCCAAACAATGCCAAAATACCGATTATGTTTCCTCTTTTCATAATTTTATTGTTACTGGTTAATATCTCTAAATGTCATTTCCCGGAATAATGCCCGGCACAATTGCTTGCTGTATATGTTTAAATAATTTTTATTGTCAAACATTGCAAATATAAGAGTATTAATGATTTTTTTACATTTGCACCCGCAACCGGATAAAATAAAGGGGGGTAACCTATTAATCATTGGCAACCAATAGGCAATAGATACGGGGATAAACCTGCTGAGGCAAGGCAAACCCTATTGTGTAACGCAGAAAAAAGCGAAATATGAAGATAATACAAACAGCTGAAAGAGTTTCCGACAAAGACCTTTCGGACAACTATGTTTATCAAAGGTCGTTGTTGGCATACATCGAAACGGCAAAATTGGTATCGGGAGATGTTTTGGAAATAGGCACCGGCAGCGGCTACGGAATTGATATAATTTCAAAAAAAGCCCGCAAATTTGTCACAATTGATAAAAATATCGCTTTCCCCGCCGAAAAATTGGAACAAAACAAAAATGTCGAATTTATTAACATAAAAGTTCCCCCGCTCACCGGCATTCAGGATAGCAGTTTTGATTTTGTCATCACTTTTCAAGTGATAGAGCATATAAAAAACGACAAGAAATTTATCGACGAAATTTACAGAGTACTGAAAAAGAACGGGAAATTAATTGTAACAACCCCAAACAAAAAAATGTCGTTAACCAGAAACCCCTGGCACATAAGAGAATACACTGTTGACGAATTGGAAAAACTGCTCCTCACCAAATTTCAAGATGTTGAAAAAGCAGGTATTTTCGGAAACGATAAGATAATGAAGTACTATGAAAACAACAAAAAGTCGGTAGAAAAAATCACACGTTTCGACATATTTAATTTACAATACAATCTGCCGAGGCAATTGTTGCAAATACCGTACGACATATTAAACAGGATAAACAGGAAAAAATTACTTAAAAACAACACAAAACTTGTGGAAGAAATATCGATGAACGACTATTATTTAAACGAGGCCGATGACAACTGTTTCGATTTGTTCTATATCGCCTCGAAGAAATAGAATAAAACACAAGTGCAGTGCAGACAACCGGATATACAATTAAAATAACTACGGGATTTCCAACATAAATTACAACGGTTTTTATCCCCGACCGTTTTTTCCTCCTTCACCACGCGGAGAACTAAGCATGTTATTTGCATACCCGCCGCAGCACCCCGGCTTCACAAAGCAGCAAACAGGTGCGATACTTGTTTTGTGGTTGTTAAGTCCTTATACGGGCATTACTAGAACAACCAGCGGCATTTAACGAAACAGCACCTTAAAGTTTCATTTCCGGAATTTCTCCCTCAACAATAATATTTGCACCTGTTTTTTCAACTATTTCATCAACCGTTACACCGGGGGCACGTTCTATCAATTTAAAACCGCCTGGTGTAACATCAACCACCGCCAAATCGGTAACTATACGTTTCACGCAGTTTACTCCCGTTAACGGGAGGTCACACTCTTTAAGCAATTTGGGATTACCTTTACGGTCGGTATGTGTCATAGCCACTATGATATTCCGTGCCGATGCCACCAAATCCATAGCGCCCCCCATACCCTTCACCATTTTTCCCGGTATTTTCCAACTTGCAATATCGCCGCGTTCGTTTACCTGAAATGCACCCAACACAGTAAGGTCGATATGTCCGCCGCGTATCATTGCAAAACTTGTAGCAGAGTCGAAAAAGGCAGCTCCTTTCACATAAGTAACAGTCTGTTTACCCGCATTTATCAGGTCGGGGTCAAGTTCATCTTTTGAAGGGAAAGGGCCTATACCGAGCAGTCCGTTTTCCGATTGCAAAACCACTTCCATGCCTTCGGGGATAAAATTTGCCACAAGTGTAGGTATTCCGATACCGAGGTTAACATAATAACCGTCACGAAGTTCTTGTGCTATTCTTTTGGCTATACCGTTTTTATCTAAACTCATTTTTCTCAATTTTTTTGTTCGTTAATAAAAATACAAACCCACTAATCGCGTGTGGTGGCAAATTCGATACGTTTTTCATAGTTTTCGCCTTTGAAAATCCTTTGAACGAAAATTCCCGGAGTATGAATACAATTGGGGTCAAGTTCGCCCGCAGGGACAAGTTCTTCAACTTCGGCGATGGTAATTTTTCCCGCCATAGCCATCATATTGTTAAAGTTGTTGGCAGTATGCCGGTAAACAAGGTTGCCTGCCGTATCACCTTTCCATGCTTTTACTATGGCAAAATCGGCGGTTAAAGCCGTTTCGAGCAAATACATTTTTCCGTTAAATTCGCGAACCTCTTTGCCTTCCTGCACTTCGGTGCCGTAACCTGCCGGAACATAAAAAGCCGGAATACCGGCACCACCGGCGCGGCAACGTTCGGCCAATGTACCTTGAGGGATGAGTTCCACTTCCAGTTCACCCGAAAGCAATTGTCTTTCAAATTCGGCATTTTCGCCCACATACGAAGAAATCATCTTTTTTATTTGATGACGCTCCAGCAAAATGCCCAGTCCGAAATCATCAACTCCGGCATTATTCGAAATACAAGTAAGTCCTTTAATTCCGGAATCGTGCAGGGCTTGAATGGTTTTTTCGGGAATGCCGCACAGTCCGAAGCCTCCAAGCATAAATGTCATATTATCTTTCATACCTTCGATGGCTTCGAAAGCATCTTTCACAACTTTATTCATAATGTTATTTTTTAGTTAATGTATTTTATGCTGTTCTTTTTTTGCAATTAACAACCGATGTGTCTCGAAATTACAAGACGTTGAATTTCCGAGGTACCTTCGCCTATTTGCAAAAGTCGTTGATCGCGGTAAAAACGTTCGATATCGTAATCTTTCATTAATCCGTAACCGCCGTGAATTTGTTGAGCCTCGAAAGCCACTTGATTTGCCACTTCGGAACAATAGAGTTTCGACATGGCAGCCTCTTTTCCGTAAGGGCGTCCTTGGTCTTTCAACCAGCACGCTTTGTACAGAAGGTTACGGGCGAGTTCGATTTTCAGAGCCATATCGGCAAGTTTAAAAGCGTTGATTTGGAATTTTGAGATGGGTTTTCCGAACTGTTTGCGTTCTTTGGCGTAAGCGAGAGCCATTTCGAAAGCTCCTTGTGCCAGACCGAGTCCCATGGCTCCTATGGATAAACGTCCGCCGTCCAAGGTATGCAGCATAATATGAGAGCCTTCGCCGACGGTTCCCAGCAGATTTTCTTTCGGCACACGGACATCGTCGAAATAGAGTTCCGAAGTATCCGATGCTCTCCACATCATCTTACCGTGCATGGGCACCTGGCGGAATCCCGGCGTTCCGGCTTCCACCAAAACGGCAGTAAAAAGTTTTTTACCGTCTTTTTCGCCCGATACCGCTTGTACCGTACACCCCTTTGATATTTTGGATGCTCCGTTGGTGATAAATATTTTTGATCCGTTAATAACCCACTCGTCACCTTCCAAAACAGCTGTGGTTTTCGAACCGCGGGAATCGGAACCGGCACCGGGTTCAGTTAGACCGAAACTCCAAAGCGCTTCACCCGTACAAAGTTGCGGCAGATATTTCATCTTCTGCTCTTCGGTTCCGTATTCGAAAATGGGACTTATCCCCAGCGAATTGTGCGCAGCAAGAGTGGCTGCATGAGAACCGTCAACACGGGCAAGTTCCTCTACGGCAATAATATACGAAAGGGTATCCAATCCCTGACCCCCGTATTTTTCGGGCAAGGTCATTCCGAAAAGTCCCAAATCACCCATTCGTTTGGTCAATTCGTACGAAAATTCTCCCTTTTCGTCCAACTCTCTTGCCACGGGTTTAATCTCTCTTTCGGCAAATTCACGTACCGTCTCTCTGATAAGCTTTTGTTCATCCGTTAAATCAAAATTCATTTTTATAATATTTTTTGTGTAAAATTACTTAACTTTTTTCAAAAACACCAATTGCAAATCGGTATCCACCATTTCTCCCTCTTTAACATTAACCTTCTCTACCACTGCATCTTCGGTTGCAATAATATTATTTTCCATTTTCATGGCTTCGACCACCAAAAGGATAGTGCCGCGATGAACCTTTTCACCTTCGGCAACATTTATTTTGATAACTTTTCCGGGCATGGGGGCAAACAGGTTGTTTTCACCCCCACCCTGTCCGCCTTGCGAATAATCTTCGTCTTCAACAAGCAAATCTTTTCTTGTTATTTGAAAAACAGTGGCATCGAAACTCACAAAGACAACACCCTTTTCTCCCTTTGAAATTTTTGCCTTGTAAAAAACATCGTCGATACTGAAATCAACAGCACCTGTTTCTATGTTTTTCAGACGCAATTCATAATTTTTTCCGCCTGCAAAAAGATGACACATGCCCTCTTTTTTATTCTTCACTTCAATTTCAAAGAGTTGATTTTCCACCTCAACGGGTATTACCATACTGTTCCGCCAATAGCCTATGTTTTCCCAAACACTGTTCGAAAATGTCAGGAGGTTTTTATTAAAATCGTACATCAGCGAAGCAAAAGCGGCTTTGATGAAATTCTCGTTATTGTAACTCTTTTTTATTCCTTCAAGGATTTCTGCGGTATGGAGGTCGCAAAATTTTGTGGATATCTTGTTTTCTTTAAAGGCATGGTGCTGCAAAAGATAAAGCAGGTATGAAATATTTGTTTTAATTCCGTGAATTGAATAATTTTTAAGGGCGTTAATGCTTTTTTCAATTGCGATATCCCTGTTTTCGCCCCAAACAATCATTTTGCTTATCATCGGGTCGAAAAAACTCTTTATTTCGGCTGCACCGTCAATACTTGTATCTATTCTGATATTTTCGCCCGAAGGTTCTTTATACAGTGTCATTTTTCCGGGCGAGGGCAAGAAATTGTTTGCAGGGTCTTCGGCATAAATGCGGCACTCTATTGCATGTCCGGTCTGTTTGAGGTTTTCTTGTTTCAGGCGTAAAACGTTTCCGGCGGCGGCAAGAATTTGTTCTTCAACCAAATCGATACCGGTTACCATTTCGGTAACGGGGTGTTCAACCTGAATCCGGGTATTCATTTCAAGAAAATAATAATTCAGATTTTTGTCAACCAAAAACTCTATTGTACCTGCGCTGTTGTAGCCTATTTTTTTTGCAATGGCAACGGCATCGGCACCCATTTTTTCTCTTACAACGGGTGTAAGGGTCGGCGAGGGCGACTCTTCGATTATTTTCTGATAACGGCGCTGTATTGTACATTCCCTCTCGAAAAGGTGTACCACATTACCGTGGTTATCGCCAATAATCTGTATCTCTATATGCCGGGGTTCCTCAATATATTTTTCAATATAGACCGTACCGTCTCCGAAATAGTTTTTTGCTTCGCGCGAAGTGGCTTCCAATATGGTTTTAAGGTCGTCGCCTTCGCGAACAATCCGCATACCTTTACCGCCCCCTCCGGCAGCCGCTTTTACCAATATCGGGAAAGGAATGGTACCGGCTTTGGCAAAGAGTTCGGCGGGAGAGCCGGTAATACCCTTTGTCATCGGAATATTCAGTTCTTTTACGAAAGAGCGTGCCTCAATTTTGTTACCCATAAGCCGTATGGCACGAACGTGAGGACCTATAAATGTTATGTTATTGTCTTCGCACGCCTTTACCAGCAAAGGATTTTCGGCCAAAAAGCCATATCCGGGGTGAAGAGCGTCGCACCCCGATTTCAAAGCCGTGTCAATAATCTTTTCTATATTCAAATATGTTTCGCTCAACTCCTGTTCGCCTATGCAATAGGCCTCGTCGGCAATTCTCATATGGAGCGAACCTTCGTCAACTTTGGAATAGACGGCAACGGTTTCGATGCCCAGTTTTTTTGCCGACTTAATTATTCTAACGGCTATCTCACCCCTGTTGGCTATCAGTATTTTATTGAATATATTCATATTATTTCGGTTTATCGGATATTTAATTTCATTTTTTCATTACCCAAAAGGGTTTTCTTTTTTCAAAAAAAGCTTTCATTCCCTCTTGTCCCTCTGCCGAGGCGCGAAGTTCCGCTATTAAATTCGCAGTATAACGGGTAACGTCTGTATCGTCGTTCACAATCTTGTTTATCAATTGTTTTGCGGCTTTTACTGCTCCTGGCGCTGCGGTTTTTATTTCATCAACAATAGAGTTAAGTTTTTCTTCCAAAACTTCCGCCGGCAAAGCGTAATTTACGAGGTGCCATTTTTCGGCTTCCAGTCCGGTGAAGCGTCTTCCCGTAATCATCAGCTCTTTTGCACCGTATTCACCTATACGTTTAATTACAAAAGGAGCAATTGTTGCCGGGGCTATTCCGAGTTTTACTTCGCTAAAAGCGAATTTGGCATTTTCGGCTGCAATAACAATATCGCAAGCGGCAAGCAGTCCGTTGGCACCTCCGAAAGCGGCACCGTGAACCAAAGCAATTGTGGGCACGCCCGAGGTGTAAACGGCATTAAAGAGGGCGGCAAGTTTTTCCCCGTCGCGTCTATTCTCATCATACCCGAAACCTGCTATGTTTTTCATATAATTGAGGTCGGCACCGGCGCAAAACGATTTTCCGTTTCCCCGCAAAACAATGCAGCGTACCGTTTTGTCATGTTTTTCCCGAGAAAATATTTCCGTAAGTTCGGCTATCATCTGTTGGTTCATGGCATTGTGAACCCCGGGACGGTTTAAAGCAACCGTCATCACTTCGTTATCAATACCAACCTCTACGGTTTCAAAGTTCTTCATTTTATATCTGTTTGTCAGTACAACAAATTCCGCCGGATTTTCCAAAACCGGGATGAATTTGCAAACAGTCTTTTCCGGCAGATGTTACCGTTTAGACAATTTACATTCTAAACACCCCGTACTTTTGCTCAGGGAATTTTTTATTAAGCGACATTGCAATTCCCATGGCGAGCATTTTACGTGTATCGACAGGGTCGATAATTCCGTCGTCCCACAATCGCGATGTGCTGTAAAGAGCAGCTCCTTCGCGTTCGTATTTTTCCAAAATGGGTTTTCTAAGTTTTTCTATCTCTTCCGGGGGCATCTCTTTGCCCATGGCCCTGTATTGATCTTGTTTTACGGTAACCAATACCGTGGCAGCCTGTTCGCCTCCCATTACCGATATTTTAGCGTTGGGCCACATAAACAACAAGCGCGGGTCGTAAGCCCGTCCCGCCATACCATAATTTCCGGCACCGAACGAACCTCCGAAAATAACGGTAAATTTAGGAACGTTGGTATTGGAGACAGCGTGAACCATTTTGGCGCCGTCTTTGGCAATACCCCGCCGTTCGAAATCGCGTCCCACGATGAATCCTGTTATATTTTGCAGAAAAATCAAAGGTATTTTACGCGATGTGCACAGCTCTATAAAATGAGTTACTTTTAATGCCGACTCGGAAAAGAGTACTCCGTAGTTGGCGATAATACCAACAGGGAACCCCATGATATAGGCAAACCCGGTAACCACGGTTGTGGCATATTTTGCTTTAAACTCCTGAAAGCGGCTTCCGTCAACCATACGCATAATAATTTCGCGGGGGTCCACCATTTTGCGAAGGTCCACCGGAGCTATACCGTATAGTTCTTCGGGGTCGTACAAAGGATCTTCCGGAGTAAGTATATCCAACGGTTGTTTCTCTTTATATTCAAGATTTTCAAAGATATTCCGGCAAATTTGAATGGCATGGGTATCGTTTTCGGCAAAATGGTCGGCAACACCTGAAATGGAGGTATGCACTTCGGCGCCTCCCAACTCTTCGGCGGTTACTTCTTCACCCGTAGCGGCTTTTACCAGCGGGGGTCCGCCGAGGAAAATGGTTCCCTGTTCTTTTACTATAATGGTTTCGTCGCTCATTGCCGGCACATAGGCTCCACCGGCGGTACACGACCCCATAACAATGGAAATTTGGGGTATCCCCATTGCCGACATTTTTGCCTGATTATAAAAAAACCGTCCGAAATGGTTGGAGTCGGGAAACACGGTATCTTGCTCGGGCAAAAAAGCCCCACCCGAATCAACCATATAGACGCAAGGCAAATGGTTCTCCATGGCTATCTGTTGGGCGCGCAGGTGTTTTTTTATGGTGTATTGCATATATGTACCCCCTTTCACCGTGGCATCGTTGGCAATAATTACCGTTTCGCGTCCGTGAATTACACCGATACCCGTTACTATTCCCGCCGAAGGGAAACCGTTGTCATACTGGTTATAAGCCGCCAAAGGCGACAATTCCAAAAACGGCGTGTTGGGGTCTATGAGCAAATTGATACGCTCACGCGCCAACAATTTACCTCTATCTTTGTGTTTTTTTATTGCGCGCTCCGAGCCCCCTTGCGTATTTTCCTTTAATATGGTTTTATATTCGTTCAAAAGTTTTAAAAAGGCTTCTTTGTTGCTTTTGAACTCACTTGATTGAGTGTCGATTTTTGTTTTTAACCTGTACAACTTTTTTATGTTTTAATTAACACTTAAACTACGGTTTGCAATGAAGTTGCAAGTTTAGTGAAAAATAATCAATTTTCAAGTATTATCCGATTAATTAGAATGGATTTGAAATAAAGGCAAGAGGCAAATATTACATAGCATTAACACTCTTGTTTGAGTACGGTTAGATAAAGGTTTGGAAATTTGCCGCCCGTTGATGGTGTAATAACGGAAAGGTATTATATTTTTGCACAAAAATCGAAAATAACGGTATGAAGCGGAAGCTATTGTTTTTGTTTGTTATAACCTTTGTTTCAGTAATAAATACATTTGCACAGAGCAAAAAGAGGGATGCGGGGTTCCGTTCGCCTCTTGATTTTCCCCTCTATCTTTCGGGGAGTTTCGGCGAATTGCGTTCGGGGCATTTTCACTCGGGCATTGATATCAAAACGGGAGGCGTAACGGGAAAGAGGGTGCATGCCATTGCCGACGGTTATGTGTCGCGAATAAAAATATCATTGGGCGGCTACGGAAAAGCACTCTACATAACGCATCCCAACGGCTACATGTCGGTTTACGGCCACCTGTCCAAATTTAACGACACCATTCAAAGTTATGTTAAAACTACACAATACGACAGGGAAAGTTATACCGTGGAGATTTTCCCTCCCAAAAATCTTTTTAAAATAAAAAAGGGAGATGTGATAGCATATACGGGCAACTCGGGCTCGTCGGGCGGTCCGCATTTACATTTTGAAATCAGGGATGCTAAAACACAATACCCGTTAAATCCTTTGCTTTTTAAAAACATCAAAGTTGCCGACCATCGCCACCCGCTAATAATTTCGCTTGCCCTCTATCCCGTTGACGACACTTCGCTGATTAACGGAAAAAACGACACCCTGGTTTTGCCCGTTCTCGGCAGCGGAAAAAATTGTTTTCTGAAAAACAACAGGATTATTTCAACACATGGCAATATATCGTTTGGAATAAGGACATACGATTTAACGGATAAAATAAATAATAAAAACGGTATTTATAAAATTGACCTTTTTATCGATACTGCAAAAGTTTTCGAACTGGTAATGGATAAAATCTCTTTTTATACCACAAGGTACATTAACAGCCTGATTGACTATCGCTATTATCAAAAGAGAGGCAAACGCATTATCAGAATACAAAAAGATACCAATAACAGACTCTTTAACTATAAAACCGTTATCAATTCGGGAATATTTAAATTTGACGACGACAGAAAACATAGAATAACTTTCCTTGTTTCGGATATTGAGAACAATCCGGCAAAACTTACCTTTTACGTTAAGGGGAACCTAAAGCCAACAGATTTCAAAACGGCGAAAGAGGAAAAAAGGGATAGCAACGCTGTTTTTGTAAAATTTGACAAACCTTTAAAAATAAAAGGAGAGCGTTTTTCGGCCGATTTTCCGGCAAATTCGTTTTACCGTTCTTTTTATTTGACTTACAACGAAACCGGAAGCAACGACTCTTCGCTTTCGCGAATAATAGATTTGGGCAGCCGGTTTGTTCCGGTACACAAACGTTTCGGACTTTCGATAATTCCGGATACTGTTCCGCCACATATCAAAGAGAAGATGTATATTGCCAAAATAGAAAAAGACGATATTTTCTATGCGGGAGGAGATTGGAAAAAGAACGCACTATATACAAGGATAAGGGAATTCGGCAAATATGCCGTATTTGCCGATACCGTGCCCCCGGTTATTAAGGCTCTTAATTTCCGGAGCGGAAAAACTGTTTCGTCGCAAAAGAGTTTGAAATTGGTAATAAAAGATAGCGAAACAGGAATAAAAAAGTACCGTGCCACAGTTAACGGCAATTGGTTGTTAATGGAGTACGACAAAAAAAACGACCTTTTAACATACTTTACAGATGAACATTTGAAAAAGGGGAAAAACAATTTCAAACTGGTCGTATATGATAATTCGGGAAACAAATCGGAATACGAAGCAGTAATAATACGCTGATTCACAAACGGAACCACGCTGCGGACATTCTGTCGGCGCGGCTCTTGCATTCATCGTTCAAGAGTTTGAATTTAAGTTTCTTATTATTGAATTCAAAAATATATCTCCCCTCTTTTTGTTTGCAAGTTTGACTACCCGAAGTGTATATTAACGAGACCTTTTTATTTTGAACCGATATTTTACCGCTAATTACCGTGCCGTTACTCACCGAGGGTACTTCGAGGGTAAAAGTATCTCCTTTAATATCCATGATTGCGCCGTCGTACTCGCTCACCCAAGTGCCGGATAAGGGATTTTTCGTTTTATTTTTTTCGACAATCTTTTCGGTTGTTTTAACGCTCTGCTTATCACCTTCCCCGGCTTGTTGTTTCCGGTTTGATAAGAAGTACCCCAAAATAATAGCGACGAAAAGAATTATCAAAAAGGTCACAATAAACCATATGGAGTTTTTGCTTTTGGTATCTCTTTTATTGTATAATCTTTTTGCGGGCATAACGAGAGTGGTTTTTTTCGTTAAACGAACAACGGATTATTCAGCCGTTTCTTGTCCGTTTTCCTCTTTATTTTTCATGTTAAGGTGATAGACGTCGAGTGCAACGATTATTGCCGTAAATCCCCACACCGGCACCGAAAGTTTATCGGTATCGAGGAAATTATTCAAAAAACCGTGCACATAATATGTTATCAAACCGAGAGTTGCCGCCAAGCTTAAAAACTTAACCTCACGGTTGCCTTTTTTATAAACCATTAAACCGGTATAGATAATAAATCCCACAAGTAAAAAAACCATTAACATACCCGGCAATCCCTCTTCGGACAGAGGTCCTAAATATTCACTGTGTGCATTTCCTTTATCGCCGAGATTTGTGCTTATTATTGTTTTTTCTTTCGACCGTTGATAAGGTGCATAAACAAACTGGTATGTTCCCGGTCCCCAGCCGAACAGAGGTCTGTCGTTAAACAATCTGATTGCCGATTGCCAACGGTTTATGCGTTCCAGGTTGGAAGCATCGGACGAGATGTTAGTAATGGAACGGACATGTTCGACAAAGTTTTCCGAGGAGTCCTGTTTATTCTTTTCCAAAGCATCCAATATTTGCTGCTGAAACGAAACAAAGAGCCCTATAAAAATTATTGTCCCCAACAACAGCCAACGGAATTTTATTTTAAGCATAACAACAATAAAAACAGCAAAAGCAAAAATTACGCTAATCCATGCCGCGCGGCTGTACGACAGTATTATTCCAACGGTATAAACCGCAAAAAGAAACAGGGCAAACAGTCTTTTCCATAATGAAAACCCGGGATAAAAGATAAAGGCGATTATTATCGGGAAAAATATTGCAAGTGCCGCTCCGTACGCAGTGTGGTCGTTATAAAACGGTGACATTACCCAGTGTCCGGCATCTTCGTCGAAGCCGTATTTTGCATGTATGGTTACGGTGTAAAAAATTATAAACATCAATGCCGTCATATAGAGCCACAAAAAACGGTGAATATTTTTGGTTTCTTTGAACATTATTGCGGTTACAAAATAAAATGGAACCACAAACCAAAGGCGCGACAAAAAATGCTTGAAAGACACTACCGGCAATTCGCTGGTAAACGAAGTTAGAAACATCCAAAACAACCCTAAATATATTACATATGAGACAGGGTGCGAGGCAATCTTTTTATCGTATTTGTGTTCGAACAATACTTTTGCCAAAAACATGAGTAATACTCCGAACATTAAGGGTTCGGTGGGGAGTGAAACGGCAAGACCCGCATCGAAAAGCTGTATGTTTACAGCCAAAGGGGTGAAAAAGGTTATCAGCAGGACTATTTTGTCAAGCGACACTATGTAGTAATATAATATTACCAGCACAACGGGCAAAAGGAAAAACCAATAAAAGTCTTTGTTTAATATAAGGTAAAAGTTTACGGCAAGAAACATTGCCGTCAAAAGATAAACCCATACTATTTTTGACTTTTCCAATAACACGCCGGTTAGTTTTTCGGGGGATACTATTCTTTAATTTTTTTTCGTTCAATCCAAAAGATAATGAACAGCGCAAAAACAAATGCAGCCAAAGCGGCTCCTACCACAAACAACCAACGGATAGGATATGATTTTTTGTCGGGAACATAAGGATACGAAACAACATTGCTATAAGTAAGGTTTGAATTTACAAAACGCTGTGCCAGTTCATAATCCTGTTTTACGTCAACGTAGTTGGCCGCTTCGTCTTGTATCATCTCCACAACTTCCACGAGCTGTCCGCTGTGCTCCTGCATTCCTTTTACAAGCCGTTTTACCTCTTTCGATTTTATTTTTGAGGGGTTGCCGCCAAGCGACCCGAGATAGGCACGCATAATTTGTTGCGATTGGTAATCGTATTCGAATATGCCGTTTTCGGTTCCCAGTTTGTACATAATATTTTTCAACGAGTCCAATATTCTTCTTTTACGTGCAAGTTGACGTTCGTACATGTCAACAACTTCGCGATATTTCGATTTGTGAAGATAATCGACCTTTTTATCGTAAAATTTAATTATTGCATTCACCATCATTGCCGCCGTATCGGGATTACGGTCTTCCACCTTTATTTGCACTGCTTCGTAAGGAGTTTTACTTATGGAAACCTTATCGTGATATTCACCGAGCAAGACGGTTTTAAAGTATTTGTACCGGGGATTTATTTCGTAGTGTTTTGCCAGGTCGAATTTTTTTATCATGCTGTCAACAATCTCTTGCGACATCATTATTTGCAACATTTGTTCGGTTTCGCTCTCTTCGGAGTACGCATTTATGTTTGCAGGATATAAAATTGCGGTGGATTTATATAGTGGCGTAATAAATGCCGGTCCCGAAAAAATACCCGCCAATATTGCAGCAATACCAACAATAACAATAAGGTGTATTTTCCATTTATAAACAATATTTGTCAGGTTGGTACTATCAAAATACTTGTCCATCTTTATTTTTTTTGTTTTTGTTCTTTTTTTTTCTATAATCTTTTTCTTTTGTTTTTCACTGTTTTCAATAATCTCAGGTTTCTGTTTATTAAAAGAGAACTTAAAATTCAGTCTGAAATTTTTTTTTTAAGTTCTTTAATATTTATTTGATTGTCTTTATACATTAAAAATATTCCGAGGATAATTATTGACAAGAACCAGACGGAGAACAATGAAATTACCACGATGAGCCAACGTATTGGATACGATTTTTTTTCGGCTTTGTAAGCACTGCTTACCACAAATTTGTGGGGCAAACTGGATGTGGCGTCAACTTTCGCCTCTTCGTACTTCTCTTTAAGCTCGCTCAACTGTTTTTTGTCGTGTTCCAAAGCATCGCGCAACGAAACGTACGGGCCTCCGTATTTTGCCAATATTTCAAGTTTTTTCTCCAAACGTTTGATACTGGCTTTATCGTTTTTTGCCAATGATATTGCCAACTGCCGGTTAAACATTTCGGCTTGGCTTTCGTAGTCGTTTATGCCGAGAAGTCTCAATTTACTTAACGAATCCTCTTTTTGGCGTATTTCGTTTTTTAATTTATTGTACTCTTTTTCCACTATTTTGAAAGCCTTTACGGCTATCTCTTTTTGCATCCGGTTTATGGTACTGTCCAACAATTCGGCAACATCGTTAGCCATATCGGCTGCCATTTGGGGGTCTTTGTCGTAAACGGTAATTTTCACCGCCATATACTCGGTACGCCTGAACCTGAAATTGTTTTCATATTCGCTATACAACTTTGTCATTTTGTATTTGGCATCCGGCTTTATGTCGTAATGCTTTTCCAGGTTGTATTTTTTTATTATCCTGTCCCTAATCTTGTTCGAATTTAAAACCTGAAGCATTTGTTCGGTTTGTTCGTCCTCACCAAATTCCAAAATATCTTTGCTGTTGTTAAAATTATTACTCAATAAAACTTTCGATATTGAATTGCTGGCTGTGGGATATAAAATAACTTCCGATTTGTAAAGAGGGGTAATGAAATATGGCGACGAAAAGATAGAGGCAAATATAACCGTTAAAACTCCTATTATTAACAAATGTTTCCGGTAAATGTATATCGCACGTATTAACGTTCCGGAAAAAAACCAATGTTTATCCTTCTCCTGCTCTTTCATTTAAAATATTGTTACGGCTGCCAAAAATATAAAAAATATTGCTCCGCAAACCCATTATCAAATCATAATGGATATTTTTCTTCTTTTCAGCGGATAGTTGTAATTTTCAACCATAATTAAAAAGGGGTTATATGAGCTAAAACAAGAAAATTTGCACTATTATTTCCTGTTTTACAAAAAAAAGAGAAAAAGATTTTAGGTAAAAATATCGTAAAGGGAAAATATTGCAGGCGAAAACCTGTCTGTCAACACCGCCGAAGGCAAATCGAACACCGGTACTTTGGCGCTTTCGATAATGGCCGAATCGGCTGTGCAAATAATTCCGTTTACAACATTTTTCAATTCGCGGTCGGGCGAAAACACCATAAAAGCCCCGCCGTTCAGGTTACGGTTTTTAATTTCCGTATTGGTAAATTGTGTTGTTTTCCCGCTGTGGCTGACCGGTTTATCGAAATAGAATATAACTTCGCGGGGGAAAAACTTTTCCAAATAGTCCAAAACAAGACGCAATGAGCGTTCCAGCACTTCCCGTTTCAATGCTTTGCGGTGCAGCTCCGACACATCGCGCAAAAAACCGTCCATACTTCGAAAAACAAAATTGCCGTTAAGATAACTTCCAATGGTTCTGATTACGTTGAAACCGTCGATATACAGCTTTGAATGTTTCGGAATGTCGCGGCACTTCATTTTCGAACGTACAGACAACTTCTCCTTTTTTATCAACCCTCTGTAAAGCAACACCCTTTCGGCCGACGAAAGTTCGTAACGGTCGCCCACAAGCTTTACTATACTTTTTACGGGATAGCCGTTTTCGAGCAAGTACAAGTAATCTTTTGCCGCCGTATAAAATTGTTCCCTTATGTAACCGGTTTTGGTACTATTCATATATTTGTAAAATTAAAAAAAACTTTAATTAAAGTAAAACAAAAGTAAATTTTCAAAAACAAGGCATGAAAATATTAATAATAAACGGACCGAATTTAAATCTTTTGGGACAACGCGAAACGAATATTTACGGTAACATCTCTTTTGAAGACTATTTTGAAATGCTGAAATTGCAATTCACAGGTCTCGAACTTGAATACTATCAATCTAACGTCGAAGGCGAGATAATAAACCGGCTGCACGAAGCCGACCTGGAGGTTAACGGAGTGATTTTAAATGCCGGAGGATATACACATACGTCGGTTGCCATAGGTGACGCCGTAAAATCGGTTTCGGTACCCGTGGTCGAAGTCCATGTCTCCAACATATTTTCGCGCGAAGATTTCAGACACACATCCTTTGTGGCCCCGCATTGCGCAGGAACCATAATAGGTTTCGGGCTCGACTCTTATTATCTTGCCGTTGAATACTTCAAAAAGATACTTTGAACCTTTCGGTCAACAGTACCTTTAAAAAATACCTTTGCGAAAACAACAAGGACAAGTCTTACATCTTTCATTAAAATATTAACGGCGGTTATAACCTCAATAGCCAACTGCTTCCCGGCTAAACAATTGGTTTGCATATAGACATAAACTTTTGAAGGAAACCACAAAACCGCTATTGACGCTCATACATTGTTTTATGCCGTTATTATTAATTAGCGGGTCTTTAACTTTTAGGTTATTGTTTTTTTTATTTCGTAAGGCAGCAATAAGATTAATAGAGTCTGAACGCTTGGCGATTAATCACTTTTGTAATGGCTACAACACCTTTACATACTGAAAACGGATAAATCTACAGCAATAAAAAACCTCAGGAATTTTGTTGTTTTCCAGCAAATTTTATATTTGCGCAAATTTTTTTTCAAAACACAAACAAATATCAATGAAAACAAATGCAATACTTAAAGGCGGCGAATTTCTTGTAAAAGATGCCAAGCCTGAAGATGTTTTTATTCCCGAAGAATTTGACGAAGAGCAAATGATGATAGCTCAAAGTTGTGAAGATTTTGTTGAAACCGAGGTAGCACCCAATTTCGATGCACTCGACAAACATGAGGAGGGTTTAATGCCTTCTTTGTTAAAAAAAGCCGGTGAACTCGGACTGCTCGGAATAGCAATTCCGGAGGAGTATGACGGTTTCGGGCAATCATTTTTAACAAACATGAAAGCAAACGAAGCTATCGGCGGTGCATACTCGTTTTCGGTGGCATTTATGGCTCACACCGGAATAGGCACCATGCCCCTTTTGTATTACGGTAACGAAGAACAAAAACAAAAATACCTTTCGAAACTGGCTACCGGCGAATGGCTTGCCGCATACTGTCTTACCGAGCCGGGGGCAGGTTCCGACGCCAATGCGGGAACAACAAAAGCGGTACTGTCCGACGACGGAAAACATTATATCCTTAACGGACAAAAAATGTGGATTACCAACGGGGGATTTGCCGACCTGTTTACAGTATTTGCTAAAATTGAAAACGACAGGGTATTAAGCGCTTTTTTGGTAGAAAGCTCCTGGGAAGGTATTACCATGAACCCCGAAGAAAATAAAATGGGAATTAAAGGTTCTTCAACACGTCAAATATTTTTTAACGACGTAAAAATCCCCGTCGAAAACCTTTTGGGAAAACGCGGACAAGGTTTCCGTATAGCTTTGAACATATTGCATGTAGGACGTATTAAACTGGGCGCCACCGTTATAGGTGCAATGCGCAGGGCAATAAATTATTCGGTAAATTATGCCTCGGAACGTAAACAGTTCGGCTCACCACTTGCCGATTTCGGTGCCATTAAACACAAAATGGCTGAACAGGTAGTTAAAATGTTTGCTACCGAATCGGCGGTTTACCGCGCAAGCAAGGATATTGAAAACCAAATAGAACTTAACAAATCGGAAGGAAAAGAGTACGGACCTGCAAATATCGAAGGTGCTGCCGAATTTGAACCGGAATGTGCTTTGCTGAAAGTTTACGGCTCCGAATCTCTCGATTACGTAGTTGACGAAATGGTTCAAATTTACGGCGGAATGGGATTCTCCGCCGAAGCTCCGGCCGACCGCTCGTACCGCGACTCGCGTATAAACCGTATTTTTGAAGGAACCAACGAAATAAACCGCCTCATAGTGTCCGACTCAATACTCAAAAGAGGATTGAAACACCGCATTAATGTAATGGAAGCAGCTGAGGAGGTAAAAAAAGAGTTGGACAACATCACTCTTTCCGGTGCCGGAAACGGAGATTTCTACCAAACAAAACACTTTTACGTAAAAAATCTGAAAAAAGCCGTTCTGCTTCTCCTGACAGGTGTTCATGAAAAATTCCAAAGAAAACTTGTCTTTGAAGAGGAAATTATGATGAACATCGCCGATATGTTGATGTCGGTTTATATCTTTGAATCGACACTTTTGCGTGTGGAAAAACTGGAAAAAAACGCCTTGAAAACAGACATTAAACCATACAGGGATATTTTGGATGTCCTGGCATACGACTCCATGCAAAAGGCAAAAACAGAAGCAATAGCAGCAGTTAGTTCTTACCTCGAAGGTGACGAAAAGAAGAAGATGCTTTCGGTAATGGAAACACTCACGGGTTTTGACCCCGTTAACGTCAAAGAAGCCCGCAGAAGAATTGCCGACAAACTTATTGACGATACTGTTTATAAGTTCTGAGTCTTGTAAAAAAATTCAATACTTATCGCAACAAACCAATAAAGAGATGCGGTAACCCGCCCGGGGATTTCCGCATCTCTTTTTTATTTT
>CAZJUQ010000006.1:0-38235 GCA_964549335.1 uncultured Lentimicrobiaceae bacterium | reverse complement strand
GCAAGGTCCACCTCTTCCCATTCCGAACAGAGAAGTTAAGCCTGCCAGCGCCGATGATACTGCCATTACGGTGGGAAAGTAGGTCGTCGCCATTCCTTTAAAAAAGCCCTGCTTTAATTAGCAGGGCTTTTTTTATTTTCTCCCCCCCCTTATAAATTACTTCTCGCCTAATAAAATGCAAAATTATTTTTAAAGTTTTGACGTTTCAATTTTTTTTGATTGTACAATCGTTGATTTACAGAACTTTATACGTTCACGTTAATTTAGCCGTACCGTTTTACGGTAAAACAACAAAGTAAAATCCCGGGGTATTATCCCGGCTAAAATAACGGTAATATCCCCTCCCCTTTGTCTATTCGTTTTTTTTATTATCTTTATGCAAAAAATAAAAAAATGAAAAAGATCTCCACTACTTTAATTTTTGTCACGGCTATTGCATTTTCTCTGTTCAGTCAAAAAATTATCAACCTGGATAATAATGTTTCTTTTGTAACCGATAAAAAGGGAGTTGAAATCGGGAAAATATCGGATGCGGCACTAATTACCGGAAACAACAAAAAAATTGTTTCACACAATTATGCAATAACAAAAGGGTATTTGGATGTCTCGTTTCACAAATTGACAAAGGAGGGAAATAATTCGTACGAATATTATTCGATAGAGGGAACCAAAGAGGGGATACAAAAAAACAGCAAGCAGAAAGATTACGACACTATCTATTTTTTAGCCGACTACTCTTACGGTTTCGGGTTAGGTCCTACAGTTTACCTGGGGCGTCCCGAAAACACGTCAGGAGTTTACATCCCCATATGGCTAACGGATACAACCGGTTATTTTACGGGGATCGATTCCGACACACTTGATATTATGGCATGTTTGTGGAAACTGAATGACTTTTCTATTGTTTTTATTAACAATTACATATTTGATCATACAGATACCGTTTATCTTTCGGATACTATGGCGCAACACCCTATTGTACTTGACCCTGTCAAAGAAGATGGAGAGTCGATATTCGGTTTGCAAGGCGAAAAAAACACCCTTTTTGCATTGACGTACACTTTGTCGAACGGAATTGAATTTACATCGGGTTGGGAATTGCCCGATAACATTAACTACTATACATCGGACTACACAAGCGGAATAGAGAACATGTATTTCGGCTCATCGGTAAAATGTACTTACATGGGTAGTTTTCCGAGTTATGTAATACAATTCGAGGTTCCCGACACCATAACCGATTCGATATATTTAACCAATCCACCCGACAGTCTGGTAAGTGTTGTTTCCAATTTCTCTTATTATCACAAAAGGGATTACAACTACATAGGTATTGCATCGTTGACGAAACATATGACGGCAAACGGCAGCGGAATTTCGGGAACATTAACACGAATGAAAGATTATGCACATCCGTATTGGGAAGGGGGTATTCATACATACAATTTCAACTCACCCAAAATGCGGTTTGTACTCCAACATTATATTGATTACCAGGTAAACGGTCAAAACCATTTTTATATAGCTTCGCCCATATATGACGAATATAACGGCAAGGTTGCAGGATACGAAGGTTTTTCGCCGAATGCCGATGTACACTGTTTTGCTCCTACCGATACCATATTTGCAGGTAAAGGGCTGCTGTATTACTGGAACATGTGGCAAATAACCAACGGGGTAATACGTGTAAATGCCGAAAAGATGGGAATGTGGGGCAACTGGATTTATCCAATGGAGAAAGAGGATGCGTACATTCTGAAAGACAGCAGCGGCTCTGTTGTGGCATCGGGAACGGGTCTTGAAATAGAAGAGTATGTAGCGGATAAAGCTCCTTACACATTGTTACAGATAAACAGTTTCAGCCACTTTAACGGTGTAACCGGAAGAACGACAATAACCTCGCATATGGATTTGTCGAAAACCGACCGCACCCCTCCTATCGTTTACAACATCTACTTTATAAACGGGAATAATACCATGAAATACCAGTTTGATGACGGCGAACAGGTTAAACTCAGGTTTACGGCTTGCGATTTCACTACATATAACAATAATCATACGGGACTGGACTATCATGAGCTGCCCGACTCGTTAACAAAGGTTTGGATAAAGAGGAGAGATTCGGAAGAGTGGTTGGATGCAGAGGTTCAGAAAATATACGGTGATTCGGTTGTGGGTTCGGTATATGAAGCCGATTTGACGGATTTGCTTGATATCGATTCGACATTGTACGATTTGAAAATCAGTGTTACAGATAAAGCCGATAACGGGGTAAATTGTGTTTTCCTTCCGGGTTTTGTTTACGGAGCCTTTACGTTGGGGGATGCCGAAAAGAGAGGAGAGGGAGAAACCGGTATTGATATTTATCCGAATCCTGTAAACGGGATGCTGTCGGTTAATATTGAAAACGGCGCCAAATACGAATATGAAATATATACGGGTGACGGGAGAAAGGTTTTAGGCGGAGTAACTACGGGAAAAAGCATAGATGTAAGCGGCATCAGCAAGGGTATATATATAATAACTTTCAGGAGAGAGGGAAGATATGTATCGGTAAGGAAGTTTGTAAAATCGGGTTTATAAGCCCGGCGCCGGGATATGCGGCAGGGATGGAAGCGGTAGCCCGCAGCCGGAGGCGGTAGTGAGGCAGGCGGAGGCAGGGCTGACGCAAGGAAGCCCCTGAAAACGCCATTGCCGAACAGCGCCTCCGGCGAGGACTATAAGCGGACAGCCCGTAAGCCGCCCAAGCAAATAATAATCAGAAGCTGTATTTCATCTTGAATATTACCATATCATAGTCGTTCAGTTTTGAAAAAAAGTTGTCGCTTTTGCCTCCGAAAATGCCTGCGGAGAGGTTAAGTTCGAGATTGCTTGTGGCCATGTAAGAAATTTCGGGCACGTAAAAGAGTGCATAGTTATCAGAGATATGGCTCCAGCGGGTTATTGCCGCACCACCGCTAAGCGGTACAAGTTTTAAATTGTTGTTTAACAAATTGATTTCGTAGCGAACAATAAAATAGTCGTTAAGATTGTCTTTGCCTCTTTCGTTGATAAATCCGTGCAGGAATTGAACATTAAGATATGTGTTGTTGGCAAATGAATAATCGGCACCGATGACGAATTTGAGATATGGTGTTTTCTTCAATACGGTACTGTCGATTGTAACCGGTTTAATGCCGCCGTTTATCCACGGGCTTATGTCGGTTGACATAACAACACTGTCGCGGGGGATGTAGAGTGCCGCTTCGGCCCAAAGACCGGCGCCAAACAGGTTTGCGGCAAAATCGGCACCAATGATATGAACTCTGGGATAACGCATGACGGAGCGTACGGCAATACCTCCCAAGGTATCGGCAGGAGAAAGGGAATTGTAAACACTGAAAGGCAACCCTTCGCGGGTGTAAAGATAGCTAAATGAGAAGTCGATGCCTGCGGCAAAACCTTTGAAACGGAAACCGGCATTAGCACTCTGCTTGAAGTTGTATTGCGGCATTTCAAGAGTGTCGGAGTAGTTTTTGAGGTACATGCCTTCGAAAGGGAATTGAAAATCGGGAGTCAAAACGGATGAAAAAACCCCTACGGGCATATTCCAGGGTTGGAAAAAGGGGAGAAAAACCGCTTGCAAGGAATAGTCGGAATTAAAATAGTATTGCAATGAAATTGCATCGGAAGCCCTGTGGCGTCCGAAATCGAGGATATCTTCGAGGTCGTAAGGGTTTACGTTGTCGGTAGGATTAAACTTGTCGGCAGTACCCCAGGCAATACGCTGACGACCTATCGTAACATCAAGGCCGGGAGTAAACAGTCCTGTAATTCGGACGTATGCATCACGGATTTCCAAGTTCCACGGGTCAACAATGCCTTTGTTAAAAAGGTCGGCAGAAGTGGCGGCAGCCGGTAATCCCATGTTTCTCAACCATATTTCGCTGTGGAATTTTGCTCTGCCCGCCACCTTTTTGTTAAGTTGCAAACTTAAACGGTTTTCGTTCCATGCCCAATTACCGGGCTTTTTTAACAACAAACGCTGGTCTGTTTGCAAATAACCCGACAACAAGGGTTTGGCACTGTTTTGGGCGGTTGCGGATGACAATGCTAAAAACAGTGCGGCAATTAATGTATATATGCTGTTATTTTTCATTTTCTTAACTGTTTTTTTTTGATAAAAGAATCATAAATATTTTGACAATTGTGCGACAGCCGCCTTTTCGCCCAGCTTGATAAGTTCTTTTGCTTTGAAAAAGTCGAATGTGTTTGCGGCGTCGGCGGGAATGTTGATGACAATGTCGGGGTTGTATTTTTCGATGGTCAACCTTGCAAGTTTATGAATCATTGTGGCGCTGGTGTGTGTCAGGAGAGAGAAATAACCTATGTTTTGTTTGTCGCCCGTTTTCATAAGGCTCGAAACCGAAGAGAGAAAAGAGTTTGTTTTGTTTTTTTCGCGGAGGTCCAATTTGCGGCGGTTTTTTTTGCCGTACAAATTCACAACCACAAGAATGTCGTTGCCGGAGCGTTTGACAAACGGGATTGGGACAGGCGAAAGAATACCGCCATCGACCAAAATGGTGTTGTTATATTTTACGGGTGTGAAAAGTGCCGGGATTGCCATTGAGGCTCTCGCCGCTTCGTAAAAACTACCTTTGTCGAAAACCACCTCCTCTTCGTTAATGAGGTCGGAAGCAACAGCGGAGAAAGGTATTTTCATCTCCTGGATATTCATATCGGGGATAAACTCTTTCATTTTATTAAAAACCGTTTCTCCTTTAATGAGTCCTTGTGATGTTAAAGTAAAATCGAGCAGGCCCCAAACCTCCATTTTATTGAGTGTTTTTACCCAATGTGCATATTTTTGCAGTTGCCCCATTGCATAGAGACCTCCTACAATGGCTCCTATCGAAGAGCCGGAAACCGAAGTAATGTTAAATCCTTTTTGTTCCAACACATTGATTACACCGATATGAGCCAACCCTTTTGAGCCGCCGCTCGACAAAACCAGCGCTACATTTTTCATAAATTCAACTTTTTATAACCTGTTACGAGGTATTAATATATTTTTAAGCGCTAAAATACATTACTCTTTTAATTTTCTGACGGAAAAATAGTCGTCGGGGATACCCCGGTCGTATTTTACTCCGGACATAATCATTTTAGTGGTATGATTTTTTTTCAAGTCTTTCATTACAATCTGCGAAGCATTCCAATAATTGCCAATTTTTTTAAATGTATAAACGGCTTCCTTTACTTTATGGTTTCCTTTGTCGTAATATTCCATTTTTTCGGGATAGAAATACTTTTTGTTCAAATAGAGAATAACCTTTGAATAAGCCGATTTTTTCGATTTGGGTAGAAGTTCCAAAACATACACATTATCGCGTGTGTCGATTAATCGGGGGGAGTATTTTTGCGAGAAAAGTTTCGACTCCATATCGTCGTACGAAAAGTCGGTGCCGGCAAATTTCTGATTTTTAACGCTGGACGAAATACGTCTCTCTTTACCGAAAGCGGGCATGTAAAGATACATAACATCGTTTGGTAACGAAAGAACCGAAATACCGGCTTGTGAAGCGGGTTTTGTAAAACGGAAAAGACGTTTGTCGGTACCCTTTTGGGCTATTGTCGCTTCCCTGACACTCTCCTTTCCGTTTTTGTTTATCAGAACGATTTTGTTGAGACCCGTCATGTCTTTTGAGGAATACATGACATCGTCCATTTTTTTCAGAAGGGCCACAGCATCCTCATTTTGTGCCCTTACCTGAACAGTACCAACAGCCGTAAAAATAACGGCGAAAATTAAAAATCCGGTTTTTAAACTTTTCATTTTACTAAAATTTTAAATTAAACATTATGTTATTCTTAATCGATATTTTGAGTTTTGTGCCTCTTTTCGGCCAAAACAAGAATTACCGGTAATATTGACAATGCACCGAAACCGGAACCAATCATGCTCAAAGCCACCAACAATCCGAAATTTTGAATGGGAACAATATGCGAAAACAACAACACCAAAAATCCTGCGGCAACCGAAGCCACATTAATTGTAATAGCTTTGCCGCTGATTAGTACCGTCCGGTTAACGGCTTTTTTAATGTCGGCTGTTTTGCTCAAATCGTTGTAAAAATGTGTGATAATATGGATAGAATAATCGATACCCATGCCGAGAGCCACACTTGCCACCAGTACCGTTGCCACATCGAGGGCAATGCCGGCATACCCCATAAAACCAAATAAAATTATAATAGTAGCCACAATGGGTATTGCGGCATAAATACCCTTTTTCAAAGATTTTAAAATTAATCCCACAATGAGTATCACCAGCAAAACGGCAAGTCCCAAACTCGTAAACTGACTTTTAATAAGGCTGTTGTTAAGCTTAACATATACCGAAGGCATTCCTGTAAGTGAAATGGTGCATTTGTCGTTTGAGTGCTCTTTAATAAAGTGGTTCATGTAAACGACAAAATCTTCCATATCTTTGGTATCGCCGGAAGCAAACCTTGATTGAATAATGCCTTCGCTCAAATCGTCGTCAACAAGCTGCGACATAATATCTTGTCCGTCAAGCAAAAACCAAAGGTTCTCTATTTTGGCGCGGCTGTCGGGAATTTTCTCGCCTTCGCCCATGACATCGTTCATCTGCTTAATAAGGCCGGCAACCGATTGGGTGGTATTAACATAGGGGAATTTTTTCATATACTCTTCCGTTTGGTCCATTGTTTTTAAAACTCTTGGGTCTTGCATGTCGCCCTTAAAATCGACAAACAGAGGCAGCGAACCGCCAAATTCGGCTTTCATCAAATCGTCGGTAATCCGGGTTGGATTATCTTTTTCGAAATAGTTGGACATGTTAACACTGGTCTTTATTTTAAAAATTCCGGCACCGCTTACAAGCACCAATACCAACGAGGTAATAAGAATCTTTTCGGGATGGTTGTTAATAACACCGGCAAAAGGTTTTAAAAACCGTTTTACAAGAAAAGCATTCTCTTTTTCAGATTTTTTTTCAAAACGGTTTTTTCTGTTGTAAATAGAGAACAGCGAAATAAAAGCGGGGATAAAGACCACCGATATGAATAGTGCGAAAAAAACACCGAGCGAAGTAAATATCCCGAAATGTTTAATCATGGTGAGATAAGCACCGAAAATAAATGAGGCAAAGCCGAAAACGGTAGTAATTCCCGAAAGAAATACAGGTATTGTAATATATGCCAAAGCTTTTATCAAGGCTTTTTTGCGGTCTTTTCCTTTTTCCTCGTTTATTCTGTTTATCACATGAATGGTATAAGCGCTACCCACCGCCAACAGTACAATGGGAAGTTCATTTGTGATAAGATCGATACGGTAACCTGCAATCTGCATAATGCCCATTACCCAAACTATTGATATTGCCGCCGAAACCAAAGGCAAAAGAACCCCTCTTACAGATTTAAAACTCAAATACAGAACAAGCATTATCACAATAACAGTAACCGGCAACAGAGTGTTCATATCGTTACGCATTAAATTGCCCACATCGTCCATCATCATAGGCAAACCGCCGAAATAAACTTTTTCGGGCAAATGCAAACCGGTAATCTTTTTCTTTACCGTTTGCGCAACTTGACGCTTATCGGCACCATCAAGCAAAGTGAACATGACAATAGTGGAACTGCCGTCGGAGGACACCAAATTGCCCCGGTACATATCTTTTGCCATAACACGCCTGCGTAAACTGTCGAGCGCTCCCTGCGTACGAGGCAAATCGTACTCGTCCAAAAGGTGTCCTACCTCAATGCCCCCGTCACCGCCTTTTATCTCAATAACGTTGGTAAGACTCGTTACCGTTGATATTCCCGGCAGTACCGACAAGGTGTCGGTAACCATCTTTACATCTTCCAATACTTCCGTCGTAAAAACATTTCCTGTCTTCAATATAACCATACCCATGCTGTTGCCCCCGAATTTTCCGCCTATGTTCTTATAAGTAAGAGCAATAGTGTCGTCTTCGGGCAACGAATTCAGTATGTCTGAATCCATACTTAAATCTTTTATCCTGTATCCAAGCCAAATTGTCAGTCCAATCGTGGCAATAACAACAGGCAAACGCCATTTTACAATTAATTGTGAAAACTTTTCCATATTAATTATTTTACTTATTTGGTTAATTAGTCAAATTAATAATCAAAAAAAGAACGGTGACCGCAAATTTTTATTTTTTTGACCGTTTCTGTTTTTTAGTCAAATATTATGCCAAAAAAAAGAACATTCAGGTCTTTTTTAATCCGTTAAAGATAAGCGAAATCATCTCGTCCATAATATTTTTGTATTCATTGTATTTGTTTTGCAAATAAAGAGGTATTTCGACGCTTTTATGAATAATCATAACCACGTCCACAATGCGGTCTAAATTGGAGACTCTGAAATAACCTCTTTTTTCACCTTCGGAAATTATCTTATTAAGTTGTAACCGTTCAAAGTTATCAAAATCTCTTCTTACATCTTCCACAAAGGCATAGCGTTCGCGAAAATCGGCATGTAGTGTTTCATGATAATTTTTAGCGTTGTTCAGCAATTCGAAACGCATTTTAATATAATTTTCGAGAGTTGTAACGGGGTCGTCACCTGCATCAACGGTTTTTTTCAGCTCTTTTTTCACCAAATCAAGTTCCTTTCGCACAACTTCGGCATAAAGGTCTTCTTTGCTTTTAAAATAGTAATAGAGCACCCCTTTGGCTTTATGAATTTTGCGGGCAATTTCGTCCATTGTGGTTTTATAAAAACCGAACCGGATAAAAAAATCACTTGCCGAGGCGATAATTTTATCTTTAACCGTTTCCTTATCAGCAATACCCATTTACAATTTTACATGTTAGCGTGTCAAAAGTAAGCAAAATTGGAATAACAAAGACGGAGAGGACGAAATAGCCTACGTAGAATTGTTTCGAATGTTTATTAACAGGCGGTAAAACAACGCAAAAGGGGTATAACAACGCAATATATTCCAAAAGCAACTTTTTGCATTAAATTATGTCTTTTCTTTGTACCTAATTACAAGAAAAAGTTTAATTGATGAAGAAATTTATTTTTGCTTTTGCCGCTATATTTTCGGCGACATTGCTTCAAGCAGGCATTGTACAAAAAACGTATTATTTTGCAAAACCCGTAATTGTAAAAGCGGGTGAATATCAAAAGGTGATTTTCCCAAACACCATGCAAACCAATTATGCCGGTTATCCGTCATTGCCATATCATTCGGTCAGTTTGTTGCTTCCTCCGGGTGAAAAAGCGGTGTCGATAGAATTTTCGGGCGAGGAAGAGACCGAAATTGCCGGCAATTACACCATATATCCGTACCAACCGTCGCGTACTCTTAACGACGACAGAGCCGAAGTGCCTTTCATCAAAAATCACAAAATATACAAATCGAAAACCGCAATTCCCTCTGTTCAAACCGGAAAGCTTAGCACATCGTACATGAACGGACACGGTTTTGCACTTTCAACCTTTACACCGGTAAAATACGTTCCTGCATCGGGAAAATTATCGTACTACCGTAAAGTTACCATAAAGATAATTACTGCAACCGACAAAAGTTCCGCCGCGGCACTAAAAAACCTGCGAACAAGTTTTTCCATTAACAACAGCGTTTCGTTATTGGCTCAAAACCCTGAAATGTTGAAACTTTACAAAAAAAACAAAAGAGACGCCGGGCGTTCCATGAGCGATTACCGTTTACTCATTATTACCGGTGATAATTTTACCGACAAATTCGACAGCTTGCGAAACATTTATTCGGGACGCGGACTGCGTTCAAAGGTTTATTCCACCAGTTACATTTACGGCAACATGGGAGGTCAGGACAATCAGGAGAAGATACGGAATTTCATCATTCAAGAGTATCAAAACCACGGAGTGGAGTTTGTCTTGCTCGGTGGCGATGTAAACATAATTCCTTACCGTGGATTTTACTGTTACGTGGTGTCGGGAGGTGGCGTCGAAAGCAACGACATTCCCGCCGACCTGTACTATTCAGCCCTCGACGGCACATGGAACGACGACGGTGATAACCATTGGGGCGAACCCGACGAAGATGACCTCTTGCCCGATGTTGCTGTGGCACGTATGTCGTTTAACACCGCTAACCAACTTGATATACTTATTCATAAAAGCATAATGTATCAAAACAATCCCGTTACGGGCGAACTTACCAATGCCGAACTTGCAGGCGAATTTCTTTACAGCAACCCCATTACCTGGGGAAGCGACTACCTCAATTTGTTGATAGGCACACACAGCGACAACGGATATACAACCACAGGTATCCCCACAACATACAACATCGACTCGATGTACGAAAAACATCAAAGCTGGACGGGCAACGACTTAATTAATAAAATTAACCAAGGCAAACAATTTGTTCATCACGTTGGTCATGCCAATGTTACATATGTGGCACACTTGAACTACAACGACATTACAGATGCTAACTTCTATGCCGCCAACGGCACCGACCACAACTACACTCTGTTTTACACTCACGGATGCGATTGCGGAGCTTTCGATAACGAAGACTGTATTTTGGAACGTATGGTGAACATAAATAATTTTGCTGTGGCGGTTTTCGGTAATTCGCGTTACGGATGGTTTAACGAAGGTCAGACGGAAGGTCCTGCCGCCCATTTACATCGCGAAACATTAGACGCAATATACAACGACAGCTTGAACATGATAGGACGTTCGCTTATGGAGTCGAAAATAGCAACATCACCGTGGGTTGAAGCACCCGGACAATGGGAAGAGGGCGCTTTGCGCTGGAACTTTTACGACCTTAACATTTTAGGTGACCCCGCACTTTCGGTTTGGACCGACGAGCCCATTACCGTTGATGTTACTTACGACCCCGAAATTCAAATAGGTACCGACTCAATATCCGTTCATGTAGAAAGCAACGGCACTCCTATGAATAATTTTACCTGCAGTGTGGTAAAAGATAATGTTCTGGTAGGTTACGGCTTTACCGACACACTGGGGGATGCATGGGTGGTATTCGACACTTTGGTGGCAAATCCCGGTAACGCCTATCTTATAGTTACAGGTTACAATTGCTTGCCCGACACAAATAACATCTCTTTTGTAGCCGTAAATACTCCATACCTCGTATATGCCGGAAACACAATATCAGACCCCGCGGGAAACAATAACGGCAATGCCGACTTCGGCGAAACAATTTTTCTCAATGTGGGAGTGACAAATATAGGCGCCGAAGATTCACATAACGTCGAATCGATACTGTCAACCCTTAACGGTTACACTACAATTACCGATGACACAGCCGCATACGGAACCATAGCCGAAAGCGACACCGTTTGGAGAGACAACGCATTTACATGTAACATTGCGAACAATGTCCCCGACCAGGAAATAATAACTTTCCAACTGCAAAACAACTCGGACGAAGGAAGCTGGACTTCGGACTTTTCCATTGTCGCCAATGCACCCGAACTAAGTGCAGGCAATATACGGATAGACGATACTCAAGGAGGTAACGGCAACGGTTTGCCCGACCCCGGCGAAACAGTGGAATTGATAATTCCTTCGTCGAACCTGGGGCATGCCGACTGCGACAATACAACAGGGACAATTAGCACAAGCAACAACTGGGTAACACTGCTAAACTCAACCGCTCAAATAGGAGTGCTGAAAGCGGACAGCACAAAAAATGCCGTCTTCCAAATGGATATCAGTTCCGCAACACCCACAGGAACAATAGTCATGTTAAGATACAACCTCGTATCGGGAGAGTATTCGGCAGAAAAAACCTATTCGCTGTCAATAGGACTTTTAATAGAAGATTTCGAAACCGGAGACTTCTCGAAATTTGATTGGCAAACCGGCGGAAACGCACCCTGGGTGATAACGGGAAACAATACTTACCAGGGAACGTGGAGCGCTAAATCGGGAACAATATCAGACATGCAACACTCCGACCTTTTTATCACCATAACCACTATGGGTGACGACACTTTAAGTTTTGCAAGAAAAGTCTCTTCGGAAAAAGATTACGATTTCCTGAAATTTTATATTGACGACAATCCCGTTGGAGAGTGGTCGGGAGAAACAGATTGGAACGTAATGAAATACCCCGTACCTGAAGGATTGCACATTTTGAAATGGTCGTACGAAAAAGATGTTACCGAATCGGCGGGAAGCGACTGCGCATTTCTCGACAGCATCGTTTTTCCGGTAACAACAGTTTCGGTACATATCGACAACAACGAGTTTGAAAACAGTGTAACACTATACCCCACCCCGGGAAAAGGTAATTTTTACATAAAACCTGATAAAAGTTTCGAGAAAAAAGAGGTGATTGTTAGCGTCTATAATATGCTTGGCAAAATAGTTTTCGAGAAAAAATATTACAACAACGGAAATGTAATACCCGTTGACATTTCGGGTTCGGGCAAGGGTATCTATCTTGTTAAAATAGATATCGGCGGTTCGTTTATCGTAAAAAAAGCGGTGATAAATTAACCCGTTTTAACATTTGCCGCCCTGAATATTTGAATACCTTTGCAAAACATCAAACAGAAAAAAAATGAATGAAGAACTTTTAACATTGAAACCCGAAAAGGTATGGTACTATTTCCGGGAAATCTTAAACATTCCCCGCCCCTCGAAAAAAGAGGAAAAGATTAGGGAGTATTTGAAAAAGTTCGGCGAGAAACACAATCTGGAAACCATTGAAGACGACACCGGCAATATTTTAATACGCAAACCGGCAACCAAAGGCATGGAGAACCGCAAGCCCGTTGTTCTTCAAAGCCATATTGATATGGTTTGTGAAAAGAACAGCGATAAGCGGCACGACTTCGATAACGACCCCATAGAAGCTCATATCGAAGGAGGCTGGGTTACCGCCAACGGCACCACACTCGGAGCCGACGACGGCATCGGCGTTGCCACACAGCTTGCAATTCTCGCCTCGGACGACATACCGCATCCCGATTTGGAATGCCTGTTCACCGTTGACGAAGAGACGGGACTTACCGGCGCCTTCGGTTTGAAACCCGGCCTTCTAAAAGGAAAAATTCTACTGAACCTCGACTCTGAAGATGAGGGACAACTATTTATCGGATGTGCAGGTGGACAAGATACAATAGGAAGACTTCCTTACGACAAGGAACCTGCACCCGAAAACCACATCGCTTATAAAATTATGGTTTCGGGACTGGCAGGCGGACACTCGGGCGATGACATTAACAAAAACAAAGCCAATGCCAATAAGCTGCTAAACCGCTTCCTGTGGAAATATCAAGATGAATTTTCAATAAAATTAAACGGTTTCGACGGTGGAAACCTGCGTAATGCAATTGCCCGTGAGGCTTTTGCCGTGGTATTGATACCGCAAGACAAAAAAGCGGCTTTTGAAAAAGAGATACCCGCATTTGAAAAAATACTTAAATCCGAATACCATGTCAGCGAACCCAACTTGAAATTTTCGGCACAAACAACCGGACTCCCCGAATGGGTTATGGACAAGGAATCGCAAATAATATTGCTTGACACCATTTATGCCATGCCCCACGGTGTAATTGCAATGTCGCAAGATATCGACGATTTTGTGGAAACAAGCACAAATCTTGCTTCGGTGAAATTTTTCGACGAAGAAATTGAAATTACCACAAGTCAACGTAGTTCCATAGAATCGAAAAAAGAGGATATCGTAAATATGGTTAAAAGCATTTTCGGTTTGGCGGGTGCAAGTGCCGAAAGCAGCGACGGCTACCCCGGCTGGACACCCAATCCCAACTCGGAAGTGGTGGCAATTACCGAAAAAGTTTACAAAAAACTTTTTAACCAAACGCCGGAAGTCCTTGCCATACATGCCGGTCTTGAGTGCGGTTTGATAGGAGATAAATATCCGGGAATGGATATGATTTCATTCGGACCGACAATAAAAGGTGCACACTCACCCGACGAACGCATAGAAATAGATTCCGTAAAAAAATTCTGGGATTTGACACTCGAAGTTTTGAAAAATATTCCGGAAAAAGATTAGTTATTGAAACAATACCAGGGGAAATAATTTCTTTTGACGCCGGATTTTTCAATTTCATTTTTAAAGGCGGAAAACGAATTATTTCCCCGATTGTCGTGAACATATAACCTGATTTCCATAATTTTCAATTGGACATTTAATGTTTTGTTACAATTTGAAAAAACTTTGTACCGGTAAAATCACATATGTTTTGCAATGAAAACAAAATTCATAATCCTGTTTGTCGCTACCCTCTCCTTTGTCATCAATATAAAGGGACAAAATATCATTACCGGCAATATCACCGATTCCGAAACGGGTGAATCGCTTCCCGGAGTAAATGTTATTGTTCCCGAGCTTTCCAAAGGCACCTACTCGGGAAATGACGGCACCTACCGTATTGAAAATCTTCCCGTCGGTAATTTCATCATACGTTTCTCTTATGTGGGATACCAAACCGTTGTAAAAAAGGTGAAGCTGACCGGAAACCCCGTTACCGTTGACGTAAAAATGAAAACTCTTGTGGTACAAGGCGAAGAGGTAGTGGTGTCGGGAAGTTTTACAGAAACCCAACACGAAAACACCATTAAGATAGAATCGCTTGACAAAAAATCGATAACCACAGATGCAAGCCCTTCGTTTTTAAATGTAATATCGTCGGTTCCGGGAGTTTCTATGATATCAAAAGGTCCTGGAGTGGCAACTCCCGTTATACGCGGGCTTTCAACCAGCAACGTGCTGATGCTGAACAACGGTGTGTCAATGGAAAACTTTCAGTTTTCAAAAGACCATCCCTACATGGTCGACCGCTGGGGAGTGGGACATATTGAGGTAATAAGAGGACCGGCATCGTTAATATACGGTTCGGGGGCCGTCGGCGGAGTTATAAACATCTTGCCCGAACCTGTGGCTATCGAAAACAGCATACAAGGCGATGTTTCTCTGAAAATGTTCAGTAATACTTCGGGAATTGCCTCGAGCCTTAACATAAAAGGCAATACAAAAGGTTTCGTTTGGGGCATACGGGGCACTGTTAACTCAAATTGCGACTATTACCAAGGTAACGGTAAGTATGCCCCTAATACACGTTTTAACAACGCAAGCATAAAAGCAAATGCAGGTTTAATAAAGAGAAAGGGCGTTTATCGCATTTTTTACGAACATCACAATACAAAACTGGGAATGGCCGTACCTCCCGCACTTTCCATTGTAAACGAAAGGGGAAGGAAAAACAGGGTATGGTATCAGGATTTGACATACGATTTTATTACATCAAAGAACAAAGTTTTTCTCGGCAAGACAAACATTGACGCAACGATATCGTACCAGCAAAACAACAGAAAACTTCAAGGCTCGGATTTTACCCCCGTAAAGACCCTGGTTGACATGAACCTGAAAACTTTATCGTACAAACTGAAAAGTAAATTCGATGCAGGTGATAAAAGCACTGCCATAGCCGGGATTCAAGGCATGTGGCAAAACAACAAAAACGGTAACGCACCAAACCATATAATTCCCGATGCCACTATCTCCGATTTTTCGGTATTCGGTTTGTACAAATATACTTTTGATAAATTGTTTTTAATTGAAACGGGGTTGAGATACGATCACAGACATGTTAGTGTACCGGAACAAAATTCCATTGACGAATTAAACTTGAATTTTGATAACATAAGCGGTTCGGTGGGCGCCACCTTGAACCTAAACGAAGCTATGTTGTTGAGGTTTAACGTTGCATCGGCATACCGCAATCCTAACCTTGCCGAACTTACACAAAACGGCTTGCACGGAGTAAGGTACGAAATAGGCAGTAAAGATTTGAAAAACCAGCAAAATTTGGAGACCGACATAGGATATCACGTTCATACACGTCACACATCTTTCGACATAACACTGTTTTACAATAAAATAAACAACTTTATTTACCTCTCCCCCACTGCCGACACAACTCCCCAAGGATATAAAATATACCGTTACAAGCAGACGGCGTCAAGACTGTACGGCGGCGAAACATCCATTCACATTCACCCGCATCCTTGGGACATGTTGCATATTAAAATTTCGTATGCATATCTTATAGGCGAAAAATCGTCGGGGGGCTATTTGCCGCTGATTCCGGCTAACAAGCTGCATGCGGAACTCATGTTGAAGAACAATTCATGGAAAAATTTCAGGGAATCGTATATAAAACTGTCGTCCGACTACGTTTTTGCACAAAACCGCCCTTCGGAGTTTGAAGATAATTCGCCGGCATATGCATTGTGCGATTTTTATATGGGAACCGATATAAAAACAAAAAACAACAGAAGCATAAATATAACTTTTGCAGTTACCAACATATTCAACAAAGAATATATCGACCATTTATCGTCGTTGCACGACGTAAACCTTTACAACATGGGACGAAATGTCAGCTTTTCGGTTCATATACCTTTCGGAAAAAATTAACCGGCAAATATTAATCGAGTTTATATCCGCACATTTTGCAAAATTTGGCATCGTCGTCATGTTTGTCGTAATGACAATTTTGACAAACCTGAGTGTTGGAGGAGGTCTTCGTATTGCTAACAATTTCGGATGTAATAACTCCTGTAGGAACCGCTATTATAGCATAGCCCGTAAGCATCAGCAACGAAGCGAGAGCCTGTCCAAAAACCGTTTGCGGGGCTATGTCGCCGTATCCTACCGTAGTAACCGTAACTATTGCCCAATAGATGGAACGCGGTATGTTTGTAAAGCCGTTTTCGGGGCCCTCAACCAAATACATAACCGAACCCAAAAGTATCACGAGAGCAGCCACAATTTCAAAAAACACTATTATTCTCGCTTTGCTGTTGTATAGCGCCTGTTTCAGCGTATTGCCGGCTTTAACATACCTTGCAAGTTTCAAAACCCGGAATATTCTTAACATTCTAAATACACGTATCACGGCAAGATAGTGCGACCCCAGCAAAAAGAGGTTCAAATATGTGGGTAAAATCGAAAGAAAATCAATAATTCCGTAAAAACTGAAAATATATTTAAAGGGCCTGTTAACAACATAAATACGGGCAAAAAACTCTATTGTAAACAATATTGTCAAAAACCACTCAAGCCAATAAAAAAGAGAGCCGTAGTTTGTGTGATAACTCTCGACACTGTCGAGAATTACCGTTAAAACACTTATGATTACCGCTATCAACAAAGCGATATCGAAAATTTTTCCCGCTTTGGTATCGGCTTCAAAAATTATTTCGTACATGCGGTTTCTGAAACTCTTCATCTATCTGTTATTTTTACGTTTTATCCAGTAAAAATATAAAAAGGAAACGAATTAAAAGCATCAGTTTTATAATTGGCATGAACTATTGAAATTTTGGCAAGCTTTCTTATATTTGTACAAAAAAACGAAGTTTATGAGTTATTTGGGAAAAGGAGATAAAGCACCTGATTTTAAAGGCGTTGACCAAAACGGAAATGAGGTGTCGTTAAGCGATTATAAGGGGAAAAAAGTAATATTGTATTTTTACCCCAAAGACAACACTCCGGGTTGTACAAATGAAGCACTCAATTTAAGAGACAATTACGAATTTTGGACCGGCAAAGGATATGAAATAATAGGCATTAGCCCCGACAGTGTTGCTTCGCATAAAAAATTTGCCGAAAAACATAATTTACCCTTTACTTTAATAGCCGACCCGGATAAAGAGATTATCAAGGCTTACGGCGCCTGGGGTCTTAAAAAGTTGTACGGCAAAGAGTACGAAGGATTGTTGCGTACCACTTACGTAATTGACGAAAACGGCATCATAGAAGAGGTGTTTAAAAAAGTAAAGACCAAAGAACATACCGAACAAATTATTAAAACATTAAAACTCGATTGAAATGACAACGGAAAAAGCAAATCAAAATGCCGAAAAAGAGAGGCTGAATAAACTTAAAGCTCTTGAAGCCACTCTCGGAAACCTTGAAAAAGCATACGGAAAAGGCTCGGTAATGAAATTGGGCGATTCGCCGGTATTGGAAGTACCTGTAATATCTACGGGCTCAATAAGTCTCGATTATGCACTCGGCGTGGGAGGATTGCCCCGCGGCAGGGTTATAGAAATTTTCGGACCCGAGTCGTCGGGAAAAACCACTTTGGCATTGCATGTAATGGCAGAAGCCCAAAAAAACGGAGGTATTGCCGCATTTATTGATGCCGAACACGCATTCGACAGATTTTATGCCGAAAAACTTGGTGTTGACGTGGAGAACCTTCTTATTTCGCAACCCGACTACGGAGAACAAGCACTCGAAATAACCGACAACCTTGTAAGATCGGGAGCAATAGATGTAATTGTCATCGACTCGGTAGCAGCCCTGACCCCCAAAAGTGAAATAGAGGGAGAAATGGGAGACTCTAAAATGGGGCTTCAAGCACGGTTGATGTCGCAAGCATTACGCAAACTCACCGCCAGCATCAGTAAAACCAATACCGTTTGCATATTCATTAACCAATTGAGGGAAAAGATAGGTATTATGTTCGGTAATCCCGAAACAACAACCGGAGGTAACGCTTTGAAGTTCTATTCATCAATCCGTCTCGACATAAGAAGAATAAGCCAAATAAAAGATACGGAAGAGGTACAAGGAAGCCGTGTAAGGGTTAAAGTGGTTAAAAACAAGGTAGCCCCGCCTTTCCGTAAAGCCGAATTTGATATTATGTACGGCGAAGGCATATCGAAAGCGGGGGAAATAATAGACCTCGGCGTCGAGAAAAAGATACTCAAAAAAAGCGGCTCGTGGTACAGCTACGGCGAAACAAAACTCGGCCAGGGTCGAGATGCCGTCAAACGCCTTTTGCTCGATAATCCGGATTTAATGGAAGAACTGGAAAATAAAATTAAAGAGGCTTTGGAGAACAAGAATCAGGAATAGATTGTAATTATGATAAAAACCATATCGAAACTTTTAATTGCGGGAGCCCTTTTTTCGGGCTTCCTTTTTTCTTGCAACAACCACGCAAAACCAAATAAAAAAAAGGAGTTGACCGGCAATGCGGATTCGTTGGAAATCTTAACAAAAAAAATCATTGCCGATTCGAACAATTACAAACTCTATTTAAAAAGGGCTCAACTCTACCTGAAAAAAAACCGTGTTGACCCCTGTTTGCGCGATTTGACAAAAACACTCAGTTTTAACGTAAAAGACCCCGAAATATATTATACCCTGTCGGACACCTATTTTATTCTCGGCAAAATTCAAGAAAGCATCGACGCATTGAAAAAAGCCGTGGACATAAATCCCCAACGTCAAGAGTCGTATATAAAACTGGCACGCCTCTATCTTATATTAAAAGAGTATAATCAAGCAACAAGATTATCTGACAGGGCAATAAGTTTAAATCCCGATAATCCGCGCCCATTTTTCATTAAAGCCATGATAAACATTGAACAGGGCGATACCGCCAGTTCGGTTCAAAACCTTCGCCTGGCACTTAATTTGGACAAAAAATACTTTGAAGCCAATATGCAACTCGGAACCATATTGAGCATGCAAAAAGATTCATCGTCCATCTACTACTTTAAAAATGCCCTGAAACAAAAACCGGGAAATTATGCGGCATATTACGGACTTGCCATGGCTTTTCAAAACAGTGGAAATTCCGATTCGGCCTTGTCTGTTTACGATACCATTTTAAAATATTTTCCCGACAACACGCAAGCTCTTTTTAACAAAGGATATATCTATCTTGTGGAAAAAGGAAGTTATAAAGATGCTGAAAACTGTTTTAAAAAAGTTATTGAACTCGACAGCACCTACGTTGAAGCCGTTTACAACCTGGGGAGAACATACGAAGCGGAAAACAACATAGATAAAGCCGAATATTTTTACAGGAAAGCGCTAAAACTGGTTCCCAATTATCCGCTTGCCATTCGCGGATTGTCAAGAATAGACAGATAATTTTATTCGAAATTTTGTTTCAACTCTTTTAACTCTTCAACGAGAATATCACACTTTTCTTTGAGTTTGTCGTAAAGTTCGCCCACACCGTCACCGTCGTTATTTTTCCCTTTCATTTCTAATTGTTTTGCAAGATCTTGAGGTTCGGGTGCAACAAAATTGGCTATTACACCTTTTAAACTGTGAGCATTGAAACCCAATTGTTGAAAATCTCCCTCATCAATATTTTTTTTAATGGTCTCCATTCTTCCGGGATATTCGTCGATAAAAATATTGATTATATCAGCTACTATTTCTTTATCGAAATATTGAAAGTTTTCAATAAACTTATCTTTTTGGATAACTTGCATAACATTAGATTTTTTCTGGTATAAAAATTGAAATTTTAATTTTCAAATATAATAAATATTTATAATATTAATAAAATTACACCTGATATTTACCCCTAAGGGAAAAGGTCAACCCGTATCAGGTTGTAATCAGTATCCGAGCAACAAACCCGTTTGATATGTTAAAAACGAAATAATCCAAGCCAACGTTGTAGTATAAGTAACCAAAAAGAGCGACCATTTCCAGTTGCCCGATTCGTTTTTAATGGCTGCGACAACGGCAACACAAGGGAAATATATCAAAATAAAAAGCATGAACGAAAGTGCCACCAGCGGAGTAAAAACAGGTTTTCCTGCTTTTGGTCCCGTATTGTATTTGCTTTTTTTCAACCTTTCCGACAGGCTTGTGTTTTCACCGGGATTATCAGGGAAGAGGACTCCCATGGTACTTACCACAATCTCTTTGGCAGCCGAGCCCGCAATAAGCGACACTCCCATACGCCATTCAAATCCAAGCGGACGGATTACAGGTTCAACAAATTTTCCTATGCGGCCAATAAAAGAGTTCTCGCGTTTTAACGAAGCTCTTTGTATGTCGTACCCCTTAATGATTTTCTCTTTTTCAGCCATCAATTCCGCGGCTTGCACATCCGACAAAGAAGGGTTTGAAAGTTTTAAACTGTACTCCCGTTGGGTTGCATTTACCTTTTTTTCAAACTCTTTGTCATATTTTTCCCCCAAAGGGAAATAACCCAAAGCCCAAACTATCATTGAGGCAAACAATATCACCGTTCCCATCTTTTTCAGGTATTGCTCACCTTTGAACCATGTTTGTTTCAAAATAGATGAAAAACGGGGTTTACGGTATGGCGGCAATTCCATTACAAAAGGAATGGTGTTTACTTTAAAAAGTGTCTTTTTGAATATCCATGCAACTATTCCTGCCAAAAATATTCCGAAAAGATATATTCCGAATAAAATGGTACCCCTGTACGAAGGGAAAAATGCGTTTATTACCAACACATATACCGGATACCGCGCACTGCACGACATAAAAGGAATAATAAGCATTGTAACCAGACGGTCGTTCTTGTTTTCGATGGTACGTGTAGCCATTATTGCAGGCACATTACAGCCGAAACCCATTAACATGGGTATAAACGATTTGCCGTGCAGTCCTATTTTATGCATCAGCTTATCAACAATAAAAGCCACACGAGCCATATAACCCGATGCTTCCATTAAAGTGATAAAGAAAAACAGAATTAAAATATTGGGCAAAAAGACAATAACTCCGCCCACACCGCCTATTATACCGTCGACCAACAGGTGCCGAAAAGCGTTGTCGGGCAATATTCTGTTAAAGAACTCGCCTATCCATTCGAACAGTGCTCCAATCCATTGCATAGGATAATCGCCAAGGTAAAATGTAGCCTGAAAAGTTATCCACATGGCAAACAAAAAGATGGGATAACTCAATATTTTGTCGGTAACAATTGCGTCGATAATACGGCTACGGGTAATTTTGTTCTCTTTACCGTCCGACTTTTTGTATGTTTCGCGCAATGCCCCCTCTACGAAACCGTACTTAGCGTCGGTAATAACGGTTTCCATTGTTTCGTTGCGCAGTTTTTCGTTCACCGAAGCCTCTTTCCGTGCAAGTTCCAGAATTTCATCGGCATTGACACAATACTCTTTTACCCTTTTTATCTCCTGGGCATCACCCTCAAGAAGCTTTAGCGACAGATAGCGGGGAGATATTTTGGAGGTAAGCTCTTCGTTTCCCGGAACATTTATTACATTCTGCAAAACTTTTATGGAAAGTTCGATACGTTTGCCGTAATTGATATGAATGTGGCGTACAATGGGTTCACGATCTTCAAAAACACTTATTATCTTATCAAAAAGTTCATCGAGGCCTTTACCCCTCGAACCTACCGTAGGAACCATTGGAATCCCTATCATTTTGGCAAGCGACATATAATCGAACTTGTCGCCGGTGGCAATAAATTCGTCCCACATGTTAAGTGCCATCACCACTTTCATATCCATATCGATAAGTTGTGTGGTTAGGTACAGGTTGCGCTCCAAATTGGAAGTATCCACAACATTAAGTATTACATCGGGCAGTTGATTTATTATGTGGTCCCGTACGTATAGTTCTTCGGGAGTGTAACTTGTTATAGAATATGTTCCCGGCAAATCGACAAGAACAAATTTATAACCTTTATAGTTGAATGTGGCTTCTTTGGCATCGATTGTTACACCTCCGTAATTACCCGTCTTTTCTTTCGAGTGAGATATAGAATTGAATAGTGTGGTTTTTCCGCTGTTGGGATTGCCTACAAGAGCAACATTGATGGTGCGCGTTATGGGGTGTTTTGCAATATTCAGGGCATGCTCAAGTTCAAATGTCCCCTCAAAATTCCCGTTACCTTGTTTTGTAAAATCTTTCGTAACCTCAATGAGCAAAGCTTCGCTCCGTCGCAACGAAACTTCGTAACCCATAATGTTATACTCTATCGGGTCTTTAAGAGGTGCATTTCGAACCACTATTACCTGTTTGCCCACAACAAACCCCATCTCGATAATACGTTTGCGGAAAGCTCCGCGTCCTTTCACCTTAACTATTATCGCTTTTTCCCCGTTTTTTAAATCCGCCAGTGTCATTGTTGATGTTTTTTTCAGGAATGTTAATAAAAGTTCTGCCGTCAATACATATCGAGGGTTTTTAAAAACTCGGGGGGCTCCGCTTCGTTTTCGTGCATCAGGTAATGAATTTTGGGCATCATGTTTGTAATTCTGTAACCCCAGTGTACGGCAAAAAGTCTTCGTATTTCGTGCACTGCATTTTGACGTGCCGCAAGCGTGTTTTTTTGATACAGCAGTACGAAATCTTTCATATCCTGGTATATGTCGCAAATGTTCTCCGACAAACTTGCTTTTAAAGGTTCGTTCTCGTTAACGTATTGCGGGTCTATTATCCAAAATTCATCTTTGTAACCGAACTTCTCGCGCAAAGCGTAAAACAACGTCTCCCATTGCTCCGGAGTTACATAACGCTCGTTAAGTTCGGGGTTTTCAACCACGGTTTCGGGTACCAATGTCCCTTTTAAATATAACAACGGCGCAACACGGTAAACAAACTCAATAATTTCAAGAGGCTCCTTATTCTCTATCCTGTCGAAATAATAACAGTACTCATTTGCCACTGTAAGCATTTCGAGTACCGGCTTTTTTATGGTTATATCGTCGTGTTGAATACTCATAATTTTTTTTGCAAAAATAGTCTGTTTTTGACAATTAAAACAATTTTTATTAAGTCTAAATCTATAAAATTTTATTTTCAAATAGTGTAATGAAATTTTACGGTGCAACCGCCGGTGTCATAACATAAATATCAAAGTGTTTTTTATACGGGTAAAAAATTTTCAGTAGCGGTTATCGTAGAAAACAACATCAAAACGGGCAACAACAGAACAGTGCGGGATAATACGGTAAATCCGGTATAATTTTGCCGAACCGTTTACAACCGGGATTGTTATTTTCAATTGTAGCCGTAAGGTTTTACAATCCCAATTCGCCCACTATTCTGTCAATTTTCGCCGAAAGTTCGTTATTTACTTTTTCAAAATCGTTGCGGTTGTCGAGTTTTCCTTTAATGCCGAAATAGAATTTTATTTTCGGTTCGGTACCCGAAGGTCTTACGCTTACTTTGCTTCCGTCTTGAGTAAAGAACTGTAAAACGTTCGATTTGGGCAAATCGATAGTTGTTTCTTCGCCTGTAATCAGGTTTTTACTGATACCGCTTTGATAATCTTTTATTACAACCACGGGCGAGCCGTCGAGTTTTGCGGGAGGATTGGAGCGGAAATCGTCCATTATCTTTTTAATCTCTTCGGCACCCGCTTTTCCTTTTCTTACAATAGAAATAAGTTTTTCTTTGTAAAAACCGAACTCCATATAAAGATCTTTCAGCATATCAAGCATCGAAACACCTTTGTCAGCCGCCCAAACGGCAGTTTCAGCAATCATGGCACAAGATATAACGGCATCTTTATCGCGCACAAAATCGCCGACCAAATATCCGTAACTCTCTTCGCCACCGCCGATAAATTTTTTCTTTCCTTCAAATCTTTTAATAATATCGGCAATATATTTAAATCCGGTAAGTACGTCGTAATGTTCTATATTGTATTTGTCGGCAATATCGAACAAGAGTTCGGAGGTAACTATTGTTTTAACAATAAATTCGTTTCCGGTAAGTTTTCCGTTTTCGTTCCACTTAGTCAAAAGATAGTTTATAAGCAAACTTGCGGCTTGATTTCCGTTAAGCAACAAAAAACCGTCGCCGTTACGCACTGCAATACCTACACGGTCGCCGTCGGGGTCGGTAGCCATGACGAGGTCGGCACCGGTTTGTTTTGCTTTTTCGATAGCCAGTTCAAGAGCTGCAGGTTCTTCGGGGTTGGGCGATTTTACCGTTGGGAAATCACCGTCAGGGACAGCCTGTTCTTCCACTATTGTAACGTTGGTAAAGCCGAACTTTTTCAACACTTCGGGCACAAGAGTGATTCCCGTTCCGTGCAAAGGGGTATAAACTATTTTGAACCCTGCGTTCCGTTTTATAACACCGGGCGAAAGCGAAAGCTCTTTAATTTTCCTTAAATAGACTTCGTCAACCTCTTTACCTATTATTTGGATAAGCGATTTATCGCCTTTAAATTTTATTTCATCCACCGAAACAATTTTATTCACTTCGGCAATTACATTCTTGTCGTGAGGGCTAATAAGTTGACCGCCGTCGCTCCAATAGGCTTTGTAACCGTTGTATTCCTTAGGGTTATGCGAAGCGGTTATAACAATTCCCCCCTGACATTCCAGATGCCGGATGGCAAAGGAGAGTTCGGGCGTGGGGCGCAAATCTTCAAAAAGGAAAACTTTTATTCCGTTTGCCGAAAAAACATCTGCGGTAATTTGGGCAAAATACCTGCTGTTATTTCTCGAATCGTGAGCAATTGCCACTTTTATCTGCTTTAAACCGGGGAAATTCTTTTTAAGGTAATTTGTAAACCCTTGTGTTGCAGCGCCAACAGTATATTTATTCATACGGTTGGAGCCCACTCCCATTATACCGCGCAACCCTCCCGTACCGAATTCCAAATCCTTGTAAAAAGATTCCACCAATTCGTCGGGGTCATTTTCCAACATATTTTTAATGGCATTTTTGGTCTCTTGGTCATAATTGCCGTTTAACCATGCATTTGCCTTTTTCAATACATCTTGATCTATTTTAGCGCTCATCACTTTATATTTTTAATTGTTTCTTTCAAACTATCTAACCAATAGGGCACTTTCACTCCGAAATCCGATTTTATCTTTCTTTTGTTAAGCACGCTGTAATACGGGCGGTTTGCTTTTGCGGGAAAATCTTTGGATTCTATGGCTTTCACTTTGCATTTTAATCCGGCTTCATCCATTATTGCCATTGCAAAATCGTACCAACTTATAACACCTTCGTTGCTGTAATGATAAATTTCAGCAATGGGTTTATTGCCGTTTGATTTGATAACGTCCAGAATTGCCTTTGCCAAATCGGTTGCCGCCGTAGGTGTACCTATCTGGTCAACAACCACACCCAGTTCGTCACGTTCTTTTCCCAAACGCAACATTGTTTTCACAAAATTATTTCCGTATTTAGAATAGAGCCAGGCGGTTCTGAAAATCAACCATTTTTTTGCTTTTTCCGACACTTGTTTTTCGCCGTGGAGTTTCGATCTGCCGTACGAAGAGTTTGGCGAAGGGGTGTCGGTTTCGACATACGGTTTGTAATTTGTTCCGTCAAAAACATAATCGGTGGAGATATGAACGAGAAGTGCATTATGCCGCGAACATGCTTCCGCAAGATAACCTGCCGCGGTGGCATTAACAAGTTCAGCCAAATGTTCTTCGTCTTCGGCTTTATCAACGGCTGTGTATGCGGCACAATTTATACAAACATCAAATTTTCCGTTATCGAAGAAAGAAAAGACACTCTCACCGGCGGTTAAATCAAGTTCGTCCACATCGGTAAAAACAAAATCGAAGCCGGGATAATTGCCCGAAAGTGTTTTTATTTCCGAACCCAATTGGCCGTTGCTTCCTGTTACCAAGATTTTCATATTCCTTCTTTCAGCAAATTGTCAAAATATTCTATGGTCTTTTTCAATCCTTGCTCAAGAGGAATTTCAGGTTCCCAGTTAAGTTTTTCTTTGGCAAGGCTTATATCCGGTTTACGCTGCATTGGGTCGTCAGAAGGTAAAGGTTTAAAAACTATTTTCGATTTGCTTCCGGTGAGTTCAATAACCTTTTCGGCAAGTTCCAAAATTTTAAATTCGCCGGGGTTACCAATGTTAACGGGTCCGGTAAATTCATCGGGAGAATCCATCATTTTAAGCATACCGTTTATCAAGTCGTCAACATATTGAAAACTGCGGGTTTGGTCGCCTTTGCCGTAAACCGTAATATTTTCACCCTTAAGAGCCTGAATAATAAAATTGGATACCACCCTGCCGTCGTTGGGATGCATACGTGTTCCGTAAGTGTTGAATATTCTGATTATTTTGATGCGCACATTGTTTTGATGATGATAATTCATAAACAATGTTTCGGCAACACGTTTACCTTCGTCGTAGCATGAGCGTAGTCCTATGGGGTTTACATGCCCCCAGTAGCTTTCCACTTGAGGGTGTACCTGGGGGTCGCCGTAAACTTCGCTTGTGGAAGCCTGTAAAATTTTTGCTTTAATACGTTTGGCAAGTCCAAGCATGTTAATTGCCCCCATTACCGATGTTTTAACGGTTTTAATAGGATTGTACTGATAATGTACAGGCGAAGCCGGACAGGCGAGGTTGTAAATTTCGTCAACTTCAATAAAAAAGGGCATGGTAACATCGTGACGTACAACTTCAAAGTAGGGGTTGTCCATAAGGTGAACAATATTACGTTTTTGTCCTGTAAAGTAATTATCCAACGAAATCACCTCATTGCCTTCTTTCAAAAGGCGCTCGCAAAGATGCGAACCTACAAAACCGGCACCACCGGTAACGAGAATACGTTTCATAAGCAAATTTTTTAATTAAAAAATGTCCCCATTAACCGTCAGGGGACATTTCAAAAGTTTATTACACTCTATATGTTTTTACGGCCTATTCCCAAATAATCTATACCTTTTTCTTTCAGTTCGCCGGGGTCGTATATGTTTCTTCCGTCGAAAATCACGGGAGTTTTCAGTAATTTTTTTATCACATTGAAATTGGGAAATTTAAATTCGGGCCATTCGGTAACAAGGAAAAGTGCGTCGGCGTCGATAATTGCATCGTATTGGTCGTCGACTATTTCGATGGTATCGCCCAGAATACGTTTTGCTTCGTGTTTTGCTACGGGGTCGTAAGCTTTAACTTTTGCTCCGGCATCCAAAAGTTTTTTAATAATGACAAGCGAGGGAGCTTCGCGCATATCGTCGGTTTGCGGTTTAAAGGCGAGTCCCCATATTCCGAATGTTTTTCCTTTCAAGTTGCCGTTAAAATAAGTTTTTGCTTTTGCAAAGAGCACTCCCTTTTGCCGTTCGTTAACATTTTCAACGGCTTCGAGCACTTCCATGGGATAGCCGTGTTGTTCGGCCGTTTTTATCAAAGCTTTAACATCTTTCGGGAAACAAGAGCCACCGTAACCTGTGCCGGGATAGATAAAATAGGGTCCTATCCTCCTGTCGGAACCGATACCTTTACGAACAGCGGTAACATCGGCACCTACAATCTCGCAAAGGTTCGCAATATCGTTCATAAAACTGATTTTGGTTGCAAGCATTGAGTTAGCGGCATATTTTGTCATCTCGGCCGAAACGATATCCATAAAAATTACGGGATGACCGTTCATGGTAAAAGGTTTGTAAAGTTTTTCCATTATTGTTTTAGCCTTATCGGAATCGACCCCCACAACGATACGGTCGGGTTTTAAAAAGTCGTCAACTGCGGCACCCTCTTTCAAAAACTCGGGATTGGAAGCCACATCAAAAGGGATATTCTCGCCACGTTTATCCAGTTCTTCTTTGATAGCTGCTCTGACTTTTTCGGCGGTACCAACCGGAACGGTACTTTTGGTAACCATTAAAATATATTTTTTCATGTGCCGTCCCACTTCACGGGCAACTTCAAGTACGTATTTCAAATCGGCACTGCCGTCTTCGTCGGGGGGAGTACCCACAGCACCGAAAACCACATCGGTTCCATCGATGACTTCCGACAATTTTGTACTGAAATGCAATCTCCCCTTTTCCACATTTCTTTCAACCAAATCTTCCAAACCCGGTTCATAAATGGGGAGTATTCCCTTTTTAAGATTTTCTATCTTTTTTTCATCAATATCAACACAGGTTACATTTAAACCCACCTCGGAAAAACAGGCACCGGTTACCAAACCTACATAACCCGTACCCACCATTGTTATATTCATAATTTCTAAATTTTAATTATATTCAAATATATAAAAACATTGTTAACACTTTCTTTTTTACTTAATATATTTCAAAAGGTTACTAAATTTTATAGGTAAAACTCAAGCCTATCGATTCTTTAAACTGGAGCTTCGGGCTCTCCGATACCTTTACCTTTTCGCCGTCAACCATTTTATATACCGGCACCACGGCATCGTCGTCGTATTTAAGATGAAAATAGAGGATTGTGGCAAAAAACTTATTAAAACTGAAAATAAATCTATTGTCCCAATCCACGTCAATATTCCAGCGGTTAGATATTTCGGGGTCTATGTAGTTGTTATACAGGTTCAGCACAGTATTTACATCAATATTTTTTGATATTTTTCCTTTGTATGAGGTAACTATATTCAACCCCAACTTTCCATTGTACCTTTGTCCGTGAACCAATATATTACCTGCGGTATCCACTTCGGCTTTTTTCACTCCGTAAGCGCCTTTGTCCGCAAGTTCCCTGTTCATCACCAAAATCAACTTTCCCGCAACGGGGCTCATAAATATCTGGAATTTTTTTACGGGTTTATAGTTAAAACCCAACGACACCGTCAAATATCCCGGAGCCATAAAAGATGAAATCAAAGTTGAGTCGTCGGGATATTTATATCCGTTGGCAAATTGCGACTTAAAAAGTATCAAACCGGTAAAATCGAGATTTTTTTGCCATTTATGGCTCAGGGCAAAAGAGAGGTCAAGTTTGTCGTCGGTCTTTTCCACCCGTTTGTCTATGTAACCCACCATACCGAAAGCAAGTTTTGCCGAATGGTCGAACGTAAAACGTTTTTTTGTGTATTTAAGTTCGTAATCGGTGGTTGCTTTTGCCGACAAAGAACTTTCTCCCCCTGCCGCCCAATTCGAGAATGCCATTTGATTTAATCCGAACGTGTATAAAGCTTTATGTTTCCAATGTTTTACCTTTGTGGTATCGGCACCGTTTTTATTAATTACAGTATCGGGAATCAATCCGGCAAACATTACAACTGGAAACATCAACAGAAACTTCAATAAAACAATACCCTTAATAACTTTCATGCTTTTACCTCTGATTATTTTACGAAAAACTTTTTCTCCAACCTTTTTTATGCATAAGAAGACAATATTTTTTCCATAAAATATGTCTATTAAAAACTGTTTTTTTTCAGTTAACGGATACGGCAACAATACCGGATTACAATCACGAATTATTTCAGCCACTTATCCAGCCAATTGAAAAATGTACGTTGCCACAATATTCCGTTTTGCGGTTTCAGAACCCAGTGATTTTCATCGGGGAAATATAAAAACTCGGCGGGTACATTAAGCAAAACCGCCGCATCAAACGCTTGCATTCCTTCCGTAACCGGAATGCGGTAATCGAGTTGACCGTGAATTATCAAGATTGGGGCATTCCAATTTTGGACAAAACGGTGCGGCGAAGCCTCGGCATATGTCCGTTGGGCAATTTTATTGTTTTTATCCCAAAACGGTCCTCCCAAATCCCAATTAACAAACCACATTTCGTCGGTTTCAAGGTATTGCGATTCGAGGTTAAACATACCGTCGTGAGCTATCAATGCTTTGAAACGTCTGTTTTGATTATGTCCGGCAATCCAGTAAATCGAATAACCGCCGTAGGAGGCTCCGACCGCTCCCAGACGGTTTTCGTCGATAAAGGGCTCTTTTTTAAGGGAGTCGATAGCCGAAAAATAGTCTTTCATATTTTGTCCGCCGTAATCGCCGCTTATCTCTTCATTCCATTGCTGTCCGAAACCCGGCAATCCCCGCCTGTTAGGAGCAACAACAATATAACCGTTGGCTGCCATCATTTGAAAATTCCAACGATACGACCAAAACTGACTGACGGTACTTTGAGGACCTCCTTCGCAATATAATAAAGCCGGATACTTTTTCCCCGGGTCAAAATGGGGCGGATAAATAACCCAAGTCAACATTTGCTTATTATCGGTAGTGGTAATCCAACGTTTTTCAACCCTTCCCATTGTCAAGCGGTCGAGTATATCTTTGTTTACAAAAGTTAACGGTGTCTCTTGTCCGGTCTTTTCATTTACGAGATAAACCTCCACCGGCTGCGACATACTCATTTTTGTAGCTATAAGCATCTTTCCGTTTGATATTACCGAAGTAAAGTCATGTATTCCGCTTGTTATTTTTTTAATCTTCCCCGATTTCAGGTTAAGCTTGTAAATATCGTCCGAAGCATGCCAGTCGCTTATAAAATAGATATTTTTACCTTTTTTATCCCACGACAGGTTATGAACATTTTGGTCGAAACCGGAGGTAAAGTATTTTTTTTCGCCGCTGGTCATGTTCATCACAAAAAGCCTGTTTTTATCCGATTCATAGCCGTCGCGTTCCATGCTTTCCCATGCCATTTGAGAACCGTCGGGCGAAAACACAGGATTTGTGTCGTAACCCATCATCCCTTTTGTTAAATTTTTTGTCGTACCGGTTTCTATGTTATATAAATAAATATCCGAATTTGTCGACAAAGAGTACTCTTTCCCTTTTTTCTTGCGGCAAGTATATGCAATGGATTTACTGTCGGGAGTAAACGTTATTTGTTCCATCCCACCGAAAGGTTTCATGGGACTTTCGTAAGGTTCGTCAAGCATAATATCGGTGGCTTTACCAAGTTTCTCGCCGTCGAAATTTGCCACAAAAATATGGCTGTAACTGTCAACCCATGTATCCCAATGGCGATACATCAAATCGGTATATATCCTTCCTGTACTTTTTGGCAAATCGGGATAAATATCGTGAACGGTTTTATCAAGTTTCACCTCTTTCGTAAAAAGAATTTTCGACATGTCGGGAGCATATTTAAATCCTGTGACACCCCCTTTAACGTCACTGATTTTGACCTTACCCGTACCGTCGGGATTCATCTCCCAAATTTGCATTGAACCACCTTTTGACGAAAGATAACCTATCTTTTTGCCATCGGGACGCCATTGGGCATTGTATTCGCTTTCAGGCGTAAACGTTAACCGAACCGCCTTTTTTGTATCAATATCCGTCACGTACAATTCCCTGTTGCCCCTGTTTTGTTCTTTACTGTAATAGGTAACGCCATACAAAATTTTTTTGCCGCCGGGTGACAGTTGCACATCGCTTAACCTGCCGAACGACCACAATATTTCCGGGGTCATAATATCGCCCGAAAATTTAATATCCGGTTTTTCGATAATTCCGTCGCCCTTCTGTGCAAACAAAACACTTGAAAAGGCACTTAATATCAACAAAATAAATAGACTCTTTTTCATGGTAACATATCTGTTTTTTAATTAACAAAACTAATGAAATATTGCAAACCTTACGGCTAAACAACGAAAAAAGCTATTTTTGTTGTATGCTTCTATCGGGAACCATAGTAAATATTGTTGCCATAATAACGGGCGGCACAATTGGCATGCTGTTAAACAACAAATTGGACAAAAAATATGTACTTATATTTTTTCAAGTTATCGGGCTTTTTACGCTCTTCCTCGGCATCTCAATGGCTCTAAAAACCACACATGTTTTGCATATGGTTTTAAGTTTGATACTGGGAGCACTGGCGGGCGAACTACTGGGTCTTGAAAAAGGCATGGAAGGTTTTACCGTATTTATAAAACAAAAACTAAATATCAGCGGCGACAAATTTTCGGAGGGAATTATAACGGCATTTTTACTCTATTGCATGGGTTCGATGACCATACTCGGCGGCATTGAAGAGGGAATGACCGGAAATGCACACCTGTTGTACATAAAATCGTTAATGGACGGTGTTTCATCAATAGCGTTGGCTTCGGCACTTGGCGCAGGTGTCATTTTTTCGGTAATACCATTGCTTATTTTCCAGGGGGGGATAACTTTGGCTTCGGCTTGGTTGGGCGACTTTTTTCCGCATTTGATGATAAACGAACTTTCTGCTGTCGGCGGTATATTGTTAATGGGACTGGGTTTGCAAATTCTTGAAATAAAAAAATTCAAAATAATAAACATGCTGCCTTCTCTCGTTGTAATTATCATTCTGTTGTGGCTGTTTCCAGAAATTAACTTTTAAACATTACCGGCAATAACATGTACAATAAAAAAACTTTCGCAGACAGAATAATAGACTTCTATAAAAAACTGGACGCCGGCATAAAACTCCCCGGCGGGGTGGAAATACTGAATCCATATAAAGACAAGGAGACTATAAAGGCATGTATCGAATTTTACGGGAAATATTACAACGATAATGCCGTGAGAAGAGTTATTTTGGGAATAAATCCCGGCAGATTCGGAGCAGGTGTAACCGGCATTCCTTTCACCGACCCGGTAAGGCTCGAAAAGGTATGCGGAATAAAAAACAATTTCGATAAAAAACCCGAACTCTCTTCACAATTTGTTTATATGTTGATTGAGAGAATGGGAGGACCCACACATTTTTACAAGCATTACTATTTTGGCGCCGTAAGCCCGTTGGGATTTGTAAAAAACGGCAAAAACCACAATTACTACGATTCCGAAGAGTTGAAAAAATCACTCAAACCTTTTATAATAAAAACTCTTGTGGAACAAATTGCACTTGGCATAAATACCGCAAAATGTTTTTGCATGGGACAAGGGAAGAACTATGACTATCTTACCAAGCTTAATTCCCGGTTAAATTTGTTCAAAGAAATTATCCCCCTGCCCCACCCCCGTTGGATTATGCAATACCGGCGAAAACATTTAAATGAATTTTTGGATGACATTTCGGCAATTTTAAGCCGTTAAAAGTTTACATTTGCAGACATAAAATATACATTACCTTTTAAAAAAACAGAAAAAAATGAGTGTTGATCTTCAAGGAAAACTAATACGCAAGCTACCTGTGGTAAGCGGCGAAGGAAGAAACGGCAGGTGGGAGAAACAGGAATTTGTTATTGAAACCGACGACCAGTATCCCAAAAAAATTTGCATCAGCCTGTGGGGCGATAAAATAAGGAGTCTCGAAGGTTTTGCCGAAGGAGATATCTTAAAAGTTTCGGTTAATATCGAATCGCGCGAATATAACGATCGCTGGTACACCGATGTAAGAGCCTGGCGTATTGAACGTATAGGCGAAGAGGGATTGCCGCCCGTACCCGAATCGCCTGCAAATCAAGAAAACCCTCAGGAAGAAGATAACAACGGGGATGGGGATCTGCCGTTCTAAAAAGGAACTGTTCGTTTCGCATGCCGCAGCACTCGGAGCCAATGTCATTTACGGGCTGAATTATGTAATTGCCAAAGGTATTATGCCACAATGGCTGGAGCCGCGTGCAATTATCTTTCTTAGAGTGTCGGGAGCCGTAGTGGTTTTTTGGTTAACAGACCTCTTTTTTGATTCCCAAAAAATCTCCAAGCGCGATTTCATCCGTCTTATTTTTGCCGCTTTTTTCGGCGTAGCACTAAATCAAATAATGTTTTTCGAAGGGTTAAACCTGACTACCCCAATAAATGCATCAATAATAATGGTCGGCACACCTATTTTGGTTCTTGTGATTTCGCATCTTATACTAAAAGAAAAAATAACGGGACTAAAATTAACCGGTGTTATGCTTGGTTTTGCAGGTGCCGCTTTTCTCATTTTACGCGGCGGTCACCTCGATACTACGGGAAATACCATGCTCGGGAATATTTTCATTCTTATCAATGCAAGCTCTTACGGACTATTTTTAGTGCTTGTAAAACCGCTAATGAGTAAATACAAACCGTTAACAATAATGAAATGGGTATTCACTTTCGGCTTCGTTTTTGTTTTGCCCGTTTCGGCAAAAATCATAGCCAAAACCGATTTCGGAATAATCCCGTTAAAAATTTGGTTTTCAATCGGCTATGTTGTCTTATTTACTACAATACTGGCATACTTTTTAAATAACTTTTCATTAAAAAAACTTTCACCTCCGGTGAACTCATCATACATTTATTCACAGCCGTTAATAGCGACAATAGTTGCCGTTTTTTTAAGCAAAGACAGATTAACAATAACCGAAACAATTGCATCATTACTTATATTCACGGGGGTTTATCTTGTAACAAAACAGAAAAAAACCAATTAATAATTCCGGGAAGATATTTTTTAATGGTCTCCCCAAAACTTTTATTACTTTTGAAAAACAATAAAACAAACAGCTTAACAATGACAGATTTTATTCCGAAAATAAAGTATAAAGAAAGCGGGAACTTTTTTCTTATTGCAGGTCCCTGCGTCATAGAAGACGAACATATGCCATTTCCGATAGCGGAAAAAATCATCGAATTGACCGATAAATACAAAATACCTTACATTTTTAAAGCTTCGTACAAAAAGGCAAACCGCTCGCGCATAGATTCTTTTACCGGAATAGGCGACTTAAAAGCATTAAAGATACTTGAAAAAATTTCAAACCATTACAACATACCCGTCACAACCGACATACATACATCCGAAGAGGCAAAAATGGCTGCCGACTTTGTTGACATTCTGCAAATACCGGCTTTTTTGTGCCGTCAAACCGAATTGCTTATTGCAGCAGGGAAAACCGGAAAGGTGATAAACATCAAAAAGGGACAATTTGTTTCGGGCGAAGCCATGCGTTTTGCTGTTGAAAAGGTTAAGGCAACCGGCAATTCGAAGGTTATGGTTACTGAGCGCGGTAATATGTTCGGCTACGGAGATTTGGTTGTCGATTTCAGAAACATTCCGGCTATGAAAAACACCGGTGTACCCGTAATACTCGATACCACACACTCTTTGCAACAACCAAATACCACATCGGGAATTACCGGCGGAAAACCACAATTAATAGAAACAATTGCAAAAGCAGGAGTAGCCGCCGGTGTTGACGGCATTTTTCTGGAAACCCACCCTGACCCGGGAACAGCCTTATCGGACGGTGCCAATATGTTAAGACTGGAACTGCTGGACGATTTGCTAAATAAATTGGTTAAAATCAGGAAAGCAATTTCATAACTGAACGGTATCAATAAAAAAAGGTCGAAGCCATGAGGCTTCGACCTTTTTTTAAGGTATATCATTAAATATTAATGAACATTAGGACGAACATCCCAGAATATCTGTTTACCCCAGAAGTGGTCAACAATACCTTGAGCGGCTGCATTTGCATGCTCGGCATTCAATTCAAATTCCGTTGTAGGATAAGGATAACGGAAAGGACCTACATTATGTCCGGGGAATGACGATTCGGGAGCGGCTGGCATGGGAGGATAATTGGTTCTTCTTTGTAAAGCCCAAAGTTCCTGACCCTCTTTAAACATGGAAATCCATTTTTGGATATAAACTTTAACCAGGTCGGTTGTGGGATCCATATTGAAAGGAGTTCCACCGTTACCGGTTAATGCAACTTTCGGATTTGCCATATAACTTGCCAGACTGTCAGTGAATCCTGTCTCTTCAAACGAAGCTGCAATACCGTCGGCATAAGCCTGATCGGTAGTGTACGAACCTATGTTCCAGCCTCTGACACCTGCTTCGGCAATAGCAAATTGAATTTCAGCATAACGCATGAAATAGGTATATCCTTTCGGGTCGTCGCGGTACATGGCACCAATACGTGAAACCGAACCCAAATCAACTTGAGCACCACCCTCAACCATACCGTGATACAATCCGTCGTTAGCAGCAGGTTTTGCATAAGCTGCAATTCTCGGGTCGTTGAAACTCAACAATGTATCAATAAGGTTTTTGGCAACAGCGTGGTCGTCACGGTTACGAACATAACGATTATCGTAATAGGGCTCATAATAGGGAGCTCCGGGCCATTTAAGTTTGGCTTCGTCGTCACGACTTTCGAAAATGGGATATTTTGCAGGATCGGCCAATATTTTCTCAACTTCGGCTTTAGCCGTAGCTTCGTCAACATTCGAGAGACGCATGGCAAGACGAATGTGAATGGAATTGGCAAATTTTTGCCATTTTGAGAAATCACTACCGTAAAGTATGTCGCCCTCTCCTATTGCATCGGTAGGATTAGGAGTTGACAACAGTTCATTGGCATGCTCAATCTTTTTCAACAGGTCGGCATAAATACTCTCGGGGGTATCATATGCGGGAGTCATGTTTCCCTCTTCTCCTTTGATAGCTTCCGAATAAGGGATATCGCCCCATTGGTCTGTTGCCATTTGCCACAGGTAAACCGACCATGTAAGGATAGCGCCTTCGGTACGGTTTTTCCCTTCCAATTGAGCTTTTGCCATTATTTTCGATAAATCCAGTTGGGTTTCGTAATAATCACTCCATGCATTGTAAACCACGTTATCCCTGTACTGGTAATGTGCTTCGTCAATATACTGGATTTTGGTGATTTGTCCGGCATAACTGCAAAAATTGTTCATTCCTTGCCAATCGTTAAACATTGTGCTTCCAATGTAACGAATAGAGTGTGCAAAGACATTTGTCAATGGTGCATCCGTCGGGTTATTGGGATCGACATTCATCTCCTCCCAATCCTTTGTACAAGATGTTGCTAACAACACCACGAACAAAAATGCGAAAGATTTAATATATATTCTTTTCATTACTTTATGTTTTTAGAATTATTAAAAGTTAGCTGTTAATTTAAAACCTATGGTGCGCGACGGCGGCAACTGATATTGCTCAAAGCCAACACCGTCATTTCCATTACCGTAACCGGTTTCAGGATCTATTCTCACATCATTCGATTTATCCACGTACAATAGTGCTACATTATGCACAAAGAATGAAAGGCTCAATCCTTGGAAGATATTTTGGTTATCCAACAAGGATTTGGGGAATGTATAATCCAACGAAATCTCTCTTAACTTAATGAACGAACCGTCGATTATGTTCTCTTCTTTTACAAAATAGTAATTTTCGTAGAAAGTCTGAGCACTAACGATATCGGTATTGTTGGGGTCGTCGAGATTTGTATTCAAAGGTGTACCGTCCTGGTGAACAAATGTATAATCTTGCATTACGTTGTATCCTGCAACAACACCTGTTTCACGAATATTTCCTTGTGCGGTTTGTTCGAGAATACCTGCATACAATCCGAACATTTTGGTTACACTGAAAATGTCACCGCCTTTACGTCCGTCAATCAAAACATGAAGATTGAAGTTTTTGTACGAAAAATCGTTGGCAATACCACCTGTCCAGTCCGGGGTAACATCACCCAATACTATGTTGTCTTGTGTTGCCAAAGGAACTCCGTCATCACCCACAACGAAATTACCGTTATCGTCGCGAACATAACCTTTACCGCTAATTACACCGTAAACTTCGCCCGGACGTGCCTGAACAGAAAGACCGCTCCATGACCTTCCGATTTGTAACGACTGCAAATCGCCGTACAGTTCGTCAACCATATTGGTATTTTTTGCCCAGTTCAAAGTAATTCTCCAGTTAAATCCTTTCGGATTTTTAATAACATCGCCGTAAAGCGACAACTCAACACCTTTGTTGGAAATTTGACCGGCATTAATCCATT
>CAZJUQ010000005.1:0-140829 GCA_964549335.1 uncultured Lentimicrobiaceae bacterium | reverse complement strand
GCAAGGTCCACCTCTTCCCATTCCGAACAGAGAAGTTAAGCCTGCCAGCGCCGATGATACTGCCATTACGGTGGGAAAGTAGGTCGTCGCCATTCCTTTAAAAAAGCCCTGCTTTAATTAGCAGGGCTTTTTTTATTTTCTTCCCCCCCCTTATAAATTACTTCTCGCCTAATAAAATGCAAAATTATTTTTAAAGTTTTGACGTTAATCGCCTATGTGTAATTCGCTGAAAAACGAAGAGGCTTTAACAAGGGCTATGGTTCCTATACCACTGTAAATTTGGTCGGCTCTATTCATGAATTCTTCCTCCTTTCCTTCTTGTACTGTGGCAAGTCCTAAAAATACCAGATCGGTATTTATGGAATTATTTATGATAATTTCACGTACGCTTTTATCCGAATTACCGTTATCTATAACATGTATGGAGGCTTGAATACGCATGTTTTCCAATACTTTTAACGTTCGTTTAACAATTCGCTCCTTTCGTTTTCCCGTATTATCGATTATCAAAATTCTGACTTTTGCTTTACGCCATTCATAAGAAAGGTGGATAAAACGGATAAGCGATAGGATGAGGTTTCCGTTATTGGAGCCTCCTCGCAGCCATACATCAATGAGTTCGTATTTACCGAAACCACGTTCTTTGTTGTAATCGAGCATTACAATATTAAGGTCGAGACTCATCAAATATTTGAGCATTCCGGCAAAACGGACTGGATTTTCGGAATGTCTGCCCCATCCCATTACTATGGTGTTCGGTTCAACCCCCGAAAACCCGTAAATTGCCGATATGGATTCGATACCGTCGTATATGTTATTGCATTCCTGGCGTTTCGAAAAAATATTTTCGTCTCCCTCCATTTCATCTTCGGGGATAGTTACCTTTTTTGTGGGGAACAATTTTTTTGCTTTAGTATTAAGAACAAGATCGAAATTGGAAATAAGACCGTACTTTCCCACGAGCCATTTTGAAAAGGTAACAAGGTGCGGCCGGGTTGACATGCCGCCGCTAAAAAGCAAAATATTGGCACGCCAGTTTCTTTCGGGAATTTTTAAGGAGTTGTAGCGGTGCAATACTATTTGGATCATTGATGCCAAAACACTCGGCCAAACATCGCCCATGCCGAGTTGTAACTTCTTTTTCCGTATGTAATAGAATATTATGCCGAGAATGAGAAATGCCGCAAACATTGCCGGAGCATCAAGTTTAAACATTATCATAAAACTTGCAAAGAAGCCGATAATGCCAATCCAGGTAGGTATGCGAAAACCGGGACGAAAATCGGTGCTTGCCCATTTTTCGAGAGTGAATGACAAATTAATGAAACCGTATGCAGTAAGGTAAAAAATTGTTACCAGTCCGGCAATGGCATTTAAATCGCCCACAAGTATTCCTAATTCCGACAGGATAAAAGTAAATATTAATGCATTGCGCGGTTCGCGGTTAGGTCCGTGTCCTTTTGCAAGCGGACGCGGAACGATTTTGTCTTTAGCTATGGCTTGAATAATTCGCGGAGCTCCCAATATTCCCCCAAGCGCCGACGATAGCGTTGCCCCCCAAATACCTGCAATTACCAAAAACGGTAACCAGGAAATTTTTAATAAAAAGTTGTAATCGTTTATCAGCAGGTTTTTATCTACTTTATAATAAAAAACTACGGCAAGAGTAATATAAACAACCAATCCCGTAAGTATTGATAACATCGTCCCTTTGGGAATGTCTTTTTTTGGATTTTTTAAATCGCCCGACATAGCCACACCTGCGGTAAAACCTGTTACGGCAGGAAAAAATATGGCAAAAACTTCAGCGAAACCGAAGTCTTTGAAAGCTTTGAAATCGGTAACGGTAACAGCCTGTGTACCGGGCGAATAAAAAAAGTATATCCCCGCAAATATTGATACCAACGACAAAAAAATGGCTCCGAGAATAAAAAATTGGGTTTTTATTGCCAAATCGGTACTGATAAAGGCTATTACCGTAAGTAAAACAAGTACTATGGTGCCTATAATTCTTATGTCGTTTATGGTTATTTGGTTTATGCCCAGCAGGTTGCGGAATATTTCCACGGACAAAAAGTTTTCGGTAAAACCCACTATATACATGGAAATGCTCAAAGCCGTTCCTACAAATAATGTTATTCCTATGGAACCTCCCATAGGCAATCCGAGTGAACGCGACAAAATATAATAGATACCTCCGGCCTTTATTTTTTTGTCGGTGGCAATGGACGATATGCTCAACCCTGTGGAAACCGATATAACGTGTGCAAGCAAAATTATGATAATGGAGCCCCATAATCCCGATACACCCACTACCCAGCCAAGACGCAAATACATTATCACACCTAATATGGTGAGAATGGAGGGGGTGAAAACACCTGCAAAGGCACCAAATTTTCTTTGCTGTTGCATAATTTTTGAAATTTTATGTAAAGAAAATAATTTTTTTACAAACAGGTGCCCTTTGAATGTAAAATGACAAATAACATTTTACACCGGTGTGTGCCGCTTTCAAAAACATAAACCGGCCAACATACGTTTTTTATCTATCTTTGCATAACGGGATATTGCCTTGCGTGACATGTTGTTTATCCGTTAATTATTCAAATGGGGAAAAGAGATAAGAATAAGAGGATGTTATTTGCAAAAGTGTTCTTTTATGCGCTTTTGTCGGTTTTATTTATCCCCGTTTCGGTATCGTTGCTTGTAAGGACGCCGATGGTTCAAACCATAATAACCAGGGTGGCGGTTCAATGGCTTACCTCAAAAACGGGATATAATGTTGCTGTGGGCAGATTGCAGATAACACCCCTCGGGGCTGTTGATATTTCAAATGTCACTCTTTTGAGTCCTGCTTCCGACACCATAGTTAACCTTGAAAAATTGCATCTTTTGCCCCAATATTCGTCACTTTTAAAAAACAAAATAGTTTTACACAAGGTTTTTATCAATAATGTTGATTTCAGATTAGTTCAACAAAAGGGTAGTGATGATTTTGACTTTATTAAGTTTATCGACTCGTTTTCGACAAACGACACCCTGAAGTCAGAGGGTAGTTCCAAGAAGTTTGTCTTGAAAATTAAACATTTGAAAATAGAAAATTCACACTTTGTATATTCATTGAAAGATGAACCTCCGGCTCCGGAAGGGTTAATCGATTTTTCCGCTTTGGATGTTGAAAAATTCGATTTGGAAGCTGTTGATTTTTCAATTGTTGACGATTCGTTGCATTTTAAGTTGAAGTTGTTGAGAGGTAAGGATAAAAGCGGTTTTGAAATAGAAAACATGAAAAGCGAAGTTACCATCAGCAATACCATGTTGGCTTTTATGAATACCGGTATTTCCACACAACATTCACGTATTTCCCTCGATTTTGCAATGAATACCCGCACATGGAACAGTTACGACAATTTTTACGACTCGGTGTTCCTTACTGCCGACATTAAAAATTCAGAAATAGATAATTCGGAGCTGGGATATTTCGTCGAAGGTATAAAGTCGATGAAAAACAGGGTTTATGTCAAAGGAAATGCCGAAGGATGTTTGAGAAACCTCTCCGTAAGCGATTTGTCGCTCAATTACGGTAGCAATACATCGTTTGACGGAGATGTAAAGGTTAAAGGGTTGCCCGATATAACGAAAAGTTATTTTAATATAAATATTGATAATTTTATAACAGGCAAAACCGATTTGGAGACTTTAAAACTGCCCGTAGGGAAGTTGCCCTATTTGGAATACGTACCGCAAGATGAAACCGTTAACATAAAAGGGAAGCTCAACGGGAAGATTGATGATTTTGATGCAAATCTGGATATTTTGCTCGATTCGGGAAGCATAACGGCAGAGGTTTCGATGAAACCCCTAAAAAACGGCTTTTTAATGAATGCGGAACTGGGTGCAAAAGCCTTGAATTTGGGGCGCTATTTGCAAACAGGCGACCTGCTTGGAAAAACGACTTTTAATACTAATGCCGAAATACGGAGCGAAAATAATTCGGCTTTTGTTTTGAACGCAGGCACAAAAATCGATTACATCGAAGTGTCAGATTATAAATTTGATAATATAACTCTCGAAAGTTCTTACCAAAACGATACCTTAAAAAGTAATTTTGCCATAGGCGACAAAGATATTCTTGCCACCGGTAATGTGAAAATATTGTTTAACGCCATTCCCGAACTGGACCTGAAAACAAAAATTTTAAACTCAAATCTCTATGCCTTTGATATCTTTTCGCAAGAAAAGGCGAAGCTGTCGACAAATGCAAACATACATGTCAAAGGTTTTGATATTGACAGTATGCTTGCTGACATAACAATGAAAAACACAAAACTTTGGTTTGGTGACGATTGGTATCTGATAAAAAACATCTCTTTGGAAAAATATTTTGACAAAAAAAATGAGGTTTTGTCGTTGACATCGGATATTGTCGATTTTGAAATGTCGGGGCATTTTAAATATTCGAATTTATCATCTGATTTTACAACCTTGTATAATTACTATTTTATGCCTCCGGCTGAGCAAACCGCATTGGTATTACCCGGTGGCAATATCAATTTTAAAATACTTTTAAAAGATCCCTCCATTATAGGAGAACAGTTTGTGAACGGACTTGAGATATCGAACGGCACATCTTTAAAAGCGGAAATAGATTTTAAAAACGCTTCGGTTTCGTTTGACGGAAACAGCGATTTGGTGAAGTATGAGGGGATTGATTTCAGAAAACCCGCACTTAATTCGCATAAAGAAAAAAACGGCTTGAAAATTAACCTGTCGGCAGACAATATTATTCTTAAAGACAGTACGGGAAGTGATAAAACCGTGTTCGGTCTCGACCAATTTGTGATAACAACCGCCCTTTTTCAAGACAGTATCCGTTATTCCGTAAATTGGAACAATGCCGATACGGTAAGAAAAAACTGGGGTGACATCAAAGGTAAATACCTGGTAAGTGATAATAATTCCCTTTTTAAAATAGACTATACCAAAGTTTTTATTAACGATACATTATGGACCGTCGATTCAGGAAACCAATTCATTATTGATACATCGGGAATAAAAATAGAAGATTTCGTCATAAACCGGGGTACGTCGTCATTTTCGATGAAGGGTAAAATTCCTGAAAAAGAGATGGATACCCTAAAACTTGTCTTTCATAATTGGGATTTGTCGAATTTCGATTTTGTTACGATGATGTGGGATTTGGACCTCGACGGAATTATTGACGGAAATATGAATTACTCGTTGGGTAAAAATAAGTTTTGGTTTGTGTCGGACATGAAAATTTCGGGACTCTATTTTAATAAAGTGTTGTTGGGTGATGCCGTTTTGTTGAACACATGGGACAATAGCAGACAGGCAATTTTTGTCAAATCGCAAATTGTTCGTAAAGGAAATTCCGGTATCGGCAAGGTGTTTGCCCTCGACGGTTTTATTTATCCGTTTGATGACAAAAACAATTTCAACATTAAGGTTGCCTTTAACAGGTTTAACATAAAAGCCATAGAACCCTTTATCGATGAATATATTACACAAATAGAGGGAAAAGCCGCGGGAAACATGGAGATTTTGGGAACCTTTGATAAGCCGGTAGTTAAAGGGTTTGTGGATTTTAAACGGACGGCTTTGAAGATTAATTATCTTAACACGAAATACTCTTTCAGTAATAAAATAGTTTTCGATGAAAACAAAATCGATTTCGGTTCAATGATACTTTACGATACCTTGGGAAACAGTGCCACACTGTCGGGCGGTCTTTATCATAACTATTTTAAAAACATACATTTCGACCTTACCGTTCATTCGGATAAATTTCTGTTTTTCGATACAAACAGACATCAAAACGAACTCTACTACGGTGTTGCCATTGCCTCGGGCAACATAGTAATTAAAGGACCGCCCGACGATATTACCTTGAATATAGATGCGCAGTCGAAAAAGGGGACGGATGTTGTTATTCCCCTCGACTATTCGGCCGAAATTCTTGATAAAAACTATATAGTTTTCGTGCCTCCGAAAACCGATAGTTCGGAACTCGACAAAGAGTCGAAAAAAAATGTGAAAGAACAGGTGTCGAAGTATGATATTAAACTCAATATGAGTGTAAATCCCGATGCCGACATAAAAATAACCCTTCCTTACGAAATGGGCGATATACGTGCCGCGGGTAAAGGAAATGTGAAAATTCATACAAATTCGGATGGCGATTTTACAATGGTGGGCGATTATATTATTGATAACGGGGATTTTAACTTAAATATTCAAAACCTTGTCAGCAAACATTTTTCGCTTACCAAAGGGAGTAAAATTTCGTGGAGCGGCGACCCTTATGCCGCTATTATGAACATTAAAGGCCTTTATACTGTTAAGACAAGCTACAGCAGTTTGGGAATGGTTGTCGATTCGTCGGCTTCGTACAAAAACAGGTTAAATGTAAATTGTTATATTATATTGAGCGGTTCGCTCTCCAATCCGGATATGAGTTTCCAAATAAAATTTCCCGACCTCGACCCCGATATGCAACGTATTGTTTATGCAAAAATAGATACTACAAATAAGGCTCTGGTAAACCAACAAATGATATCGCTTTTGGTTTTGGGGACCTTCAGTTTCAGTAATGCTTCCAATATTTCGTTAAGTTCGTCGTACTATACTATCCTCTCAAACCAATTGAGCGGTTTACTTTCGAAAGTAAGTAAGGATTTGGATATAGGTATAAATTACAAACCCGGCGACAACATCTCGCAAGAGGAGTTCGAAGTGGCACTGTCAACCCAATTGTTCGATAACCGCCTCTCCATAAACGGTAACTTCGGAATGACATACGACAGGTCGAACCGTTCGGCTAGCAACATTGTTGGCGATGTTGATATTAACTTCAAACTTACCCCCGACGGAAGATGGATACTTAAAGCATACAACCACTCAAATGTGAACAGTTGGTACTATTATGCCAATTACGATAAGGTTGCACCCTACACGCAAGGGGTTGGTATCGCTTATCAAAAAGATTTTAATAATTTTTCGGAGTTGTTCAGAAATCCTGAAAAAAGGAAAAAGAAAAAGAAAAAAACAAAAAGTAAAAGATAACCGCACGCTCTTTTTGCGGTAAAAGTACGGGGATAAAAAAAAAGAGAGTAATAGGGTTTATTTTCCCCGTAAGTGCGTAACTTTGAAAAAACTTTAAAACATTAAGCATATGAAAAAATATTTGTTAACGGTTGGCATTTCAATTTCAATGCTTTTTTCCGGCAATGCCTTCGGGCAAATTACGATTAATTCCTCCGATTTTGTTTCTGCTAACGATACGGTTAGATTGTCCACCGGATTAAATGTGGATTTTATTGATTTTACTCAAACGGGTGAAGGTTTTTTATGGGATTTCAGTGCTTTGGAACCCGTAAAACAGACGGTAGATACTTTTATAAATTACATTTACACGCCGCATTGGTTGGTTTTTTTCGGAAAGGCTAATTTGGCAAAACATTTGCCTTACGATATACCTGTGCCCGGATTGCCTGTTACCGACATTTACGAGTATTATAAAAATTCAAGCGGTTCGTTTAGCTTTGCGGGTTTTGATGCCTCTTTGAACGGTATCCCTTTACCGTTTGTTTACACAAATCCAGATATTTTATACAAATTTCCGCTTGAATACGGCAATGTTGATTCCTCGGCGTCGGGTTCGAGTCTCGGCATCGACAATCTTATGTACATTCTTATTGACCGCCACCGCAAAAATACCGTTGACGGTTACGGTACACTAATAACACCGTACGGAACCTTTGAGGTGTTGCGTCTGAAATCGGAGGTTTCCGAGTTTGACAGTTTGTACCTCGATTCTCTAAATTCAGGTTTCCCTATTCACAGAAATTATGTTGAATATAAGTGGCTTGCCAAAGGAGGTAAAGAGCCGATGTTGCAAATCTCCACATCCAATCTTGGCATAACTTCGGTATATATCGATTCGGTTCGAAGCAATTTAATAGGAATAGACGAAAAAGAGATAAAACCGGTAACTCTGTTCCCGAACCCTTGTAAAGATAATTTTACCGTTAGATTTTCGTCACCGCCCCGCCGGGAGGTTAATTTGAAAATTTTCAGCCAAAACGGAAAACTGTTACTTTCGGAACGCAGATATGTCGAAGGGAAAAAAATGAATGTCCTTCTGAAGAACAGAGATGTCAAAGGAAATTGTATTGTTGTGTTGAACTGGGATAAGTTCTATATTACCAGGAAATTGATAATTATAAAATAGATACTTCAAAACCCTGTTAGAGTTTTTTGATGAAAAACTTTCTTGTTTATAAATCTTCGGCGGGTTCGGGCAAAACCACAACGCTGGTAAAAGAGTACCTGAAACTTACGCTCACCAATCCGGCACTGTTCAAAAGTGTTCTTGCCGTTACATTCACCAATAAAGCCGCCAATGAGATGAAAACAAGAATTTTGGAAACATTGCGGAATATTATTTCGGGAAATTTTGACGATTACCTTGTAAAAAGCATTGTTGCCGGTACAAATATCGATGAGGAAAGGTTGTTGCAAAATGCTCTGCTTTTACAGTTCAATATAAATCATCACTACGACGATTTTTCGGTAAGTACCATCGACTCTTTTGTGCATAAAATCGTCAGAACTTTTGCCGGCGACCTTGAGCTGCCTCAAAATTTCGAAGTGTTAATAGACGATGACGATTTCGTCCCTTTCATTGTTGAAGATATATACAAAAATGTAGGCATCGACAAAGATTTTACCGAAATTTTGACAGGTTTCGTGATTTCTAAGGTGGAGGACGAAAAGAGTCACAACATTACCGGTACACTGACGGATTTTGTGAAAAAGCAGATGCGGGAAGAGGATTTTTTTGCCACTCTTGCGCTCGAACATATGGAAACGCCTGACTATATTGGGTTAATCGAAAAATTAAAACATTCCTATTACGGTTACCGTAAAAAGTTAACGGCTCTCGCTGAAGAGGCCTTAAACACAATTGCAGCGGCGGGATTGCAAGCAGATGATTTTTCGGGAAAATCGAAAAGCGGTGTTATCTCGTATTTTGTAAAAGCAAAAAATTTGATAAAAGTTGACGAACTGGCTATGCCGGGCCCCGGTGTTTTGGCGTCGTCTTACAATGTTTTTGAAAACGGAAAAGATTGGTACACAAAAAGTGCCGCCGATAATGTTGTTGAAAAAATAGAAGGTATAAAACCCCTGTTAACGGGTTATTACAATGAGATAAAAGAGACGGCACGCGGGTATGTGTTGCGCTGGATGATTTTTAAAAACATATACCGTGTTGTTTTGGTCTATCAAATACGTTTGCTCTTCAGAGATTTTATCGAGCGAACACAAAAAGTCCCCATTTCGGAATTTAACAGGAAAATTGCTTCGGAAATTGCCGGTCAACCGGTGCCGTTCATTTACGAAAGACTCGGGGTGCGGTACAAGCATTTTTTAATAGATGAATTTCAAGATACTTCCATATTACAATGGAATAACATGCTGCCTCTTGTGGAAGAGTCGTTGGCAAACAGCAGGTTCAATATGATTGTAGGTGATGCCAAACAGGCGATTTACCGCTTCAGGGGAGGAGAGGTGGAGCTGTTTACCTCTTTGCCCGAACTTTACGGAGTGGAAAACAACGATGAAAATTATTTCAGGAGAGAGTTGTTAAAACAAAATTTCCTGTCCAAAGCCCTTGATGTCAATTACCGTTCTTATGCTGAAATTGTCAGGTTTAACAACGAATTTTTCGATGTGGTAAAAAACACCCTTTCGCAAGATTTTATTAAAATTTACGATAATCATCAACAGAAAATTCCTTCGGGCGGCAAAGAGGGTGGTTTAATCTCGTTGCGTTTTCTTAAAAGCAATAATGCAGGAGAGTATAAAAACAGAAAACCCTTGGAAATTGTGGAGATAATTGCGGAATTGCTGGAGAGAGGCTACTCCCACGGCGATATTGCCGTGTTGTGCAGAAAAAACGATGACGCTACCTCTATTGCGGCACATCTGTTGTACAACAACATTCCCGTTGTATCGTCCGAGTCGGTAAAACTCGCCGCATCGGCAAAGGTCAGGTTTATTATAGCCTTGTTGAGATTTATTGCCGACGGTAACGATGACATAAACTCGGCTGATTTGATATACCTGTTTTTGAAACTTCAAAACCGCACTCAAGATTATGTAACTGCCGTGATGAACAAAGATATCTCCTTTAACGGGATATTGGAGAATTACGGTTTTGAACCCGTGGACACTGAAAGGATGTCACTATTGAACGTTTACGAAGTTTGCGAAGAGATTGTAAGGCATTTCTTCAATAACGAACCCGTTGATGCTTTTGTAAGGTTTTTTCTCGATTTCGTTCTGGAAAACCGTCAGATTCATTCGGGCGACATAAACGAATTTTTGGAACTGTGGGAGGTGAAAAAGGAGAAACTGAGCATTACTCTTCCTGAAAACGGAAACGCCGTTAACATACTTACAGCTCATAAGGCTAAAGGTCTGAAATTCGGTGTGGTAATAATAGATTTGGAAAATTTCGACAATAAAAAGGTGGCGAAAGAACAATTTTGGGACGAACCCGGAATTGACGAAGTTGCTCCTTTGAATAAAGTGGTTTTCGATATCAATAAAAAACTTTATGCCGTTGACAAAGGTTATGTTTATGAAAAAGAGACGGCCAAAACCAAACTCGACGAGCTTAACCTTGTCTATGTGGCTTTTACCCGTCCCGTATATGCTTTGTATGCTTTGGGAAATATAAAGGAGGACGGAAAAACCGGTGTTTTTGGCGGTTATATGAAGAGTTTTTTGAAAGCTAAAAACCTTTGGAACGAAGATCAACATATTTACGATTTCGGAGTATTGCCGGAACCTTTGAAAAGGGATGACGGAACTGACGGAAATGCCGTTATGCTGACATCAATGTTGCGGAAATCGTGGCGCGAAAACCTTGCCGTTGCAACTCCCGGGCAAAATCCCATGGTTTCGGTGCAAAATGCCGGTGAAAAGGAGTACGGCACCATGTTGCACGAAATTTTGGCTGAAATTTATTCGGCAGATGATGTAAAACCTGTCTTGTCGGCTTTCCGTACCAGAGGCCTGCTGCTGGATAGTGCTGCCGGTGAATTGGAACCGGTTATCAACGGAATTGTACGGCATCCGCAATTAAAGGAACTTTTCGTACCCGGATTGAAAGTGAAAAACGAAACGGAACTCTACGATGCTGAGACCAATTCCGTTTTGCGTCCCGACAGGGTCGTTTTCGGTAAAAACGGCATCACCGTTTTGGATTATAAAACCGGAAACAGGGAAAAGTCGCATCTGAAACAGATACAAAATTACGGTAAAATAATTGCGCAAACGGGACATGCCGTCCACAGCCTTTTGCTCGTTTACATTTCCAATGACAGCGTTGACGTTGTTAATGCTATCCGTTGATGCATTTATAAACTATGGAGTTGATATTTACGCCGGCGCCAACCGAACAAAATACCAAATGGTCGCCCTTAAAGAATTTTTGATTCTTTATTTCGTGTTTGAGCATCATGTCGAGAAGTGTGGGAACCGTTGCCACCGAACTGTTTCCCAACCACGATATTGTCATGGGCATTATGCTGCGGTCGAAATCGTTAAAGCCGTATAATTTGAAAAGCCTTTTAACGATAGCTTCATCCATTTTTTCGTTGGCTTGATGTATGAGGATTTTTTTAATGTCGGTAAGAGTAAGATTTGCTTTGTCCAGACTTTTTTTCACCACTTGCGGTACATTTATCAATGCGTAATTATATAGTTTTCTGCCGAGCATTTTCAAAAAATATTGATCTTCCTTGTATCCTTTTTTGTACGATTTTCCCATCCACAAATAGAAAGCCTCGTTTAAGGTGTCGGAGTGTGTTGTATGCGAAATAATACCTACCGGTTTATCGCTTTCCACAGCTTCGAGAATTGTGGCTCCTGCACCGTCACTGTAAATCATACTGTCGCGGTCATAGGGGTCCGATATTCTCGAAAGAGTGTCGGCACCAATTATCAGGGCACGTTTGGCATCGCCCGATTTAATATAATAGTTGGCCTGTATCATGCTTTCTACCCAGCCCGGGCATCCGAAAAGCATATCGTAAGCAACCGTTTCGGGGTTTTTAATGCCGAGTATGTGTTTTACACGGGCGGCAAGACTTGGAACAGTATCCGATACTGAACTCCCGTGACGTACATCGCCGAAATTGTGGGCGAAAATTATATAGTCGAGACTCTCCTTGTCGATGCCTGCATCTTCAATGGCGCGCTTGGCGGCTATGGCTGCAATTCCTGAATTTACCTCATCGTCGTTAACATACTTGCGCTCTGAAATATTGGTTATTTCGCGGAATTTTTCAATTATCTCTTCATTACCGGCGGGAAGTTTCTCCCCCTTCTCATTATAAAATTCGTGATTTAAAAAATATGTGTTCGGTATTGTCCTTTCGGGTATGAATTTTCCCGTCCCTTTTATTACCGAATAAATTTGCTTTGACATAAAAATCATTTTTGTTTTAACGGCGGCAAAAGTAATGGTTTTATTTTTTTAATGCTTTTTTATATTGCCTGTTTTTCCTTAAAAATAGTTTTATGGCGGGTTTTTTTATTGATATTCAATATTTAAAAAATTTGCTCTGATAAATATTTTTTGAAATATAATAAATAAACGGTGCCGTTAAAATACCGGCAAACACATCTACCGCATAATGTGCCTTTACGTAAACCGTTGCAAAAAGAATTATTATTGTAAACGGGAGTAATACAAAAAAAAGTTTTTTTAAATCCTTGTATGTCATAATAAGGTAAATTATTGCCATACCCACATGCGAACTTGGAAATGCGCCGGTGGGATGTTCCCAGTTTTTTTGAACCCATTGCACAAGTCCTGAAAATAATCCCGAATGCAGAGGGGTGCTTTCGGGAGGCTTGTAAAAAAATTGAGGTCCCACAACAGGCACGGCTATAAATATTACATAATAGATATAAAATGATGTTATTATTATAAAAATCGATTCTTCGGCTTTTTCTCTTAAAACAAAAAAATATGAAAGCGTTACGGCAAGCAGCATAAAGTAGTATGAGAAATAACCGGCATTCATAATTTCGCCAAACCATTTGGCGTTAAATTTTTGTGAAAACCGGAGTGCAGGTTCGAAACCGAAAATCAATTTGTCGGCTTTAATAAAATAGCTGTCCAAAGGTGCCGGAAAAAAAATCCCGTTTAAAGCAGCGGTGTCGCCGTATGTGTACGAAAGCAAAACAACAGGGATGAATAACCTGACGAAAAAGAGTATTCCCTTTCTCTTTTTGTCGATTAAAGCCAAAGAAATAAGCACTGATATGACTGTCAACCGTATCCCGAGATGCGATAAAGGATTTTCCACTTTGCCGTAAAAAAGCAGTATTGCCAATCCTGTTATTATGAAGTATATTATTGTGGCATAATCGGTTAGTAAAAACAATCTGGATGCTGATGCGGTTTTGTTTTTTGTCATAAGCTTTAAAATATTGCGGCACAAAGCTAATGGAAAAAATTTATCCTATTTTTGCCTGAAAAAAATATTACATATGAAAGTAGCAATTCCTACCCTGGATAAAGAGACGATTTTTGCAAGAACGGGACAATCGCCCTATTTTATGATTTTTGAAATAAACGGCAAAGAATACGAAAATGTTGATTTGCGCGAGAACCATCACGAGGAGCACGACGAGACCGTTGAGCATACTCATGCCGATTTGGTCGAAAAGATTTCCGATTGCCGTTACATTTTGTTAAATAACGTTGGTAAGCACCTGAAACATGATCTTGACGAAGGAGGAATAAAGATTGTTAAAACAAAGGAGAAAAACATAGAAAAAGCATTGACGGAATTTGTCAGCGAATACGGCAATATGTAAAGAGCCGGCAAAAAATTTAAACATGTATAACAAAAAAAGATTTTATTATGAATGCACACGAGATAGATTATAAGATTTACGGCGACGATATGCAATTTGTTGAGATTGAACTCGACCCGCAAGAGACGGTACTTGCCGAGCCGGGTGCCATGATGATGATGGACGACGGAATAGTTATGAATACCATTTTCGGCGACGGCAGCAACCGCGACAGCGGACTCCTCGGCAAACTGTTTTCTGCCGGAAAACGTGTTCTTACCGGCGAAAGCCTCTTTATGACCGCTTTTACAAATAACGGTTTGGGTAAAAAACATGTCTCTTTTTCGGCGCCCTTTCCCGGAAAAATTATACCGGTCGATTTGACTGAACACGACGGAAAACTTATATGTCAAAAAGATGCCTTTTTGTGTGCGGCCAAAGGAGTTTCCATAGGTATGGAATTTACCAAAAAGCTCGGTGCCGGATTTTTCGGCGGCGAAGGCTTTATACTGCAAAAACTCGAAGGCGACGGTATGGCTTTTGTCCATGCCGGAGGGACACTGTTTAAACGGCAACTTTCGCCGGGAGAGGTGTTTTTTGTTGACACAGGCAGCCTTGTGGCTTTTTCTTCCGGTGTTGATTATGATATTCAATTTGTAGGAGGAATAAAAAACACACTGTTCGGCGGCGAGGGAGTATTTTATGCCAGAATGCAAGGTCCCGGCACCGTGTGGGTACAATCGTTACCTTTCAGCAGACTTGCCGACAGAATAGTGGCTTCGGCACCTTCGCAGGGAGGTAAACGCAGAGGCGAAGGCAGCATACTCGGCGGTTTGGGCGACTTGCTCGACGGAGATAACAGATTTTAATTTTCTGGGCAAAAGCACCCCGCTTTTTTGCATGTGCCGAAAATGGCGGCGGTATGGCGAATTTTGCACTTTTATTCGATACTTTTTCCGTTCCGATACAATTTTGTTGTTCTTTTGCAAAAATGTTTTCAGTAAAAAATATTTTTATATTTGCCTAAACGATAGAGTAGCATATGATGGGAGACAATATGAATTGGGAAGACGACGAGGAATTGAACGAATTGCTTGAAAAATACGAAAATGCTTTGCAAACAGGCGAGCCGTTTTTTTTTGACGTTGACGAATGGAGCCTCCTTATAGATTATTATTCCGACGATTTTTTTATTGATAAAGCTTGGGAAGCATTGAAGTATGCCGAACAGGTTCATTTTTCAAGCACTGCTCTTTTATTGCGAAAATCCCACCTTCTCGCTATGCAAAATAAGCTCGACGAAGCATTAACCGTTTTGGAAAGTATTGACGATTTCGGTGAAGAGGAGTACATGTTGGGAAAGGCTGAAATATACAGCATGTTAGACCATTACGAAAAATCGATACAAATTTACAAGCGTATTCTCGAATTTACCGAACACCCGGCCGAAATTCATACGAGTATTGCTATGGAATACGAAAATCTTGACGATTATAAAAATGCTCTGAAACATTTGGAAGCCGCACTTTCGCTAAAACCCGACTCGGAAGACATAATGCAAGAGGTTTCATTCTTTTTCGAAATTACGGAACTGAATGAAGAGGCAATAACATTTTTCGATAAATTTTTGGATAATCATCCTTACAATAAATACGCATGGTTTAATTTGGGATTGTTTTACAGTAATTTGGAACTTTACGAAAAAGCCATTGAAAGCTACGAATTTGCCCTTGCCATTGACGAAAAAATGCCGTCGGCATATTTTAACATAGGAAATGCCTATTCACAATTAAACCATTTCCGTAAAGCCATAAAATATTATAAGCAGACTTTCGAATACGAGGAACCCGACGCCGTTACCTACAGCTATATTGCCGAATGTTACGAAAATATCGGCGAAAACACTGAAGCCCTGTCCTATTACAATAACGCTCTTGACCTTGACTCCAATTTTTATGATGCATGGTTTGGAGTGGGAAGGATTTTTGCCAGAATAGAATCGCCGCTCGCCGCTGTAAAGTATTATGAAAAAGCCCTTTCGCTTTCGCCCGGAAATACCGACATAGCTTACGAACTCGGTATTTCGCTTTTGAGTTCGGGAAATTATTCCGGGTCGGTAAAGTATTTGAAAATGGTAATAGAAAAGGAGAAAACCATGGTGCCCGCCTGGATGAACTATTCGTTGGCTTTTGCCATTCAAGGCGATTTTGAAAAGGCGGTGGAGATACTCAAAGAGAGCATTTCGCACAATCCGGGTGTGGCAGTGATATTTTTCAGGCTCGGAGGATATCTTTTCAATGCGGGAAAAGTGGAAGAAGCCTTTTTTTACATAGAAGAGGGATTGAAAACGGATTATAACAGCCGGTGGGAACTTGAAGAGTATATACCGGAATTTTTAATTGATAACAGATATTTGGAATTGCTTGAAATTTACAAAACCGCCGACATATCGGGTACAACCGATAAAAGTAATTAATATTGGTTACGAAAACATATTCGTCCGGAAAAACATAACACCGGATGATAAACAGATATACAGATGAAAAATTTGAAATATATTCCTGAACGTACTGCAAAAAAGCGCAATACGGGTATTACAATGGTAATGGACAAAGGCATGGGAATGAATCAAGCGGCGGATTTGATGGAGATGGCAGCCGGTTTGATTGACTTTGTTAAACTTGGTTTCGGAACCTCCTATGTAAATCCGAATGTGAAAGAAAAGATAAAACTTTACAAGTCGAACAATATAAAGGTCTATCCGGGCGGAACCCTTTTCGAGGCTTTTCTTATCAGGGGACAGTTCGACTCTTTTCGCTCTTTTGTTGACGATATGGGGTTTGATGCCGTTGAAATTTCCGACGGCTCAATGTCGTTGCCGCATTACGAAAAGTGTAATTATATCTCTCTTTTGTCAAAAGATTTTACCGTGGTTTCGGAGGTGGGTTCGAAAATTGCAGGTCTGGAAATTCCCAATTCGCAATGGGTAAATCAAATGAAAGCCGAACTGGAAGCCGGCTCGTTTAAAGTAATTGCCGAAGCACGCGAAAGCGGTACGGTAGGTATTTACGATACCCACGGAAAAGCCAACTTCGAACTTATTAACGATATTTCCAAGGTTATTCCTCTCGACAGTATTTTGTGGGAGGCTCCCCAAAAATCGCAGCAGGCTTGGTTTATTAAACATTTCGGCGCTAACGTAAATCTCGGAAATATCGCTCCTGCCGAAGTTATACCCCTCGAAACATTGCGGTTGGGTCTGCGTGGCGATACCTTTATGCATTTTCTTCCTGACGATTTGAAACAGGAGCTTGTTTAGCTATTTAATAACGGACAAGGGGTGAAAAATGAGGGAAAAAATCAGGGATTTGTTTTTATTGCAAGAAAAAGCCGTAAAAAACGGCCAGCCTGATTATGCCGCCCGCATCGACAATTTGAAAAAATTGCGTACAGCAATTCTTTATTACGAAGAGGAAATTTACGAAGCACTTTACAAAGATTTACACAAATCGAGATTCGAAGCATATGCCACCGAGATAGGTTTTGTCCTCGAAGAGTTGAATTTTCATCTGAAACATTTGCGTAAATGGATGAGACCCCACAGGGTTTCCACACCCGTTGTAAATTTTCCGGCCAAAAGTTTCTACACATACGAACCGAAAGGAAAAGTGCTTATCATCTCACCCTGGAATTATCCCTTTCATCTGATGATTGCCCCGTTGATAGGAGCACTCTCGGCAGGCGACAGGGTTGTGTTGAAACCTTCGGAAATTTCGGCCAACACCTCAGCACTTCTCGAAAAAATTATAAACACCACATTTGACCCTGCTACCGTTAAACTTTTTACGGGGGGCGTTGATGTTTCGCAGGAACTGTTAAAGTTGCCTTTCGACCATGTGTTTTTTACGGGTAGCCCGAGGGTGGGAAAAATAGTTATGCAACATGCGGCAAAAAATATGACACCCGTGACATTGGAATTGGGAGGCAAAAGTCCTTGCATTGTAGATGAAAATGCCAATTTGAAATTAGCCGCCCGCCGTATTGCATGGGGTAAGTTGATAAATGCGGGGCAAACATGTATAGCTCCCGATTATTTTTTGGTTCACAAATCGGTAAAAAAGCTCTTTCTCGATTTGTTGAAAGACGCCGTGGAAAAGATGTATGGTCCCGACACGCTTAACAACAAAGATTATCCAAGGATAATTACTAAGGCAAACGTCGAACGTTTGAAGACGCTTACGGAAGGTGCCGAAATATATTACGGCGGCAAATACAATATTGAAGAACGGTGGTTTTCGCCCACTGTTTTGAATAACGTTACCTTTGATATGCCGGTTATGGGGCAGGAGATTTTCGGGCCGTTGTTTCCCGTTATTACTTTTGATGATTACGGCGAAATAATTGAAAAGATAAACAGCCGTCCGAAACCTTTGGCATTGTACCTTTTTACCGATAACAAACGGTTACAAAACAGAATTTTGAAAGAGATTTCATCGGGAGGGGTTTCCATTAACGACACCCTTGTTCATATCGTGTCGCCGAAATTGCCTTTCGGCGGTATTGGAAACAGCGGAACTGGTAAGTACCACGGTAAATATTCGTTTGAACTGTTTTCGAATGTCAAATCGGTGGTAAAACGTGCGGTATGGCCGGATGTGCCCGTAAGATATGCCCCTTTCCAAAGTTGGAAATACAAGATTATTAAATTTATAATGCGTTAATAATAACTGCTTGATGAAAGAATATCTGATATATCTGCTAAAAGGAGTGGCTGTGGGAATAGCCAATATTATCCCCGGCGTGTCGGGAGGTACCATAGCTTTGATAACGGGAATTTTCGAAAGAATAATAAACGCCATAAAATCATTCGACATTACGGCCGTTAAATTATTGTTGTCGGGAAAATGGAAAGATTTTGCCGCAAAAACCGATCTCTATTTTCTTTTGTCGTTGTTTTTGGGTATTGTCCTGGCAATTGTTTTGCTTGCCAAAATATTTGACTTTTTGTTTAAAAATTATCCCGTATATATATGGGCGTATTTTTTCGGTCTTGTTTTGGCATCGGTATATTTTGTGGGTAAAACCATTGAAAAGTGGAAATTGAATGTTATAGTATCTTTGTTGGCGGGAACAGCATTTGCCGTGATAATATCTTTTATAAATCCGGCAACGCAAAACGATAATTTTTGGTATCTTATTTTGTGTGGTGTTGTTGCCATATGCAGTATGATTTTACCGGGGTTGTCGGGTTCGTTTGTTTTGATATTAATGGGTAATTACCAGCTTGTTGCAATAGATGCCATTAATAATATCGATATAAAAATCCTTCTGCCTGTTGCCATAGGTGCAGTTGTGGGTCTGGTGGCTTTTTCTCATGTTCTTTCGTGGGTGTTTAAACATTTCAAAAATCAAACGCTTGCTGTTCTTACCGGTTTTATTCTGGGAAGTTTAAATGTTTTATGGCCATGGAAAGAGACGGTTTATTTGAAAAACGGCGCCGGCGAGTTTATTATGAAACACGGAGAAAAAGTTGTGGCATCGTATAAAAGTGTTTTGCCTCCCGACCCGGGTTTGCACACATGGCTGGCTATTTTTGTTATCTTGTTGGGAATAGCATCGATAACGGTATTGGAGCTTATGGCATCCGGTAAAGAGAAAGGGATTGAAAAAAGTAATAAATAAAATTTCTATTTTTACAAAAAATCGAAAAAACAAACCAAGTATAATAAACATTACCGCAATTTAGATGAAAGTTTACGGATTATTGGGTAAATCGTTGGGGTATTCCTATTCGCCTAAAATATTTGAAGAGAAGTTTTTGAAAAAAGGAATTAAGGGGGAATACAGATTATTCGAAACGGATAATCTCGACAACCTGCCTCAATTGGTGGAAAATAATAAAGATTTGGAGGGTTTCAATGTGACGGTTCCTTATAAACAATCCGTTGTCAGTTACCTTGATAAATTAAGTCCGGAAGCACGCGTTACCGGTTCGGTAAATGTTGTAAAAGTGTTTAGGAAAAGAGACGGATATTCCTTGAAGGGCTACAATACCGATGCATACGCCTTTGAAAAAACATTGAAACCATTGGTCGATTCGCGTGAGCATATCAGGGCACTTATTTTGGGCACTGGAGGTACCGCTCATACGGTGGCTTTTGTTCTTAGAAAGTTGGGAATCTATTTCTATTTTGTGAGTCGCAAGCCGGTAAAAATCGAAAGTTTGCGTTACAGTTGGCTCGACAACGAAATTATGAAAACCAGTAATTTAATTATTAACACGACGCCTCTCGGAACCTATCCCAATGTTGACGAATGTCCCGAAATACCGTACGAATTGCTTACAAAAGATCATATTTTGTACGATGTGGTTTATAATCCCGCAGAGACGCTTTTTTTGAAAAAGGGAAGGGAACACGGTGCCACAACAAAAAACGGTTTGGAGATGTTGTACCTGCAGGCCGAACGCTCGTGGACAATATGGAATAACAGATTTTTCTTTTAAAAAAAAATCATACCCATTCTATTATGGATAAACGGTTGAATATTATAATTTCCGGATACGGAAAAATGGGAAAAACCATTGAAAAAGTCGCCATTGAACGGAAACATAATATTATTGCCCGTTTGGACAACGAGGACCACTGGAAAGAGTTGCCGCAAAATTTTCAGGAAAGAACAATAGTTATTGATTTCTCAATGCCGGAAACAGCCGTTAACAACATTTTGCGTTGTTTTGACAAAAACTTGCCTGTGGTTTGCGGAACCACCGGGTGGTACGGGAGCTTGGAAGAGGTTTCGCACGCTTGTAAAACAAAAAACGGAACACTCCTTTATGCCCCCAACTTTAGCATAGGAGTACATGTGCTATTTTATCTTAACAGGGAACTCGCCCGTATAATGGGCAAAATAGAGGGTTACCATGCCTGCGTAAAAGAGATTCATCACATTCATAAACTCGATGCTCCGAGCGGTACCGCCGTTCAACTTGCCGGCGATATTATTATGCAAAATCCCGGTTACCGCAAATGGGTTAACAACGCTGTAGCGTCAAACGGAGAGTTACCCGTAGTTTCCGAAAGAGTGGGAGAGGTGCCGGGAACTCATGAAATAAAATATGTGTCGAAAGTGGACGAGTTGATATTGAAACATAAAGCCAAATCGAGAGAGGGGTTTGCCACGGGTGCCGTTATGGCTGCCGAATTTGTATGTGATAAAAAAGGGATATTTACCATTAACGATTTGCTAAAAACCTTGGGAATATGAAACCGTTAGCGAAAATTTTATTTGCAATGTTACTTCCTGTTTTGACATTAATGTATTCGTGCCTTTCGCATAAAAAGACTGTAAGGGAAAAAACCGGAGGATGCCTGCCTATGCAACTTATCGATTCGGTGCCTGCAAAGGGGGATTATTATACATTGGATTCTCTTGCGGTATCGGGCGATTGTTTGAATGTGTACGTTACGTATGACGGCGGTTGCGGTACGGCAGATGCCAAGTTGTATTACACAAACAGGGTTATGGAGTCGTTCCCGCCGAAAACGGTGTTGTATTTCTGCTTTGCCGATAACGATGCATGCCGTTCAATGATACAAAAGAGTTTCTCGTTTGATTTGACACCGTTTTCGCAAAAAGCCTCGTCGGGTGGTATTTGGTTGAAAATTGCCGGAACGGGTAAGAAAGTGCTCTACAAAAAATGAAAATATTTTAGCTTTGCGGCGATTTTTGTTTAACAAAGTTTAACCGCTTGATATTATGAAAAGATATTATCTTGCAACACCTTAAATAAAAAACACTTTTTATGTTAGAACTTATTGTTGTTATCCCGATATTGTTCACGTTCCCAACGGTTTTTTTATGGGGGCAATTTGAAAAAGCAGGTCGTAAAGGGTGGGAAACCCTTATCCCTTTTTACAATCTATACGTCTTTTTGAAAATTATTAAAAAACCGCTGTGGTGGTTTGCTTTGTTAATATTTCCCTTTTTAAACGTATTTGTATACATGCTTATGCTTGTTGAAATGGCAAAATGTTTCAACAAGTTCGGGTTGGGCGAACAGTTTTTGGCGGTTGTGCTACCGTTTATCTATTTTCCTTACCTTGCTTTTAAAAAAGATGAACGGTTTGTCGACCCCGATAACCGCACCGAGCCCGAAAAAGGTGTGGTGCGCGAATGGGTTGACGCTATTGTTTTTGCAGTGGTGGCCGCAACAATAATACGCACCTTTCTCATTGAGGCATATACAATACCCACATCATCAATGGAAAAATCGTTGCTGGTTGGCGATTATCTTTTCGTGAGCAAAATAGCTTACGGACCGAAAGTTCCGAATACACCCCTTTCGTTTCCTTTTGTACACCACACCTTACCGCTGACAACCAGTGTAAAATCGTATCTCGAATGGATACATTTACCCTATTTCCGTTTTCCCGGTTTGGGTAAGGTGGAACGCAACGATGCCGTGGTGTTTAATTATCCGGCCGGAGATACCGTATCCACACGTTTCCAAAGTAATGTCAGTTATTATACCCTTGTTAAACAATACGGACGTAAAAGGGTTTGGACCGATAAAAGAAATTTCGGGAATATTGTTTACCGGCCTGTTGACAAGCGCGAAAACTATATAAAACGGTGTATAGGATTGCCGGGCGATACATTACAAATTATTAACCGCAAGGTCTTTATCAACGGAAAAGAGAATCATAATCCCGGATTGAAACAGTTCCAGTATCACGTTTATACCGACGGAAACAGTATTAATCCGAAAATCTTGGACAGACTAAATGTTACCGAAGGCGGACGCACCAATATGCCCGGCGAGTTTGTTTATATACTTACCGATAAAGCAAGGGAGGAGTTGGAAAAACTTCCCATTGTCAAAAAAATAGTGCCCTTTAACGAACCTGCAGGTCAGTGGGACAGAAATATATTCCCTTACGATTCAATACACAAATGGAACCGCGATAATTTCGGCCCTCTGTGGATACCTAAAAAGGGTGTGACAATAAAACTGACAACCGCTAACATCTCCATATACAAACGCGTAATTAGTGTTTACGAGGGTAACGATTTTAAAGAGAAAAACGGTAAATTTTTCATTAACGGTAAACCTGCCGACACCTATACCTTTAAAATGGATTACTACTGGATGATGGGAGACAACAGGCATAACTCTGCCGATTCGCGCTACTGGGGTTTTGTGCCCGAAGACCACATTGTGGGTAAAGCCGAATTTGTTTGGCTTTCGCTCGACCCCAACAAAAGCCTTTTCGACGGAAAAATAAGGTGGAACAAGATGATGCGAATTGTAAAATAGCTCATGCAAAGGGGCTGCATTCGGTATCTCAATGCAATTTGCAATTTTAAAAAAGATACTCCCCGTTTTAATTGATAACGCTTAAACGGTATCCCCAGTGCTGAATTGTTTTCCCCTTATCGAAACTCATTAAAATTTTGATATTTTTGCCCTCCGGAAAAAACATCTAAATTTTATTATGCAAATATCAGCCAAATATAATCCCGCCGTTACCGAAGAGAAATGGTACGGCTATTGGATGAAAAAAAACTATTTTCATTCGGAACCCGACGACAGAGAACCTTATGTCATTGTAATTCCCCCTCCCAATGTTACAGGGGTGCTTCACATGGGGCATATGCTTAACAATACATTGCAAGACGTTTTGATACGCAGGGCAAGAATGCAGGGCAAAAATGCATGTTGGGTACCGGGTACCGACCATGCCTCCATAGCAACCGAAGCAAAAGTGGTTAATAAACTGAAAGAACAGGGCATTAACAAAGAGGATTTGAGCCGCGATGAGTTTTTGAAACATGCTTACGAATGGAAAGAGAAACACGGAGGGATAATTCTTGAACAACTGAAAAAACTCGGCGCTTCGTGCGACTGGCAGCGCACACGTTTTACAATGGATGAAGCCCTTTACGAATCGGTAATAGATGTCTTTATCGATTTGTATAATAAAGGACTAATTTACAGAGGTGTCAGAATGGTTAACTGGGACCCAAAAGCGCAAACGGCAATTTCCGACGAAGAGGTAATACACAAAGAGGTAAAATCGAAACTCTATTATTTGCGTTACAAGGTCGAAAACGAAGATGATTTTATTACCATTGCAACAACACGTCCCGAAACAATTTTGGGCGATACCGCTGTTTGTGTACATCCCCACGACGAAAGATTTAAAAAATTCCACGGCAAAAAGGTTGTTGTTCCGCTTGTTAACAGGGCTGTGCCCGTTATTACCGACGAATACGTTGACAGGGAATTCGGAACGGGGGCACTTAAAATAACTCCGGCTCACGATGTTCACGATTACGAACTGGGATTAAAACATAATCTGGAGAGTATCGATATTTTTAACGACGACGGCACTCTGAATGAAAATGCGCAGCTATATGTGGGTAAAGACAGGTTTGATGTACGTGACGAAATAGTAAATGACCTTGAAAAAGCCGGCAATCTGTTAAAAATTGAAGATTACGTTAATAGTGTCGGTTTTTCGGAACGTACCGATGTGGTTATAGAGCCCAAATTGTCAACCCAATGGTTCTTAAAGATGAGGGATTTGGCAAAACCCGCTCTTGATGTTGTAGAAAACGGCACGATAAAATTTTTCCCCGCCAAATTTAAAAACACTTACCGCCACTGGATGGAAAATGTACGCGACTGGAATATTTCGCGCCAGCTTTGGTGGGGGCAGCGTATCCCGGTTTATTATTTGCCCGACGGCGAGTTTGTTGTTGCCAAAACTGTTGACGAAGCACTGGAAAAGGCACGCCGGCAATACGGTAAACCCGGTTTGAAAGCCGAAGATTTAAAACAGGACGAAGATGTTATGGATACCTGGTTTTCGTCGTGGTTGTGGCCCATATCAGTTTTCGACGGTATCCGTCATCCTGAAAACAGAGATATTAAATACTACTATCCCACAAACGATTTGGTTACAGGTCCCGACATTATATTTTTCTGGGTTGCCCGTATGATTATGGCAGGACTTGAGTACAAAAAAGAGGTGCCTTTCAGGAATGTCTATTTTACAGGTATTGTACGCGATAAGTTGGGACGTAAAATGTCGAAAACCCTCGGCAATTCGCCCGATCCGCTGAAACTTATTGAAAAATACGGCGCCGACGGCGTAAGGGTGGGTATGTTGCTCACTGCACCCGCGGGAAACGACCTCCCTTTCGACGAAGCATTATGTGAGCAGGGTAGAAATTTCAGTAATAAAATATGGAACGCATTAAGACTTGTCAGCGGTTGGGAAATTAATGAAAATTTACCCCAACCCATAAGTTCCCTCCTTGCAATAGAATGGTTTGAAGCCAAAAAAAACAAGGTGCTCGCCGAAATAGAACACAACTTTGCACAATACCGCATTTCGGATGCCCTGATGTCAACTTATAAACTTATTTGGGACGACTTCTGCAGTTGGTATCTCGAAGCCGTAAAACCTCCTTATCAACAACCGGTAGATAGAGTTACTTACGAAAAAACGGTGACCTTTTTCGAAGAGCTAATGAAAATATTACATCCTTTTATGCCCTTTGTTACCGAAGAGATTTGGCATCTGCTGCGCAATCGCGACGAAGGCGATGACATTATCGTCGCCTCCATGCCTGAGGCAAAACCCTTTGATGATGATAAAATAACCGGATTTGAAAAAGCCGAGAATATTATTGCCGGCATAAGAACCTTGCGCCGCGACAAAAATATTCCCAATAAAGAACCTCTCAAACTTTTTGTAAAACAGGGCAAAGCCGCAAACTGCACGTTTTTCCCGGTGGTTGAAAAACTCGGAAATATTTCCGAAATAAAGTTTGTTGACGGTAAACCGGAAGGCGTTTCGGTATTTACCGTTGGCGCCCAAGAGTATTATGTCCCTCTTGCCGGAACCGTTGACACGGAAACCGAACGGAAAAAAATAGAAGAGGAACTCAATTATACAAGGGGATTCTTAAAGTCGGTTGAAAAAAAATTGTCTAACGACCGTTTTGTAAACAATGCTCCCGCTGCTGTTGTCGAGCGTGAAAAAAAGAAAAAAGCCGATGCCGAAGCACGTATAAAAGTTCTTGAAGAACAACTGAAAACGTTAAAAAAATAATATTATTTGCAATAATGTAATTTGGCGTTGATATTAGACTATCTTTGCCGGATTATTATTATTAAATTATTATATTACAATGCACAAAGGAACAGTAAAATTCTTCAATGACACCAAAGGTTTCGGTTTCATTCGCGAAGATGACTCAAACAACGAACATTTTGTACACGTTTCGGGATTAATCGACGAAATTAACGAAGGTGATGTTGTTGAATTTGAATTAAAAGAGGGTAGAAAAGGCTTAAACGCCGTAAATGTGAAAGTTATTTAAAGACTTTTATAAAACCTGAAAAGCCCGTTTGGCAGTACGCTTAACGGGCTTTTTTTATAAGTTGACCTCAAGTATGCGCTTGACAAAATTGGTAATGTCGTATTCCGGATCGTTAAAAACTTTGTAAAGCTCTTTCATCATCAGCTTTTTGGTTTTGATATGTTTTTTTGAAACTATCTCTTCCATAAAGATATTGGTTGCTATTTTCCCTTCAAGGATAACCTTTTCGGAAATGTAATCGGTAAAAAAACCTTTTCCTATTAAAAGTCCCAGAGTACGGTTACGGCTCATGTCGTTTAAGGCTGTGAGGCTGAAATCGCCGTATCCGCAATAGTTGAAAATGGTTTTCTCTTTGCCGCCGAATTTTGCCAAAATATAGCGCATCTCGTTTATGGCTTTCGTCAGAACCAGCGAGCGGAGGTTGGGACTGTCGTAATGAGCATCGACGATACCGATTATTATGGCGTAAATGTTTTTCAGGATACTTGCCAGTTCCACTCCCGTAACATCGGTGGAATAATCGAGAAAAATGGTGCTGTCGTCGAAAAGTTCCTTGAAAAAACCGAAATGTTTCTCGTTTTTTGCGGCTAATGTTAGCCCGGTAGGTACTTCGTTGATAATTTCGCGGGCAAATGAGGGACCTTTAAGACTTACAACGGGGTTTGCAACCTGTTTTTCGAGGCATTGAGGAATGGTTTTGTGCCCTTGTCCGAAACCCTTGGCAAGATTTACAAGTATGGTGTCGGGATGAAAATACTCTTTGTTTTCGACAATGTATTTAACAACTATGTTTGAGGGGATACCGAAAAAAACGACGTCGGCAGAACGTAACGTGTTTTTGTCGCCTGTGGCAAGCAAGCTGTTGTTCAGTTTTATGGTGGGAAAATATTTGTGATTGATATGATAAGTGTTTATCGAATAAATTACATCCTGTTCAATGGAGACCAGTTCCACCTGATAATTTTGTTTGGCACTCAAAATGTTTCCGATTGCCGTTGAAATGGCGCCGCTTCCTATAAAACAAATTTTCATCAAAACTTCTTTTTCCCCCGAGAAGGGTTTGCAAAAGTAATAAAATATTGTCTCGGCAACGAAATTGCTCTGCCGGTTACCTGTTAACGGTTAAAGTTTTAACAAGTTTTTTGATTTTATCGTTTACCTCGTCCGAAATTTTCCACCAATAAACCAAAAATGTAAATACAATGGTTATTATTGTGCTTCGAACAATAATGTCGGCTATGAAATGAAACATGGGCGGGATGAAATATACGCTGAAATATGCTATTAATGCCGCAAATATCAAGATTAAATGTTTGAAGGTAAAGGGTTGAAACCCCCATGTCTTGTAAAGAAACAGATATTTCGAAAAATTGTAAACAAACTTGGAGATAAATGAGGCCAAAGCGGCTCCCACCAGTCCGAAAAGGGGAATAAATATCAAGTTTGATATCACTATTATTACCGTAAAGCCTATTAACAGATATGATAACCACCGGTATTTGTTCGAATTTACAATTATATGGGGGCTTATTCCGAGAAAAATATCCGTAAGATTTGCCAATCCTATAAATATTATCACCATCCTTCCGGCTTCATAATCTTTTCCAATTATTTGAAACACATTATCAAGATTGCCCAATATACCAACAAAGAGCAAAAGACCTATTATACCAAGGCTCAATGTGCTTTTGCGGTAGATGTCGAAAATGGTTTTTTTGTCGTTCGTCTTCCATGCGTCGGCAATCACCACCGAGCTGATTTTTCCCATGGTGCGCATAGGCACAAGTATCAAAGTCCCGAAAAAGAAGGTTATGGTATAAATTCCGGCGGCTTTCAACCCCAAATAGTTGTTTACCATTATTATGTCGATGTTCATAACAAGCACCCCCGAATAGCCGGCAATTATGCCGAAAAAGGCAACGCTTAACATCTCTTTTGCCAATTTCTTATCGATATATCCGAAATCGGGTTTTAAATAGAGCAATTTGTCTTTTAACAGGTGAAAAAAGAGGAACAGGGCAGGCGAAATAAGTGCAAACGAGTAAATAATTACCAATGTGTTAAAATCTACAACTTTGAAAAAATAGAGTAAAATGGAGACTAAAATCAACGAACGTTGAACAACCTCTTTGTACACAATACCAATGACGGCACGGTATAGAACCCGGTAGTAGGTGTCGAAAATGCCAAACAACAAGGTGAAAAAAACCAACGGTACCACATAATAAAAATAGGGAATAAAAAGGGCGGATTTTTCTTTCGAACCGGATATGATATAATCGTGAAGCCCCAAATATACCGCTATGGTTACAATAAAACCCACGGTTGCAACCAAAAGCGTGAGCCCGAGGTATCCGTGGTGTTTTTTCTCTTCGTCTCTGAATAACGGGAATAGCTTTACGGTAACGGTATTGACGCCCAAAACGGCAAACTGTGCCAAAAGCGTAGAGTATGAAACCAACAAGCGAAGCAGACCTACCTCGTCGGTTGAAAATATGCGGGGAAAGAGTATTCCCGTGGTTAAAAACCCCAAAACCACTCCCGCATACGAGTATATTGTCCCCGAAATCGACTGTTTTTGTATTACACCCAAAACAATATTATTTTTAGGCGAAAATAGAAAATAATTTGTTGATTGAAAATTTAAACCGCTAATAGGATTTTATTGGTAATACCTAATTAAACTTTTATAGTTTTGCAATATTGTAGTTTAAATCTTTTTAAACGGGAACATGGTCGTGGGAAACAAAGACGGAATTATAATACAGGCGCGATTTGCCTCAACGCGTTTGCCGGGAAAACTTTTCCGGACATTTTACGAAGAGAAAAAGCTGATAGATGTTTTTTTGGATAATATCATTAACAAGGCGGGAAAAGGTCTTCCCGTGGTTTTGGCCACTTCGGTAAACAAAAAAGACGACCTTTTTGAACAAGTTGCCCTAAACCATAAAGTGGAATTTTTCAGGGGAAGCGAAGATGATGTGTTGCAAAGAACCATCGACGCGGCGAAAAAGTTCGGTATTTCAACGGTAATAAGGGTTTGTGCCGACAATCCCGTTTACGACATAGAAGGAACTCTAAAACTGTTAAAATCCCACCACGGCAACCATGCCGACTATTCGGGCTATTGTTTGCAAGACGGTACACCTTCCATAAAGACACATTTGGGTTTGTGGGGCGAAGTGGTTGAACTTGATGCCCTCGAAAAAGCCGCAAAGATGACATCTTTGAAATTGTACCGCGAACATGTTACCAACTTTATTTACGGCAATAAAGATATTTTCAGGGTTAATCTGGTAAAAGCTCCCCCTTTGTTGTACAACAGAAAAGATATTCGTCTTACTGTTGATGAAATCGATGATTTTGAATTGATGCGGCAAATTTATGCCGAGTTGAAAAAAAGAGAATACTATTTCCGTTTGGAAGATGTTGTGGAGATAATAGACGGCAATCCCGGATATTTAAAAACAATGAAAAATCAAATAGATAAAAACAAAAAATAATCATGAGTACATACATAATCGGCGAGATAGGACAAAATCATAACGGAGATGTAAATATTGCAAAAAAACTTATTGACATTGTTTCGAAGCCCGTCAAAGATGCCTTGTTCGGTACCGAGTTGCGCCCCATGGATGCAGTGAAACTTACCAAACGCGACCTGAAAGAGGAGTTGTCGGTATCGGAAATGAACAAGCCCTACACCGGATATAACTCTTTCGGCAAAACCTACGGCGAACACAGGGCGTTTTTGGAGTTGAGCGATGAAGAACATTACGAATTGTACAAATATGCCAAATCGAAAAACCTCGAATTTGTAGATACTTTGTGCGCTGTGGGCTGCCTCTCCATATTCAGGTATTTCGAACCCGATAAACTGAAAGTGGCTTCGCGCGATTTGACGAATATACCCCTGCTGTCGGCTTTGGCCGAAACCAAGGTGCCCATTATCCTCTCAACGGGAATGGGTGGCAAAAAAGAGCTGGATAATGCCTTAAACGTAATAACGCGATACCATTCCGACATAACTATTTTGCATTGTCTCTCGCAATATCCTTCGGAATATCAAAATATTAACCTGAAAACCATCCCTTACCTGATAAAAAATTATCCCGATTTCAAAATAGGTTATTCCGACCATTCCATAGGTATAATGATACCCGTGGCGGCGGTTTCGCTCGGTGCTACCGTAATTGAAAAACATATTACCCTCGACCGAAATATGAAAGGAACCGATCATGCGGGTTCGTTGGCTCCCGATGGTATTTACAGAATGGTACGCGACATACGTAATTTGGAAATGGCTTTGGGAAAAGAGGGTATATTTATTAGCGACTCGGTTGCCGATACAAGAATAAAACTTGAACGTTCAATAGCCTCCAAAAGGGATATTGCCGCCGGCGAAATCATTAACGAAGAGGATATTCACATGTTGAGTCCGGGCGACGGGTTCAAGTGGCACGAAAAAGATAATGTTGTAGGCAAACGTGCCAAACAAGCAATACCAAAAGATGAAATTATTTACAAAAACATGATTGAATGATGCAAATAAAACTGGTTATCACCGATATTGACGGCGTTTGGACCGACGGAGGAATGTACTACGACCAAAACGGTAACGAATGGAAAAAATTTAATACTTCCGATAGTGCGGGAGTGCTTTTTTTGAAAGATGCCAATGTGCCTTTGGCGGTAATTACCGGTGAAAATACCGAGATTGTAAAAAGAAGGATAAAAAAACTGAACGTGGAATACCTTTTTATGGGTGTTGACGATAAATTGAAAGTGGCGGCAGAGTTGTGCAACAGGCTCGGTATCGATTTATACAAAAATACGGCTTTTATAGGCGACGATATTAACGATGTCAGATTGCTCAAAAGCGTTTTTATTAGTGCCGTGCCTTCCACCGCCCCGGCATATGTGAAAAAGTATGCCGGATGGCACCTCGAAAAAAGGGGAGGCGAAGGAGTGTTTCGTGAATTTGTGGAAAAATTGCTGAGAGAATACGGCGTTTTCGATAATATCCTGAAAAAATACCTTTAAACGCTTTTGATAAAGTTCAATACCCTTTCGGTTGTGTGTCCGTCTATTTTATATGCATATTTTTTTATGAAATTGTTATATGCCTCCCGGTTGATTTTTAGTTCTCCCGAAACTATCTTTTCGATGTAATTTTTTAATTCGCGTTCGCCGGTAGCCTGAAAAGCAACACCTTCCCTGTGGTAGTTTTGCAAATCTTGTTTCAGAGGGTCGAGAATGATTAAAGGCTTGTTAAAATATACCGCTTCGCTGCCAACCGTGGAAAAACAGGTTATTACTATGTCGCTCTTCGAAAACAGATGATAAAGGTCAACCCAGTAGAGTAGGGTATAGTTGGTTATACCTGTGCTTTTTGCAATGTCATGATAATATCCGGTATCGTTTTTTTCGGCTTGATGCAGTTTCACCGTTAAAAACAGATTTTTGTTGTCCTTAACGCTGTTGAAAACATCTTCGGCGGCTTTTCTCCTCAGGTAGGCGTCGCGCTGCGGTTGCGAGGCAAAAACAACTATCTTTTTATCTATTCCCTTTAACTGTGGAAGCTCCAAGTTGGAGTTTAACAGTTTGTGTATTATGTCGGTTCTTATTTGTCCGGTGACTATTAACGACCCGGGATTGTAATTGCAACGGTTTATTAAAAACTCTTTCCAGTAGTCTCCCCAAACCAGTGTGTAATCGGACTGTATATTGCGCATCTTGTCGTTTGCGGTATAAATGTATGCAGGATGCAAATCGTGTATGGTTCCGTGCTGAATGCCTATTGTCTTTATCCCGTTCTCTTTGGCGGCATCAAGTATCGATTTGAAACGGGCGCTGTTCTCGTCTATGGTGGTTACCGATTTAAATTTACGGTTTTTGAAAAAGTGTTTGTAAACGGTATATTTATAAAGATAAAATTTTGCGGCGGCAAGGTCTTTTTCGAAAAAATAAAAGATGATGTTGTGCACTTCGTCGAATTGCGATTTGTCTATCGATTTAATCAGGGCGCCGGTTTTTTTCAGGTGTTTGTAAAACTCTTTGCGTACTCTCTTGTTGAAAAAACCTTTGAACAACAAAACATCGCCGAATATCTTGTTTTTGTACCGGAACTGCCAACCCTCCACCCGAAAATAAAATTTCGATTTCAGTGTGGGTATGTTCAGGTCTTCCAATACCATAAACGATTTGCCGGCTAATGAGTTCAAATAGTAAAATGTTATGTCGCTTTTTTCGGCTTTCAGTGTTTCCGGGTTCAGTACTTTCTGTTTTACGGTGTTGTCAATTAAAACATGTTTTTTATTAGCCGGATAACCTTTTTGAAAAAGCGAGAGGATTACTCTCACCGAAAAGACAAGAGAAAATTTGAACAGTTGAAAATAGTTGATTTTTGATGTGGATTTTTCAGGAAAAAAAAACAAAATTTTACTGCCGTTGAAATATTTTTCGAGGTATCTGCTGTTGCCGAAATAGAATATTTTGTCGTGTTTTTCTAATATTTTTTTTAGAAAATTTATTTCGTAATAAAGATTCCGTACTGAAAAATAGACGTTGAATTTTGAATAGTGCCACATGCTTAACGAGCCGAAAAGAAACATATCGGTGATAGTGCTGTTGTCTATTTTGAGTTCTCCGAAATTTAATACTTTGTCAAGTATGGTATAATTAATTCTCTTTTTCTCTTCATCGTTTTCGGGAATTGTTTCGCAACCGGCGTCCGGCCGTGAAAAATAGCATGGAATGTCGGGTTGCCTGTATATTTTTGTTTGGGGTGTAATCAGTTTTTCAACACTTTTTATCTCTTTTTTGCTTAATGTTCTGTTTAAAATTATTGCCTCCATGGTATTGTTCGGATTTGCTGTTGAATATCCCTTTAAGGTTGAAACCGGCATTTATATGTTAACGGTTATGGTTTTTTAAAGCGTTTTTAATAAATAGGGCCGAAGCCGAAACGAATATTTTGACGCTTTTGCGCTTATAAGCTTTTATATACTGGCTTAAAGTAATGTAATAGTAGCGGGATTTTTGGCAATGTGAGTTAAGGGGTAAAAGCTCGTCGGGATTATTTACCTCGGTTTTGCATTTTGCTATTTCGCCGTACAAATGCGAGTCGCTTCCGGCCACAATGGGTTTATTGTACTTTTTTGCCAGGGCAACTGCTTTTTCGTTGTCTTTTTTGCTAACTCTCGAATTGTAGCCTTCTATGTAGTCGATGAGGTTAAAATCTATCAACGACAAGTTGTGGGCTTTGTAAGGGTGGTTTAAAATTATTTTGCCACCCTGTGCTTTTATCTCCTTGGCAACTTCATCGAATTTTCTTGAAACAATTTCCCTGGTTAAAAAAATTCCGGTGATATCTCCTGCATCGGTGGCTATTTCGGCTCCCACAATTACTTTGAAATCCGGGTCGGAATTTATTTTGCTCGCTTCTACCCCTCCTTTAATGGTATTGTGGTCGCAAATGACAATTCCGTCCAACCCTCTCGATTTTGCTATGCTTAATATCTTTCCAGGTTTCATCAAGCTGTCGTACGAATGATATGTATGTGTATGAAAATCTATAATCATTTGAACCATTTTTTATAATAATGTACTGGAATGTAGCTGAGTTGGAAAAGGTTGGGCTTAATATCGGAGATGAGGATGTCGTTTTTGGCCGTAAACAAATCTTTTACAAAAAAGGGAAAATCCTTGGGGCGTTCAAAAACATGGAAAAGGTCGCCGTTGAGTATCCATTGAAACCGTATGTTTTTGTAGCTGTATTTTTTTATGGTATTGCCCAAAGCATTGTCGATTAACATTTCGGGGAAGTTGATTCCCGCTTCGAGAGCCAAATCTAACGAGCCCCAAAATTTAGCGTTTATTTCCATCAAATTAAAAATTCCCGTTTTGTTGTCCTTTTTAAATTCTACCATTGCCACCCCGTTCCAATTCAAGCTGTCGAGGATTCTTTTCCCGTAATTCATAACCGATTCGTCGTAAAAACTTTTGGCAGCGGTACTTGCCCCTCCGGTTACCGGATACTCCCTTATTCTTTGGTGCATAAAATAGTTAACGCATTTTCCCTCTTTATAAAAAGCAAAAAATCCCGCACCTTCGCCTTGAATGTATTTTTGTATTACGGGAAGTGTGCTGCCGAAATCATTCTCTTTGCACAGTTTTTTGTATTTGGCAATCAGTTCGTTTTTGTTGTTTGCATATTCCACCAGATTTTTTCCGGCTTCGAACGGGGCTTTTATTACACAGGGGAAAACGGTATCTATATTTTCAATTTCATCAATGTTTTGCAAAGTTATTATTTCGGGATAAGGTATTTTCAAATTACGGGCCAAAGCATACGTCTCTATCTTATTCGAGGCGGTTTCCACCTGTTTGTAATCGGGTATGGTAATGTGGGTGTATTCCGAAACCTCCTTTTTATATTTCGAAAGAATTTTATAGCTTATGTGCGAAACGGGAATTACCGTCAAATATTTTTTCCTCTTCAAAAGGTGTATGATATCTTCCAGATATTTGCCGGGAGAGGTATTGGGGTTGCCGGTTAAATGTTTTCCGGAAACATATTTCGAAAAAAACGATATGGAATTTTTGTTATGTCCTGTCAGGTCGATGGAGTACTTCCCCGTTTTGCCCAAATGTCTGACTATCGCCAAAGTGTTTTTATGGTCGGCATCCAATATCAATATGTGGTATCTGTTGTCTTTCATTTTGCAAATAATATCCGTTAATTTGCCGTTTTTACGGTTTTTTGGTACAAATCTTTTGCCGAGGTAAAAATAGAGTTGTTTTCGTTACAATAATCCAAAATTGAAATATAAACCCTTTTCCAACCCCCGTATTTATATTTTGAGAAGAAGGTGTTGTGCCAAAGAATGGTAAACACCCCGTTAAACTTCTTTATTTCGTCAATAACGGGTTTTATCTTGTCCGGGGCATCTTCCTGTTTCAGGTTCATATATTTTTTGTTTTGCAGAGTGCTGTCCATCAATATCAAAGGGATTTCCAAAACGTTCGATGTTTTCCCGTTTTCAAAATCGTATAAAAAAAACGGGTAACAGATGCCTCTTCTAAAACCCGGATGCTCTGCAAACCCCAATGTGGTATCGTATTTAATATTGGCGTCTGATAAAACATTGACCGTTTTGACAATGTCGAACAACAAAAAATGGAAACGGTTTCCTATAATATTGTTTACCCCCGTTTTGTTAATGTCGTTTGACAATTTTTTTGCCGACAAATGTGTTCCTGCACTGCCGTGTACACCTATCTCGTGCCCCCTGTCAATAAGCCCGGCAATATGTTTTCTTATGTTTCCGCTTTTTATGTTGTAATCGGCGTTTTTAATTTTACCGGCTTTGCCTTTTTCGGACAAAAAGAAAAATGTTGAACTCTTTCCGTACCTCAGGTCTGTTTCCGATACGGTTTGGAAATTCATCCACAAATCGTTACCTGTTATTTTTTTGAAAAAGAGATAGGGAATGCCAAACGGACGTTTTTTCTTTAATTCGCTTAACCCTCCTTCAAGCCAGGCGCTCTTGCATGTGTCGATATCGTGAGTAAGAACGGTAACAAAATCGTGATTGTCATCGAAGTTTATTTTTTGAACATCAGTAACCTTTTTCAAAGCGGTAAACAGTATGTCGAAATAATAGTTAACCACCGGAGTTTCAACAATTCCCAACTTTTTTATTATGCTGTACTCATATGCAACTCTTCCAAACCGGTCTTTGCCGTTGTTTACGTATTCGTTCCAACCCGTTAAAAAATAGAATGCCGAGCTTATTATGTCGTAGTTGATAACGGCTCTGTTATCAAAAAATTCCACAATCTCTTTTGACTCATCTTTGTCGAACAAAAAGGGGATTTTAACATTTTTCCATTTTTTCCATACCACATCACCCGGGTTTATATCCTCTTTTTTTGTGAAAAAATCTCCGCAGGAACTTTTTATTGTTACGGGTCTCTTTTTGCCTTTTCCGTAATCAATAACAGTACTGTCAAAATGGTGGAATAAACCGAAATTTTCCATCACGTATTTATAAACCTCGTCCATATGTTGCTCGCTTGTTTTTGTTCATTTGTTTCAATGTCGTAATGCAGCAGGTTTGGTAAAATAATTTTTGCAATTTAAAAAATAATAGCAAAAATATACTTTTAATATTCTTGATAGGCAACTCTGAGGTTAAAAACAGGTGATGTTTTAAAAGTATGCCGGTGTTCTTAAAAGTCGTCCGGAAATTTATCGGGTTTTGAAAATTCGGGATTTGTAAGGAAATCGTCGTCGCGCAAAGTTTTAATAAAATTAATCAGGTCGGTCTTTTCCTGTGGTGTCAGTTGAACTCCGTTTGTGTTAATATGGTGCATTAACGGGTCGGTATATTTTGTTTTTATCAGTCCGTGCGAATAGAAGTCAACAACCTGTTCCAGGGTATTGTATCTGCCGTCGTGCATATACGGACCTGTAAGTTCAATATTTCTCAGGGTAGGGGCTTTGTATGCTCCGTGGTCCATAGGGTCACCGGTAACGGCAAACCGGTCTTGCGGGTCGTTAAAAACCGAGTCCATTCCGTGATTGTAAAAGAGGTTGGTGGTAAAAAGCGGATTTCCGAATCCTCCGTGGCAGTGGAAACAGTCTGCTCCCTCTTCGGTGGTAAATAGCACATATCCGTTAAGTTCCGATTGCGAAAGTTGTACTTCCCCCCTCATATACTTGTCGAATTTTGAATTTGCCGAGATAAGGGTTCTTATAAATTGGGCAATAGCCCTTTCGATATTTTTAAAAGTGATTTTGTTGCTACCGAAAGCCTCGGCAAACAGTCGCGGGTATCCTTTAATGTTTTGAAACAGCTCTTTTATTTGGTTTGTGTCGCCTGCAATTTCCACGGGCGACAATACGGCTTCGCGAACCATATCTTCCAGATTACGTTTTAGAGGGTCGGGATTATCAGGATACAGGTAGCCGTTCCATCCGTAACCTTCGAAATTCCAAACGAGATTTATCATGGGCAGCATAACGTGGTGTGTTTGTTTACCTCTTATACCGTGGACAAATCCTCCGGGGAAGCGCGGATTATCGATGCCTGCTTCAAAAGAGTTTTTCTGAACGTGACAAGTGGCGCAACTCATCATGGAATCGGGGTTGGTGCGTCCCGAAAGGCGTTCGTCGTAAAACAGGTAGCGCCCCAATCTTACTCCTTCAACCGTCATGGGGTTGTCGCCGGGAATGTTCAGGCGGGTGGGAAACCCGAACGGGATTTTTATCTTGTACGGTTCCGGCTTATACGGTTCGGGAGGTTTGCCGTTGCAACAAGCCCCCAAAAGTATAAAGTAACCCGTTGATATTACCAAAAGAAATATTATTAACCGTTTCATCCGTTGTAAGTTTGTTTAATGTTTTCTCCTTTTGTTGTGCTGTGTGGCCGGCGTAACTGTCTCCTTTGTTTTTTTATTCCAATAGCAATATGCTTAATTCACTTATGCTGAAGGCATTGTGTCCGTTCATGCATCCTATGTGCATGGCTTCTTGTTTTTGCATAATGTCGCCGCCCCAAACATTAAAATCAAATATCTCGGGGTCTTCAAACCACTGGTTGACATCCATATTCAGGATAACCTCAACGACTTGTCCGTTTTTTATGGAAAATGACGACTGCGGTAAAACGACTCTGAAATAGTTTTGAATAAATCCTGTAATATTTCCCGCACTGTCGTAGGTTTGACCAATCCCGAGGTGAAAATTGAAAGGCGTGATAACGCCGTTATTATCTTTCCATTTACCGTTGAGTTTCATATAGTGATAACCGCCGCCGAGGTATTCGGGCCAAAACATATACGACTCGGGCGGATTTACAAACATTAACGATTTGTTTTTCTCCTCATTTATTCCGAAGGTGAAAGAAATATACGAATAATCTCCTTCCGGAATGCTGTCCGCCAAATTGTACTGCAAGGTTTCGGGAATGTCGGTGTCAACATAATGTATGTCTTCCCATTTTGTTAATAAGATGCTGTCGCCACCGGAGGTATGCAGGCAAACGTCCGATATGAAATATTGTATTTCGGAAACAAGATAGGGGTTTCCCGCTGCGTTAACATACTTCATGGTGTCGGTTTCCAGCTCTTGGTCACCTACACTGTGTTGAAATATGATAATCATTTTTCCTCCGGTTTCAGGAGCTTTTGTTTTGTTGCACGACGACGAGGTCGCAATCAGAAAAACCAGCAAAGCCCAAACAGGTGTTAGATAGTTGAAATGTGATTTGTTTTGTATTAATTTCATAAACCGTTTTTATTGTGTTAATAATCGAAAGGTATGGTTCCGCTTACTACAAGGTACTTCAGCGTGTCGCCGCTGCTTGCGGTTTGTTTGAAAACTTTCCCGTCGATTAAAATTTGTAATTTCAATGCACTGTTAATATCGTTGTATTTTCCGCTTAAATAAACTATATCGCCTTCGTTTTTAATCACCTCTTTTTGCCAGATATCCTGTGTGCTTTCGGGATAAACGTTTACTGTTTGCAGATTATTGCCGGCATCGTAATATTGTACCGAATATTCCGAAACCGCATTCGATGCCCTGTAAATTACCTTTTTTTCGTCCTGTTTGGTACATGATGTTGTGATAATTATAACAAAAATAAGTGACAATATCTTTTTCATCGGTTTATAAAGTTATGTTTGCATTTATGTAAAACAGGCGTCCCGGCTCGTATAACGGTGCATGGTTATTTACGGTAATTCTGTTTAAATGTTCGTAATATGCCGTGTTGAAAATGTTGTTTACACCGAAATTCAGACTTAAATTTTTATTGTAACGATACAGCAGTTTGAAATTCATTACCGTAAATCCCGGGGTTTTCTTTTCTATATATGCTTGTGATATTCTGTTTTGTGCGGCAACTGTTTTGACGAAAAACCGGGGAATGAGCCGTTTGTTGAAGAAGGAATACCTGAATTCGAAATTTACTTCAAAAGGGGGAATTTCGGGTAATGGGTCGTTGCCGATATATTCTTCTCTTACTACTTTGCCGTTTTCAATTACGGGCTTGAAAGCGTCCGGATTTATTCCTGCGGTGTACGAAGCGTTAAATTGTGCCGACCATCTGTTTTGCAACGGCGAGTGCCACGAAAATTCGAACCCCGAGAGGTACGCTTTTTTGATGTTTACAAACCTTTTTACTCCCAATACTCCCGGTGTTGAAGGTTTTACTTCCGACGGCGGGACGTTTTCCGACGAAATAAAGTTTTTTACATAACTGAAAAACAGGGAGAAGTTAAATTCGCCGGCACTGTTCAGATTTTGTTTGTATCCGGCATCAAACTCGTAATTGGTTTCGGGTTTTAGTTGCGGGTTTCCCAAATAGTCGAACGGGTCGGAACCCACAGGCAGCATAAGTATAAAACGTTCCGTAAGGTCGGGGCTGCGCGTGCCGCTACCGGCGGCTATATTCAATTGTTGTTTGCCGGATAGCTGCCACTTTACGCCGGCACTGTAACTGAAATTTATAAAATTGCTTCCGGTTTCGGTACATTGGTAATTCTGTTTTTTTAAAATTCCCGAATTTGCCTGGTTGTAATCTATTCGTGCCGAAACGGTCAGGAAAAAATTTTCCGTACGTTTTTGCGATAAAATATAGAGCCCTATGTTGTCCGACGAAGCGTTATTCCAGATTTTTTCTTTTTTGACAGGCAGTCCGGGTTGAAGAATTAAATATTTGTGGCGTTCTCCCTCCTTTTCGATATGTTGAAAATCTGCACCGGTCTCTATTTTTATGTGTGGTAATTTTATTTCGGCCGACAAATTTGCACCTCTGTTCAAAGCATCTATTGTTGATATTGCCGTGACGGTATCGGAAAACGGCCGGTTTTTGTTGTCCATTTGGTGGGTTACCGCCGAGTTGTAAACGTTTATGTCAATTTTTTGCAATGTTCCCCGGTTGTTGTTATAGTTATATTTAAGGTTAAAGAGCCGTGTGTCGTCCAACCGTTCGTCCATACTTAAAGCAGGGAAGTCAATGTTTTGTCCTCTCGAAATGTCCGAAGAGAAAGCAATGATGCTTTTTTTCGAAAGTTTAACGGCAATGTTTCCCGCACTTCCCAACCTGTTGGCTTTTGCCGCTATTGTTTCGCCGTTTCCTGCCGTGTAGTTTCCGTATTTGAATTGGTTTCCGCTAATTTCGTAATAGATTTTTCTGTTGCCTCCCGAAATTCTAACGCCTGTTTTTTCGCCGGTATGGTTCGATTGTCCCCCGAAAGATATTTTGATTTCGTTTTCGAATTTGTCGTAAAAATGGGGTTGAAAGCGGTTTATTAAAATTAAACCTCCGAAATTGGTGCCGTATTTTAAGGCGAAAGGGCCTTTTAATATTTTAACCGAAGTTATATTATTAAGGTCGAGGTGAGCCGTGGGAGGGTCCATACGGTTGGGGCATCCCCCTTCGATACTTGCACCGTTAATTTTAACGTTAAGCTGATTAAATTTAAAACCTCGTATTACGGGGTCTATTCCCGCGGCACCTTTTCTGATGCCCGAAACATTGGGTACATCGCGCAAAACGTCTCCCAAATCGGTAATGTTACCACGTTTCAGTTTTTTTATATTTACCGATTCGGTTCTGTAGCTGTTGCCGTTTGAAAGGTTTCCGTATATCTCCACCTCGTTTAGAAAAGCAACCGAAGGCGACAAAAATATTTTCAAAGGTTTTGTAATATCGTATTTGTTCAGTTCCACTCTTTTGTCGGAATATCCAACATGCTTTATGAAAATCGTGCCGGTTCTCTTTTTGTCTATCTCGAACCGGAAAAATCCGTTACTGCCGGTTGTTGTTCCGCTTTTTCCGTTGTTTGCCGTAATTTCGGCCAGTGGTATCGGTTTGTTGTTTTCTTTGTCGAAGACATATCCTTCAATTGCGGTTGTTTGTGAAAACAGCGGCATCGACATAAAAATTAATAATGCCGGTGCCGCTATATATTTCAAATAATGTTTCATAAATGCCGGTATTGAATGTTAATAAACCGACTGTCCCACAAAGACTTTTGATTTTTCCGGGCTGTTTATGAAGCCTGTCATTCTAATGGTGCCGTTCGATAGTGTCAAATCCAAATCGGCACTTCCGTTATCCATTACCGTAAGATGAAAAAACAGTTTTCCGCCCGGACCTTTCGGCTCTATTTGGGCGCTTACCGATAAGGGTGATTTACGGTTTTTACCCTCATCGAATTTGTATTGTTCCAATTTGCCTTTACCCGTAATTCCTCCGACACCGTTCCATCCGATAAGCCCCTGAAATCCCGATTGGTAAATAACGTCATCTTTATTTACGGCAACAAAGTTGACGTCGGGTGTAACCGTGATGGAATTTCCTTTAAAATAGATTTTGTCGGCTTGAAAAACGAACTCTTTTTCCCGGAGCATTTTGCTGAGTTTTTTCCGTTGAGCTGTTGCTTGTTTCTCTTTTTCCTCTTTTCTCTTTTTACGTTCTATCCTTCTTACTTCTTTCTTCGAAAGTTTAGCGGTATCTTGTGCAAATATATTATTGCTTGCAGGATAGAAGCTAAGTAAAAGGGATAGTATTGATATTCCTATAACTCTTTTTGTTTTCATGGCTGTAAATTTTGGTTACCGCCATTGAAAGTGCAAAAACTATTCCAACAAGCCGGTATCAAATTATAAATAATGTAAAAATAAGCCCGAAACGGTTTTGTGCTAAAAAGTTTCCGTTTCCAACACCTCTTCTTCGAAGCGTAGATTATCGATAATGAACTTTTGTCTGTCGGGGGTGTTTTTGCCCATGTAAAATTTAAGTGTTTCGGGGATGGTTTTTTCACCTTTTAAGATTACGGGGTCGAGGCGCATGTTGGGACCGATAAAATGCCGGAATTCTTCGGGCGATATTTCACCGAGTCCTTTAAAACGCGTTATTTCGGGATTGGGTTTCAGTTTTTCTATTGCTGCAATCCGCTCTTCGTCCGAATAGCAATAAATGGTCTCTTTTTTGTTTCTTACCCTGAACAATGGGGTTTGCAGTATGTACAGGTGTCCCGTTTTAACAAGGTCGGGATAAAATTGTAAGAAGAAGGTTAAAAGTAGCAATCTGATATGCATTCCGTCAACATCGGCATCGGTTGCTATTACGATATTGTTGTAGCGTAAATTTTCGAGGCTTTCGTCGATGTTCAGTGCTGCTTGTAGCAGGTTGAATTCTTCGTTTTGATAAACGATTTTTTTGCTTAATCCGTAGCTGTTGAGCGGTTTTCCTTTAAGGCTGAAGACGGCTTGTGTTTGTACATCGCGCGATTTTGTAATGGAGCCGCTTGCCGAGTCGCCCTCGGTGATAAACAGTGTTGTTTCCAGCCGGTTTTCTTTGTTCGAATCGAGATGGATACGGCAATCGCGAAGTTTTTTGTTGTGCAAACTTGCTTTTTTAATGCTTTCGCGGGCAAGTTTTTTTATGCCCGCCATCTCTTTACGTTCTTTTTCCGATTGTAATATTTTTTTATATAGTTCTTCCGCCGTTTCCGAATGTATGTGGAGATAATTGTCGAGGTTTCTCGTGAGAATGTCGGAGATGTAATTGCGTACCGTTTGTCCTCCCGGTTCGATATATTGCGAGCCCAACTTGGTTTTTGTTTGCGATTCGAATATGGGCTCCTGAACCTTAATGCTTATGGCAGCTACCAGCGAAGTGCGTATGTCGCTTGTGTCGAAATCTTTTTTATAAAATTCGCGAATGGTTTTAACCAATGCTTCCCTGAAAGCGCTTTGATGTGTTCCTCCCTGGGTGGTATGTTGTCCGTTTACAAACGAATAATACTCTTCGCTGTACGAACGTGAGCTGTGCGAAAAAGCACATTCAAAGTCACCTTCTTTGATATGAATAATAGGATATCTGAGAGGTCCGTTGCCGTTAATGTTGTGTTCGAGCAGGTCTAACAGTCCGTTTTTGGCTTGCATCTTTTCGCCGTTAAAGACGATTGTTAACCCGTTATTAAGGAAAACATAATTCCACAACATTTCCGATACATATTCATGAATGTAGCGGAAGTTTAAAAATATTTTATCATCGGGGACAAAAGTGATAATAGTACCTTGTTTTTCGTCGCAATCTTTCAGTTCATGGTCGGCAATAAGTTCTCCTCGGCGGTATTCGGCAATTTTTGTTTTTCCGTCGCGTATCGATTGTACCTTGAAATAAGACGAGAGGGCGTTTACGGCTTTGGCGCCCACGCCGTTAAGTCCCACGGCTTTTTTAAATACTTTGGAATCGTATTTTGCACCCGTATTTATTTTGCTTACGCAGGCTTTCACTTTGCCGAGGGGCATGCCTCTTCCGTAATCGCGTACCGTAACGGTTCTATCTTCAATTGTTACTTCAATGGTTTTTCCGTACCCCATAACGTATTCGTCAATGGAGTTGTCGATTACCTCTTTCAACAAAACATAAATACCGTCATCGTGCGAACTTCCGTCGCCCAATTTTCCAATGTACATTCCCGGTCTTAATCTGATGTGTTCTTTCCAGTCTAATGTACGTACACTTTCATCGGAATATTCTACGGACATATCTCCTCCAATTTGGCAACAAAAATAGTTTCTGTCTCCTTTAAAATTACATCCCTCATCATAAGTTTTTAAACGGCGTATGTTGAAAACGGTATAATTGCTTATGTTTGGAGTATTTATAACTTTAAAATAAATTTTATTGTTTCCCGTTTATTAAATCGATTTATCTTTGCGGAAAAATTTTTCTTTTGGGAAACAGTTGTTTAAATTATCACCTTGTTAAAAAATATTCAAAACCTGATAATAATATGAGCGGAAAGACTTTTGCGGAAAAGATATTCGGAGCCGCAGCGGGAAGTATAGTTTTTAAAAAGCCCGATATCATTTTGTCGCACGACAATACGGCTTCCATATTCAATACCTTTAAAAAGATGAACGGGGAAAAGATAAAACACCCCGAACAACTTTTGATAGTTCTTGACCATAATGCTCCTCCCACCACGGCAAAACTTGCCAACCAGTATCAACAGATACGTAATATTGTTCGTGAACAGGGCATATCGAAATTTCATGATGCGGGCAAGGGTATTTGCCACCAAATTATGGCTGAATATGCAAAACCCGGCATGCTGATTGTGGGAAGCGACAGTCATACCTGTACGGCTGGGGCTTTTAATGCCTTTGCCGCCGGAATTGACCGTACCGAAACCGCAGGGTTATGGCGACAGGGCGAAACATGGTTCAGGGTACCCGAAACGTTGAAAATAACCCTCCGGGGAAAATTGAACAAGGGGGTATATGCCAAAGATATTTCACTATGGATAATAGGTATGATAGGGTCGAGCGGAGCCGATTACATGTCGATTGAATACCATGGCGAAGGTGTAAAAACACTTACCGTTGACCAAAGAATGACGCTTGCCAATTTGGCTTCGGAAATGGGAGCGAAAAATGCCGTTTTTCCATACGACGATGTTTTGAAGAACTGGCTTGGCGATACATACAGTGGTGAAGGAATTTGGGCTGATGCCGATGCAAAGTATGCCAAAGAGATTGAAATAGACCTGTCGGAAATTTTTCCCGTGGTGGCGGCACCCCATCATGTAGATAATGTAAAAGCCGTTGCCGAAGTGCGCGGCACAAAATTGCACGAAGCTATGGTGGGTACCTGTACCAACGGAAGGTTGGAGGATTTGCGCATTGCCGCCTCCATAATGAAAGGTAAAAAGCTCCCCGAAGGCTTCCAAATGGTTATTGTTCCCGCCTCGCAAAAAATATATTTGCAGGCAATACACGAAGGTTTGATAGATATATTTTTGGAAGCGGGAGCCAATGTTTTGTCGGCATCGTGCGGTCCGTGCCTCGGTACCGGTCAAGGTATTCCTGCCGACGGTTACAATGTTATTTCGACGGCAAACCGTAATTTTAAAGGGCGTATGGGTAACAAAGAGGCTTTTATCTACCTTGCCTCACCGGCTACCGTTGCTTATTCGGCGTTGGCAGGCGAAATTGTTGACCCGCGCGGTATCGAGTCGGACGATAAATTTCCTTATTCCGTTGAACAGTCGTCAACGGTGACAATAGACGAAAACGATAACCGCCGTATTAACGGAGTATGGAATTATAAAGACGTTAACGATTTGAATACGGATCAAATGTTCGCGGGAAACCTCACATACAGCGTTTTGAGTTCCGAACCCGAAAAGATAATGCCGCATCTTTTTAAGGGGTTTGATGTTAATTTTACCGCTAATGTTAAAGAGGGCGATATTATTGTGATAGGTTCCAATTTCGGTTGCGGCAGTTCTCGTGAGCATCCTGCCGTGGGTTTGGCTTATGCCGGAGTGCAGGCGGTAATTTGCAAGTCGGTAAACCGTATTTTTTACCGTTCGTCGGTAAATCAAGGATTACCCATTATTTTACTTCCCCAAGCCGTTGATTATTACCAAGAGGGTATGCCTGTTAAAATAGATTTTGAAAAAGGGGTAGTCACGGTGGGCGACAAAGATTTTGCATTTGCTCCGCTGCCTGATAAATTGTTGGGAATATTTAAAGCGAAAGGACTGGTGAATTATATTAAATCGAAATAGAATAATAAAAAGCCGGCGCACAACACTGGTTACAGGTAATGCCGCGAAAGCGCTAACTATGAAACCAATGATTAAAGATGAGTGACATGGCGGTTTGAAAACAGTGGCGTAGAAACCTTTGCTCCACAGCCGGGAATGTTTAACAAATTGACAAAAAAATAAAAAATTGAAACTGTTTATTGCAATAGTGACCTTTACATTTATCTTTTCGGGTTGCAATAATTCTGATGAATTCATTTGTCATTTAACCGGCAAAGTTGTAAACAGAGAGAGCAGGGTGTTGATTCTTAAAAAACAGGTTGATAGCCCTGAAAATAGCGAAAAGCGAATATTTATCGACAGTCTCGGTAATTTTGAATATGATTTAAAATACAAATATATCGAGGCGTACGAACTCGTTTTTGAAGATGAGTATAAACGCGGTTTATGGGATCCGGTTACTTTTTTCCCCGATGGCGACACCTTAAAATTCGTATTATATCCGGTGAGTCAAAAGGGTAATGATAAAATTACAGGGAGTAAACTTTCATTAAAGGAAAAAGAGTTAACCAAGCGTTTTGAAGAGGATTATTACGACGAGTATATGTTTTGGTACACTAAAAAAGACTCCCTAAGCAATATTAATATGTCGCTGTCTGAATACGGGTTGTTTGTTTCGAACAAGATAGACTCGATATACGATGAAGCTGAATTGTCAGTTTACGGAAAACCCGTGGATGAGTTGAATATTTATGATTATAGCAGATTTTTGACTCTGCTTAATATCGAAAGGGACAGGAAGCATATACCTGTTGACACTCTTAAACATATCTTGAACAGGTTTAAACAGCGGTTTCCCGGCCATCCTTATAACGAAATAGCAGGTTACAGAGTAAACGGTCTTGAAAACATTAAAGTTGGCGGAAGGTTTGTCGATTTTGTTGCTCCCGATTCAAGTGGAACAAATCACAGGATTTCGGATGTGGTATTTACGAAACAACTTACCTTAATCGATTTATGGTCTCCATGGTGTGTTCCGTGTATAAGAAAAAGCAAAAATCTGTTACCGTTGTACGAAGAGTTAAATAAATTCGGTTTTGAAGTGATAGGAGTTATAGGGGGTATAAACGACAGGAAACAGTATCTTGATGCGTTAAGGAAATATAATTACCCGTGGTTGGTGCTCTCCGAAATAAAGAATAAAAATAATATTTGGGAAAAATATAATATATCCAAGTCGGGCGGAAAACAATTTTTAGTTGATAATAACGGGAAAATAGTGGCTGTTAATCCTACCGTGCAAGATATAAAACGTATAATGAACGAATAAACATAAACGGCAATCGAAACCGTATGCCGCTAACGGTTGTCGTTTAAACAGGATAATATTTTGAAATACGGAGAAAAAAATAAAAGGCGGGAGACACCGTATTAAAACCGTTAAGCAATAAAAAAACATGTTAAAATCAAAGTTGCTAAGTTTTACCGTACTATTTGCACTGCTTGTCGCCGGTTGGTTTTCGGTACATTACTCTTTTCCGCGTTACGGTATGCAATATATCGTTATGGCAATATTGCTGTTGAGCGACCTGTACTTATGGACGGCGGTAAAAAAGAGTATCTTTCATTACGGGCGTTTTTGGAACGGTTTGATAACCTTTGTTTTTTGGCTGCCCATGATTTCGGTTTTAACCATGATAACGGTGTCGTTTTTTATACCTTTAAATAAATGGAGTCCGGTTATAACCACATATCTTACGGGATTTATTCTTGTTTTTTACACTGCAAAGATTTTTCCGCTGATTTTTTTGACTGTTGCCGATTTATTGAGGGTATTCGAAAAGATGCTTCATCTCTTTAAAAGGAGCAAGAGAATAGAGATAAGGAAAGGAGGCGAAGAGGGAATTACGCGGGGAAAGTTTCTGGAGTATATGGCATACTTGTCGGGAGGGTTGGTTTTCGGTACCATGCTTACCGGAATGTTTAAGTGGGTATATCAATTTAATCTTGTAAAACAGAAAATTGTTTCCAAAAGGCTTCCCGGCTCTTTCCAAGGCATGAGGATAGTGCAGATTTCGGACATGCACCTCGGAAGTTGGAAATCGAAAAAACCTTTGGAAGAGGCTGTGGCGGTAATTAACGGATTAAGTGCCGACTTGGTTTTGTTTACAGGCGATTTGGTGAATTTTTCCACCAAAGAGGCTTTCCGTTTTGAAGATACGTTGAAAAAAATAAAAGCAAAACACGGTGTCTATGCAACACTCGGAAATCATGACTACGGGGAATATGTGAGCTGGCCTTCGCACGAAGCCAAAAGGAAAAACATGCAACAACTTTATGCTTTTTACAGGCGTATCGGTTGGAAACTTATGAACAATACTCACGAGCTTATTTTCCGCGGCAAGGAAAAAATAGCCTTGGTGGGTGTGGAAAATTGGGGTAGCCATAAGCGTTTTCCAAAATACGGCGATATTGAAAAGGCGGTAAAAGGCATTGAAAAGGGAGTTTTTAAAATTTTGATGACACATGACCCAACTCACTGGGACGAAGTAATAGTCCCCGGTAAATATGATATTGATATTTCACTTTCGGGACATACCCACGGATTTCAATTCGGCATAGAGACAAAGTCTTTGAAATGGAGTCCCGCACAATACGTTTATAAACACTGGGCGGGGCTTTACAAAGATGCCGGAAGCGGCAATATGCTTTATGTAAACAGGGGTATCGGCTCCATAGGATATCCGGGAAGAATAGGAATATTACCCGAAATTACTCTTTTTGAACTGCTAAAGGAGGGATAAAACATTTTAAATTTTCGCTTCGAAAAGGCGAAAAGGATATGAAAAAGGGTGGGTTTTATTAACAAATGCTTTAAATTATTAACATTTTCCTCTCATTTTATCGTAAAACACTTGATTTTATTTGAAATTAATATATATTTGTGTGCGTTAAAAATAGTTTAATTAAAATTTTTTCAAAAATGAACAAAGCTGAATTAATTGATGCAATGGCTGCCAGCTCAGGATTGAGCAAAGCAGACTGCAAAAAAGCTTTATCCGCTTTTATCGAAGCTACGACAAATGCATTGAAAAATGGCGACCGTGTTGCTCTTGTTGGTTTCGGAACTTTTTCCGTAACAACACGCTCGGCACGCAAAGGACGTAACCCGCAAACCGGCGAGGAAATTAATATTCCCGCTAAAAAAGTGGTTAAGTTTAAGGGAGGTGCTGACTTATCAAGAGGCGTAAAATAAATCTTTACGCTTTTTTAAGAAAAAATTAACATCCCGGGAATTTATTTTCCGGGATGTTTTTTTTTGAACGGTCTTTCCTGTTTTGCATCCTGTTTACAACGGTATTCCGCCGGTAAACAAAAATCTGTACGGAAGCAAAGCATCGTCGCCGGCATAATCAACACCTACTCTTTTTGTGGCTGTAATATCACTGTCGTTTATCTTTATTCCTCTGTCTTCGAGCCAAATGCGATTGCCGTCAAGCGGGATATTGTTCTCTTTTAATGTAATTCCGAGTGCCATGCACAACTTTGCCGGTCCGTCACACAATTTTTTCTTGTCATTAATGTTTTTCCGTCTTTGTACTATGGTTTCCAAACCGTGCGTGGGGTATATTGCCCTTATAAGTACTGCATGCGGGTTGCCTTCAACCGAAGTAACTATATTAAACAGATGGTGCATGCCGTAGGTGAAATAGACGTAGCTCATTCCTCCCATACCGAACATTACCTCGGTACGGGCGGTCCGGCGGTTTCCGTAAGCATGCGAGGCTTTATCTGTTATGCCTGCATATGCTTCGGTTTCGGTAATGATTCCTCCGCATATCTTATTGTCGATGTTCGAAAACAGGTATTTGCCTATCAAATCTTTGGCTATGCCCGTCACATCATCGGTCCGGTAATAGGTTAACGGTATTTTCAATCTTAAAATGGGTTTTATAAGATGTATGCAAATCCCAACGATATTCTCAACGACGATATTTTTTGGGTAAAATAGATGTTGTAAGGTTCGTTGTTCCAGCCTATTCCCGTTACGCTGTTAAATTTGGCATTGGTTCCCGAATAATCGCCGAAAAGCAAAATATAGTAGTTGTTTATTCTGTATTTAAATCCTGCCCCCGCCGAATAACCGAAATTAAACGATTTTGCCGCATAGCGTTTGTATTCTATCTTTTCGCCTGTTTCTGAGATGCCGTTTATTGTAAAGTCGGGTGAGTAAGAGCCGTTAAATCCTATTAATCCTCTGACGTCGAACGATAGATGTGATGTTACGGGAAAACGTAAATAGGGACCGAAAAGCAGGTTCCCCGAGTTCCACGGATTTAAATATCCTACACTGAATGATGTCCCCGGATTTAGCTCTTGGGCCGATTCGGCCAGTTTAATGTTGTCCAAATTATTTGAGTTATAACTTATATTAAGTTGAAATCCCAAATTATGGCTCATGCGGAATGCATACACGAAATTTATTCCCACTCCTGTTTTGGCAAATCCCGAGGTGCTGTCTTGCAAATCGGTTTTTGCAAAATCCGACATTGCAAACGATGGCCCCGCACTTATTCCCATATGTTGATGCGACTGTGCCGCGGCATAAACTACGCAAAAGAGGAATACGGCAAACAACAGGATATCTTTCCGTTTCATTTCAATATCTTTTTTCGTCCAAAAGTAATCAAATTTTTTTTACCTTTTATTATACCTATTTTTGCCGTTTGTAAAAAGAGATAAATGAATTATTTGTCAGTTGAAAATCTTTCCAAATCGTATGCCGGTAAACTCTTGTTCCAAGAAATTACTTTCGGTTTGTCGAAAGGCGATAAAACGGGGTTGATAGCGCGTAACGGGGCGGGAAAATCGACGTTGTTAAAAATTATTGCAGGGAAAGATTTTAAAGATAGTGGTAATGTGGTTGTGAAAAACGGCGTTAAAGTTGCCTATTTACCGCAATTGCCCCGTTTCGATTCGTATGACAGTGTTGAAAATTTTGTGAAAAAGGCGGGATTGCAGGTGACATTAATTATCTCCGAATACAACAAGGCCATAGAACGGCAGGCTGTAAACGATACTCCTGAAGTAAGAAAGAGTGTGGGAAGACTTGCCAATTTGATGGATAGGTTTAATGCCTGGGATTTCGACCGTAAAATGAAGGAGATGCTTTACAGGTTCGGTATTCAAAAACTTGACCAAAAGGTGAATACCCTTTCGGGAGGACAGCAAAAACGTCTTGCTTTGGCTATGTTGCTTCTTGATAATCCCGATTTTTTACTTTTGGACGAACCGACCAATCATCTTGATATAGAGATGATTGAGTGGCTGGAAAATTTTCTTTCGTCTGCCAATATTACACTGTTAATGGTAACTCACGACAGGTACTTTCTCGATAAAATTTGCAATACCATTTTGGAACTTGACGGCGGAAAGCTCTATTCATATAAAGGTAATTATGCCTTTTTTCTTGAAAAACGTACCGAACGTATCCAAAAACGCGGTATCGAAATCGGCAAGGCGGCTAAACGGTTAAAGAAGGAACTGGAGTGGATGCGTAAAATGCCGAAAGCACGCACTCACAAATCGAAAGCGAGAATAGATGCTTTTTATCAAATAAAAGATAAAGCTTCGGAGAGGGTAGGAGAGGCGGAAATTAAGTTGGAAGTTAATATGCAGCGCCTCGGTGGTAAAATCTTGGAACTTAAAAATGTGTCGAAAAGCTACGGCGACATTAAAATTGTTGAGAATTTCAGCTATATATTCAAAAAGGGCGAACGTGTGGGAATAATCGGGAAAAACGGTGCCGGCAAGTCAACGTTTTTAAATGTCATAGCGGGAATTGAACCCCCCGGCAGCGGCACGGTAATAAAAGGCGATACCATTGTCACCGGTTATTATACCCAAAAGGGATTGCAAGTGTCGGGCGAAAAAAGGATAATTGATGTGGTGAAAGATATTGCCGAAGTAATAGTGTTGGATAAAAACCGGCAAATGACGGCATCACAGTTTTTAAATTACTTTTTGTTTCCTCCCGCCATGCAGACTCAACCCGTTTCGAAACTCAGCGGAGGCGAAATGCGAAGGCTTTACCTCTTGACGGTTTTGGTAAAAAACCCCAATTTCCTTATACTTGACGAACCTACAAACGATTTGGACATTGTTACACTTAACAAACTCGAAGAGTTTTTGTCGGAATACAAAGGATGTTTGATACTTGTTTCGCACGACCGTTATTTTCTCGACCGGTTGACGGATCATTTGTTTGTTTTTGAGGGGGAGGGAAAAATAGAGGATTTTTACGGAAACTTTACTGCATACAAACTCTCAAAAGAGTCTGAAAATGTAAAAAAGAGAATTGGTGTAAAAGAGGCCGACAAAGCCGCGAGCGGAAAGATGCACAAACGAAAAGGTTTGTCGTATAAAGAAAAATTGGAGTATGAACGGTTGGAAAAAGAGATAGAATTGCTGGAGAAAGAAAAGGTTGAAATGGAAAAAACGTTACTGCAAACGGGCGGCGATTATTTGAAACTTAACGAAATATCAAAAAAAATAGGACTGCTCATTGACGAAATAGACGAAAAAACCATGCGCTGGCTTGAGCTCGACGAAAAGAAAAATTCGTAGCAACAGGAGTTACGGGCGTATTGTAATTGCCGCCGGAGCGGGTTTGATTTGACCTCCCACTTTGTACCACGGTTTTATACGGGCTTTAATGTCGAGTTTTTTAAGGTTTTCTTTACTCCCGTCCGAAATAAAGGCCAATATGTCGTTTAAGGAGTTTGAAGAAAAAATGTTCAGCAAATCGAATTGCACTTTAAGAGGAAATGAGGCTGACTGTCCCGGTAAAATGTCAATGCGTTTGTTTATCTTTCCGCTCGCATATTTTGTCTCTTTCATATAAACTTCCCAGTCGATGCCCGAAATTGCGGCATTTTTTGTGTTTGGGTTGTATGCATTTATATTTACATTAAGGGTTGTGGGCAGTTTGCCGTTTGCCAGTGCTCCGCCAATTGTCAACATCTCTCCCACATTTATATCGCTTTGACTTTTAATGTGGCTGATGTCAACGCCTGCTATATCGAGCAATTGTACGCCTGAAATAGAAAAGTTGCATTGGGCAAAACGTTCGGCCTCGTTTATTTGCTCAAGAATATCGCAAGAATTTAACAGAAGGGCGATAATTACGAAAAAGGATAATTTCTTTAAAATAACCATAGCTGCAATTTAATTGTTAAGTAATGTTTCGGCCGTCTCCATTGCCGCTTTTGTAATTTTTTTGTCGCTTATGAGTTTTGCGATTTCCAAGACCCGTTCTTTGTCCGAAAGAAGTTTAAGGTTTGAGGATGTTTTTTCGCCTGTGGTCTCTTTGAATACTTTAATGTGAATGTCCGCTTTGGCTGCAATTTGCGGCAGGTGAGTTATGGCGATAACCTGAATTTTTTCCGACATCTCTTTTAAGATGGTTCCCGTTTTTCCCGCTATTTCGCCCGAGATGCCGCTGTCGATTTCATCGAAAATTATAGTGGGTAAAATGCTGTTTTCTCTTATCATAGCCTTGAGTGCAAGCATTAACCTCGAAAATTCACCCCCCGAAGCCACTTTGCTTATTTCTTCGGCATCCATTCCTTTGTTGGCCGAAAAAAGAAATGATATTTTATCGCTTCCGTACAGGGTAAAATCCCCGGTTTTCTGTATCTTCACTTTAAGTTGTGCATGTGGCATGCCGAGGCGTGATAGCAACCCTTTTACCTTTTTTTCGAATATGGGAGCCTGCTCTTTGCGCAACAAACTGAGCCGTGCCGCCCTTTCCGATATTACTTTTTTTTGCTTTTCGAACTCCCTCTTTTTTGTTTCCAACTCCGTGTCAACGCTCTCCATTTCGTTTAATTTTTCCGCAATTTTATTTCTTATTTCCTGCAAATCACCAACGTTTTGAACGTTGTGTTTTTTCTGCAAGCGGTAAATGTTATCGAGTTTTTCGTTAATCGAATCAATGAGGGCGGGATTAAAATCCAGGTTGTTACCGGTTAGTTCGAGTTCGGCAACAATATCTTTAAGCTCTATGACAATCGGCTCAAGACGTTTGTACAGTTCGTTCAAATCATTATTGTACGAAACAGTTTTTGATAAGGCATCTTTTGCCGATGCTATTTGTACAATTGCCGGCATATTGCTGTCCGACAGTAAAAAGAGGGCTTTTTTAATGGATTCGGCAATCTCTTCGGCATGGGCGAGCGTTACTTCCATGTTTTTCAAGTCGTCGAAATTGTCTATTGTTTCCGATGCGTTTTCAAGCTCCGAAAGTTGATAGCGCAGATAGTCCTCCTCTTTGGCTGCATTCTCTTTTTTGTCCATGAGTTTTTTCAAATCGTTTTCAATACGTTTGTATTTGTTAAAAGCTTCTTGATATTGTAGCAGAATTTGCGGATTGTTTATATAGCTGTCAAAGAGGTTTGTTTGAAATTCGGGTTTGCTTAAAAGTAAGGTTTGGTGCTGCGAGTGGACATCCACAAGCATTTCGCCCAGCCTTTTCATTATGTTTAAACTAACGGGGGTATCGTTGACAAAAGCACGCGATTTTCCCGTAGGCAGTATCTCTCTTCTTAATGTGGCGATATTTTCGTAGTCAAGGTCGTTTTCATAAAAAAAATCTTGCAATGATAATTTTTCGATATTGAAATCGGCTTCAACGATACATTTTTTATTTTTATCGCGCAAGGTTGCCGAGTCGGCACGTTTTCCGAGGACAAGTGCCAGAGCGCCGAGCAATATCGATTTTCCGGCTCCGGTTTCACCGGTTATTGCCGTAAAACCTTTGCCGAACTCTATTTGCAGCGCCTCAATTAAAGCGTAATTCTTTACCGATAACGACGTTAACATATTTATTGCGTAAAAGGCAAATGTAAAAAAAAGAGGGATACCTCTTTTTACGAACCGTTATTTTTTAAACTTATCAAGTGATGCGGTAACCGTAAAATAGTTGGGTGAGCCTTGAAGGTGATATGTGGAGCGCGAATAGTTTATTTGAAAGCGCGAGATACGTATTCCGAAACCCCAGCTGAAGCCTACCATTCCGAGTTTGTCGTTTATTTTCAGCTCTTGTCTGCGCCTGTAGTTGTAGCTGCCTCTGAGAACCAGGTTTTTACCTATATATATTTCGCCGCCGAATATAAAATGCCTCATAAAGTTGTCTGAGAATTTGGAAATTCCCGTTCTCTCGACAGGTTCGCCGGTAACGGGGTCGAAACCTCCGGGCGGGTTTGCGGGGTCGTTGTACGAAAGATCCCATTTTTCAATGTGGTCGTAAATTAGTGAGAATCTGAAAGGAACATGTTCCAGACGTTTTGAAACGGCATATTGCAGGTTAAAAGGCAAAGGGTCTCTTTCGCCGGGAGTGTAACTTTTTAGTTGGGCTCCTATGTTTGACGCCACCAGCGACATAACCCAACCGCTTTTTGTTACATATGTGCCGGCAACATCAACGGCAATGCCGAATGAACTGTAACTTTCGTAATAGGAGTATATAAGTTTGGCATTGGCACCTATCGAAAAGGCCGAGTCCAACTGCCGTCCCCATCCTACCGTAAGAGCCATATCCGAAGCCGAAAAGGTTCCGTTTATGTTACCTGCCTGGTCGGTATAATTGAATTCTCCGTAATTGAGGTATTGCATTGAAGCCACAAAACTTCCGGCTTTTTTAAATGTGCGCGAATATTGAGCCAGTCCGTAATTAATTCCCGAAAAGAAATTAACATATGCCAGCGACATGTAGTTATTCATTTCGGGGGTTATCAGCGAAGGATTTACATAACCTATGTTGATGTCGTTATCGTTGATGGCTGCCAAATTGCTGCCGAGGGCGGCAACACGTGCCGAAACAGGTTTCTCGAGAAACGAATATGCATGCCTTCCTCCAATCTGCGAATAAGAGGTTATTGTAAAAAACAGAAAAACAGGTAATAAATATTTATATTTCACGGATATTTGATTTTAATATTTAAGCATTAAACGGCATATAAAGGATATTATTTTACAAAAACGGAAAAACAGTTAATCGATTTTCGAGACTTTTCCTGTGCCGTCAATTTTGGTTCTTACTTTGGGGCTTCCGGTATATTGTATAATTCCGCTTCCCGAGATTTTTGCCTTTAGCAGTTCTTCGGCGCCGGTAAATATTTTGCCGCTGCCATTAATCTCGGCAAAAGCCTCTTTGGTCCGCAAACCGAGTGCCATGAGTTTTCCGCTGCCCTCAACAATAGCGTTAAGTTTTTTGGTGTTGCCGTTAACTATTATTGTTCCCGAACCATCAATTTTCACGTATGTTTCGGGTGTTAGGACGTCGGTTTCTATTTTTCCCGAGCCCGAAAGCGATAATTCCGCTTTGTCGGTATTGAGCACATTGTAGTTTTTTACCCTTGCCGACCCCGAAACGGATATCTCTTTAATAGTGTTTGCGGTAATTTCGATTTTTACACGTTTTTCGGTATTAAAACATGAGGATGTCAGGTGTAGTGTGCCCCTTTTAACTTTTGATTTGATTACACCGGCAATATTTTTTTGCGCCTCAATCATCATTGTAAACGAATTGCCTTTTTTTATGGTAATATCGGCAGGAACCGAGATGTCCAGTTTTTCGAATTTGTCCAGTTTGCGGTTTTGTTTTCCCACCTCGCCTTGCCCGTCGATACATGTGGAACAAGAGGAGGTTATGAGTAGAGAAACCGTTAAAACCGGAAAAAGAAACAATAGTTTTATGCTTTTCATATATTTTTATTTTTATAAATATTTTAAAGATTTATCATAAAAACATCCGCGACGGGGAAGCTGAAATTCTTTTTTTCTTTTATTGATTTTTCGTGCTGTTTTCCATTTCGGAAATAATACCTGTCCAACCGCCGCCCGGGGCGAGGTGTATCCTTAGAGTAGTATTTTTGTTTATTCGCGATTTCCCGGTTTTAAAATCGGCAGCATGGCGGTCGGCATTAATGCCGTCTTGCCAACTGTCCAGATAGTATCCTTTGTCGTCGAGAAAGTCGAAATTGATTTTGATGTCGCGTTTTTTCCAGTTTGTCATTGCCCCTATATACCATTTGTTATCTTTTTTGCGGGCAATAACAATATATTCTCCCACTTTTGCATCAAGTACTTTTGTGTCGTCCCAGACTGTGGGTACCTGCGACAGAAAGTCCATTGCCTCTTTCTCTTTTCGATAGTTGGAAGGGTTATCGGCAAGCATCTGCAGCGGACTTTCAAATACAACGTACATTGCCAACTGGTGGCACCGCGTACCCATACTCATGGGTTCTTCGAAAACGGTACGGAAGTTTTTCCTGTTTGCATTAAGCATGGCTCCCGGCGTATAATCCATTGGTCCGCAAACCATTCTGGTAAAGGGTATTGTGACGTCGTGTTTCGGATTGGCTTTTTCGCCCCATTTATCCTGTTCGAGTCCTGCTACAGCTTCTCTCGTTATTACATTAGGATAAGCCCGTCTTAGTCCTGTGGGCTGGTATGCTCCGTGGAAATCGACCAAAAGGTGGTGTTTGGCGGCTTTATCGGCAACACGCCAATAATAATTTACCATCCATTGGTCTTCGCGTTGCATAAAATCGACTTTTATCCCTTTTACTCCCCACTTTTCAAAGGTTTCGAGAGCTTCGTCCAATTTGTCGTCAAGAGCTTTCCAAGTTACCCAAAGAATAATTCCCACATTCTTGCCTGCGGCATAGTTAAGCAATTCGGGTAAGTTTACCTGTTTTTTTATTTTCAAAACATCGTCGAGTTCGTACCATCCCTCATCAAGTATTATATAAGGAATATTAAAATCGTGAGCAAAGTCGATAAAATATTTATAGGTTGGAGTGTTAACTCCCGAATGAAAGTCCACGCCGTAAATGTTAAGGGCATTCCACCAATCCCAGGCTACAAGTCCGGGTTTTATCCAGTTGGTGTTGTTTAGTTTAAGTGCCGGGGCAAGTTTCCATACCAGTTCCGATTCCACGAGTTGCGCATCGTTGTCAGTAATGACGAAGACACGCCAGGGGAAGGTGCGTTTGCCGTTGGTTTTGGCAAGGTATCCGGTTGTTCTGACCACTTCCACATCGCGGTCGTTTTTTTGTTTTGTTTTTAACGGGTATTCCGGAAAAATTCCGGTAAAACCTGTTTTGTCTTTTCCGAGTCCTCTGTAGAATATTCCCGGATAATCTTCCAAATCGGCCTCGGTGAGCAACACTTTGTAATTTTCGCCCAAATCAACCAAAACCCCTTTGTAAGCAAATCTTTTGTCTGAGATGTTCGACAGTTTTAATATTTTGTACTCCTCTTCCTCGTGGCTGAAGAAAGTATTTATTTCGGGAAACCAAATTTTATAATCTTTATCGAACGAAAATTGTGCTTTTTCCGATTTTACCGTTATTTCCCCGTCCATATTTGTTTCCCAGCGGTAAGCGGCGCCATCGTCGAAAACACGGATTGTCAGCATATATTTCCCTTTGAATGTTAGTTTCAACTCGTTATAGTTAACCCTTATGTTTTTGTATTTGCGCGGGACAACGGCATGTTCAACTTTATCGTATTTTTTTCTTTTAGCTTTTCGTACTTTGGCATTTTTTGAGAAATTCATGCCGTTATCAAGGGTCATGGAAATTTCTGAAGGTGCCAACAATACCTTTCCTCCGGCGGTTTCGATACTGTAAGTTATGTTTTGGGCAACATTGATTTTGAAAACTATTTTTCCGCCCGGTGATAAAACTTTATACTCTTTTGCTTGTACAAAATGAAACGACAAAGCAAAAAACAGTAATGAGAAAACAATTTTTTTCATGGTAATTAATTTTAATGTAGGTGCAAATTTCGAAAAATAAACGAACAAAAAATATTTTTTAAAAAATTTGTAAAATAAAAATAAATAGTACTATTTTTGCACCTCGTTTTTTGAAGCCCAGGTGGCGGAACTGGTAGACGCGCATGGTTGAGGGCCATGTTCCTGTAACGGGAGTGCAAGTTCGATTCTTGTCCTGGGCACATTGAGGAATGGTGAATGTTGAATGTGAAGTGAAATGCGCCTCAACATTCATCATTTTTTAGTTTTAGCCCAAGTGGCGGAATTGGTAGACGCGCTACATTCAGGGTGTAGTGGCCGCACGGCCGTGTAGGTTCGAGTCCTATCTTGGGCACATGACCCCTTGTAATATGCTATCCGGCATTGCGAGGGGTTTCTTTTTCCCTTGTACCAAACCTGACCGGCTTCCACGAAACTGGTTTAAAAGTTTTACCTCCATAAGTTCAACAGGTACATACAACTTTTAGGGGGTATAGCAAGAAATTGGCACTGCAATTAGGCTTTTTGCAGGTAATGTTGTACTTTTGTATCAACACTTAGGGTTATTAATTTTTTTGTTGGTATGAGAAAGTTTCAATACGAAAAAGAGGAGTACAGGGAACACAATATAGCAGATGCCGAGATTGAGTCGAACAAAATAGGGAGGGAGTCGAGGAAGATAATATCGATGATTTTCAGGGAAAACCGCTGGTTGTATAAAATTTTCAAACAAAACTCCGGTTTTTCGCAAGTAAAAAAAGATATCAGGTCGTATGTGATGCAATATCTTAATACCCGTCAAACGGCTCTTGATTTTTATAACGGCGACGAGGTAAAAGGGAAGATATACGGTTATTTAAACGATAAAGATATTGCGGCAATTCGTATTCTCGATTACATAAATCACGAAGGTGAAGAGTTTGAGGATTTGAATTTACGCGGAAAAACCGTTGTGTCGCGACCTTTCAAACAGTTGTGGAAAGTGGTTTACGGCGGCGGCGGCGGTGCTTCGCCCGCATTTTATAAAGACATGTTGTATTTGTTAAGACAGTTTAACGGGGTTTACAAAAGTGTGAAACCCGGCAAACAGGATGTGGAGAAGTGGATGAGGGATCATCCTTCGGGTTTGGATAATGAAATAATAGAAATTAGAAAAAAGAACAAGGAGAGGATAATAAAAGCCTTAATCGAATTGATGGACAACGGAGATATTTTGCGTCCGAAATACCGCTTCAAGGAGGGAATGAGTTATGAGGAGAAGTATAATCAAATGCTGGAATGGTGGGAAGAAAAGACGTTTCATCTTCAATTTGCCGCACGCAGCCCCGAACGTATAAACAAGTTGTTGGGACGAAAGGTTGACAGCAAAACAATGGAGTTGCTTTTTCAGGCACAGGACTCGGGCATTCCCTTTTTTGTAAATCCCTATTACTTGTCACTCCTCTTTGTTGATGTTCCCGCAAAGTTAAAAAACAGGGACCATGCAATCCGCGATTATATTTTTGTTAACAAACCTCTTGTTGATGAATTCGGACATATAGTGGCTTGGGAGAAAGAGGATGTTGTAAAACCGGGCGAGCCCAATGCCGCGGGTTGGATACTGCCCTCAAGTTACAATATCCACCGCCGTTATCCCGAAGTTGCCATACTTATTCCCGATACGGTAGGAAGGGCTTGCGGCGGATTGTGCGTTTCGTGTCAGCGAATGTACGATTTTCAAAGGGGGCATCTTAATTTCGATTTGAACGAATTGCATGCCAACGAGTCGTGGTGGAAACGCTTGCCCAAGTTGTTGGAATATTTTGAAAAAGATTCGCAGCTTCGCGACATATTAATTACGGGAGGCGATGCATTAATGTCCACCGACGGTTCGTTAAAGCGTATTCTTGATGCTGTTTATCAGATGGCAATTAATAAAATAGAGGCGAACAAACTTAGACCCGAGGGTGAAAAATATGCTGAAATGGTAAGAGTGCGCCTCGGTACCCGTTTGCCTGTTTATCTGCCACAGCGTATAACTCCCGCCTTGATAAAAATTTTGACCGATTTTAGGAGAAAGGCAAAAAGGATAGGTATTAAACAATTTATTATCCAAACCCATTTCGAAACGGCACTTGAGGTTACGCCCGAAGCCGCCGAAGCGGTAAAAAAGTTACTCTCGGCGGGGTGGATTGTTACCAATCAACTGGTATTTACAACAGCAGCATCGCGCAGAGGGCATACCGCCAAATTGAGGCAAGTGCTCAACGACATTGGAGTAATAACCTATTATACTTTTTCGGTAAAGGGATACAACGAAAACAGACACAATTTTACTCCGAATGCGAGAGTGGTACAAGAGTGTGTCGAAGAAAAATCAATAGGGGAAATTTCGTACGAAAAGTACAATAAAATCATTAAATATTCGCTTCACCACGAGGGTGTTAAAAAGAACATAGATCATCTGCGCAACCTTTTTTCGGTTCCCTTTTTATCAACCGACAGAAGTGTCATGAACCTGCCGGGAGTAGGCAAGAGTCTTTCGTTCAGAACCATAGGGATAACAAACGACGGCAGAAGAATTTTAAGATTTGATCATGATACTTCACGTAATCACAGTCCTATTATAAAAAAAACCGGAAAAATAGTGATTATCGAATCGAAGTCCATAGACGAATACCTCAAACAATTGGAGTGCATTGGTGATGATATCACCGAATATCAGGGCGTGTGGGGTTATTCCCTCGGGCAGACGGAGCCCCGTTTTCCGTTGTTCGAGTATCCCGGATACGATTTTAAAGTGACAAATATGTTAACAAATCTTGAGGCGTAAAGAGCCGCTATGAACTTTTTGAATGGTGTAGTAACGGAACGGAAGTGCCAAAGAGCTTTTTACCGCTGATTTAAGCAGAAAACAGATACGACTTTGACAATAAAAATATTATTACAATGAAAATGGAAATAGAATTTTTAGGTGCCGCCGGAACTGTTACCGGCTCGAAATATTTGTTGACGGTTAATGATTATCATATTTTGGTTGATTGCGGGTTGTTTCAGGGTATTCGTGAACTTCGCCGCCGTAACTGGGATACATTCCCTTTTCCCGCTTCGCGCATCGATGCCGTATTGATAACACACGGACACCTTGACCATGTTGGTTATTTGCCGCGTTTGGTAAAACAGGGTTTGAAATGTCCCGTATATTGTACCAATCCCACTGCCGACCTTATGAGGATACTGCTTAAAGATACTGCCAAAATTCAAGAGGAAGATGCCGCTCATGCCAATGAAAACAGATACTCGAAACACGAAACAGCCTTGCCGCTTTACAATTTGAAAGATGTTGAAAAGTCATTGTCTCTTTTGAATCCTGTTCCCGCTCAACAATATATTGAACTCAACAGCGATATTAAGGTTAAATTCCGTAAAAACGCTCATATTCTCGGTGCAACATTTATCGAAATGGTCGTGGGAGGCAAACGTATTGTCTTTTCGGGAGATGTGGGGCGCCCCGACGATGCCATGCTGCAACACCGCGAGAAACCTGATAAGGCGGATATTCTTTTTGTGGAATCGACATACGGCGACCGTTATCACCCGCAGGTTTCCACCGAAAGTGTAATACTCGAAATAATAAATCATGCCATAGCGAGCCACGGGCCGTTGATAGTATCCAGCTTTACCGTTGACCGCGCCCAAGATTTTATGTATGTTATCTGGAGGCTGAAACAGGAAGGTAAAATTCCCGATATTCCGGTATATCTCGATAGTCCCATGGGTACCGATGTCAGTCATCTGTTTATAAATTATTCCGGTTGGCTTAATTCCGACGGTAAAGTTTTTGCCGAGGTTTTCCGCGATACGCGTATGGTTACATCAATTCAGGAAACATTCCATTTGGCCAACGATAAAAACCTGAAAATAGTTATTGCGGGTAGCGGTATGCTTAACGGCGGCCGTGTATTGCATTATCTTGAAAAACAACTCGGCAATCCCAATGCCACCATAGTGTTACCCGGTTATCAAGCCGAAGGAACGAGGGGGCGTCATTTGAGCGAAGGAGTTCCCGAAATAAAGATTCACGGAAAATATTATCAGGTTAGAGCACGTGTGGAACATATAAAAACCATGTCGTCGCATGCCGACCAAAGGGAGCTTCTGTCGTGGATGTCGGCAATAGACAAAAAACCGGAAAAGGTATTCATAGTTCACGGAGAACCTCAATCGTCGGATGCCTTGCGTGTGAAAATAAAAGATACATTCGGCTGGGATGCCGTATTGCCGCATTACAGGGAGGTTTTTCATCTGGAATTGTAAAATCTGTAACTGGAAATTATGATAATTGCGGCGGTTTCTGTTAAATTTACATGGTTAACTCCAGTTTATTAAATTTACCGTATGACAAGCTGTTACGGCTGCCGTTTCGGTACGGAGCCGTGAAGGTCCGAGTTTGACGGGAATAAAACCTTTCTCTTTTGCCGCTTCAATTTCCTCGGGGCTGAAATCACCTTCGGGGCCTATTAATATCAAAACGTTTTCACCCTTTTTATATGCATTTGAAAGTTCCAAATTTACATCGGGATGTATATACGCAATAAACTTTTTTCCTTCAAACGGGATGTTTATCAGCTCATTGAAGTTAACGGGCTCGTCGAGACCGGGGTGGTAAGATTTTAACGATTGTTTCACTGCAGCGGTAATTACCCTGTTTAACCTTTCGGTTTTGATATTTTTTCTTTCGGAGTGTTGGCTGAAAAAGGGTAAAAATCGGTCGGTTCCTATTTCGGTTGCTTTTTCCAAAAACCATTCGTAACGGTTGATGTTTTTGGTGGGTGCCACGGCCATATACACTTTGAAGTTCCTTTTGTCGGGTCCCGGCTTTTTATCAATAACCTTTACCATGCATCCGTGCGGGTTGGCAACGGTAATAACGCATTTGTAAAAATAGCCCTTTCCGTCGGTAAACATTACTTCGTCACCTTCGCTTTTGCGCAATACTTTGACAAGATGTTTCGACTCTGCGGCATCCATTCGAAATCCCGCAGGATTTATCTCGGAAGCATAAAAAAGGTTCATTTTCGTTTTCTTTTAATATGATTATGAATATTCATTTAATGTTATTAACCAGTATGCTGTTTTTATTTTTAATAAACTTTCCGGTAAAAAAATAAAACATTGATTTTTACCGTTGAATATATCCGCATGAATGGACATCTGTTTCAGGTGGTTTTAATAGTTGTATTTATCTTTCCAAATTTTCTTTAATCTTTTCCGCATCTCTTCCTCCCTTGGATTTTTCAACGGTTCATATATTTTTGTTCCGCTCAGTTCTTCGGGCATATATTCTTGTTTCACAAAATTGTTTTCGTAATTGTGAGCATATTTATAATTTTTACCGTAATTCAAATCTTTCATCAGAGATGTGGGAGCGTTTCGCAGATGTAACGGTACCGGAAGGTTTCCTGTTTTTTTTACCAGGCTTTGCGCTGTGGTTATCGCTTTGTATGCCGAATTGCTTTTGGGCGAGTTGGCAAGATAAAGGGCTGTTTGGGATAGAATAATACGGCTTTCGGGCCAACCAATTTTTTCAACAGCATCGAAACAGTTATTGGCAAGCAACAGGGCATTGGGATTGGCGTTTCCGATATCTTCGGATGCCAAAATAAGCATGCGTCTGGCAATAAATTTAGGGTCTTCGCCCGCTTCAACCATACGGGCTAACCAATAGACGGCGGCATTGGGGTCGCTGCCGCGAATGGATTTGATAAACGCCGAAATTATATCGTAATGCATCTCCCCGCCTTTGTCGTACATCAAAAGGTTGTTTTTTATGCTGTTCTTTATCTTTTCATCGGTAATTACAACTTTTTTGTTGTCCTCTTTTTCTTGCCGGACAAAAAGTTCCAATGCATTGTAAAGTTTCCGGGCGTCGCCTCCCGATATTTGAAACAATATATCCCTCTCTTTTACCTCAATATCCGTTTTGTATTGTTCCGACAGTAGCTTAACACCTTTGCTTAACAGTATGTCGAGGTGTTTAGGCTCAAGCGGTTTAAGGATATATACCTGGCAACGCGACAACAGCGGCGAAATGACTTCGAACGACGGATTTTCGGTTGTAGCACCTATAAGGGTTACTATTCCCTTTTCTACGGCATGCAACAGCGAGTCTTGTTGCGATTTGCTGAAACGGTGGATTTCATCAATGAACAAAACCGATTGACCGGGATTGCGTTTTGCCGAATCAATGACCTGCCTTACATCTTTAACCCCCGAATTTACGGCGCTTAAACTGTAAAACGACAAGCTTAAATTTCGGGCAACAATATGAGCCAAAGTGGTTTTGCCAACTCCGGGAGGTCCCCAAAATATCATCGACGGAATGTTTCCGGTTTGTATCATTTTACGTATTATACCGTTTTTGCCCGTAAGTTCTTCTTGGCCAATGTAGTCGTCAAGATTGTCGGGACGTAATTGTTCTGCTAATGGTACCGGCATTTTATCTTTTTATTTTTTACAAAAATAAGATAAATATGGGAAGCCGAAGTTAAGCGAGGTAGGGAAAGAAACGGAACAAAACAGTTGGCGCCGGTATTGCATTCGGAGGTGCCGCCGGTACCTTGCACGGTAATAGCGGCGGCATGAGGGGGAAAGTCCGTTTCAATTGTTAAAATAGCTTTACAGGTTGACAAAAGGCGATAAAATTTCGTATATTCGCAATAATAAAACTTTAAAAATATGATATTAAAAGTATATCCCGAAAATCCTGCCCCAAAGCATATTAGACAGATTATTCAGGTTTTGAACAGTGGCGGTGTAATAATATTTCCCACCGATACCGTTTATGCTTTGGGCTGCAGCTTGTATCAAAACAGAGCAGTTGATACCATTTCGAAAATAAAAGGAGTAAAGAAAGAAAAGAACAACTTTTCCATAATAATTAACAACCTGAGTATGCTTTCGGAATATACAAAGCCTTTCGAAAACCATATATTCAGATTGATAAAGAAGAATTTGCCGGGACCCTTCACCTTTATTTTAAATGCCAACAGTAAAGTGCCGAAAATTTTTCAGAGCAAAAAGAGGACCATAGGGATAAGAATGCCCGATAATGCAATTGTGGAGGCAATAATCGACGAATTGGGACATCCTTTACTCACAACTTCTATTCGCGATGACGATAAAGTGATAGAATATACCACCGATCCGGAACTTATTTATGAACGTTACAAAGACAAGGTCGATTTGGTTGTAAACGGTGGATACGGTGATAATGAGGCTTCTACGGTTGTGGATTGCACATCGGGCACTCCTGAAATATTGCGTCAGGGCAAGGGGATTTTAATGGAATAAAAAAAAATTAAAAAAAAGTTTGTAATAATAAAATATATACTATTTTTGCGCCTCCAAAACGGTTGATTCGTTAGCTCAGTAGGTAGAGCATCTGCCTTTTAAGCAGAGGGTCCCGAGTTCGAACCTCGGACGAATCACCAAAAGCCCGGGAGTCTTTTACTTCCGGGCTTTTTTTTTGATACAGTTTTGTTTATTCCGGAATGTGCTGATAAGCGCCAAGGTCGGGTAAAGGCAAACGGCTGTTTCCCAAAATGTCGAAAGGTACTTGCGAAGCGATAGCGGGGTCGCCTTTTCCTATGGCGGGCGAAAGCGTATCCAATCTGTAATTGCTACTGTCAGCATTAACAAAGAGGGGGTCTTCGTTTTTAAAGATATCTTTATAGTTGTTTTGGTTGTCGAAATTTAATGTCGAACGCAAACTGCAATGGTCTAAAAAATACATGGAGTCGGCTCCTCCCGTCATGTCGGTTTCAAATTCATTTTGATTGTACCCGTAAACAATGCTGTTGCCCATACGGAAATCCATGTTAAAAGGCACTTTATTATCGGAGGTGTCCACAAGGTAATTGTTTATGTACAGTGCCGGTGTGTTGCGGACGGAGTATTGCCAATAGTCGGCGAGGGTGGCGTGTTTAAAATCGTAAACTCCACCGCCGGTAAGCGCCATACAGTATCCGCCGCAGGAGCCTATTACCACGTTTTTCCCTTCAACGGCAAAAAAACGTGTAAAGAGTCCCATGCCGTTCATGTTTTCGATGATTACATTGTCGAGTACCACTTTGTTTTCGGTGGCTTTTAAAAACGATTCGGCTTGAATACCAATAAAACCGTTTTTTATTGAAACATTGTGAAATTCATGATCGAATCCCGGGCGTCCTTCCATTAACCAGATTCTGTCCCATTGTCCCGGCAGGTCGGCATATTCGGGCTCTAATCTGTCGCCTGCAAATGTTACCGGATTTTCCTGTGTTCCCATCACCTTTAAAGTCCCTTCCGAATATGACCACAATCCTGAATTTGCATGAAAATATATTTTTGTTCCCGCATCGATGATAAGTTCTCCGTACGAGTCGATAACGGCGTATCCGTAAATAACATAGGGTAATTCCGGTGTCCAGTGGACGGTTTCAAGACTGTCGGCAACTATTTTGTAATCGGGGAAGCCGTCGGTATGGGAGTCGGCTACAATATAGTTGGCATTTTGTCCCCAGGCAACAAGTTTTATTGATTGCTCGTTTCCGTTTGTCAAAAAATCTATTTTGTCTTCAACAATAAAAGGATTGAGTTCATTGTTTGGGTCTATGGTAACACGCGCAAAAACAAAGAGGCTGTCGCCCCCTTCCAAATCGATATCTTTTGCCGAATAAACGGGTTCGCCGTCTATATTTATCCTGAAAGGTGAACTTTCCCCCTTTTCTATTACGATACTCGAAATGCGGATTTTGGAACCTGAACGGTTGTATATCATCAACCTTTTTGTTGCCGAGCCCAACGAGGTAAATACGGTATCGAAAATAATCGAATCGTTTGAAAATTCGAGTTTCAAAGAGGGGTCGTTGTTCAATACATCTTTTTTGCGGCATGCGGAAAGCAGGATTGATGCCACAAATAATAATATGCCAACCTGTTTTATGACTTTTATCAGTTTATTCATTACAAAAACAAATCAATAATTTTGCGGCAAAGATACTTAACAATCGGTATCCGCCAATTATAAAATAATTTTAACGGAGGCAAGCAATAACCTGTTATTAACTCTTTTTTTTTATTAGATATACGAATAAAACCCGTTGTTATTGTTCGTTATTAAAAACAGAAGCAAAAAATAGTCTTTATTTGGCCGTTGCAACAGTGCTGCATTGAATATGATATTTTTCGGAGTTGCAAAAAAATATGGCTTAGTTGTTTAAGAAATATTATAAATATACCCCGAAATTAAAAGTTATCACTTTGAATAATTATTATTAATATTGCAGATAATTTGGAATTTTAACAAAACATTTACAAAACTCAAACATTGGAGGACATGTTATGATAAACAATAGAATAAGTGCCTTGAGGGCAATGGAAATTTTGGATTCGCGGGGAAACCCCACGGTAAAAGTATATATCGAGTTGAGCGACGGCACGGTTACGTCGGCATCGGTACCTTCGGGGGCAAGCACCGGCGAGAACGAAGCCGTGGAATTGCGCGACGGCGATAAAAGCCGCTACGCAGGAAAAGGTGTTTTGAAAGCCGTGGAGAACGTCAACAAAATAATAGCTCCCGAACTTATGGGTATGCATGCTCACGAACAAGCCATAATAGACCGTAAAATGATAGAGATGGACGGTACCGAGAACAAATCGAAACTGGGTGCCAATGCCATTCTCGGAGTGTCAATGGCTGTTGCACGTGCAGCAGCTTTATCGGCTAACATTCCGTTGTACCAATACCTTGGCGGTGCGGGGGCACGGCGCATTCCGGTTCCTTGTATGAATATTATCAACGGTGGCGCTCATGCCGACAACAGTGTGGATTTTCAAGAATTTATGGCAGTACCCGTAGGTGCTCCCAACTTTCGCGAAGGATTACGCTATATTGCCGAAACTTTTCATGTGTTAAAAGGAATTTTAAAAGAGCGCGGACTGTCAACAGGTGTTGGTGACGAAGGTGGTTTTGCTCCCGATTTGGCAAGTAATGAAGATGTTATCGAAACCATTCTTAAAGCTATTGAAAAAGCGGGATACAGGCCGGGAGAAGATATTGCCATTGCTATGGACAGTGCGGCAAGCTCGTTTGCCACGGGAAAAAACCAATACGATTTGATTTGGTCGGGCGGCGGAAAAATGGATAACGACGGAATTATTGAACTTGTGGAAGACTGGGTTAAAAAGTATCCCATTATTTCATGGGAAGACCCTTTGGCCGAAGACGACTGGGAAGGTTTTAAAAAATTGACATCACGCCTTGGCGATAAACTGGAAATCGTTGGCGACGATATTTTCGTTACCAATATAAAATATATAAAACGAGGCATTGAAGAGGGTACTGCAAATTCCGCTTTGATAAAATTAAATCAAATAGGTTCGGTTTCGGAAACCATCGAAGCCGTGCGGATGTGCCGCGATGCAGGTTGGCGCTATTTTATTTCGCACCGTTCGGGCGAAACCGCCGATACCTTCCTTGCCGACTTTGCAGTGGCTATGGACGGCGGTCATCTGAAAACAGGTTCGGCAAGTCGCAGCGAACGCCTCGCAAAATACAACAGATTGCTCGAAATTGAGCAAGAACTTGGCGATGCGGCATTTTATTATTGGAAATAATTATACGGAATAATTGTTATTATTAAAATTATTAAAGCCGGCTCTTATTGGGTGCCGGCTTTTTTTGTCTTACCCACACGGTTTCCCTCCTGTAATTTTTATAATTTAGCACTGGTTTAATAATTACTCATTGTATTTAAAAAAGATATTGCCATGACAGATAAAAACAGCTTCTCCATTTCGGGAAATATAGTGGACTTATATACGGAAAATATTTTTCGGGGTACCCTCCATATAGAGAACGGCTATATCAAATCGATAGTGAAAGATGATACCGTAAGTGGAGAATATACGGTAATTCCCGGACTTATCGACTCGCACATCCATGTTGAGAGTTCAATGCTTATTCCTTCGGAGTTTGCACGGCTTGCGGTGACTCACGGCACCGTCGCCACAGTTTCGGACCCTCACGAGATAGCAAATGTCCTCGGCTTGGAAGGTGTTAAATATATGATTGAGAACGGAAAGAAGGTTCCTTTTAAATTTTATTTCGGTGCCCCTTCGTGTGTTCCTGCTACTCCATTCGAGACTTCGGGTGCCAAATTTGATGCCGGAAAGCTGGATATGCTTCTTGCCGACCCCGATATCTATTACCTGTCGGAGATGATGAATTTCCCGGGAGTAATTAACGGGGATAAGTTTGAAATGAAAAAAATAGAATTGGCAAAAAAATATAATAAACCCGTTGACGGACATGCGCCGGGAGTGAAAGGCGAAGATGCCAAGCGATATGCCGGAGCCGGAATATCTACCGACCACGAATGTTTTACCTTGGACGAAGCTTTAGAGAAAATAAAGTACGGAATGAATATTCAAATCAGGGAAGGTAGTGCCGCTAAAAATTTTGAAGCTCTTATCAAACTTATGGATGACCACCCTGATAAAGTACTTTTTTGTTCCGACGACAAACATCCCGACGACCTTGCAGAGGGTCACATAAACGACCTTGTTAAACGTGCCGTAAAAAAAGGATACAATCCCCTAAATGTTTTGAAAAGTGTAATATTAAACCCCGTAAAACATTACAACCTTGACGTGGGAACCCTGCAGCCCGGCGACCCCGCCGATATTGCCGTTATCGACAATTTGTCCGATTTTAACGTGATAGCGACATATATAAACGGAATAAAAGTGGCTGAAAACGGAAAACCGCTTTTTAAAATGGAAGAATACAACGTCCCCAACAAATTTTTTGCAGAAAAAATTTCTCCTGACGACATAGCGGTTCCGTATTCCGGAGGAAATATAAAGGTTATTGAGGCACTTGACGGGGAGCTTATTACGAAAGCCTCTGTTTATAAACCCGTAGTTATACAAAACAACATTGTAAGCGATACGGATAGGGATATTTTAAAACTTGTGGTATATAACAGGTACGAAAAGGCAAAACCTTCGGTGGCATTTATAAAAAATTTCGGATTGAAGAGGGGTGCCATTGCTTCGAGTGTGGCGCACGACAGTCATAATATCGTCGCCGTTGGAACAACCGATGATGCTATTGTGAAAGCGGTAAACAATATAGTGGAAGCAAAGGGAGGCGTTACCGTGGTGTCGGAAACAACGAGCAAAACACTTGAATTGCCTGTGGCAGGTTTAATGTCGAATAATGATGCTTATGAGGTGGCGGAAAAATACCATCTTCTCGATAAAATGGCGCACGATTTGGGCTCGCCGCTAAGAGCACCCTTTATGACGCTGTCGTTTATGGCTTTGTTGGTAATTCCGGAACTCAAACTCAGCGACAAAGGACTTTTCGATGGCAACAAATTTTCATTCACGGAATTGATAGTTGAACGCTAAAGTGTTGTAGCATAACTTCCCCTTGTAATTTCACCGTTTACCGACGAATTTCCGCCGTTTGCCGATTTTTGTTGAACAAGGTGTAAACATACCGCTATATTTGCGGCATAATTAGAAAGTTTTATAAAATGGAAACGACAAATTCACTTCAACAACCCGAACAGGGCGGCTCTGATAATTTTTACGGGAAACACCGTAACACATACCACCGTCAGAGAGGACAGGGACGCACTACCGGCGGAATAATTCTTATAATTATCGGGATAATATTGCTGCTTGCAAATTTTAATATTATTCAAGGTAATGTAAGCCATTATCTTTTTAACTGGAAAACATTTTTAATAGTTCTCGGCATTATCTTTATCGGAGCAAAAGAGAAAAAGATGTCGGGGTACATTCTCCTCGGTTTGGGTGTGGTATTCTGGTTGCCCGAACTCATGGGCAACTATTACATCACATTTAAAGATGTGTTTTGGCCTTCAATACTCATATTGATAGGCTTGTCTTTGATATCGAGGCACAGAACCTTCTCGGCAAATAAAACCTCGGGATATTTGAACGATATTTCGGTATTCAGCGGTGGGATGAAAATAATAAAATCAGACCATTTCAAAGGAGGTAACCTGACAGCTGTTTTCGGAGGTTCCGAATTTGATTTGCGCCAGGTTAAACTGGATGAAGACGGTGCCGTGATAGATGTGGTAACAATTTTCGGGGGAACAAAATTTATCGTTCCCGAAGATTGGAACGTTTATACCGATACCATTGCCATTCTCGGAGGAGTTTCGGATAAACGCCCTGTAAAAGTAAACAACAATACCGCCGATAAAACATTAATAATAAAAGGTGTGGTTATTTTTGGCGGCGTGGAAATAAAAAGTTTTTAATACCATTGGCGTTTAACCATGTTGAATCCTTTGTCAAAAAATAAAAATTATACCCTTACTTTTATTTCAGTATGGGGATTAATAATTGTTATCCATACTTTAATAGTAAATTTTTTTTACGGTGTAAACATCCTCCAAAGTATTGTCGATGCATTGGTATTCAACTTGCTGTTTGCCTTAATAGGCTATAATTTGTGGTATGTGATACGTTTCGGAATTCGTGACAAATCAACACTCTACGATACCGTTGTAAATCATGTGCTCATTGCCGTCAGTGTTATTGCCATTTGGCTTGCCGCCTCATATTACGGTTTGAAGGTGGTTTACGGAACCGATGAACCATACATGGTCTTTTTGAAAAAAACTTTGCCGTGGCGGGCAATAACGGGAATCTTTTACTATCTCTTTTTTGTGTTGTTTTACTATTTGATAATGTATTACGAAGATTTGCAAGAAAAGACCGAAAACGAAGCACGTTTGCAAAACCTTGTTGTTGATGCCGAACTGGAAACCCTGAAATCGCAGATAAACCCACATTTTTTGTTCAACAGTCTCAACTCCATAAGTTCGTTGACAATTACCAAACCTGACAAAGCACAAGAGATGGTAATTAAACTTTCGGATTTTTTACGTTATTCTCTAAGTCACGACAAAAACGAAAAAACACCGTTAAAAGAGGAATTTAACAATATAAGACGTTACCTCGACATAGAAAAGATACGTTTCGGTAAAAGATTGAAATTCGTATATTCGATACCGGAATCATGTTTCGAAAAAAAAATTCCGAATATGATATTGCAGCCCCTCATAGAAAACGCAATAAAACACGGAGTGTACAACAGCAGCGAAGAGGTGAAAATAGAGCTTGATTGTTATGAGGACGATAATGATGTTACAATAGTTATTAAAAACGGTTTTAACGGCGAAGCGGTTAAGAAAAAGGGTGAAGGCATAGGGTTGAAAAATATCGATAAACGTTTGCAGTTGATTTATCAAAGGCAAGGTTTATTGAAAACCGGTTCCCAAAATAACATATTCACGGCAAAACTTACAATTCCAAAAGAGGTATAACAATGGAAAACATGAAAGCAATAATTGTCGAAGACGAAGCTCCTGCAAGGGATTTGATAAAAGCCTATCTGAAAGATTACCCCGGAATAGAGTTGATAAGAGAGTGCGAAGACGGTTTTTCGGGAGTAAAAGCCGTTTCGGAGTTGCATCCCGATTTGATATTTCTCGATATACAAATGCCCAAACTTACGGGTTTTGAAATGCTTGAACTTTTGGACGAGCTTCCCGAAATAATCTTTACAACTGCCTACGACGAATATGCCATTAAGGCTTTTGAGATGAATGCCGTGGACTACCTGATGAAACCCTTTTCGCGCGAAAGATTCAAACAGGCTTTGCAAAAAGTTTTTGACCGTATGGAAGCGAAAAAAAGCGGGAACAAAGCCGTTAAAAAACTGTTGAAAGAGGTGAAAACAGACTCCAAGGCGTTAACCAAAATTTTTGTTAAAACGGGCTCGCATATCGATGTTGTGCCTGTTGAAGAGATATTGCACATACGAGCCGAAGACGATTACGTTGAAATAAATACCCGAAAAGGTAAGTTCTTGAAAAAGGAGACCATGAACTATCTCGAAAACAACCTCCCGCAAGATACTTTTTTGCGCGTCCACCGTTCAAGTATCGTTAACCTTAACGAGATTGATAAAATAGAAAAATACGGCAAAGAGAGCTATCTCTTGATTTTGAAAACAGGCGAACGTATTAACGTAAGCAAAAGCAGAATTAAATCGCTCCGCAATCAATTGGGTATTTAAAATCGCCTTTTTTGGAATTAGTTTAAAATAGAAAATACCCAACCCCGTTCCCGAAAATAATTTTAGCTTTGTATCGCAATGGTTTTTTTATGCTGAATAATTAAATTGTTGTTAACCGGACAATTACATTTGAGAATAAAAATTTGGATAAATGAAAAATACACCTGTTGACAGAGAGATAGTTTCACAAAAAATAAAAGAGAGCAATCTTAAATCGGTTGGAAAGGCTACAATCAGGGAAATAAAAAAACTGGTTGACGAAATAGAGAAAGCCACAGGCGAAAAATATATTAGAATGGAGATGGGGGTTCCCGGATTGCCTCCCGCACAAATCGGTGTGGAAGGGCAAATTGAGGCTTTGAAACGTGGTGTTGCCGCCATCTATCCAAATATCCAGGGTGTCGACGAGCTGAAAAACGAATTTTCAAGATTTCTGAAACTCTTTATGGATATTGATGTTAATCCTGCAGGTTGTGTTCCTACGGTAGGCTCCATGCAGGGAGGTTTCGCCGCATTCCTTACTTTAAGCCGTATCGACGAAAACAAAGATACTACCCTGTTTATCGACCCCGGTTTTCCGGTTCATAAAATGCAACATCAGGTATTAAACCTCAAATACGAAAGTTTTGACGTATATAATTACCGGGGACAAAAACTGTACGATAAGTTGGAAAGTTATTTTAAAACGGGTAAAATACATTCGGTGCTCTATTCCAACCCCAACAACCCCTCGTGGATATGTTTTACCGACGAAGAGTTGAAAATCATCGGGGAACTTGCCGACAAATACAATGTTGTTATTCTTGAAGATTTGGCATATTTCGGAATGGATTTCCGCAAAGATTACTCAAAACCCGGAGAACCCCCGTATCAACCTACCGTGGCTAAATATACCGGCAATTACATCCTTTTTGTGTCAAGTTCCAAAATTTTCAGTTATGCCGGCGAACGTATAGGAATGATGGCCATTTCCGACAAGCTGTTCGAAACTTCATTTCCCGCCTTGAAAAGGTTTTATTCAACCGACAAGCTTGGTTATTCGATGATTTTCGGAACGCTTTATCCTTTGAGTTCAGGGACGTCGCATTCCGCTCAATTTGCTCTTGCCGCCATGCTGAAGGCAGCAAACGAAGGAAGTTTCAATTTTATTGACTATGTGAAAGACTATGGCGACAAGGCAAAAATCATGAAGCGCATGTTTGTCGAAAACGGATTTAAAATAGTTTACGACAAAGATATTGACCTCCCCATTGCCGATGGTTTTTATTTTACCTTTTCTTATCCAGGATTTAATGCCGAAGAGTTGCTTAACGAGTTAATATATTACGGAATAAGTGCAATTTCGTTACTTATCACCGGAAGTGAGCGTAGCGAGGGAATAAGGGCTTGTACGTCGTTGGTGCAACACGAACAATTGCCGCTGTTGGAGCAAAGACTGAAACGTTTTCACGCCGACCATCCCCTGAAACAGGGTTTTTAGACAATAGGCGGCAACCGGGTTTGTGCTGTCCGCCTTTCTTTTATAAACTTACCGGAGTTTGATACCTGTGTAGTTTTCCATATAAACTTTTATGGCGCCTATTACTATTTTGGCGCTGATAAAAACGGGACGCCGGTTTTTATCGTCGGTTAAGTATACGTTTACCGCATTGTCGTCCGAAAAAAACGAACTTTCCGAAAGGACGGCGCTGTATCTTATTAATGAAATTTTTTTATCGTTGATTGTAGCATCGGTTTTACCCGAATATATCAGTTTTTGGGTAAAAAATTTACCGTTCAGAACTACCGGAATGAATATGGTGTCGCCCGGCAAAAGCTCTCCGGTATTTAGTGTTCTAAGATAATTAACGGCTGTAATTACGTCGTATATCTCTCCGCGAAGCGCTGTTACCGTGTCTTTTAACGGTTTACGCGATGCCTCGGTTATCATTCTTATTGTATTACTTTCGTAATCGAAAAAATAACGGTTGTGCATCATATAGCCTCCTTCAACGGTATATTTTTCGTAGAACAGGGGCCGCAAATTGTCGGGAAGTACATATGCTTGGTAATAGTCTTCCAATTTGAAAAGCCAACTCCATTTTTTTAGTGTTTTTCCGGTTGCTTCGAAGTGATAAACATTTTTATTGTCGTATTCGGTTATTTCGGTTTTGAAAACCACCCTGCCGGCATCTATCCAAACGGGTCCCCAATTGTAATAAACCTTGCATATTATCTCTTCGCCCTCTTTAAAGGGATATTGTTCTCCTGATTTGTTTCCGGCAACAGCTACGCCGGAGGAAACAAATAATAAAAGCGGGATAATATATTTAAAAAAAGGGTTTAACATAGTTACAGAACGCAGAAACAATAAAAATTTTATGTAAAGATAAAAAAAAGCCTGCACGGTAAGCAGGCTTTTTGTAGCGAGACCGAGAATTGAACTCGGGACCTCCGGGTTATGAATCCGACGCTCTAACCAACTGAGCTATCTCGCCTTTTTTTTGAGGGTGCAAAAATAAAAAAATCGACAATCAAACAAGAACAAATCGGCATTTTTTTAAATATTTTTTGCAATGCCCCTAAATAAAAACTATTAACCTATTTTTGCCGTATGATTGTTATAGATAATACCATTATTTCCGACGAGTTGAAAAATGTCTTTTTTTCTTGCGACCTGCTAAGGTGCAAGGGCGAATGTTGTGTGGAAGGCGATGCCGGTGCGCCGCTCGAAGAGGAGGAAATCTCCGTTTTGGAAGATTATATTGACGATATAAAGCCTTTTATGAATGAGCAGGGACGAAAAACCGTGGAAGAGACCGGTGTTTTCGAATACGATATTGACGGCGAAATGGTAACCCCGCTTGTGAATAATCGTGAATGTGCTTTTGTGGTTTTTGAAAACGGTATGGCAATGTGTGCAATTGAAAAAGCTTGGATGAGCGGGAAAATAGGTTTTAGGAAACCCGTTTCCTGTCATCTCTATCCTGTCAGGGTGTCCAAACTGAAAAATCACATCGCCGTGAACTATCACAAATGGGATATTTGTAATGTGGCGTTACTCAAGGGGAAAAAAGAGAACATGCCCTTGTACAAATACCTTGAGGAACCGTTAATCAGGAAATTCGGAGAAGCTTGGTACCGTAAACTTACCCTTGCCATCGAAAAAAAATAAAATGATAGAGAGGTGAAAATTAGTGCTGTTAATTATTTTTTGTTGTTTTTATTTGTTTTTCAGACTTGGGTAAAGCCTTCCCCGGCACAGAGTTTCAGCCTGAACCGGAAATTAGACCTCAATTATTCCAAATACGGCGGCAACGGTGCCATGTATAATATTTTCAGCTTGCTTGCTTCAAACAATTCTGTAAATATTTATTCTCTAAATGTGAATCTTACCTTTTCGGTATGGTACGAATTTTCAGGGCAAAAGGATTTTTATAAAATAAAATACCGGTTTTACGGTAAAAAGGCTGACGGCGACATAAAGTTCCGCGATTTTGTTATCGACACCTTGCTTGTTCCCGATTCGGTATTGGTGCTTATAAAGTTAAAAACCGGTTTGGGTTACGAAACTTACAGTCAAAAGTTGGCATTTAACGCAGGAACCGTCCTGTTGCAAAAAACCGCTAATGTCAGAAATTTACCTTCACCCTATTTTACCGTAACAAAAGCGGTGTTTTCTCACGAAAATCTTGAACGTTTTTTAAGGACGGCAAATCTTATAAACAACTATTACGGTTATTCGCTATTGTATTCGAAAATGTTGAAATATTTCGACAAAATGAACCTGAAACCCGACAATCCTCCTTCCGAGGTTTTTGCCGCACTTTTGGCTTTTAACAGGTTGAACAATTATGCGGCAAAACACGATTTTGAGGGTAACCTGCACCTGAACCGGCTTGATACCGAAAATTTATTGAAAAAGCAGGAAAAAGCCGGACGGATGCTCTTGCGCGAAAAGACCTTGATGAAACAAAAACTGACGGTGCCGCCTTCGCAAAACGATTGTCGTAAATTTGTTGATGAATATATAGCGCTTTCGGAAACGGCAATTGTTGAGGCCCGAAAATTACAACCCTTTCAAGCGGGCAGCTTTAAAGAGTTTGCTTCGGAATTTCAAAACGAAAATACACTCGGAATATTAAAGTCGGTTGAAAAATATTACTCCCCGCTATCAGATTGCGGAAGTGTTATGCGTATGGTATTTGACGGTTTTGTGAAAAAAGCCGTTGAAATGTCGGAGCAAAAAAATTATGTTTTCGGGTTGATTATGCTTGATAACGCATCATATTTGTACAAAAATTTTGATAACGTAAAAAGAAACGCCGGGTTTATTAATGCATATGCCAAGTTATATGACGGTTTGCTTTCGTCATACGCAAGTGTTGCCGTAAGTGCCCTGAAAGCAGGAAACGGAAAGATGTTTAAAGAATATTACGGCAAAGCCGATAAACTGTTTAAAAAACATTTGAACGACACCTCGTTTTCGCATCTGAAAATCAGGTTTCCACGCTATCGCGACCGTCTTATTGAGTTGTCAAGGCTCGGGAACGGCTCGGTTGAGTTTATTAACAACGCTTTACTTGCCAATGCCGGTATCCGCGATTCGACCATAGAGAACCTTTTTGCCGGTTATTGCAGGCGGAAATTGAACAGCGATATTTATGCGATAAATACACTTCTGAAAAACAGGGAACTCGTGTCGGCAAGAAAATATGTGGACAATACCGCTGAATTTGTACGAAAATACCGTCATTTGAAAGATTTCGGTTCAATAGGAGACAGTACGTTGAATGCTATTGCATACAGCGTTTACATAGAACTTTTGCAACAGGGTGAAATGGATTACGACAAAGGAAAAGTGACGGAAGCCATGGATTACCTTTCGCAGGCTTACGAAATGGAAAATCTCTATTTCGATTTTCATTCACCGGAATTGCACCGTGTTTTGAAAAAGAGTTTTACTCCCGTGGCTTTGGAATATTTACGAAATGCTTCGTTGCAAATTTGGGCCAACAGACTTGACGAAGCGGAAAAGACTATTGATGAGGTTAAAGAATTGCAAAAAAGATATAAACAGACGGACAACAAAAAGATAAACGGCGAAATATTGAAATTGCAAAACAGGATTAACAGGCGGATATGCATGTCGGTTCGGCAGGAAATAGATAACCTGTGCGCTAATATCGCATTACGGGTAAAAAGGGGAGAGATAGACAGGGCACAAAAAAGCTACGATAAATTAATATCGATGCAAAATCGAGGAAACGTATGTGATGCCAATGATGAAAATATACGGAAAACAATAGCCTCATACGGTCAGTTGTTCGATTTTAACGCAAGGTTCAAAATGTTGAAACGGAAAATATTTAAAGACGGATTTTCAAAGTCGATAGATGATTATGTTGCTTTGGAGCGCCGTTTCAAAAGTGGAAATTTGTCGCGTTTTAATACAGGATTTGCTCCCTTGTATCAATTTGTTGAGAAACAAAACTCAAGGACTATCACCACTCAAACATTGGAATATTTTCTAAAAAACAATGATTACCAAGAGGCGTACCGTTACCTTGAACTTTTGCGTAAAATGAATGTTGACCCCGTTATTACGCGTGTTTATCAGCGGAAACTGGCAAAATTATACCGGCAAAACCACGACAAACCCGCTGACGAAGTTTTTTCAAATCCGTGGTATGCTACATTTAAAAACTACTATTTGGGTTTGATAAAGGAGAAACTTAATCCGGTAAAACTTATTAAAAATTAATTGTTTGAGGTCGAGTTTTATTACATGTTTTCCATCATTTCGTCGGTAAGCTCCAGGTTATGGAAAACTTTTTGAACGTCGTCATCTTCTTCAAAGAGGTCTATAACTTTCATTATTTTTTGAGCCTCTTCCAAATCGAGTGTTTTGGTGTCGTTGGGTATCCTTTGCAGTTCGGCGGTTTCGGGTTCTATACCTAATTCTTCAAGTTTTTTCATCATAGGTCCGAAATCTTCCATGGCAGTGGTAATATGGAAAAAACCTTCATCGTCGAGCTCAATATCTTCGGCGCCGGCATCAATAAGTTCCATTTCGAACTCTTCTTGGTCGATATCTCCTTTGGGGACTACGAAAACACCTTTCCGGTCGAACAGATAGCTAAGCGAGCCGTTGGTTCCCAAACTGCCTCCGTATTTGTTAAAAATAGCCCTTACGTTCGACACTGTGCGTTGAAGGTTGTCGGTGGTGCATTCCAAATATACTGCTATTCCGTGGGGGAGGTACCCCTCGTAAGTGACTTCGGTAAAATTGGCACTATTTTTATCTTTGCCTTTGTTGATAGCTCTTTCTATATTGTCTTTGGGCATGCTTTGCCCTTTTGCATTGGCAATGGCAAGGCGTAAACGCGGGTTGCCGTCAGGGTCGGAGCCGCCCTCTTTCACCGCTACGGTAATCTCTTTTATTAATTTGGAAAATATTTTTGAGCGCTTTGCATCCAATGCGCCTTTCTTACGTTTTATGGTTGACCATTTGCTGTGTCCTGACATATTGTTATATTTTTTTACTGCAAAACTAATAATTTTACAAAAAATGCGTTATTATGCAAAATAAAAATATTTTTATTTGTTCATAATTAAAAACCTAAAAGTATTTTTACCATGAAAACACTTGCCTTTTTAACCTTCTTTTTATTGACGTTTTTTCCTTTTGTGACACAAGCTCAGCAACAAATTTATTTTGAGCAATCAGGTTCCGGTAAATCTTTTTTACCCGAAGCGTCAAAAAGTATGTTTCGTACAATTAACGACACCATTTGGGTTGCCGATTCTTTATACAAATACGAAAGCGGCCAGGAAGGCCTGTATATATCGGAGAAACAATATGTTACCGCAAGAAACAACCACGGGTTGACTCTCTTGAGATGGGGGGAATATTACAATCCCGATTTGGATAAATGGTTTTTGGATTCAAAATATTCCACTTCGTATTACGGCGATACGGCAGTTAAAGATGATTTTAAATATGTTTGGGATGGAGTTACGGGTAAATGGGTTGAATGGTTTCATTCCGGAAAAACCAGCAACGGCAAACCGCTTCTTTCCGAAAGGAAAGATTATTCGCTTACTCTGCATAAATACGTGGATGGAATGAGACAGGTTAGCACATACGATGACGAATATAACTATTTGATAAAATTTGAAAGACAAAGTCTGGATAGTACAAGCGGCGAATTTGTTAACGAATCGAAAAATTTATATTATCACGATATTAACGGACAAGACTCGCTAACCGTTTTTTACGCTTGGAACAACGGTCAGGGGCAATGGGAAATAAGAGGTAAAGTTGTATCACTCTATTTCCCCCAAACCAATATCCTTGAAAAAACCACCTATAAGACGGATGACGACGGGCAAACGTGGTACCCCGATGTAAAATATACCTACCATTACCGTAACGACGGAAAGAGCGATACCATTGTGTTTGCCATGTGGGATACTCAATACGCTGTGTGGCTGAACCATAACCGGTATTCATATATATACGACGACCAAGGAAGACGAATTGAATATACAACAGAGAATTATCTGCAAGGCGATTCGTCGTGGGTTTATTCAAGGCGTTACCGTTCGGTTTTTGAGGACGACAAATTGAAAGAAAGCATAGTTTACACATATTCATCGGGAGAATGGAAATTGTTGCAAAAAGATATTTTAGTTTACGACGGTCAATTGCAAACCCATCAATACAAAATAGTTGCGGTGAACGATACTACCATGGATACAACCGCAACGGCAAACCTGTATTACGATGAGCATTCAAACCTGGATTATTATGAATATATGCAAAAGATGAACGGCTCGAACGTTTTGTTCTTCGGTTACAAATATTTTTGGTCTCGCTTTTTTGTAAATTCCGTAAGTAAAAACGAATTTCAAAACCTGAATGTATATCCCAATCCTACCGGCGGCATTATAAATATTTCCAATCCTGAGGCGGGCGGTGAGCCGTACACGGTACAGATATTCGATATGAAGGGTCGTAAAGTGTACGGCAAAACTTTTGTTGTTCCTTCGGTTCAAATAAATTTAAAGAAAAGAATGCCGGGAGTGTATATTTTGAAAGTGGAAAGCGGCACAAAAGTTTACGTCTCGAAGATTGTTTTCAGATAAACGGGAAATTGTTGCGGGAAGGGGGAATTTCAGGTTGTCAAAACCTGTAAATAACTCCTCCCGTTACCTGTATGCCGCCTACGGGATAATCGGTAAAAAGCATATATTTTTTGTTTAATAAGTTTGTTATGTCGAGAAATACGGAGAGGTTTTCCGTTATTGCATATTTTATTCCCGTATTAATATCCAAGTAGGGATCGAGAGTTACGGAAATTGTTCCGGGATTTTTTACGGCACCTTGACGCTCGCCCACATACCAAAATTCCAAATAGGTTTTTATCTTTTTGTTTATAAAGATTTCGGCACCCGAATTTACTCTGATTTTGGGTTCAAAATAGGCAATATCACCGTTGTCAAGGTTGAATGAGTTGAAAAATCCGTTAATCCAAACCTTAATTGTTTCGTCCAGGTGGTAGTTTAATCCGGCCTCGAATTTGTTGGAATTTCCCGAAGAGTAATCAACAATAAAATCGTTTTTATACACGGGAACAGGTATATACAAAGAGTTATAATCGAAAAAAGCCCTGTTGTCGAATTTTGTAAAAGAATACTTTAAAACGAATCCGAATCTGCCGGCAACACTACCCTTGATGCCGGCAAAGAGATTTATCTTATTGTTTGTCCACAGAAATCTGCCGGGGATGCTTGTCAAAAACGGATTTTTTTCTGTCAGGGTTTTATAACTGTTTTTTTCCAGTCCTCCGTCAATTCCTGCAAAGATGGATACTGTTTCGGGTACCAAATTCAGCGATGCATGTAAATAGGGATAAAAATGAAATGTCAGCGAGTCGGGGTTTTGTACTGCAAAATCCAGACCTGTTTTAAAACTGACGAAACCGTATTTAAAATTGAAATAGGGCATAAAACGTGCATAAATGTCGTTTGTGCCGTTGTTTAGCGAGTCGGAATTCCTGAAGAACGAAAAATTTCCTTCGGTTCCCAATTGTTGATAATCCAATAAATCGGTAACCGAGAAAGCTTTGTGAGCATCAAAACAGATGTTTGCATTTACCTCCGAAGTGCCGTATTTGTCGAAATAGTAATACGAACCCACCTTTATACTGTGGTCGAGTTTGTCGTGGTTTTTGTAACGGCTTTTCAGCGTTATGTTCAATTGTGCCGAGTTATAAGCCTGTTTTAAATCCGGATGGTCTTCGTTGACGGTACCTTGATAATCCTGCGGTTTAAATCCGTAATACCTGTTGGTATTAATGCCGTATGAACCGTTGATGTTTAAGCTGTGGTACCTGAAATATTTTTCCACGCCGAGACTTGCTGCCGTTGAGGTAAAAGGCGAAGGCAGATAGCCGTTAATGTTTTTGAAAGACGAGAAGTGAAACAGGTGGAAATCAAGTTTGTAGTTGTTCCTTTCGCCCGAAGAGTGGAAATATTCGAGATAAGGGCTTATACGGCTGCCCAAGCCCGCAACAAAATAGTTTTCGTACAGTTTTGTTCTTTTTGCTATTCTTACGGTTACAGGTTTTACCGGTTTTAAAGTAATATTGGTAGGTAATGCCGATACGGCGGGTTTAATGTCGAAAGTCGATTGCTTTATGTGGGGTACAAAATCTTGTGGTTTGAAATTGAGCCTGTATGCTTCGCCAACAACGGGGTTGAATGTTCCGTAAATATTTATGTTTTCGTTGTGACTGCGCGAAAGGTTGTTTTTGGTTTGAGCCGTTAACGGCATAATTCGTAAACCCGCCAAAATAATTATGGTTGAAAAAATAAAAAGCCTGTTATTAATCCGTTTCATCTATACTGTTTTTTTTACGGTTTGCATTACTGATTGTTATTATTGTCGATATCTTCTTCTTTGGGTATTAGGGCAAGTTTTGTGCGGGCAACCTCTTTCAGGTCGTCACCCGAATAGTTTTGAATAATGCTTTTTAAGGTTTCTCTTGCTTGGAAATAGTTTTTTCGTGCCACGTAGATGTCGGAGAGAAGTATAAAACCTTTTGCCACCCAGTACTCAAAATCGGGGTATTGTTCACTAAGTTGGTAAACCGAATTTTCAGCCTCTTTGTCTTTACCTTCGTCGAAACTCATTTCGGCAAGATAGTATTTGGCTTCGGCGCCCAACTCTCCCGATGTCAAGTTATCGGTAATGTGAAACTGGCGCATGGCTTCGGTTTTGTTTCCCTGTTTCAATGCTGTTTTTGCCAAAATATAATGTGCATAAACAATTTGGTCGTCGCTAACCATTGGTGTTTTCAGGAGCATTTCCGCATAGCGGGCGGCCTCTTTATAGTTTTCCAGTAGAAACGCCGTACGCATAACACCGTCTTCGGCTTCGAGTATTGTTGATTTGTTTTCGGCACGTTCCAGCAATTTTTTATATAACATATTCGATTTCGAATAGTTTTTCAAATCGTATTCAATACGTGCCGCCGCGAGTAGCGCTTTGGTTGTGTAATCGTTGCCGGGATAGTCAAGCACTTTGTTGTAATGGGTCAATGCTTTTTGGTTGTCGCCGTTTTTTTTGTAGCATTCGGCAAGGTAATAGTGTGCTTTTAGAACAAAACCACCATCGGGGAAATTTTGCAGATAGCGAGTAAGCGAAGTTACGGCTTTGCTGCAGTTGTGTTCGAGAAATTGTTCCTCGGCCATGCCGAATGTTACCGAGTCTTCCTCGCTTTTGGATATTTGAACAAAATCGAGGGTTTTAACGTAAGAAAAATATTTTCCGGGTTCGCCTTTATCTTTATAAATACTTTCGAGGGTATTCAATGCAATGGTGGCTTCCTGAGAAGCGGGATAACGTTTTACGGCTGTTTTTAAAGTGCTTATGGCACGGTCGTATTGATTGTTTTTGTAATATACCAATCCCATCTTTATCAATGCCTTTTTTGCAAAAGGGCTGTTGGGTTTCTCTTTAACTATTTTGTTGAAATAGACAATCGCATTGCGCTGGTCGTTCAAAGCGCTGTATGTTGTGGCTATGTTGTAAAGTGCATCGTCGTAATACGGTGAGTTTTTATAACGGGAAACAAGTGTTTGCAGAGTCGAAATTTTCTTTTTGTAATTCTCTTTGGCGGCATGGCAAAAAGCTGTTTGATAAAGTGCATAATCGGCACCTGTACCGTTTTGCGCTGCAACGGTTTGATAAAATTTGAGCGCTTTGTCGAATTGTTTTAACATAAAATAGCTGTCGGCAAGTCTCAACCGGGCGTCGTACTTCAGGTTAGCCGGTAACCCCTTTAAAGCCAGTACCCTTTTGAACGACGAAACGGCTTTGTCAAACTCTTTCCTTTTGAAGTAGGTGTAAGACAGGCTGTAATAGGCTTTTTGCGTAAGTCCTGTGGCATATGCCTTTTTCGATTTTAAAAATTTCCGGTAATATAGGGCTGCTTTATCATATTTTTTCAACCTGAAAAAGGCGTCGGCTTGCCAAAACAGAGCTTTGGCTGCAAGTTCGTCGTCAACGGGATAATTCAAAGAGGCGGTCAGATATTTTATTGCACCGGTAAAATCGTTCCTGTTGAAAAGTTCTATGCCTTTGGCATACGACAGTTGTTGGTATGTATAGCGTAAAATACGGTTCGGGTTTCCGGTTTTCTCTATTGACTTTAGTGCGGCGTCGTAGTTGTTTGTGGAGAGGTAGAGTTGTACCAACAGGTTATATGCCTTGTTGACATATTTTTGACCGGGATTGGAAGCAATATATTTTTGCATTGTGGCTACGGCATCGTTGTAAGGGTCGCCCTTTTTTTCGATGGTTATTTTTGCATAAGCAAAGAGAGCGTCGGCGGTTATTTCCGGATTGTTTTTCAGTTTGTATGCCGAAAGAAAAGCCTTTTGTGCAAATCGGTTTTCGCCCGAATTGCGGTAGCAAAAGCCGAGATAATACCATGCATTTTGAGCCATTTGGGTTTCTCCCGTAATTGCTTTCTGGAAGTTGGTAACGGCGGCTTTGTATTGTCCGTTTTTGAATTTGCAATATGCTATGCGGTATTGTTCGTCGGCACTTATGTTGTGTCTGGCGGTTTTTTCATATTCCGAAAAGTATTTCAAGGCATTTTTGTATTCGCCCTTTTCGTAATATGCATTGGCAATAATCCGTGCCAAACCGGGTTTGCTTTTTCTGTCGGCTGAGGAATAAAATTTCTCACCCTCCTTTATTACCCTGTCGTAATCGCCTTTTTGATAAAAAATATGCATGTAATAGGGCGGTATCAACTTGGCAAACCTTCTGTTGTTTTCGATTTTCCCGAAGGCTTTTAAAGCCTCGTCGTATTGTCCTTGTTGGTATTTTACGTGGGCATAGTAGAACGATGCGGCGTCTCCGTATTTGCCTCCGTAACTAATACTTTTTTTAAAGGCGGCAAGAGCCTTTTCAGGTTGGTTTTTCTTTAAATGAGAGAATCCTGTTTTGTAAAAATATTCCGAACGCTCTTCTTTTGTGAGGCTCGAAGGCGATACTTTTGAAAATGCTTCCAGTGCTTGAGTATATTTGTGTTTTTCGAATAGAATATTTGCCATTTCGAAATTTACCGCCGGCAAAAAACTGCTTTCGGGATAAGCGGCAGCAAAATCCGTTAACTGTTTCAGTGCAAACTTGTTTTTTGTGGCTACCGAACTCATTGCTATGTAATATTTTGCCTCCTCCGTTTTTTGTGCGGGCAAATTATTGCCGCCGTTTATATTTATATACTCTCGGAAAAGTTTGGATGCCGCTCCGAATTCGTTGTTTTGGTATAACTCCACGGCGCGGTTAAATGTTATGTTTTCAGTGGTATAGTATTCGGTTTTCTGGGCTTTTATTCCCGGTAAGGTGAAAATTACAACGGAAAATATTAGAAAAATCCTTTTGTGTTTTTTCATAAACGATGTCTTGTTTTTAATTTTTCGATAAAAGTAAAGCAAACTCCATGTTTGTAGTTGTTCGTTCCTATTTTTTATTCACAATTTACCTGTTGAATAACGTGAAAATGGCAAATATTGTATAATTTTAATACTTTTGTATTCCAAAGAAAATAATGCATATGGAAGCTTCTCCGGTAGTTTTGTTAAATAATATAGATGTTTTTCAGAAAAACAAATTGGTGCTCACCGGCGTTAACCTTTCAATAGGGGAGGGAGAGTTCGTCTATTTGATAGGAAAAACGGGAAGCGGGAAGTCAAGTTTGATGAAAATTTTGTATGCGGGATTACCCGTTGAAAAGGGTACCGGATTTGTTGCCGGATACGATTTGACGAAAATATCACGGAGACAGATACCATTACTCAGGCGTAAACTGGGTATAGTATTTCAAGATTATCAACTTCTTGAAGACAGAACCGTGGAAGAGAACTTGAAATTTGTTTTGAAAGCAACGGGGTGGAAAGACAAAGAAGCCATAAAGACCCGTATTTCCGAAGTGTTGAAAGAGGTGGAATTGTTATCGAAATTGCATTCCATGCCGCATAATCTTTCGGGCGGGGAGCAGCAGCGTATAGCAATAGCAAGGGCTCTGCTAAACAAACCTGAACTGTTACTTGCCGACGAACCTACCGGCAATCTTGATCCCGAAACTTCCAACGGCATTATGCGCATTTTGTTTAATATAAGCAAACAGGGCACTGCCGTTATGATGGCGACGCACAATTACAATTTAATATACAAATTTCCGGGAAGGGTTGTTAAGTGCGAAGAGGGAACGTTAACGGGAAGTGTTGATAAGCTCAATTAATTTTTCCACATTGTTGCCGTTGTTGTAAAGCATTCTCAATTTAAGCTTTCTCTCTTCGATGTGTTCGTTGGTAAATTCATCGTTAAAGTGCCTTATTATCTCCCTTTTTATGGCTGCGGCGTCGTTGGCTACAATGCAAAGTTCGTCGAGCTTGCTTCCGCTCAACATTTTGTCGTTTACAATGCAAAATCTGCCGTTATAAAGTGTATTGAGCAATTTCAGTTTAAGTCCTGTGGCTTGAGCCGTGATGGCAATGTTTATTTGTGCATTTTTAATTAGGTTGGTCAATGTTTTGTCGTCGGGATTTTCGATAAGTTCCACCCCCCTGAATTGGCTTACGAGGTTTTTTAGTTGCCGCGACGGGTTTAACCCTGCAATTTTGAGGGGAATACCGAGCCCGGGAAAGATTTTGTTCAATAAAAATTTTACCACATTTGTATTTTCGCCTACCGACAGATTGCCGTGGTACAAAACATAATCCCCTTTTCCCGGAATGGAGTTTACCGATTTGTGGGGATGAAATGCCGGAATAAAATCAACGTTTTTGAAACGTGACGCAAAATAACTTTCGTCGTTTTTGGATATGGAGAGTAGCAGGTCGGCACGGTGCAATACCTTTTCGTACCGTTTCAGTTTGTTAGCTTCGTTGTAAAAATAGTATTTTTTAAAAATGTCGTTTTCCACCTTGGCAAGATTCAGGTAGTATTCGTGCTCTATATTATGTGTTCTTACTATACGTAATCTTTTGTTAAATCTTTGATCTTCAAGAATGCTGCTTGTGTGCAGACCTTCCATCAAGATGGGATAATCGTCTTTTAAAAGATTTTTTGCAAGTTCTTCGGAGTGACGTGTGCTTACCATGTATGGTATATTTTTGAAAAGGTGTTTTTTCGAGATATCCCTTTTGTAATAAAATACTTTGTAAAAAAGTTTGTCAAGCTCTGCCGTTTGTTTCCTGTTGTATTCGAAACAGTGCAAATGAACTTTTATGCCCTTATCCGTCAATGCCTTGGCTTTGTAAAAAACATCTATCACCCCGCCGTAGTTGGCAGGGTAAGGAATGTCGAAACTGATTATGTGCAAATGTTGTTCAAACATACTTATTATAAACCTCCATTAATATTTTCGATTCGTTTTCCCAATTCAATTGACGAGCGGCAAATGTACAATTTTTTCTCCATCTTTCCATTAGAGTCTGATTTCCAAGCATTTCATTAACTTTGGCTGCAATGTCACGGGGATTATGACCGGGAATAAAATCTCCCACATCGTACCGTTCGACAATTTTGCGTATTTCAACCAAATTTGATACCAAAACCGGTATTCCGGCTTGTAAATAATCAAAAATTTTGTTCGGAAGACTGTATCTGTAATTAATATTAGTGTTTTTATCGAGACTTAATCCCAAATCGGCATTGGCGGTATATTGCATCAGTCTTTCGTATGGTTGTTTTCCTTTTATTATGACCCTGTTTTGCAGCCGTTTGTTTTTAATTTTTTCCTTTAAAATGTCTATAACGTCACCGCCGCCCACAATCAAAAGAATGGCATTGTCGATATATTGCATGGCTTCCACCATCTCTTCGGCTCCGCGATGAATATTTATTCCCGACCCTTGAAGTATTAGAATCTTTTTGTCAAGGGGCAAGTTCAACTCTTTTCTCGACATTTGTTTTTTTACCCTTCTCAACGGAGGTACATTGCGAACCACTTTAGGGCGGATGCCGTACTCTTTTTCGTAAAGCGAAGCAATGGAGTCGTTTACCGTGAAAACATCTTTGAGTTTTGGGAATATGAAACGTTCAACTGTTTTCCAGATTTTTTGTTTTACCGGACTGTTAACCAGTTCGGGAACTCCCGTAAAATATTCGTGACTGTCGTAAACCAGCGGAATACGTTTGATTCTTGAAATTAGATAATTGGGTAAGAGTGTGTCCAAATCGTTTGAAACCAGCAAACCGGATTTGTGTGTCAATAAAAAAATAAAGAGTCTTATTTGAAATTCGGCATAGAAAAGAATCCCTTTTTTAAAAATAAGATGCATTCTGCGGGTATTGTATCTGCGTTTATCCATGGGTAAACTGCCGGGAAGTCTCCTGCCTATGAGTAATACCTCAAAACCGGTTTCGTAAAGGGTATTGCATACTTTGTTTACTCTTTGGTCGGTGACCAAATCATTAATGACCGAAACTACTACCCTTTTCTTCAATTGGTTGTGTAAATTTTTGCCTATAAAAACATTTCCGTTTAATTTAAAACTATTTTTTTTTTGAATTATTGTATTTGATTATTTTTGAACAATGAATTTGATTGAACGGGGTATTTCGTTAAAAGGGTATAATACCTTTGGAATAGAGGCTGTTGCGGAGCAATTTGCCGTAATCGACAGTCCGGAAAAATTGTTGTTAATTGTAAAAAGCGGGGTGTTGACCGAAAACAAGGTCGTAATCTTGGGAAACGGAAGTAATGTTTTGTTTGTAAATAGTGTTGTCCACGGTTTGGTTTTGTTAAACCGCATCGGCGGAACAGCTATTGTAAAAGAGGATGAAAAGAGTGTGGTGATTGAGACCGGAAGCGGTGAAAACTGGAGCCGTTTTGTTGATTATACAGTGGAAAAATCTTTGTGGGGTCTCGAAAATTTAAGTCTGATACCGGGAACGGCAGGTGCCGCACCGGTTCAAAATATCGGCGCTTTCGGTGTGGAGCAGAAAGATAGTTTTCAATACCTGAAAGCTTTCAATCTGTCCACCGGCGAGCTGAAAAAATTTAATAATCTCGAATGCCGGTTCGGTTACAGGAAAAGCTTTTTTAAAAAACCGGAAAACAGAATGTGGTTTGTTGTTTCGGCAGCCTACAAATTAAGCAAACTTCCGAAACCCATACTCGGATACGGTCGGTTAAAAGAGGAGTTTGCAAAACGGGAGAACATTTCGGCAAAAGAGATTTCCGTTTTTATTAAAAAAATAAGAGAGAGGAATATTCCCGACGTTAACGAATATGGTAATGCGGGGAGCTTTTTTAAAAACCCCGAGATAGATGCAGGTAAACTAAAAAAACTGCAAGAAAAATTTAATTCCGTCCCTTTTTACCGGATAGATCATAAGACCGTGAAGATACCTGCGGCCTGGTTGATAGAACAGTGCGGGTGGAAAGGAAAACGCACGGGAAATGCGGGAGTTAGCAAAAGCCATGCATTAATACTGGTTAACTACGGTGGCGCCACCGGACAGGAGATTTTAACATTGTCGAAAAAAATAAAAAACGATGTTTACCTGAAGTTTGGAATTGATTTGGAACCCGAAGTTAACATAATCAATTAAAAACCAACGCCAAACCCTATTCTTATCAACGGGTTTGAATATGGTGAATATTGGCTGTCCAATACGTTGTAGAGAATGGAAATTGTTGCGAAGCCGTTGCCTCCGATGTTTTGCATTATTCCCCCTCCGACAAAAAAGCTGTTTACCGAACGCCGCTCTCCTTCGTAGGGAAACACGGGAACACTTAGAACTTCATATTCGGTTTGTAAAAACAGAAACCTGAAAAGAGCATATCGCATAAAAATACTTGCCCCGTAATTGTGTAAATTGTATTTGTGTCCCGTATAACTGTCTTTAAAACCTTCGTAAATATATGTTATTCTTGTTCCTGCATGAAGTGCCGGAGTAATCTTGTAGCCTATTATCGGTGCCACCTGCACATACGAACTGTACGACGAAAATCCTGCCCCGAGCATTCCGCCGGTAAACCACCTGCTCGGTTGATTACTGCTGTTTTTTTGTTTTTGTACGGCTCCCTCTTGTCCGCTTGTATTCCTGTATTGTGCCGTTAACGTCAGCGGAAAGAATAATAGGGTTACAACAAATATAAACAATGAATTTTTCATGATTTACACTTTTGGTTAGCTTGCAAAGTTACATAAAAAGTGACTTGAAGATATTTTTTGCTCAACGGGTTGTATTGTGAAGTTTATATCTTTGCCGTAAGACAATTTTTGGCTTTTCAATGTAATGTTTTTCATAACCGGTTTTTTTAAAATTAATAATCATTCTAAATAATCGTTTTGTAAACCGGTAAGCGTTTGTAAAGACCTGGGTAACAGTGTGTAAAAAACACGGTATTGTTATTTGTAACGGTACAAAATGCATATAATAAGGTGAATATGAAAAAAATATTAAAAAACAGCATGAAAAACTTTGTTTTTGAATTGTTTTCGCATATATTTGCTGTTTTTAAAGCACTACTATAATTATCAAATCAAAAAAATTGTAATCATGAAAACACGTACTTTTTTCACACAAGTGATTGCTGGAAGTTTATTGATGTTGTTTTCGGTAACAGCATTTTCGCAACACTTTTCGGCTCCTTCCACAAATCAAGGTGCGGGGCAATGGACTTTTTTTACTGCAAAGGCTACTCTTGACGGTGTTGATCTTGTGGCGGGTGACGAGATAGCAATTTTTGACGGAAATACTTGTGTGGGAGCATTTGTTCTGACACAGGTTTGTGACACTGTTAACTTTTTTTCCAACAGTTGGGTTGCATATGAAGCGGCCGGATCAGGAACCGTGGGATACACTCCCGGCCATTCGTTTTCATTTCATTGTTGGGATGCAAGTGCCCAAACCGAATATACGGGAGGAACTTATTCGTGGTACGGTTTGATAGGCGACGGTTACGAAGCCGATACATTTCCCGCTCATAATGCATATCCGTGGAGTTATCCAATGTTGGAATTTTCATCGGGTAATGCGGTTTCGACAAATCTTGACGGAACCGTTACAAACTCTTCAGGTTCCGACTCGTTAGCAAACGTAGTTGTTACAATTACTCCCGGTTCCTATTCCACTACCACCAATACATCGGGATATTACCAATTTACGGGATTGTCAACGGGAACATATAATATTTATTTTACTCCCCAGTCATCACAACCTTTTAAACAGGATTCCATAGTCAATGTTTCAATATCGTCCAATAGCTTAACAACCAAAAATATTGCTTTGGATTCATTGGACGGAACTATTGCCGGTTATGTAAAAAACACAAATGGTGCCGGTTTGGACAGTGTTAAAGTTGTGGTAGGAGGTGTTTATGTTGATACCACCGATTACAGCGGTTACTATTCGATAGGAAATATTCCGGTAGGAACATATACGGTAACGGCAACATCTTTTTCAACGGTAAACAACTATCAACAGGGCACTCAAAACAATGTTGCCGTACATTCCAATAATACCACTACATTGAATTTTACACTTTCGGTACCTCCGGGAACTCTCTCGGGGACAGTAACCGACGGAAATAACAGTGGAGCCGCTCTTAGCGGGGTTCAGGTTATTGTTGTGGGATATGACACCGCCACAACCGATGCCAGTGGAAATTATAACTTTTCGCTGGTTCCGGGAACCTATTCAATGACATTCACAAAGTCGGGTTATCATGACGGAGCATCTTCGGGTGTAACGGTTACAAGCGGAAATACAACCACTAACGACAAAACATTATACAGTAAACACTGGACATTTGAAAGTGGTGACCCCTTCTCTGATGTATGGACAATTTACCTTAACAATATTACCGGCGACGGTGTTTCACAAATTAAAAACGGGGATGAAATAGCCCTGTTCCAGCTTTCCGATACAGCTACCGAATATAATTTTACAAAAATCACTCAAGCCTCCGCTCCGTATGCTTCAAAAGCTTTTGTTCAAACATCTGTGGATCCGGCACCATGGAACATAACAACAGGTGCTTACGTTCGCATTTACAGCACAACAACATATGACGGTACGTTTAAAGTGTTATCGGTTAGTTCGACATCTCCTTACGGTTTTGTTATAGATAAAGCCTATTCGAGCGATTACAATTCGGCGGGTCATTACAAGAAACAGGTACTTACAATGGTAGGTTTGACCTATCTTACCGGACCCGTTGCAAATGCAGGGACGAGTGTTCCTCTTGTGGCATTCTCGGTTCTTTCCGACGGTTCTACAGGATATTCCGCAGGCGATTATTATGTTTTCAAACTGTTTGTTGCAGGCGGAGACGAATGCGAAATGCAATCCGTTACTTGGGATTCCGGCTCAGGTTATTATGATCCCTCTTCGGCAACACCTCCCGATGTTTTCCCGTCGGGTAACAGGTTCAGTAAAACCGATATCGACTTTGATGTGGCACCGGGAAATTTAACCATTAAATTTAACGGAGGAGCACCACTTGTAACGAATTTGAGATTGTATTTGATAAAAGGAAGCGATACGGTTTCGGCTAACCTGTTCTATAATTACCACAATACCGGTCATACATACTCAAATTTGGATGCCGGCACTTATTCCCTTTCGGCATACGGAGATTATTATCCCCACAAGGTATTTACCGGTATTGAAGTTACAACGGGAGCAACAACCGTAAAAGATTTGACTTATGCGCCTAATGCACACGAAATCCAAACAATAACATTACATAGCGGTTATCAGTTGATATCGCGCAGGGTATCGGGATATACTCTTGATATGAGTGACTTCTTTGATGCTTCGGGTGTTGACAAATCAAAACTTGATTTTATTCGTGATGATGTACCCGTAACTGCTTCGATAGATCATTCGGGGGGAGATACATGGGTTGATCCGGGCGATTTGAAATGGAAAATCAAGAGAGGCTATGTGGTGAAGATGAATGCCGACGGAGAGTCGTTCAGCATTAATAGTGTAGCTATAAATTATAATGTCGGAATTGCAATACATGCAAGTGCATATAATATTATCTCTTATTTGCCTTCGTACAATTTGGCGGCAACAACGGCATTTGCAAGTTTAATGACCGACGATTTGGAATTTATCCGCGATTCTCATGGAAATTCAATAACAAAAGTAGGTGGTGTATGGGTTGACCATATAGGAACCTGTTCGCCCGGTCAGGGTTATATAGTAAAATGGGGCGGTTCGGCAACAACGTTCCATTATCCGGCATCGAAAAAATCGTCAACGGCCTTTAACGGAAGCCGCGAGTTGCAACATTTCCAATTTGGAAACGGAAACCCCTTAAAACCCGTTTATACTCTTTACGTGTCGGGTGAAATGTTGGAAGAGGGCGACGAAATAGCCGTATTCGACGGAGGAGTAATGGTGGGTGCCCGTGTAATTCAATCGTCAACCGATGCATTGCAAAATAACGTTCCGCTTTTTACCGAACTTTTCGATGGCAGTGCCGGTTATCATGAAGGCGACAATATTACGATAAAATACTGGAAAGCCTCGGAGAATAAAGAGTATTGGATGAACTTTGATAATGTTACCGAAGCAACCGACAGTTTTGCTTATCACGGGACGACATTTCCTCCAGGTGATAACAGATACAGTATTTTCGAGTTGTTTTACAGTCCTGCCGGGATTGTTGACAAACTTGCCGATGTGATTAATATTTATCCCAATCCTGCAAACGGAAAAGTAAACATTAGTTCGCCCGAAAAGATAGATAATGTGAAAATATACAGTTTGCTCGGACAGCAAATAACAGACATAAATCCCTCAAGTAACATTTTTGTTATTGATTTGTCGGGATATGATCCGGGTCTTTATTTCATTAACATGAAAGTACAAGGCAACGTGATTACAAAGAAACTCACTGTTCGTTAATAGTTCTTTTGACGAAGTATTTGAGTAATTATAGTAGAGTGCTAGGACCTTCTGCCACCGGCAGAAGGTCTTTTTTTTACGATACGGTAATGGTTCCTTCTCCTTTGCTTGTAAATCTGCCTATAACCGAAGGTGACACTCCTTTATCCGTTAATTCTCGTACCAGTTTTTCTGTTTGATTTTCAGGTATTGATATTAGTAATCCTCCCGATGTTTGGGCGTCGCAGAGCATTAACTTTCCGGTACGCGACATGTTTCCGAAATCGACGCGACCTGTTACAAAATCGAGGTTGTTGTATGTTCCTCCCGGAATTATTCCGGCCGTGGCAAGATTTTTTACGCCGTCAATAAAGGGGATTTTTTCGTAATAGATATTTACGTTACATTTTGAGGCTATACTCATCTCGCTGAGATGTCCCAAAAGTCCGAAACCCGTCACGTCGGTACAAGCGTGAACGTTGTACGCCATTATTGTTTCGCCGGCGGTTTTGTTCAGTTGAGCCATTATCATGGTTACCTCTTTGCGTTTTTCTTCCGTTACCATACCTCTTTTTATTGCCGTTGACAAAATTCCGGTTCCCAAAGGTTTTGTCAAAACAAGCATATCGCCGGGTTGTGCGCCTTTGTTTTTAATTATTTTAGCGGGGTGGACAATGCCGCTGACAACCATACCGTATTTAGGTTCTGGGTCTTCGATGGTATGTCCGCCGAGAATGGGAATGCCTGCTTCTGCGGCTTTATCTTGAGCTCCTTTTAATATTTGTTCCAGTACCGACAAAGGCAGTGTATCTTCCGGAAATCCGAGAATGTTAAGAGCAAACAGCGGGGTTGCTCCCATGGCATAAATATCGCTAAGAGCATTTGCAGCTGCTATGGCGCCGAAATCGTAAGGGTCGTCAACAATGGGTGTGAAAAAGTCGAGGGATTGAACTATTGCGGTTTCGTGATTTATTTTGTAAACAGTTGCATCGTCCGAAGTTTCGGTTCCGACAAGTACATTTTTGTCGGTGACAGGTGTTAGCTTTTGTAATACGGCTTCAAGATTTTGGGGTTGTATTTTGCAAGCACAACCGAGTCCGTGGGTAAAATGGGTGAGTTTTATATTATTTGCATATGCTGTTTTGCCTATGTTTTCTTCTTTTTCTTTAGGCATCAACTGTTTTACGGTTTTAATAATTTCCGAAGCTGCGTTTTCGATATCCGACTTGGAGGTATCTCTGCCCGTGGAGAGACGTATTGTACCCATTGCATAATCCATGGGAACGAGCATGGCTTCGAGGACTGCCGATACATCAATGCTTTCGGAGTGGCAGGCGGCACCAGCCGATGCGGCAACACCATCGAGTCTGTCGATAAGAGTATTGGCTTCAATACGCGGGAAGGATATACTCAATGTATTAGGCAATCGCTTTTGCGGATGTCCGTTAATTTTTGCCTGAGGAAAAGCATCAAGCAAAAGTTTTTGAAGGTAATCGCGTGTTTCGGCGTAATGATTGGCATACTCTTTTAAATTTTTTTCCGCTATTTCGCATGCTTTACCCAGCCCCACAATTTCCAATACATTTTCTGTTCCGGCACGAAGGTTTTGTTCGTGGTCGGCACCATGAATTAATTTTTCCAGGTGCACGCCGTTTTTTATGTAGAGGGCGCCAATACCTTTGGGGGCATAAAGTTTATGGCCTGCAATACTAAGGAGGTCAACCCCCATTTTTTTCACGTCAATTTCTATTTTTCCTGTTGATTGGGCGGCGTCCGAATGAAAGAATATATTATGTTTTTTTGCCAAATGAGATATCTCTTCAACGGGTTGAATACTGCCTACCTCGTTGTTGGCATGCATTATTGTAATGAGAATGGTTTCAGGACGTATTGCCTTTTCAAGTTCGTCCAATTTTACTATGCCGTATTTGTCAACGGGAACCGTAGTAACGGAAAAGCCGTTTTGTTCAAGGTACCGGCAAACCTCAAATACTGCGGGATGTTCCACTGCTGAAGTGATAATGTGATTTCCCCTGTTTTTGTTGGCAAGGGCTATTCCTTTTATTGCATAATTGTTTGATTCGGTACCGCCGCTGGTAAAAATTATTTCCGAAGGGTCGCAATTTATCAAAGAGGCAACCCTGCTTCTGGCTTTCTCCACTGCTAATTTTGTCTTTACGCCGTAAGGATGGACACTTGACGGATTACCGAAATATTGGTCCAAATAGGGGCGCATTTCTTGGGCAACCTCTTTGGCAACCGGTGTTGTGGCATTGTAATCAAGGTATATAGGTTCCACGATTTATAATTTTATTTGATTAACGAATTTAAGGATTGTTTCCGCATTTTTTCCGGGGTTGTCTTCGTTGAGGTGAAGTTCGAATACTTTGTTCCGGTTTCTTAGATTTGCTCCGTATTCGTAAGCTTTATCGTAATATTGCAAAGTTAAATCCGCTACGGTTGACATATCATTGTTTTCCAAAGCTTCAAGAGCCTCTTTAAGACGTTGTCCTCCCAGCCTCTCTTTTATTTTGTGCAGTTGTATCGACAAGGTGTTTTTATCGAAATGTCCGTATTCTTTAACAAGACGTTTTACCCTTTCTTTTTTCGGAACTATTATTTTAATAAGAGCGGCATCTCTAATCCGTTTGAAAAGCGGGTCGGGAATACCGTTTTTACCGAGTTGACGGCTTTCGTCTTCAATCCATACGGGTTTTGAAAAATCGAATTTTCGCCATTTGTCGGCAAGATTGTTTTCGAATTGTTCGTTGGTGGGTTGTTCTTGTTGTCCGAGAGGTCCGAAAACGGAACCTTTATGTCTGGCTACGGCTTCAATGTCAAGAAACTGTTCACCCTTTTTTTCCAGTTGTTTTAAAATATCGGTTTTTCCGCTGCCGGTATAACCACCGAGAATAATGAGCTTTGCGGGGATGGAGAACCGTTCTCTGATGTAGCGGCGATAGGCTTTGTAACCTCCTTCGAGAATAAATGTTTCCAAACCTGCTGTTTCGAAGAGCCAAGCCATACTTGCCGAACGCATTCCGCCGCGCCAGCAGTGCACCATAATTTTTTTGTTTTTGGCAAATTTGCGTGCCTCTTTGGCAAAGGATGCCAATTTCGGTCCTACTATTTCCAGTCCGAGCAGTACCGCATTGTCTTTGCCTCCCTGTTTGTACCTAATGCCTACCGATTTTCTTTCGTCATTATCGAAAAGGGGGATGTTAACGGCATTAGGTATATGACCTTGAGCATATTCGGCGGGTGAACGAACATCCACCAAAGGTAAAGAATCGGTAAGAGGTAACAACTCTTCTATGGATAGATATTTTGCCATGCTTTGTATTAAAACATGCAAAAGTATGATTATTCTATTAAACTAAAGAATAATGATATTTGTTTTGGCGGGATAAATTATTTTTTGGCATTGTAAGCCCATTTAAGGAAAATAGCACCCCAAGTAAATCCGCCGCCGAAAGCTGCAAGAACAATGTTATCGCCTTTTTTTAGCTGGTCTTCCCATTCGTAGAGGCACATCGGAATGGTTCCGTTTGTTGTATTTCCGTAGCGTTGAATATTAATCATTACTTTTTCTTTGGGAAGTCCCATACGTCGTGCCGTAGCGTCAATAATTCTGAGGTTTGCCTGATGAGGTACCAGCCAGTCAACATCGTCGGAGGTAAGGTTGTTCCGTTTCATTATTTCAACCGAAACATCGGCCATATTGGTGACGGCGAATTTAAATACCGGTTGTCCTTCTTGATAGATAAAATGTTCGCGTGCGTCAACGGTTTCGTGCGAGGCGGGTTTTACCGAACCGCCGGCTTTTTGGTGGAGGTGTACGCGTCCTGAACCGTCGGTATAGAATTTATGGTCGATAATTCCCACATTTTCGTTGGTGGGTTCAAGCATTACGGCACCTGCCGCATCTCCGAAAATGACGCAGGTGGCGCGGTCGGTATAGTCGGTAATTGAGGACATTTTGTCGCCTCCTACCACTATAACCTTTTTATATTGTCCCGACTCGATATATTTTGAAGCTGTGATAAGGGCATAAATAAAAGTAGAACAAGCGGCATTCATATCGAAGCTAAAAGCATTTTTGATGCCTAATTTATCACTGATGATATTTGCTGTTGCAGGGAACTGCATATCGGGAGTTACCGTTGCACAAATAAGCAAATCAACCTCGTCGGGGGAGGTGTTTGTTTTTTCAAGCAAGCCTTTAACCGCCTCGGTACCCATATCCGAAGTACCCAATCCTTCACCTTTTAATATATGGCGTTCTTTTATTCCTGTTCTTGTTGTTATCCATTCGTCGGTGGTGTCGACCATGGTTTCCAATTCCTGGTTGGTGAGAATATAATCGGGAGCATATCCGTGGATGCCCGTAATAGCGGCTCTAATTCCATTCATAACCTATTTTTTAAATATCAAAAAACGACAAAAGTAAAGTTTTTTTCAAATTAATACTCGTAATACTTAATAAGGATAATTTATCCTTTTAATAAAAAAACTCCCTGATGTCGGGAGTTTTATATTCTGTCTTTGTTATAAGACCGGTAATTTTAAGCTTCGGTTTTTTCCATCACCAATTTTCCTTTGTAGTACAAGTCGCCGTCAACGTAGTAAGCGCGGTGATAAACATGTACCGTACCTGTAGTGGGGCAAGTAGCCAAAACAGGAGCATTGGCTTTGATGTGAGATCTTCTTTTATCTCTTCTTGTTCTTGAAATCTTTCTTTTAGGATGTGCCATTTTATTATTATTTTAATATTTATTTCTTGTTAATCTATTCGAGTTTTATGCTTTTTAATGCGTTTTTCCACTGAGGGCTCTCTTTACGCACTTTATATTCCTCCAGTTTTTCAAGCATTTCCGGATTGCATGTGCTGTTTCCAAACTCATCGTTTGCATGGACTTTTTTAATGGGTATCATCAAGTTAATAAATTCGAAGAGATACCGTGATATATCTATTCTGCTCTCTTCGGACGGAATGTTAATCACCTCGTCGGTTATTTCTTCGTAATGGTCGCTGTTTTTGAAGATAAGTTTAAAGTTTCCTGCTATATTCTGGTCAAAATAGTCTAAACAGCGGTCGCATTGTACATTAACCGTACCTGATAATTTGAAGTTGAAAACCATTAGGTTTGATTCTTTTTCCACCGACAGGTTCAGAGTCAAATCACCTTTTTTAATGTCGGCAAAATCCATGCTCTCAAAGAACGAGTTTCCAATGTTTATTCGAAACCGATGAACTCCAATATCCAGTCCTTTAACAGGAATTATGTACTCTCCTGACTTTTCCACCGTCTTTTTTAAATTGGGCGGCAAAATTAGAGATATTTCTTTAAACTGGCAAATTTAATTTGAAAAAATATTTTTATACCAAAACGAAAAAAGAGAGGTACAAAGAGGCTACAATTGAGGCAATTATAATAATTCCCGTTATTTGAGCGGGCAATTTGTCTTTTTCGGGGTCGTAATCATAAGGTCCTTGCCACATAATAAACAATTTATGGTAATTTATCCAAACGTATTCCGTTTTTAAAAGCAACAACAAAGGCATCGGTAATGCCGTAGAATCTTCTCAATTTGTTTCTTTCTTCTTTGGCTTGTTCGTATGTATCGAATGAGCCTACCGTATAGATGTAATAGCCGTTGTGCATATCCTCTTTGATATTTTCAACCGGGATATTGTATTTTGCGCTCAGATAAGTTTTGCTTACCGGTCTGTTGTATCGTGCTCTTATCTGGACTCTGTATTCCGGTTTGTTGACATCAACGGGATGTTTTTCGATTTTAACCGTTTCGGGTTCGATATTTTTTGTTGCGGGTTCCTCTTTAACAACAATTTCGTTTGTTTTTTCTTGGGGAGGTTCTACGGGTGTCGGGACTTGAACCGGTTGGGTTTCCGGAATATATTTCTCTTTTTGATTCTTTTCGGGTTCGGCAAAATTGTACTCTTCCTGGGGCACTTCCCTTTGGTAGGTTTGTACTCCCATAGTACTGTGTTTTGTTCTTGATATTCCAAATCTGTAAGAGATTCCGAGCGAGGTATAATTATAAACGTCGTAAGGGAAACCGCTAACCCAGGCGTCTTGCATATCGGAGTTCATGATGCGGTTTGCCGTTTCCATGTTTATGCTCCAATTGTCGCTTAATCTGAAATCGATGCCAATGCCTCCCATGGCTATTCCTTCGAGGGTTCTTCCTCCAATACCTTTCCCGTTGCCGTTACCTACGCCGGCAACTTTTTTCTTTGTGTCCAAAGTATATAGGGTGGTGTTATAGTTCAGCAGTCCTAATCCTGCCGTCAGGTAAAAGTTTATGAAACGGTCGTCTCTTTTGGTGCCGAAAAGGTTGTTAAGATTAATGGTGGTATTAAGGTTAAATTCCATATAATCGCTTTCGAAATAGCGGTTCCAACTTCGTCTTGTGCCCGAAAGCTGACCGAAAAGGCTCTGTCCTCTTATTCCGATTACGGGCGAAAACTGCCGTGAGAAGGTTAATCCGGCTCCCAAACGCCATTCGTTTTCGTAGTTTGATACGGGCCAAATGCGATACTGTTTTACGTCACCGAAAAAGATACTTGTTCCGCCGTTTATATTTATTTGCCAATTGGGTGTAGGTCCTCCTTGTGCGTAAATGTCTTGATTATAAAAAGGTGAGAATATCAATAGTATTAAAATGGTTTTTGTAACTGTTGAAAAATGTTTCATAATATTTTTTATTGTAATGGTTTTTCGCATATTAAAATAATTAAAAAGAAAATAGGGGTTAAATATAAAAGAAAAAAAGATAACGAGGGGTAAATATTCTCAAAAATCTAACACTCTATTGTTAACTAAATTCAGGCGTTTTTTCTTTGTTTACCCAGCATTAAAAATGCGGTAAAAAATCCGAAAAGCGTTGCTCCGGCTTGAGTTTCGAATGTGTCGTCGCTAAACATGGATATTAACATCAGCGAGTAAAAAACCGTGAAGAAGTAATCTTTGTATGCATTTGTAATGACAACGGGATATATTAAGGCGAATAAGAAGTATAAGAATCCGAATATTCCAAGTATTATAAATATTGCAAGGTATTGGTTGTGCGCATGAAACTTGTATCTGTCGGAAAGTTTCGAGTTCATAATATCGAGTTCGCTGAAAAATGATTTTTCCAAATCGCCTACTCCCACACCTGTCCAAAAGTTTTGTTTAATGAGATTAAGTGATGCTTTCAAGTATTCGAGCCGTTGCATAATAGAACTTCCGCTCGGGTTTCCCGTTGCTTTGTAGCTTTCGTAACCTTTAATAACTTTAAGGATACGCGTATGCAACCCGGGATTTTCTATATAATTGTAATTGGCAACGCCATTTTCGATTAGTTCCACATCCCTCCTGGTAAGAGCATTTACGCCGTCGGCGTCTTTACGCAGGTTTTTTGAGGTAAGATATCTAATCAGTGTTGTTTTTATGGAATTGCCGTTTTTCCCTTTTCCGTCAAAATCGTATTTACTTCTTTTGTTCCATGCCTCTTTCATCTCTTTGTAGCATATGTAAATGCCCACATATTTTCCGTCTTCAATCATGGGGGGAACGGTATCGAAAATATACGGATTGCCTTGTGAGGTATATTTGTCCAAATTTTCAGGATTCAGTTTCGGGGGTGTTGTGGCTTCGTAAACAATATTTTTTACGTAAAAGTAGGTGAAAGCCGGTATGAAAACCAGTAATGCAGTGAAGCCTATTTTCAAATAATAGTGTCGTGAAATGAAAACCAAATGAATAAGTATTCCCAATATTATTATGATAATTGCCGAAAGAGCCGTAATGGATTCCATTATAACAAGAAATGTAATAAACCATGCTGCCGTAGCAAGGAAAAGCAGTTTTATCTTTTTGTTGAAATAACTGTCTTTGAAAACAAAATAGAGTAAAATAAAGAATGCGAAAGCTATATTCAATCCGAAACGTATGGATGAGATAAAAGGTGATATTTCGCGGATGTCGTAATAGTTTTCTTTTAAAAACAGGAAGAAACTTATTAAGGTGCCTGTAAATACAGCCGCCGTGTAAAAAAGCATGATTTTACGGAATGTGTTGTAGTTTACCTTAGGAATGGTGGCGAAAATTACCGGAAACAAAAGTAACGGCAGTTTGACTCTTAAATCTTTAAAAGCGTATTGAAAGTCGCTTGTATTAATAAGACCCACAACGTGCAAAAACCATACTGAGGCAAGCACCACTGCGGCTCTGTTTTTGAGAAAGAATCCCGTTTTTTCGAACAAATTGGTATAAATCAATCGCAAAAGATATTCCAGAAAAAGATATGTGGCGGTAAAAAAGTTTTTGTATTTAAAAAAACGTCGTACAACACTGAATCTGAAACCCGAAAGCAGCCATAAACCGAGCAGTGTAAATTCGCCCAAACTCATTGCAAATTTCGACAAAGGTATGCTGACGGCAATAAGCGTAACGGCAACAATATAGGCGTCGGAATGAATATCTTTTGCTTGTAATTTCATTTACAATGTTTTACCTGCCGTTTACTGTTTTTTATCATCGTTTGTACCGTTAGCGCTCAAAATTTTCGAATACCATGCTTTATCGTTAAGAACTTTTTCGGCTTCTTTTATATCGGGGTCATCGTTTAACGAGGCCACTATCTTGCCTGTTTGATAATAGTACCTGCTTATTATTTCCATTTTAAGCATGTTTTCTATTTCGCTACGGTATTTGTCAATATCGTTTTTCTTTTCCGAGACGATTTTTTGTTGGAGGCTGTCGAGATAAGGTTCTATTGCCGCAAGGTATTTTTCGCGTTTTGCACTTTTTTTAATCTCTTTAAGAAGTTCTTCGGTTTGTGTGTTGTAGTCAAAGCCCTGTTTTGAAACATAATTTTTAAATGCATTGAATAGCGAGTCGGAAATTTGAAATTTTTCCGGTGGGGCTATGGTGTCGTGATGCAAAACAAATTCATTGGTAAAATTAAAGATATAATTTTTGGCATACAAATCGCCTGTAACCTGACTGTATTTTTCCTCTTTTGTAACTATATCGGGTTTAATTCCTTTACCGTCGTACACCGTCCGGCCACCTTTTGTTTTAAAGGCGGAGATAAGCGAGTCGGGGATATTGTTGGGGTCGCCGTTTGAGTCTTTGTTAAAGTAGTCGATAGCCTGAATACATCTTCCGCTCGGGATATAATATTTGGCAATGGTGATTTTGATTTTTGAATTGTAAGGTAATGGCACAATGTTTTGTACCAGTCCTTTTCCGAAAGTTCTTTGTCCGATAATAACCGCTCTGTCCAAATCTTGGAGGGCTCCCGAAACTATTTCGGATGCCGAAGCGGTGTTTCCGTTTACGAGTACCGTAACGGGAATATTAAGGTCAACGGGGTCGTTGCGGGTATAGCTTACCGTTGAGTTGCTTTTTAGTTTCCCTTTGGTTTTTACGACCAGTTGGCCTTTTGGCACAAAAAGGTTTACAATATCTACCGCTTCGTTGAGTAATCCTCCCCCGTTTCCGCGCAAATCGAAAATTAGGCTTTTAATATGGTATTTGTTTTTAAGTTCCAGAAATGCCTTTTTCACATCCATAGCCGCATGCTGATTAAACTGGCTTAGAATGATATAGCCTTTATCGCCGTCCACAACTCCGTGGTATGGAATATTGGGGATTTTAATTTTTTCGCGAGTTACTTCAATGGTTTGGGTGGTTGTGTCGCCGTAATGTTGTATTGTGAGCAATAACTTTGTTCCGGGTACTCCTTTAAGTTTTTTGCTGACATCCGACGACGATTTTCCTTTTGCTGATTCGCCGTCAATGGCAATTATTTTATCGCCCGCTTTCAAACCGCTTTTTTGGGCGGGAAATCCTTCGTACGGTTCAGTTATTACTACATAATCGCCCTGTTTTTGTATTAACGAACCTATTCCCCCGTATTCGCCTTTTGTCATCAACTCGAAATCTTCGAGTCGCGACTCCGGTACATATACCGTATATGGGTCAAGGCTGTTAAGCATTTCGTCGATAGCCGTTTGAGTCAATTCGCCGGGATTGATATCGTCGGCATAGTTAAGGTTCAATTGGCGTAAAACGTTGGAAAAGATTTCGATGTTTTTCGATATTTCAAAGTTATTGTTTTCTTGTGCAAATATTCCCGTTGCAAAAAGTAATAATGCTACGGGCAAAAAAAGCTTTCTTATAATATTCATAACTTATTCGGTATTTTATTTACAAAATAAAATTTACGGTACGGGATCATATCCGCTGCCTCCCCACGGGTTGCACGACAAAACTCTTTTCAAAGCAAGCCATCCTCCCTTAACCGGACCGTATTTTTTAATGGCTTCGACGCTGTAAACCGAACAGGTGGGCGTGTAGCGGCACGACCTCCCCAAGTATGGCGAAAGCGTATATTGATATACTCTGATTAAAAATATCATTGCCTTACCTATCAGTTTGCCCATGGTGTTATTTTAAATGGCGTAAAATTAGAATTATTTTCTTTTCAATTTCATTATAAGACATAATTGTTTTTCCGGTGTAAATCAGTCCTATTAAGAGGCTTTTTTGAAAATTTAACTTTTCCGATTCGTACAAAATATATTTGTTTTTCCGGTAAGCTTCCCTTATTAAACGTTTTACCCTGTTACGGTCAACCGCCCTTTTGAATTTTTTTCTTGATACCGAAATTAAAACTGTTACGGGAGCCGTATCGGCATGTCCGGTTTCCAAATATACAATTTTAAACGGGTATTTAAAAAAAGATTTTCCCTCTTTAAACAGTTGTGCTATTAGTTTTTTGCTATGCAGCCTTTCGTTTTTCCCGAATTTCTGATTTCTTTTCCAAACGGTCACGCCAAAATTATTTTTGCAAAAATAGGGTTAATATTAAAACAACAGAAAAAGAAGAAGCATTACCGAAAAACCGGTGAGGTAACCCGTGTAAATTTGAAACTCTTTGTGGGCACCGGCTTTTAGTCTTGCGAACCCCAACAATCCCGAAACGAGAAAGATAATGTTGACAAGGTGTATCACATTTATTTTGTAAGTCAATCCCAAGGCGGTTACCGCTCCTCCGACACCGCCGGCAGCTATCATGTGAATGCTTATTTTTGTGAAATAGTTGATGAAAACCGTCAGTAGTATCAATATTGTTGAGCCGAGGATAAAGAGTTGCAAGTCGTTAAAAAATCCGATGTTTTTTAAAGAATAAAAGGTTATGTAAAAAAGGATAGCTGTTACAAAAAGAGGTATTATACGTTCGTTGCGGCTTTTCATCTCCATGCTGTTAATCATTTTCAGTTTTAACAAAACTAATGATAAAAACAGGGGGAGTACAAAAGTTGTAATGAAAATAAAGAGGGTTAAATAGAGTTTTACTTTTACGGGGTAATCTATCCCCATGGACGATTGCAGATAAAAATATATTAACGTACCGTAAGTCGGCATGAGTGCCGGGTGAAAAACCACCGATAATAGGCGTGATATTTTTTGTTCCATATATTTTTAATGTAATTCTTTACGCAGGCGTGCTACCGGAATATTTAATTGTTCGCGGTATTTTGCTACGGTACGCCGTGCTATGGGATAACCTTTTTCTTTTAAAAGTTTTGTGAGTTGCTCGTCGGTGTACGGCTTTTTTTTGTCTTCGGTTTCAATAATATCTTGAAGTATTCTTTTTATTTCGCGTGTTGAGACCTCTTCGCCGTCTTCTTTTTGCATCGATTCGCTGAAAAAACTTTTCAGTAAAAATGTACCGAAAGGCGTTTGAACGTATTTGCTGTTTGCCACGCGCGAAATGGTTGAAATATCCATACCCACTATGTCGGCAATATCTTTCAAAATCATGGGTTTCAGTTTGGTTTCGTCGCCCGTCAAAAAATACTCTTTTTGATATTGCATAATGGCATACATGGTTGCATAAAGGGTGTTTTGTCTTTGTTTAATGGCGTCGATAAACCATTTGGCCGAATCCACCTTGTTTTTAATAAACGAATATGTCTCTTTTTGGTTTTTGTTGCGTTTTTTCTTTGCAAGTTCGTTAAGCATATTGGCGTATGTATTATTAATGTGAAGTTCGGGGAGGTTCCACGAGTTGAGTTGCAGTTCAAGTTCGCCGTTGTTGTTTATTATGGTGAAATCGGGAATGATATAATTGTTGGTTTTGGTGGTTTCGCTCATCGAATTTCCCGGTTTGGGATTAAGTTTTAAAATTTCGTCAATTGCGTTTTTCAGTTGTTCTTCACTTATTTCCAGTCGTTTAATGATTTTTTGATAATGTTTTTTTGTAAATTCGTTAAAATAGCGTTTCAAGATTTTTTCGGCCAGTGCAATTGATTCGCTCTTTTCGCCGTTGTCCTGTTTTCTTTTCAGTTGCAAAAGCAGGCACTCTTGCAAGTCGCGGGCACCCACACCCGGAGGGTCGAAATCCTGTATAACCGACAGAACCTCTTCCACCTCCTCTTTGGTGGTTTCGATGTTTTGAGTGAAAGCCAAATCGTCAACCATTGAGTCGGTGGAGCGTTCAAGGTAGCCCGAGTCGTCAATGTTGCCAATGATGTAGAGTCCTATTTGATATTTTTTTTCGTCTAACTTACGAAAACCCAGTTGCTGTTTTAAAAATTCGTGAAATGTAATACCCGTGGAAAAGGGAATCTCTTTTTGTTCGTCGTCGCTGCTTCGGTTGTTTATTTTTAGCCGGTAATCCGGAATATCATCGTCGTCGTAATAGTCTTCGTAATCAAACTCATCTTCTTTCGATGCAAAATCTTCTTGTTCTTGTTCTTGCAAGTGTTCGTCTTGTTCCTGGTTGTTATCTATGTCGAAATCGTTTTCTTCTTTATTTTCGGCACCGTCGATTTCCAAAGCCGGATTTTCCTCGATTTCCTGTTTTATTCTTTGTTCCAACCCCACCGTAGGTATTTGTATCAACTTCATCAGAAGAATCTGCTGAGGCGATAATTTTTGTAATAATTTTTGTTGTAGTCGCTGTTTTAACATCCCCTGTTTAAAAATCCGTTTTCATACTAAATTGAATATTACAAATGTAAAAAGTTTTTTATAGTGGCACGGTTTTCGATAACAATTTTTTCAACTTTGCTGTTAACAATCCGGTATATCCAACACAAAGGGCTGTTACAGTATTTTTTACGATAATTGTAATTGGGTTTTTTAAGAAAAAAAATTGCTTTCGGGTATTAATATTTTGTAATTTTGCCGCACTATGAACAACGAAGAATTTATAAGGGATTTGGATGAACTTTTCAGGCTGTTTAATTTGTTAATGGAGAAACAGTCGGATGCTTTCGAAAATATGCCGGGCGTCAACAAGGTGATGTTGCAGCAGTTTCGTATGTTTTTTACCAATTACGAAACAATGAAAGATCAAATTGCCTACCAACTGGAAGGGCAGTTTGGCGAGCCCGTACATCAAATGGTGAAAAACCTTATCAGACAGTTAAAACAGGAGCTTGGCGACGATGCCTTGCCTGAACAAGAAGAGACATTTAAAATAGATTACGGTGACAGTACCACGAAAACCGAAAAACCGGTTTTGAACAGGGAAGAAGAGATTGCAAAGATTGACGAACGCCTGAAACAACCCGGATTGACGCAAGAAGAGATAGACAAACTGCTGGACCGCAGGTCGCAACTAACCTCGTAACAATAAACGTTTATGCATAAAACCTGTATTTTATGAATGTTTTAAAAAAAATGAAGATAAACCTGTTTTTGGCAGGTTTATTTTTTTTATTGGCCGGTGCTAATGTTTACGGACAGAGTATTCTGGAGCAAAAACTTGATTCTTTGTCGAAATTGTTTGACTTTTCGTACAAACGGCTTCCCGTTGACGGTTTTTTTTCGGAGAAATATTTGTTGGAGATAAAACAGCCATTAAATCATGATGTTCCCTCGGGCAAAACTTTTGTGCAAAGGGTTTTTTTGTCGCACAAAGGGTTTGACAATCCTGTGGTTTTTGTTACCGAAGGGTACTGGGCCGAGTATGCTGCAAATCCGGAATATGTAAATGAATTATGTCCCATACTTAATGCAAATCAAATAGTTGTTGAACACAGGTTTTTTCCGCCGTCGGTACCTGACACATTGGATTGGCGGTACCTTACCGTGGAACAATCGGCTGCCGACCACCACAATGTTGTTGAGGTTTTAAAAAACATTTATAAAGGTAAATGGATTAGTACAGGAATAAGCAAAGGGGGTCAAGCTTGTATCTTTTTTCGCTATTTGTATCCCGAAGACGTTGATATTAGCGTTCCTTACGTGGCTCCGTTGAATTTTTCGACATTCGACACAAGGATAAACCGTTTTCTCGACACTGTGGGGTCGCTGCGGTGCAGAAAATCAATACGTAATTATCAAACCGAATTGTTGAGTCACCGTGAAAAGTACTTGCCCTACTTTAAAAAATTAGCCGGCAAAAAAGGTTACACATACGGTATGGGTTTCGAAAAGGCTTTCGACTTAATGGTTTTTGAATACAGGTTTGCATTTTGGCAATGGGGCCAAACCCCCTGCGATTCCATAGCACGCGATACTGCAAATCCGCAAAAGATGATAGAGCATCTCGACAAAGTTGCAGATATTTCGTGGGTGTCGGACCAAAATGCCGAAAAGTACCGTCCCTTTTTTTACGAAGCCATGAAACAGATAGGAATGTACGGATATGATATTTCGCCGTTTAAAAACATAACGGTTTTCGATAAAAATCCCGATTTTGCTTTTACGCTACCCAAAGGGGCAAAAGAGGGTTTCGACCCCTCGCTTGTCAATTCCGTTGATTGTTTCATACGTCATAGAGCAAAAAATATGATGTTTATTGTTGGAGGGTCCGACCCGTGGGGCGCCACCTCAGTTAATTTGTCGTATCAAAATAATCTTGTGAAATTTGTTAAACCTTACGGTAGTCACAGAACCAGGATAAACAACTTGCCGTCGGGAATGCGACAAAAGGCTGTCGATTTGTTGAAAAAATGGCTTGAAGAGTAAGTTGTTTGGAGCGTTACACGACAATACGGAAGCGTTCCCGGCCCTATTCCCAGTCGAGTAGCCTTTGTTCGCCTTTCAGTTTTCTGATTTCCGTTACCTCTTGTGAAACTTCGAGCACTCCTCTGTAATTGCCTTCTTCGTCCCTTATGGCAAAATATCTGATATATATCATTTCCCCCTTCATATTAATCCAAAAATCGGCATGGTCCTTTTCGCCTTTGCGGAATGCCTCCACAATTTTCTCTACTACGTGTACGCTTTCGTGAGGGTGGCAATTACGGACGTCGCGTTCAATAACCGCAACCGTGCGCGGGAAAATACGTTTTTTGGGTGTTGAAAAATAACGTACCTTATTGTTTTCGTCAACATATGTTACATCAACGGGCAAATGATTCATCATCCAGCGTATTTGTTCCGGAAAAAGTTTTCCGGTTTTGAGGTCAACGGATTGCACATCTTTGTTTTCAATGTTTTGGCCGCCTTTTTTTAATCTTTTGAGCAATGTTGCCGGAGGTGATACGAAGGCCCAGTCAAGGTCTTCGCTTTCGAGTAACATTGCGTTGAGTTTTTCGTTGGGAATTGTTTCCAGAATGCGCGGAAAAAGTATCTTCTCTTCCCTGAATTTAATGGCGTACATGTTAAAGAATATGTAGCCCGCCAGTCTGTTTACTGTTTTCGGGTCCGGATTTTTTTTGTCCAGTTCACGTATTATGCTCTTTATGTTTTTCCTGATATCATCATGAAACGACCACATTATTTTAACACACCTGTAATCGTCCCACCTTTTTTCAAGTTCGGGAAAGATTATGTTTTCTTTAATAATGTAATGGTTTTCGAAAACCGTAAGTTCCCCGAATGCTTCTTTGAGTTTTGACGCCGTTGTTTTATTTACGTTATCTTTGTTGTATTGCAACAAAAGCGGACGTATGGCTTTCAGACGTTTATCGAGTTCTTGGTTGTCTTTTACCAAGAAATAAAGAAATGTGTCTTTTGAAGGGAGTTCAACATTGTTACTGTTAAGGGTTTTGTAAAAGAGGTTTAAAAACTTGTTAACACCGGTTTTAAGCTCTTCCATGTCGATACCGAGTTTTTGCAAGTTGTCGGTAACCGTAATAATATCCCTGAAGTTTACCGTGTCAATTAACCGTTGATTGTTTTTTACCGCCTCGGCGGGTTTTTCCCCTTTTAATATTTTTAAACAAAACGACAAAATCTTATCGTTTTTCGCTTTTTGATTGTTTGTAAATTCCGACATCGGGCATAAATTTTAACGTTGCAAAAGTAAGGTATTTTTTTAGGCATAATGTTTGTGAAACAACCTTTGTTGTGAAAAAAGTGTTATTGATAATAGGTGTTTTGGTTGCGGGTTCGTTTAAATTGGAAGCCCAAACCCTTAAACCTGTTGTTGCCCGGGCAACAATAATTTTGGGCGATACCATACCCGTTATTGATTTGCGCGAGGTGGAAATTTTGTCATTAAAAGTTCCAAAAACGGAAAAAGAGAGAAGATACAATGCACGCCTCATAAAAAATGTGAAAAAAGTTTATCCGTTTGCAAAATTGGCCGGAATAAAACTTAGACAATACGATATAATACTAAAAGATGTAAAAAGCGAAAAAGAGAGAAAGCGTTTAATGAAACGTGCGGAAAAGGAGATAAAGGAACAGTACGGGGAACCGTTGAAAAAATTGACCTTTACACAGGGAAAAATCCTGATTAAACTGATAGACCGCGAAACACAAAATACGTCGTACGACTTGGTAAAAGATTTGCGCGGAAGTTTTTCCGCATTTTTTTATCAAACTTTTGCGCGGTTGTGGGGATATAACCTTAAAACAAAATATGACCCCGGTGGCAAGGATAAAAAAATAGAAACAATTGTTAAAATGATAGATGCGGGAAGATTGTAATATTGCGTTGATTGGCGTTTTTTGCCGGCAGTTTTAATAAAAATTTTTAACGTTTTTTTTGTAACTTTGGCAACTTTTTATTAAAAATTTATAAGTATATGGGAATCATAAGGTTACTGATAGTCGAGGATGATTTGACAACTTCGATGTTTATCGAAAAAGTGGTGGAGGATAAATGTCAGGACGTAAATGTAGTTGGGGTTGTGGCTACCGTTGATCAAGCTTTGTACATTATAAAAAATGAAAACCCCGATATAGTATTAATGGACGTGGAGATTAAAGACGGTACAGCTTTCGATATTCTCAAACAGGTTAAGAACGAAAGCTTTTATTCTATTTTCATTACTGCACACAGAAGTTATGCTTATCAGGCAATTAAGTTCTCGGCTTTCGACTACCTGTTGAAACCTTTTAAACCCGAACAACTTGTGGAGGCTATTGATAAAGCTGTAAAAAGGGTTAAAGAAGAAAAGGTTAAAAACGGCAAATTTTCTATAAAGTCGCTTTTAAATAATCTTTCGCTTATCAATAAACAGTCTAAAACCATAACGTTGCGTACGGGAAGCGATATACATTTGATTGTTATCAACGAGATAATTTATTGCTCAGCCGATACAAGTTATACGCACTTTATTCTGGAGGACAGGGATGAGGTTGTCGTTTCAAACAGTTTGAAGGAATATGAAAATTTTTTGTCGGAGTACGGATTCATACGTACCCACCACGGATATCTTGTTAATGTCATACATATAAAACGTTTTCATAAAACAGGTCAACCCTTTTTGGAGATGAGCAACGGTCATCAGGTGCCGGTTTCGGTTCGCAATAAAGAAAGGATTGCGTCTATTTTTAAGTGATGTTGTGGCTTTACTTATGCAAAAACGGAGTTTTGCCAAACAATAGGCATACCTGTGAATTTCCGGAACTTTTAGCTTTAGCTCGGTTGTCAGGTTTCATGTTTTGACGGGCCGGAAAAAGAGATGTGCCGGCTCGTCGAAACATGAATTTCAGGATTTATTTACCGCGAACATATATCTTTGTTACGTAAACGGTACCGTTTAACATTACTTTGACAAGGAGTATCCCCGGCTTTGTATTCAGGAAAACGGTATTTGTCTTTTTGTTTTCCAATTTTTTTGCTGTTATTTGTATGCCCGACAAATCATAAACTGTTATATCTCCTTTTATCACTTTAATATTGTCGATTATAACAAACAAAATATTTTTGGATGTATAGATATTGAGTGCAGGTTCGGTATTGTCAAGGGTACCCACCGGCAGTGTTACCAGGCTGATAACGTTTGAATTGCCGCTTGTTCCCGAAACATTATAAGCGCGAAGCCGGTAGTAATAATAGGTTGCCGCATTTAATCCCGTTACGGTGTACTCCAAAACATCACCCACATCCAGATTTTCGAAACCTGGGATAAAAGAGGTAAATAGGCTGTCGGTGGCAACGTCGAAATAGTATCCGTCGGCGCCGGCAGCGTTTTCCCAGTTTGCCGTAAAAGCATTTTCGCTAATTGCTGTGGCATCGAGGGCTATGGGAGCGGGAGGTATCTCCGGCAGTGTGGTTACGCTAATCACATTTGAATTGCCGCTGATACCGCCGCTGTTTTCGGCTCTTACCCTGTAAAAATATTGAGTGTTGGGCGTTAAACCTGTTACGGGGTATGTTGTTACATTTCCCACATTAAGGTTGTCGAAACCGTTTACCATATTACTAAATCCGTTGTCGGTGGCCACATCGAGGTAATAGGCGAATGCACCGCTTACCGAATCCCAGTTGGCATCGAAACTTGTTTGCGTAATATTTGTTGCTGCAGTAGCCACGGGTGCTCCGGGGTTGTTTGGCAATGTTGTTAATGCAATGGTGTTTGAGTTGCCACTGGTTCCTCCCGAATTGTAAGCACGCAATCTGTAATAGTAATCCGTTTCGGGGGTCAGTCCCGAAACGGTATATGTTAATACGCTTCCCACGTTAAGATTGTTGTATCCGTTTACGAAATTTGTGAATGTGCTGTCGGTAGCCACATCGAGATAATATCCGTCGGCGCCGGTGGAGGCATTCCAGTTGGCATCGAAACTTGTTTGCGAAATATTGGTTGCGGCGGTGGCTACGGGTGCGGAGGGCGGATATGCAAGGGTGGTAACGTTTATGACATTTGAATTTCCACTTGTTCCTCCGGTATTGTATGCCCTTACCCTGTAATAGTAGTCTGTATTTTCGTTTAATCCCGTTACGGAATATGTTGTAACGTTGCCCACGTTAAGGTTTTCGTATCCGCTGACATATGAGGTGAATTGGTCGTCGGTAGCCACATCGAGATAGTAACCGTCGGCGCCGGTGGAGCTGTCCCAGTTGGCATCGAACCCCGTTTGTGTGATATTTGTGGCCGCCGTGGCGTTTGGTGCGGCGGGTATATCGGGCAATGTTGTAAGTGCAATAACATTGGAGTTACCGCTTGTTCCTCCGTTGTTGTAGGCTCGAACACGGTAATAATAATCCGTGTTTGCCGTAAGTCCTGTAACATTGTATGTTGTAACGTTTCCCGCATTAAGGTTATCGTAACCGCTGACCATGGATGTAAAAAGGCTGTCGGTAGCCACATCGAGATAGTAGCCGTCGGCACCGGAGGAGGCATTCCAATTGGCATCGAAAGAGGTTTGTGTTATATTGGTTGCGGCGGTGGCTACTGGAGCCGCGGGTATATCGGGAAGTGTTGTTAAACTTATTACATTGGAATTACCGCTGGTGCCGTAACTGTTGTATGCCCTTACCCTGTAGTAATATCCCGTACCGGATGTTAGTCCCGTTACGGAATATGTTGTAACATTACCCACGTTAAGGTTGTCGTAACCGCTGACCATGGATGTAAAGAGACTGTCGGTAGCTACATCGAGATAGTATCCCGTTGCACCCGACGAGGCATTCCAGTTGGCATCGAAAGAGGTTTGTGTTATATTGGTTGCCGCTGTGGCAACAGGGACGGGCGGCGATGCCTGAAAATATACTCCGTAATCTTCCGATTGTCCTATAATGGGATTGGTACATGGCGACGACATTGAGGTATAATCGGTTACCACGCGCATTCTTAACAGCTGGTTTAATACGGGGGAAGAGGGCATGGTTACCTGTTGCGTAAATGTGTTTGCCGAGTTGGCAACGGTAGTGGTGTAATTGTCTATGATTTTTTCTCCCGAATCGGAAAAGTCGCCGTCGTTATTAAAATCAATATAGACATATGTGTGAGCATTACCCGAGCTTCCCATTCTGACGCTTATTGTCAAATCGTAGGTATTGCCCGGAGTAAGAGTTGTTGAGTAACGGCAGCTGAAATCTTTACATCCGTTATCGGAATATGTATCGCCGCTTGCGTGGTCCAGATTATTTAATTTAACTCTTAAAATTCCATACCAGTAATTTCCCATTGTTTGTGTTGACAGTGCACAAACGGATGCGGGGGAATTATACACTGTAATATATCCGGTTTTGGTATTTGTGTTTCCTGCACCCGAAGTGTTCGAAGCGGTAAGAGTTACGTCGTAAGTACCGGTAGAGGAGTATGTAATTTCAGGATTTTCGGAACTTGACGAGGTTGGAGACCCTCCTTGAAACGACCAGTTCCAGCTATTGGGTTTATTGCTTGACTGGTCGTAAAAGGTAACGGTGTCGCCGGAACAGGGACATGGTGCTTCTGCGGTGAAGTCGCTGTTTGGAACCGAACTGTCGTCGGGCATAATATTAAAACCTGCCGCTTGGTTATCGGTAAAGTTGTGAGTTCCCGGATTAAGGTTAGAGAGGGCAAAATACCCGTTATGGGCTCTGTCCCAGCCCCAGTTGAAGTGGAAAAGTGTTGTTCCTCCGCCATTGTCGTAGCCGTCGCATACAAAAGCGTGACCTCCCGAGCCTCCGTTGTCGCCCCGGTAAAGCAGTGGACGATTATTATCAATTTCGGTGATTAGCATGTTTTCCCACGTGGAGTTGGTATAGTTTGATTTGTTATCGAAATATGCCGATTGGTCGTACGAGAAATATGTTTTCAAGGCGGTGACGGCACTTGAGGTATAGGCTCCCGAGCCGTTTGGTCCATAGTTCATTTCCACTGCAACACCTATATGGTAAAGCAATTGTGCCACTTGCTCGTCGCTTCCCGAAAAGGTCATGTTAGCCCAGTCGTATGTTGTTGAACCGAAATCGGCCGAGAGTGTGCCGTAAGTTGGATGATAGTAACTGTGCGAACCTGTGCCCGTATGTGGGTGGGAGTGATATTTCATAATCATTCCGGTGGCTGTGGCTACACATCCTGCATAAGCATGTCCGCAAGGTCCCGAGGCATCAGCCGGACAGGAGTCGTTGTACAAACATCCTTGATTCCAGTATATGTTTTCCAAGAGCGGTCCTACGATGCTTCGCGAACCGTACGCTTTTTTATCTCTTTTAACCGAATAGTTTTCCCATTGCCGTTTTATTGTCTCGCCGGCATGCAGGGCGTGGCGTTTTACATATAATATCTGTTTTTTGTATCCGTTCATCCACGAAACAAATTGCGGAGGTTGATTTTCGGTATAATATCCCCCTTCCGTTCCGTATCCCAATACGGGTATAACGTCGTCATCGGCAGCTACAATCACAAATCCTTTATCGTCAACAATATTGAAAATGTAATAAAGTGTGGTGTCATTTTCATCAATTGTAAAATAGTTTGAAAACTCAATTTCATCGTACCCGAAAGAGGTATGTGCATAATAGAAGTTTTTTGCAATTTTTCCGGCATAACTCTTTTTAACAGGATTTGCCTTTAAACCGCAATTTATTAATAGAACAATCATTAAATAAAAGAGGAGGTTTTTTTTCATGGCTGTTAATTATTGAAAGGTTATTTGTTGAAAATTATCTTTGATTTCAAAAATAATAAATTTTAACATTTATTCGGAAAAAAAAGAAAAAGAAACGGTTACGTGTTCCGTAACGCAACAATAACGGAGGATGCAACGATTGTCGATTTTCCGTAAGGGGAATAAAAAAGTTAATAGAACAGTTTTGCGACGTCCTTTTTGTCGCCTTCTATTTTGTTGTTGTCATTCAAGATGAACGACCCTTTTTCAATCAGCCATTTTGTTTTGGGACGGTAAAAGGAAACCTTTTTAAGAACCATTGTGGCGGGTCCGTATTCCGGTTTTTTTTGCAGTAATACGGCTCCGTAGTTACAATCGCTTATTTTGCTGTTTGATACTTTTAAGGAGGAAAGGTCTTTTGAGGCCAACCCTATGTTTGAGTTTGAAACTGTACAATTATCTATTACCAGATGTGAATCTTCGCCACCGCTGACACCTTTGTCACGGGCACCGTTGATTATACAATTTTTTACCGAAATTTTACTGCCCGAGAAATCTATTGCGTCGTTGCCTATATTTGTAAAAAGGGTTTTCTCAACGGTTCCCCTGCTGAAATCCGAGTCGAAAGCATCGCTGTGAGTGAAGTCGAAAGTGCTGTTTGAGAGTGAGAAGTTACATCTGACCAGATTCAGTGCATCTTCGCATTGGTTGCGGTAGAAAGTAACATTGTTTAAACTGACGTCGGCTTCGTAAAAGGTGACAGCACCGGTAAGTATCCACGAGTTATAATTCAAAGTGTTCATATTGTTAAATACCACATGGTTCAGTGTCGATTTTCCTTTGGGTTGAAGCACCGTGAAGCCGTTGGCACTAAAATCGGAAGAGGTTATTATCACCGGATTATCTTTTTCGCCGTTCATTATTACGGGTGAATAGGAAAGGAATATCGCCTTGTTTACAAAATCAATTTTGGTTCCTGCATCGAAATGCACCTTGTATCCCGCCGGTATTACCACATTATAATCCACCCTGTTTTCACCTTTTTTTATGTAAATCTCTTTTCCCTCCACCTTTGAAATAAGCGGGATATCAAAGCCGGCATGGCGCATTAAATATTGTTGTGCCGTTAATCCCTGCGGTTTCGGCCACGGATGTATTTTGACCACAAAGGTCTCCAACTTATCTTTTACGATGAAAAATAGAAAGTTGCTGTTAGTGTCGGTGCGGAAAGTGGTTCCTGTAATTGTTCCTGCTTTAAAGGGATTAAGAGCGATGCCTTTTACAAAATGTGTATCAATGTTTTTGTTTTTATGACCCGTGCCGAGCAGCACTATGTTTTTCGGGAAATAGTTCTCAACCTTGACGGTGACAGAGTCCTTATCCCTGTTTTCAATATAAGCGTTTACGAAAAATTGAGGGGTTTTACCGTAAACAGTTGTGTCGGTATAATTATATTTTTTTACTTTGAAACATATGGATGTGTCGTTTAATATTTTGTGTGAGAGCTCTTTTACACGGGGTAAGTACTCTCTTATTTTGGCGGCGCTTTTTTTGAAGAAATCAAAATCGTATTCGGCAAAGGGAAACTCCAACCTGATAAGGGAGTCGTAATGATAAGCCTTTTTGTTTATTTGGTTTGTAATGGAGTCCACGAAACTTGCGGAGCTGAATTTTTCGAGGTAAATGAGGTAGCGCGATAAAAAGAGGCTGTCTTTAAACAGGTTGGCAATCATCATATTTTCTATGGGTTGTTTGTTGCGGTTATCGTAAACCATGTACAGATAGTTGTCCTTAATGCCTCTGTTTTCGTGGCTGTGGTCGGTATAACCGTCGTAAGCTATGGGTTCGAGTTTGCAAAGAACGGGGTTGTAGTAAAACCTTTGGTTGTGCCATGCCATTCCGTGGCGTGCAAGGGTGAGGTCGAGTATTGCGTAATATTTGGCGAGTTTTTCCAAATCGAAAATCTCGGAAGGCTTTTTAATCCCGTTTTTGAATTGAAACATAAGTTTTTGTGCTTCGAGAAACTCGTTATACAAAGTTTGTGATTTTACCGTTTTGCTTTCGCTGAAGGGTTCGATAACCGAGGCCTCGAAAAAGGGGTATTTTACCCACTTGCCGTATTTCAGCGATATTTTTTGCTGTTGCCAAAATGCATCTTCCGAAAATTTGACGATAGGACCTTCGCGCCGTTGCCGCCATTCAACAAGTTGTTTTACAAAATGTTCCTCGTAAGCATATATACCTCTCGATTGGTTGTTGAACAGTACCGGAACAAAACCGTAACGTGTAGTTAAAATATCTTTGCTTTCGTAAAACAGGTGCGATGCCCATTCCATCAGGTAATCGCGAGCCGCTGGCGTTTGAATGGAAAATACACGCAACCGTCGCCATGCGTTCCGTTTTCGCAGTTTTATTCTGAACGACCATTTTGTGCCGTAAAGATGATCGAGCCAGTCGCCCTTTAACCGCAATTTAGCCTTCATCATTTTGCCGTTGCCGAAAATTATTCCTTTTACCCAGTCGTCGCCACTGCTTTGAAGAACTCCGTTTTCGAAAGCCTCTTTCCGTTTCGACAGCAATTTTAAATATTGAGATGTATCGAGAATTATAGATAGAGGTTCTTCTTTGTAAACGGGATAATCTTTTTTTGCAAAACGTTCAATTTTTATGTCATCGAAATAAACGGTATCTTTGCTGTTGTTCCAAACATAAACTTGCAGGTAGTCGCTTATGCCGTCGAAAAAGGGAGGTGTAAAAACTTCAAGTTCCAACTTTTCCCAGCCGGCACTGTCAACGGTGACAGGTATTTTTGCTGTTTTATAAAATTTCTTTACATCTTTTGTGGTGGCTACCAGAAGCCCGTTGCCCGATTTCGATTTTCTCCATACCGTTATTTTGTAATACTCGTCGGGACCCGAGATGTGTCTGAACCCAAATGTAAAAGCCCGTTTGGGGTAAGTTATAGCCGAAAATTTACCAGAGTGAGCCTCTTTTGAAGTTTGACATTTGGCACCGTCGAACAGTATTGACGGATCTTTTTCCGAAACAAAATGTTTTCCGTCCGGCGATATCTTTTCCGCACTGCACCATACACTTTTGCCGGGTAATAAAACATTCCCCCTCTTGCACGATTGAACGGTAACGGCAATATATAAAACGAAAAATAATGCAAAAACCTGTTTTAACCCTTTTGTAAACATAGTGCCAAATTTCAGCGGCAAAAGTAGGAAAAGTGTATTTAATTACGGGAGTAATAATTAAATTTAAGTAAAAAATTTGGCATTTACCGGTATCAACACGGGAACTTCACGGAAAAAACAGGGTGATTGCCTGTACAAAATCATCTTTTTCCGTGAAATTCCTTTTTTGCCTCTCGAAACACTTTTTTTATTGGCAATTACAGTTTTGTTGCGAGTTCGTAAGCATCGCGAATAGCCTCTTGCGCTTTGCCCACCTTTGCGGCATCGCCGACGATGTGAATTTCCGGTAATTGGCCATCATTTTCGAAGGGAACGTAGGAGCGCATTCCCGTTGCAACAACTATTTTGTCAATGCCGTCAATGATTTTTTCGCCTCCGTCACTTTTTATTATAACCTTGTCATCTTCAATTCCGGTTACGGTATGTTTTACGAATATTTCCGCTCCTTTTGTTTTCAGTTTTTTTACCGTCATGGCTTTTTCAATCATCTCCATACCGCGGGCAATATCTTCGAGCATTTCAACTATTACCACTTTATTGTTATTATCAATGAGTTTGCTTGCCACTTCAAGACCTATTAGTCCTCCTCCTATTACAACAATTTTTTTGTTTCCGGGCAGTTGGTCGTCGTGTAAAAATTCCGTCCAATAGTACTCTTTCAATCCTTTTATGGGAGGTACGGCAGGTACTGCACCCGTTGCCATAATAATACCGTCGTAGCCTTTGTTTTTCAGCGTTTCTTTGGTGGCGGTTTCATAAAAAACATTAATTCCGTTTTTCTTAATCTCTCCGGCATAATAGTCGATTATTGCTTTAAGGCTGCCTTTGTTGGGTGGTAAATATGCCAAATTGAATTGTCCGCCGAGGCTGTTTTTTTCGTACAAGTCAACATGGTGTCCGCGTTTTTTAAGCGTAACGGCAGCTTCCATGCCTGCCAAACCGCCACCGACAACAGCAAATTTTTTCGCTGTTTTTGTTTTTTGGAAATCTTTCAGTCCGGTATTAACCAGCGGGTTGACAACACATCCGAGTCCTTTTCCCGACTTAACGCCGCCGAGGCAACCTTCGGCACATGCAAGGCACGGTCGTACGGTTCCGTCGATTTCGCCGAGATATTTACCGGCAAAGTCGGGGTCGGCAACCATTGCGCGTCCCACGGCGAAATAATTTGCGTTGTACTTCGATTTTATTAATTCAATATCTTTTTTAGAATTGATTTGTCCCACAAATATCACCGGAACATTGACGTTTTCTTTTATTTTTCCGGCAAGTTCCCAAATTTTTCCTTTCGGCACGAACATATGCTGGAAAAACCATGGCGGCGTGTTACATGCTGTTCCGGCAAGGATATGCAATGCCGAAACACCTGCTTTTTCCAACTCTTTGGCAAATGGAACCGTCTCGTCGGGATGCAATCCGTTTTGAATCATTTCGTCGGCACTCATGCGGACAATCACGGGAATTTTAACACTATTTTTTACGGCAAGAAATACTTCTACCGGAAAACGCATTCTGTTTTGGAGTGTGCCGCCGTATTCATCTGTGCGGTCGTTTACCGCAGGCGAAAGAAACTGTGCCATGAGATATCCGTGTCCCATTTGCAGTTCAATAAAATCGAAACCTGCCATTTCCGCCCGTTTGGCAGCTTCCACATGGAGTTTTACCACCTTGTCCATCATATCCCTGTTCATTCTTTCGGGCACGGCACCTCCGTTTTCGCATGCTTTACCGGTTGACGACCAGTGGTAGTTTCCCGGAATTTTGGGATTAGCCATCCGTCCCGGATGGTTCAGGTGTGCTATTGCCTTTGCACCGTTTTTATGAATGACTTTTACAAGTTTTGCCAGTCCCTCTATTTTGTTTATATTGTCAATTCCCAACTGTGTGGGCAATTCGCGAAGTCCGGCATCCATATACAACGGTTCCGGTGTTATTGCTCCTATGTTGCGGCTGCGCCTTTCGTAAAATTCAATATGTCTTTGCGTGACAACACCCGTGCCATCACTGTATCCCAATTTTACGGGTGCCATAATCAGCTCGTTTCTAATATCTAACATGATTCGTTATTTTATATTAAACATATACACATATTTTGCATACAAATATAAATCATTTTTTTAAAGTTATCTTTTCACAATGGATAAAAATTGAGGTGTGTAAACAGTTAGTTTTATCTTTGTATGGTTATAAGTGAAACAACATTGATATGAAAAAGGGTTTAATATTTTTTGCATGGCTGATTATCACGGCTTTAACTTTGGGTACCGCAACATCTCAAACGGTAAAATTCGATTTGAAGAAATCGAAATGGTTTTTGCGCGACGGCAACGACAGTATTTTTGTTAATGATGCATATCCGTCTGATGTTTTTCTGGCATTATACCGAAAAGGAATAATAGAAGATCCTTTCTATGGTAATAATGAGGAGAAATTGCAGTGGATTGGAAAACGGAAATGGATATATTTTACAAAGTTTAATGTTCCCGCCGGGTATTTGTCGTACGACAATTTAAAGATTGTTTTCGAAGGACTTGATACTTATGCAATGGTATTTTTAAACGGAAAGAAGATAATTACGGCCGACAATATGTTTTTAAAGTGGGAAGCGGATGTAAAAGGTATTTTAAAACCCGAAAAAAATATTCTAAAGGTTATTTTTTATTCGCCCGAGAAGATGAATGCCAGGAAGCAAAGGGAGGCAGGATACAGGTTGCCCTATATTAGGGGATTTACCAGGAAAGCGGCTTATCAGTCGGGCTGGGACTGGGGTCCGCGTTTTGTTACTTGCGGTATCTGGAAACCACTCTATTTACAGGCATCGAATAATGCCAAAATAGAAACCGTATATGTAAAACAAGATACCATATCAACCCGGAGGGCGAAACTTGTTTTGAAACAGGAGATAGAATCGTATGAGGGAGGTCAATATGAATTGGCGACCTATGTTAACGGCAAGATATACCGCAGGCAAAAAGAAGACCTGAAAAAGGGTACAAACAAAATAGAGACCGGTGTTGTTATTGAAAATCCCGAATTGTGGTGGCCCAACGGAATGGGAAAACAGAACCTGTACACGATAGAGCAGCGGATAATTAAAGAGGGTAAGCTAATTGATGCCCGAAAAGTGGTAACGGGTTTGCGCAGGGTGGAGTTGGTGCGCGACAAAGACTCCACGGGAACCACGTTTTATTTTAAAATAAACGGCAAAAGGGTATTTGCCAGAGGTGCCAATTTTATCCCCATGGATAATTTTCCTTCGCGTGTCAACGAAAAAAGGTACGAAAAACTTTTGTCGTATGCCCGTCAATCCAATTTTAACATGTTGCGTGTGTGGGGAGGTGGTTATTACGAAAATGATATGTTTTACAATCTGTGCGACAAATACGGGATAATGGTATGGCAAGATTTTATGTTTGCTTGCAATATGGTTCCCGTTGACCGGGATTTTGCCAACAGTGTGAAAAATGAAACCGCATACCAAATAAAAAGGTTGCGTAACCATCCCTCTCTTGTTTTGTGGTGCGGCAACAACGAGGTTGACGAAGCATGGCATAACTGGGGTTGGCAAAAACAGATGGGATATTCGGAAAAAGATTCGGCAATGTTGTGGAACGCGTACATTAATATCTTCAATAAAATTATTCCGGAAAATTTAAAAACCTTAAATCCCGGTGTTCCGTATTGGCCGAGCTCTCCTTCGACAGGGTGGGGGCACAAAGAGGCTTTTGCCGGCGGGGATGTTCATTATTGGGAAGTATGGTGGGGTAAAAAACCTTTTGAATATTACGAAAAAAAGATAGGAAGGTTTATGAGCGAATACGGTTTTCAAGGTATGCCTCCGGTGAAATCGATAGTGAAATTTTGTCCCGATACGGGTATGCGTCTTAACTCGCAATGTATGAAAACACATCAAAAACATCCTTTCGGTTGGGAAAACATAAGACTATATATGGAGCGCGACTACAAGGTGCCTTCGCGTTTCGACGATTACGTATATGTGAGCCAACTTTTACAAATGGAGGGAATTTCGAAGGCGATAGAGGCGCACCGGCGTGCAAAACCCTATTGCATGGGCACGCTATATTGGCAGTTTAACGATTGTTGGCCCGTAACATCGTGGTCGTCGGTTGATTATTACAACAACTGGAAGGCCTTAAACTATCGGGTTAAGCATGATTATGCACCCGTTCTTATATCTTTTGACGAACCAAATGCCGGAACAACGGGAATTTGGATAGTTTCGGATACCACGGCCCATTTCAAAGCCGTATTGAAATGGAGATTGATGAATTTTAAGGGAAAGATTTTCGCGAAAAACGAAAGAGAATTTTTTGTTCCGGCCGACACGTCGTGGCAAGCTCTTTTGTTTAATAGTGCGAAAATTAAGGACAGCGCTAATATTCTTCTTGAAGCACGGCTCGAGCAAAACGGAAAAACAATTGCACGCAATATTCACTATTTTGCCAAACCAAAAAATCTCGATTTGCCGGATGCCGGAGTTGTTGTTTCGCTAACCGGTGGTGACGGATATTACGATGTTACCTTTTCGGCGGAAAAGTTGGTGAAAAACCTCTTTGTTTCAACCGGATATGAGGGTTTTTTCAGCGATAATTATTTCGATTTGCTTCCCGGCGAAACAAAAACCGTCCGTTTTTACACAGGACAAAAAGATGTTGAAAAAGAGGATTTTATCATAAAGAGTTTGGGAAGTATATATAAAAAGTAGTTCTTTATACAATATATCCTTTAAACGGCGGATTTGCACCCTTTTGCTTGACTGCCTGTAGTATTGTGAAAAATTTTTATCTTTGCTGAAATTTTAATTCGCCAGCCATATGAAACAATCACGCAAGATTACCGGTTATGTAGTTATAGTTTTGTTAATGTTTTCGGTGCAGCTTAATGCACAGTACACAAGCAAAAAAATAAGAGATGTTCACAAAGCATATACCGACAGTTTGAAAGCCGTAAAATACGATCATGTTTTTCCCATACTGGGGCAGGGAGCATACAAAAAGGGTTTTGATATCCCTTATCCCATGGGAATAATGTTTAACTATTTTTGGACCGATATGGGAATTACCATAGATAATTTGCAACTCGGCTATCAAAATTCATACAAACCCGAAAACAGTTTCGAATTGCAACCTGTAGTTGACGAGAACGGAAACGAGATACTCGGTTTTGGCGACAGCAGAAACACATCGTACTCGGTAAATGTCCGTCCCGACTTGTGGGTATTGCCCTTTTTGAATGTTTACGGGATTTTCGGATACGGACATTCGCATACCGAAGTTAATATCGACAAACTTGGGCAACACGAAATCGACTTCACTTCACAGGTAGATCAAAATATTACCACTACTGGTTTCGGAGTTTTGGTTGCCGGCGGAGTGGGTCCGGTATGGATTTCAGGGGACTTTAATTTTACTTGGAACAAACCCGAATTGCTTGACAAGGCTACTCTTGCCAGTGTTATGGGGCTTAGAATGGGACACGTTTTTGTATTCAAAAACAAACCATACCGTAATATAAGCATCTGGGTGGGTGCCATGCGTATAAAAATGCAATCGAGCACACTGGGAAAAATTCCCATGAGGGATGCCATTCCGCAAGATGTATGGGATAATAAAGACCAATTTGTCGACGACTATTACGATTGGTACAATAACGAAGCCACTCCGGTACAAAAAAGACTTGCCGATAAAGTTCTAACACCGATAGTCGAAGGTATTGACGAGCGGCAAGGCGAATCCATTGTTGAATACGGGATAGATAAACAGGTTGCTCAAATGTGGAACGGATTATTGGGATTTCAGTATCAGTTTAACAAAAGATGGCAGTTCAGAGCCGAAGCAGGATTGGTGGGCGACAGAAAATCGGTACTGGCATCAATAAATTACAGATTTCTCGGTTTCTAACAATTTTTCCTGACGCTAAATATTGAATGATTACGGAGAGATATTTCTCACTCAAACAGTTTTATTTGTGGGGTTTACGGTTTTCAATTCCTTGCCGGCTGCGGTTTCTGTCGATTTATTGAACCGCAAAAGTTTGATTTTTTAAGCCGTTCTGCTTACTTTTGTGGGTTATAAGAGTTACACCCCTTAAATTTTAGAATTAAATTTATTAACATGAAAAGAAAAATTATAATATTATTATCAATTTATTTCCTCTTGTCGGCGCAAAATATTTTTTCGCAGGTTGAGGATACGTTGATTTACAGGTACAGGCGAATAGCCGTTGATTACCAGCAACAGGTCAAGATGGCCGAACGCGGTTTAAAGGGTGCAGAGTCGAAGTTGAAAGCTGCAAAATCGGTTTACGGACCCAAACTCGATTTTTCGGGAAACTACGGTTATTACGGCAATGCTTTAAAACTCGCACCTCCCGCCGATGCACCTGTGGGCACCCCGGGCGAAGAGCTGCATAGCCTCTATTCGTTGGATCTTACCCTGTATCAACCCATAATTACAGGTGGTAACCTTAAAAACAAGAAACTTGCCGCACAATCGGAAGTGGATGCAATGAGGGGATATCTAAAACTTTCGAAACAAGAGGTCATGTTCAATGCCGACAAACTCTATTTGAATACCGTTGCCAAAAAAGAGATTTACAATTTGGCAATAGAATACAGAAATGTTGTTAACGACTTTGTGAACGTTATTAAAAGCAAGGTGGAAGAGGAGGTTGTCGGTAAAAACGAATTGTATCAATCGAAAGTGAGGCTCAACGATGCGCAATACCAGGTGTTGAAAGCAGCCAAAGATTTTGAAATGAGTATTATGGACCTGAACAAACTTCTCGGATTTCCCGTGGATACCTTGCCTCGGGTTGCCGACTCGTTGATGCCGCTGGTAAAATCGTTTTCGGCCGACAGCTTGATTGTCAGGGCACTGAAAAACAGACCCGAACTCACATACTTAAACGGAAAAGCCATGGCCACAAAGTACAACGAAAAGGTTACCGTTTCTAAATTCAAGCCCCAGTTCGGTGCCCTTGCGGGCGGAAAATGGGGAGCGCCGAGTCCCGGTTTGAAAACAGACCCCGATTTCAATTATTATTTTAAGGCTCAGTTGAAGATACCTATCTACTACTGGGGACAAAAACAAAACGAGTATAATGCTGTACGACAGGCTACACAGATTGCCCAACTAAGGGTGGAACAGACAAAAGACGCCGTGGTTCTGCAAGTGCAACGAAGCTATTATAACCTTGAAAAGTCGCAAGAACAGATGAAATTTGCCAAAAGCGCTCTGAACAATGCCAAGAAAAACGTTTCCGTTATGTTGGACAGATATAACGAAGGGTTGTCGTCGGTGCTCGAAGTATTGGATGCCCAGGCATTCCTGCAAAAGAGCTTTTTAAACTACATAGAGGCAAAATATGATGTGAATGTTGCATATTCGGAATATATGCATGCATTGGGTGAAATGGCAAAATAATAATTACGGATAATTAAAATTTTAATACAATGAATAGATTTACAACAATTCTGTCAGCAATTTTTTTAATGCTGGTTTTTACTACGGGATGTAAAGAGGAAAAAGCTCCCGAAAAGGAGGTGATACGTCCTGTAAAAGTTATGAAAGTATCTTATTTTAGTGATGACCTCGGAAAGGGTTATCCTGCCGTTACAAAAGCCGACAAAGAGACCGAAATATCTTTCAGGGTCGGCAATGCTCCCATAATAAAGAGTAATATCATCGAGGGTAATAAAGTTACAAAAGGGAGTTTGATTGCCGCAATAGACCCTTCCGATTACGAAATTGCCCTTAACTCGGCAAAAGCCCGTTATAACCAGGCAAAAGCCGAAGCGGAACGTTACGAACGACTCTGGAAAAAAGGTTCGGTTTCGAAAAGTGATTACGAAAGGAAATTTGCCAGCTTCAAAGAGGCGCAATCGGCTTACGAAAAGGCGAAGAACAATTTGAAATACACCAAAGTTTATGCTCCTTTTACGGGATATTACGGACCCAAATTGGCCGATATTGGTGATGTGATTAAACCTTACCAACCCATAACAAAACTTTTCGACCTTTCGAGAATAGAGGTCGAAACAACTATCCCCGAACAACTTGCCGTTAATTTCCGCTATTTTGACAAATATAAGGTTGTGTTCGACGTGTATCCCGACAAGGTTTTTGATGCCGTTTTGAAAGAGATGGAAAAAACACCTACCCCCGAAGGTTTTAAATTGCATTTATACCTCAAACATGAAAATAATGCTAAAAGCAGATATAAAATTTCAGCAGGTATGAGTTGCAGGGTAAATATTATAATGGGAAAAGAAGCGGGAAAAGGAAACGATATTATTATCCCCGTTGCCGCTGTGGTGGAAAGCGATACGGAAAGTGTGCCTTCGGTTTGGGTGGTTACAAAAGATCTCGTTGTAAAAAGAGAGCATGTTTCGCTTGACGGATTTTCGGGTCGCGATTACATAAAAATAAAATCGGGATTGAAACCCGGACAAACCATTGTCGTGGCAGGAGCCAAACGGTTGGTTGAAGGACAAAAAGTAACAATCCTCGATCAGAAAAATTTTCACTGATATTAAAAGGAGACATTATGAACTTAGCAGGATACGCACTAAAAAACAAACAGGTTATATATTTCTTTCTGATAATAACAATTTTCGGAGGTATCTTTTCTTTTCAGCACCTCGGCAAAAGAGAGGACTCTCCTTTTGTTATAAAGCAGATTATTTTTATGACCTACTATCCGGGAGCTACCGCCGAACAGGTAAGAACACAGGTTACGCAGGTTATCGAACGTGAATTGCAATCGCATCCGCTTGTCGATTTTATCAAATCGGAATCGAGAGCCGGTTTCAGCTATATTAAAGTGGATATGTACCAATGGGTTCCCAAGGAGCTGTTTCAACAGGTGTGGGATGAGATGCGGCGTAAAATTATGAACGTTCAACCAAAATTGCCTCCCGAAGCGAGTACGGTTATCGTTAATGACGACTTCGGTGATGTTTACGGAATTTATTACGCCATTACCGCCGACCCGGGATATACCATGTCGGAACTCGAAGATTACGCACAATTTATCAAGCAACAATTGTCAACTGCCGAAGATGTGGCAAAGGTTAAACTTTTCGGAATACGCGACAAGGTTGTTAATGTCTATATCTCCGACGAAAAACTTGCCAATTCGGGAATAACACCTCAAGACATTCAAAATGCCCTTGCCTCGCAAAACCAGTTGGTTAATACGGGTGTAATTCAATCGGGAAACTTTGATGTGCGTCTTGACGTGGGTGGTACATTTCAAACGGTAAAAGAGATTGAAGACCTCGTTATTACAGGCAAAAACGGAAACCGTATCCGTTTCGGCGACATTGCCGTCATAAAAAAGGATTACAAAGACCCGCCAAGTACTCTTATGCGTATGAATGCTTTGCCCGCAATAGCAATAGGTTTTTCCACACGCGACGGCGGCAACTCGGTTGTGGTGGGAAAAAGTGTACGTGAAAAATTTGCTCAAATAAAACATCTGCTGCCGGTGGGTATCGAAATGACAAAAATTTATTCCGAAGACGAGGTTGCCATTGAAGCCAACAACACTTTTATAACCAACCTTATCGAATCGGTTTTGATTGTTGTCATTCTTATACTTTTTGCAATGGGTGTAAGGGCAGGAATCTTAATAGGAACAAGTTTGTTGTTTTCCATTTTGGGTACACTGCTATTAATGTTACCCATGGGTATCGACCTGCACCGCACTTCGCTTGCCGCCATTATCATTGCTATGGGCATGCTTGTTGACAACGCCATAGTGGTAACCGACAACGCACAAATGAAGATAGCAAAAGGTATGCGCCGCCGCAAAGCTCTTGAAGAAGGGGCTAAAATTCCACAGTGGGGATTGCTTGCCGCCACCATTATTGCGGTACTGTCGTTTTTGCCTTTGTATCTTGCACCAAGCAATACCGCCGAAATTATAAAACCTCTCTTTGCCGTTCTTGCCATAGCATTGATGCTAAGCTGGCTTTTCGCCTTGATACAAACAACGGTATTCGGCGACTTCATTCTTAAGGAGTCAAAGGGGGAAGGTAATACCAAAGACCCTTACGATACAGGATTTTACAAAAAACTTACACTGTTTATCGAAACAATTATCGACAAAAAGTATCTTGTGGTTGCTGTGGTTTTCGGACTCTTCTTTTTAAGTGTATATCTTTTTAAATATGTAAAGCAAGATTTCTTTCCGGCTATCAACAAACCCATGTTTAAGGTCGATTACTTTTTGCCTGAAGGAACCGATATAAAAAAGGTTGAAAGCGACGTGAAAAAAATGGAGAAATATTTGATGAAGCAAAAAGTAGTCAAAAACGTTTCCGTATCTATAGGTGCTTCTCCGTTGCGTTATTATTTGGCATCGGTATCGTGGAGTCCGCGCCCCAACTTTGCCAACCTCTTGATAGAGACAACCGATTATAAGACCGCCGATTCGTTGATGCCTGTTTTTGAAAAATATGTCCGCGAAAATTTCCCCGATGCATTACCCGTTTTTTACAAATTTAAAGTTGCACCTGCTCCTGATGCCATTATCGAAGCTAAATTTGACGGTCCCGACCCCGTGGTTTTACGAAAGTTGGCCGACAAAGCAAAAGCCATTATGCGTGCCGACCCTCTCGCCGTAAACGTGCGGGACAGCTGGGGGGTAAAAACACCGAAAGTGGAACCCGTTTACAACCAAAACAAAGGAAGACAGGCAAACGTAACAAGAACCGATATGGCAAGAGCATTACAACGCATTGGCGAAGGTCAAAAAATCGGCGTGTTCAGGGAAGGAACTTGGGTGATGCCTATGCTGTTGAAGGCAAAAAACAGGAACTATTATAATTACGGCGATATAGGTAGCTTGCCGGTTATGAATTCCGCGGGACAAACAATACCGCTGGCTCAAATAACCGACAGTATTCCCGTGAAATTCGAGAATTACATGATTCATGAATTTAACCGTCAACTTGATATAGCAGCCCAGTGCGACCCCGTTGCAGGTATCGGAAATACCGAACTCGAAGCACGACTGATGCCTAAAATAGAGGCCATTCCATTGCCGAAGGGATACCGCTTGTGGTGGGACGGTATATATTATACACAACAGGTTACCAATGCGGCAATTTCGTCAAAACTGTTTATTGCGCTTTTGCTTATTCTTACCATTTTGATGTTGCAATACAGGGAGTGGAAAACGGTAACGATGATTTTACTTATGGTACCTCTTGTTATAATTGGCATTACATTGGCGTTTTTGGCTTCGGGACTCTTTTTCGGATTTTTTGCCGTTCTCGGTATCCTCGGACTTGTGGGTATGGTTATTAAAAACGCCATAGTTTTACTCGACCAAGCCGATCAGGAGATGAAAGAAAACGGACTGACGCAATACGAGGCGATAGTTACAGCCACACGTTCAAGGGCTATTCCGGTGGCTATGGCTGCAGGCACAACAATACTCGGCATGGCTCCGCTGTTGCCCGACCCCATGTTCGGTGGTATGGCCGTTACCATTATGGGCGGACTTTTTGCCGCAACACTGCTTACCATAATTGTTCTGCCCGCTTTTTATGCCGTTATGTTCAGATTGAAAAAGGATAAAAAACAATAATGAGGTTTATTTCCCTATCAATTTATTTCCGTCAATGCCGGTTGTTGTTCCGCAGCCGGTTTTGGCGGTTTTTATGCTTTTGCAATGTTTGTTTTTTTTTAATATTGCGGTTTAATTAAAATTTAACCCTACGGTTTTAATAGGGCGACATAAAATTATTGACAGATGAAAAAAATTGTTTTAGTTGTTTTGTTGTTTTTTGCCGGATATACTGCACAGTCACAAATCTTGATTTCCCTTCTTTTCGGCGAAAAACTCAACTCCGAAAAAATCGATTTCGGATTGGAAGGCGGAACCAATTTTTCAAAGATATCGGGAATGGATTCCAAAAGGTATATGCCCGACTGGAATATCGGTTTTTATTTTGTTATACAGATGAAAAAATCGTGGTATTTAAATACCGGCGTTCTTGTAAAGGCAAAAACGGGTACAGGTTATCTTACAAAAAACGATTTGAATTTTTTGGATTTGAAGTTCCCCGATACCTGTACCGTTGATAACGGAAATTACCACCAAAAAATAAACTCTTTTATGGTTCCGCTTATGATGAGGTATATGTTTAAAAACAGATTTTACCTGGAGGGCGGAGTGCAGGGGAGTTTAAGGTACAACGCATGGGTTGAATACACCTCCAAATCGGATTTTTTTGATGTGAAACTGAAAAAATACAATAAGGAATCGACAAACCCCATTGATGTGGGAGCACTTGCCGGCGCGGGATATAGGTTTAAAGGCCGCACGGGGATGACCATAGGCATGAAATACTATTACGGATTTGCCAATATTTACAAAGGTGTTGACGGCACCAAAAACAGCGCCTTTTTCCTTAAACTGAACATTCCCATAGGTGCAGGTGAGAAAGCCCAGAAGAAAAGAGCCGAAAAAGCGGCAAAAAAGAGAGCAAAACAACAAATGTAAATGTCAGCGTCCTATTTTGAACCGGTGCCTGCAGTTTTCTCTTCTTCAGGTGTTATCCAGCCCCCTCCGAGGGCTTTATAAAGAGCCACATAAGCATTAAGCAGCTGTTTTCTTGTTTCCGAAAATTGAAGTTGACCGTCAAACGACTGCCTTTGCGACTCCAATACTTCAAGATAACTTGTTTGTCCTTTGTCGTAACGCTCTTGCGAGAGTTTTTCGGCATTAATTGCGGCGGTATTTCGCATTTTGTCGGCTTCGAGTTGGCGTTTCAAGGTTTTAATTGCCACAAGAGCGTCTTCTACCTCTTTGAACGACTGCAAGGCTACACTTTCGTATTTGCGCAAAGCCGCTTCGGTTTTGTAACGTTCCATTTCGGCACGTCTTTTATTTTTTCCGAACTCGAAAACGGGTCCCAACAACGAACCCCCTGCCGCCCATGCCAAACCTCCTGTGGTTAGAGACATCAAATCGTTACTGGCATATCCGAACAATCCGGTAAGGTTCAACGAGGGCAAACGCATTGCCTCGGCAACACCTATGCGTGCATTTTGTGCGGCATACAGAGCTTCGGCTTCAAGTATGTCGGGACGGCGCGTCAAAAGTTGCGAAGGAATTCCGGTGGGAATATCGGGAGGTATCTCCTGTTCAAAAAGGGGTATGCCGGTAACTATTTCGCCGGGGTTTCGCCCCAACAAAACACTTAAGGTGCTCTCGTTTTGTGCTATTGCCCTCTGGTAAAACGGTACAGCCGCTTCCGAAATAGCATATTGTATTTGTGCCTGATTTAAATCCACTTCCGAAACAATTCCGTAATCGAAACGGCTTTGAATGATGTCGAGAGCATTTTTGCGCGATTTTAAAGTGTTTTCCGATATTTCCAGTTTCGATTTGTTATCCAGGAGCTGAAAATATGTACTTGCCACCGCCGTTATCAATCCCAGTTGTACGGTCCTTTTTCCGTATTCCGATGCCAGAAGCTCGGCTTTTGCAGCTTCGTTAAGTCTTCTGTATTTACCCCAAAATCCTATTTCCCAATTCATTTGAGGGTATGCGGCAAATGTGCTGCTGTTTTTATTGTCTAAAAACCCGGTATAATTGCCGCCGTTGGCTGAAATGTTCATGCCGAAAACAGGCCACTGTCCGGCTTTTGTATATCCAAGGTTTGCCATTGCCGTTTGTACGCGTGCCGCGGCAATCATGACATCCCTGTTTTCTGCTAAGGCGGTTTTTATGAGGGTGTCAAGTACGGGGTCGTTAAAAAGTTGCCACCACCGTAAATTTACAATGGTATCGGTAGTTGCCGTATCAAAGCGGAAAGCGCCCGGCGCAGTGTATGCCGGTTTTTGAAAATCGGGACCGACCTTACAACTCTGAAGATAGACCGTTAATCCCAAAATCAATATTAAATATATCTTTTTCATATTTATGAACTCAAATTGTTGTCAATGCTGAAATATTATTTTTAGTTTGTGTCAACGGCTGCCGGTTCATCCGGTTTGCGTTTTTTCTCGTATCCGAACAATTTTCCAATTGCCACAAACAACATGGGGTAAAGGAATACTCCGAGAAATGTGGCTACCGTCATTCCTCCCAGCAAAGCCATTCCCATAACTTTTCGTGCCTCGGCACCTGCCCCCGATGCTATTACCAGCGGGAAAACACCGAGAATAAATGAAAATGCTGTCATAAGTATGGGTCTAAACCTCGACTTGGCTGCATTAATGGCTGCTTCAAACAGGCTTAGCCCTTTTTTAAATTCGTCGTTGGCAAATTCCACTATCAATATTGCATTTTTTGCCGCCATTCCTATCAACATGACAAAAGATACCTGTGCAAAGATGTTGTTTTCGAAAGTGGGGCTTATCAGACGTCCTGCCCACAGTGCAAACAGGGCGCCGAAAATGGCAAAAGGTGTCCCCAGCAAAATGGCAATCGGCAGCGACCAACTTTCGTATTGTGCCGATAAAATCAAAAATACAAATATCAGGGAAAAGGTGAGAATCATGCCGAGCGAGCCCGAGGCTTTCTCTTCTTGATACGACATTGCATTCCATGCGTAACCCATATCGCTTGGCAGTACCTCTTCGGCAACCTCTTTGAGTGCTTGGCGTGCCTGGTCGGAAGTGTAACCTTCGGCAGGACCTCCCGTCACTTCCACCGACCTGTACAGGTTAAACCGTGTGGTATAATCGGGGCCGTATATGGGTTTTACCGTAACAAGTGTGGATAAGGGTACCATTTTCCCCTTGTCGTTTTTTATGAAAAAATTATTTATTTGCGAAGCATCGACACGGTATTGCGGTTCGGCTTGAATATATGTTTTGTAAAGCCTGCCGAAACGGGTGAAGTCGTTAACATATGTTCCACCCATAAATGCTCCTACGGTTTGATAAAGGCTGTTAAGGTTGATACCCAGTTTTAAGGCTTTTTCCCTGTCGATGTCCATAAACCGTTGTGGTACACCCGCTTTGAAAGTTGTGAAAGCCTGTCCTATTTCGGGGCGTTCGTTTGCCGCTTTAATAAATTTCATTGTGTTTTCGGCAAGGTATTCGGGAGTGTTTCCAGCTTTATCCTGAATCATAATACTGAAACCGGAGCCGTTTCCCAACCCCGGGATTGCAGGCGGCCCGAAAGCAAAGACTTGTGCCCCTTTTACTTCCGATGCCAGACGTTTGTTTACCTTGTCGATTAATTGTTTGGCCGTATATTTCCTGTCGCTCCAATCTTTTAACGAAACGAAAAGAAATCCGGTATTGGAGGTCATAGCCCCCGATAGAATACTGTATCCGGTAGCCGTGGTAACGTAGTCTATTTCATCGAAACCCATCAATATTTTTTCGACATTTTTGGCTATTTCGTCGGAACGTTGTATGGAAGCCGCATCGGGCAATTGGATGTTTACAAAGAAATAACCCATATCCTCTTCGGGGATGAAACCGCCGGGAACCATATATCCGAATATTCCTGCGGCGGCACTGATAATGACGATGAATATTATGCCGCGCTTTATTTTTCTTGCCACAATATTTGTAAAACTCATATAGGAGCCGGTGGATTTGTCCATGCCTTTGTTAAACTTGGCAAAAAACCAACCTAAAGGACCTTTGTACGGTTTGGGTTCTTTGAGCATTATTGAACATAAGGCGGGGCTTAGCGTTAGAGCGTTTATTGAAGATACTATTACCGAAACCACAATTGTTATGGCAAATTGTTGATAAAGTCTGCCTGTAATTCCCGCCATGCCTGCAACGGGGATAAATACCGCTATCAGCACCAATGTCGTGGCAATAATGGGAGCCGTAACTTTTCGCATGGCTTCGAGGGTTGCCTCTTTGGCACTCATGCCTTTGGCAATGTTTACCTGTACCGCCTCCACAACCACAATGGCATCGTCAACCACAATACCTATGGCGAGAACCAAACCCAGCAACGATAGTACGTTTATGCTGAAATGCAACATGGGAAAGAACATAAAAGCCCCTATAAGCGAGACCGGTATGGCAATGGTGGGTATAAGAGTGGCACGCCAGTCTTGAATAAAGATGAAAACCACGAGAATAACAAGTATTAGAGCTATAATAAGCGTAACAATAATGTCTTTAATACCGGCGGTGATTGCTTTGGTGGTGTCCATGGAAATTTTATAGTTAATGCTTTCGGGAAAATCTTTGGCAAGCACATCCATGTTTTCTTTGATTTTTTTTGCGAGTTCCACGGCATTTGAGCCCGGAGCTTGATAAAGAGCGATAATGGCCGATGTTTTGCCGTTCAATCGCGAAACCATATTGTAGCTCTCCACGCCGAGTTTTATTGTGGCAATATCTTTGAGTTTTATTTGTGAGCCGTCGGGCTGGGTTCGTACCACAATTTCACCGAAATCTTCAGGCGAGTTAAACCTGTCGGGAAGTCGTACTGTATAAGTAAACTCGGTTCCCGGCGGAGCCGGTTCGGCGCCGAATTTTCCGCCCGGTACAATAATGTTTTGCTCGTTTATGGCGTTAATAATTTCGTTAATTGATAATCCCATTTGTGCCAAACGGTCGGGTTTTACCCAAATACGCATTGAATAGTCGGATGCTCCCAAAACATCAACCCTGCCAATACCTTTAATCCTTGCAAGTTGGTCTTTTATGTTGATGAGAGCATAGTTTCCGAGAAAATCCTGATCGTACCTGCCGTCGGAGGTCAGTGTTACCAGCATGATGATGTTGGGTAACGATTTTTCTGTTGTAACACCCATTTTGGTAACGGTAGAGGGCAATCTTGCCGATGCAGCCGAGACCCTGTTTTGCGTTAAAACCGTATTCATATCGGGATCGGTACCCACGTCGAACGACACTTCTATGTTCATGGTGCCGTCGTTGGCGTTTGTCGATTTCATGTATATCATATTGTCCACCCCGTTTATCTGTTGTTCGAGTGGCGTGGCAACCGATTCCTCAACATTGACGGCATTGGCACCGGTGTATGTGGCTCTTACCTGAACAATGGGAGGTGTAAGGTTGGGGTATTGTTCAATGGGTAATCCTAACATCGATACCAATCCCACAATAACGATGACTATGGCAATGACCATAGCAACAATGGGACGTCGAACAAAAAAGTTTCCTTTGCTTTCTGACATAATTTTAGAATTGTGAGGTTGATTGGCTTTTAAATTCAATTATCTTGGGGAGGATTTTCATCCCAGATTTAACCTTTTGAAGCGCATCTATCACCACTTTGTCTCCCGGTTTTAGTCCGTTTGTAACAATCTGCATGTCGCCGATTTTTTCGCCGGTTTCAATAATTTTGTTTTCCACGGTATTATCCTCTTTTACCACAAAAACCATATGTTGCCCTTGCAACTCCATAATACATCTTTGAGGAATCAGCAATGCATCGTTTATTTCGGCCAATTGGACAACCACTTTGGCATATTGTCCCGGTTTTAATAATCTTTCGGGGTTTGGGAATACGGCTTCTATTAATAACGATCCTGTTTGCGGGTCCACTTCCCTGTTTATGAAATTTAATAAACCTTTGTATTTGAATATGGTTCCGTCGGCAAGAATTAGGCGTAAAACCGATTTATCTTTTTTGTTTTTGTCGAAAATGGAGTCGTTTTTATATTTTCTCGCCAGACGCAGGTAATCGGCTTCGTTGATAAAAAACTGTACCCTGATGGTGTCGGTGGTGGAAATGGTGTTTAATATTACGGGATTTGGATTTTGACCCACAAATTCGCCGATGCGTGCGTTTGTTTTGCCGATAAAACCCGATATGGGAGCTTTTATCCAACAGTATCCGAGATTTATTTTAGCGAATTTCAAGTTCGATTCCATGGCATTTACATAAGATAGTGCCGCTTGGTAGTTGGCTCTTGCGGCATCAAGATCGCTCTTGCTTACGGCGTTTATCTTTGCCAAAGGCTCTATCCTGTCCAAATCGCTTTTGGCTTTTGTAAGTTTTGTTTTTGCTTCGGCAAGATAACTCTCTTGCGTGGCAACTTTGGCTTCGTATTCCTGGGGGTCGATGGTATATAGCAATTTCCCCTTTTTCACTTTTGAGCCTTCACGGAAATATATTCCCGTAAGAAACCCTTGTACCCGTGCCCTTATGGGAATGTCGGAATATCCGTAAACCTGCCCTACATATGTTTCGAACACGGGAACATCTTTTTGTGTTGTTTCCACAACGGTAATTTCGGGTATTGTTACCTCTTCTGTTTTTTTCTCTTTGCAAGAATAAAGGGTTAATACAAAACCTGAGAAAATCAATGCCAAGGTCTTGAATTTTGCAGAAATATTATTCATATGGATGTGAATTTTGATAAAATGAGTAATGTGCAAAAATAGTAAAATAGTTATTACGGGGCAATAGCATTGTAAACAGGGGTAAATCCTCTTTTAAAATATAAATTTTTTAAAAATTTTGCTATTTTTTAAAAAACTCATCTCTTGTTTTGCTTTTTTATGAAACCGTTTTTTTCTCCTGCATTTATATTGTTGTTGTTTTGCAATATACCGTCACCAAAGGATTTGAGGCTGGAAAGGTATAAAATATTGATATTTATTTGCTTTGTGGCATAAAATTTTGTATATTGCCCGTCTTAAATAATATTTAAGTAAAAGAAAAAACCAATTTCTAAATTAATTATTGTATCACAAAATTTAAAATCATGAAAACATTTACAAAATTAATTCTCTTCTCCGTTTTCGTTGTATTTACTATTACGGGAATTGAGGCTCAAAACTGGTATCAAATGAGTAATCATCTCTACGGATACCACAATAATGATGAATTCGGCTTTTCGGTGGATTTAAACAGTGATGGAACTATTATGGCTGTGGGTGCCCCGTTCAATGCTGAAAACGGTGTAAGTGCAGGGTGTGTTACCGTTTTTAAATGGAACGGAACCCAATGGGATACGCTCGGGCATACCATTTTTGCCGATAATAAATTTTGGCAGTTCGGTTTTAATGTCCGTTTAAACGAAGCAGGCAACATATTGGCTGTTAGTGCTAACTATAGTAGTATCGGAGCTTATTGTTCCGGTCATGTTACGGTTTATCAATATAACGGAAACGATTGGGTGAGAAAAGGAAACCGTATTTACGATAATTTTCAAGGTGACGCAGCAGGTATAGGGCTTGCCTTAAATGCATCGGGAAATATTATTGCGGTTGGATATGCGGCTTCATATCAAAAAAATTACCTGAACGGAAAAGTAAAAGTTTTTGAACTGGTGGATACTTTATGGGTGCAGTTGGGGGATACGATTTACGGTACCGAAAATTCCTTATTAGGAACCGGATTATCGATGAACAGCGAGGGCACAAGGATTGCCGTGGGTGCTCCTTATGATAAGCACGTGGGTGAAAACGGGGGTATGGTGTGTGTATTTGACTATAACGGAACGGATTGGACACTTGTGGGAGATACCATTTACCCCGAAGCTCCGGCAGACTTCGGTTACGACGTAAGCCTCACTCCTGACGGAAATACACTTGCCGTGGGAGCACCTAACGGAAACCCCTATCATCAAGGATATGTTCAGGTATTTCAATATGACGGTACAAGTTGGGTTCAGAAAGGAACCAATATTAACGGTACTGACAACGCAATTACTTTCGGAGAAAGTCTGCAATTAAACGGCGATGGTTCTTATTTGATAATAGGAGCACCATGCCTTATCCATAAAAACAAATTTGTTTCACGCGATTATGAAAGTTATATGCGTGTGGTTCATTTCAACGGAACCGACTGGGAGCAGGTTGGCGAACAAATTGAAATGACACGGTCCGATTGTTACGGTTCTTCGGTGGCCATTAGTAACGACGGAAGCATAATTGCAGTAGGTGCTCAAGGAAAAGCTTCGGGTTGTGTATTTCCTTATAAACTTATTGATGACAGCGGTATTGATGAAAATGGTTCCGGAAATATTAATGTTTATCCCAATCCGGCACAGAATGTTGTAACCGTTAAAGCCGCGGATTTGCAAAAAGTGGAAATCTACGATTTAACAGGGAAAAAAATTACCGAGCACTATTTTGACGGCAATCCCGGAAAAATAAACCTGCCGGATAACGGAAATAGAATGTTTTTGTTCAAAGTAATTACCGCCAAAGGATATTACAGCGTACCCGTTTTGAAAAAATAATATTTTAATCCGGATATATTCGGTTTCAGCTAAGCTTTTGCCGTATTATAATGTAAAGATTGTTTTATTTACGGTTTGTCAAATTTTAGTTGTGTTTATTTCTAAACAAATACAATTGTTTGTTTTGTAATAAATTAATTGATTTTGCAATAGAAAGTTGGTCAATGATACAACTTTTTGGGATGATTTCGAAAGTAAAAAAACAAATAAGTATCTATGGGACGACAGTACCGGATGGTATTTGAGAACAAAAGTAAACGATATTTTTAATGAAAGAGGTCTCAGAACTTTAATTTCACAAGTGGATTTTATTGATAACAAATGGGATACTGTTTTCGCCGACAGATACTTTTTTGAATATAAGGGTTCGATATGGAAAGCGATGCACTACGAAATGTATGATACTGCACTAATGAAATGG
>CAZJUQ010000004.1:0-58598 GCA_964549335.1 uncultured Lentimicrobiaceae bacterium | reverse complement strand
CTCGTTGGCATAACCGGTAGTATCTTTTACGGTGAATTTTATGGAATCGGTTTCGGTGCCCGTTGCCTCTATCCTGCCGCTGCCGTATATCTTGTACCAACCCGTAAAACAGACCGTTACCCCGGGATCTATTATCAGCAGCGTTGTGTCGGGCAAATAGTAATCGCTATCTATGGTTACGGTGTCGCCACTCCAACGTATAGTGTCGCTTTGCGAAACCACTCTATACGGCAAAACCATTAACGCTATCAATACAAGTAAAATGTTTTTCATATTATTATGGTTTTAGTGTTAAAAAATTAATAAATATCGCTAAATTGATTGTATATCAAAAAAGTTAGATAAATTTATTCTTTCCGAGTATAAAAATATTTTTTGCCGGTAAAAAGGGTTCTTCATAGAAATCGCAAAAATCATTTTTACTAATGAAGAAAAAAACCGCTTCGTTAAAACATTTGGCACTAACATATATTATCAGATTTACAATTTCCGTTAAAACACCCGGAACGAACCGTAAGGACAATCCCGCAAGGGGGGAGTAATTACCTGTTTGTCAACTATATACATGCCGGCTTTTTTTGATTTTCGTATTCCGCCCGAAAAACAGCGTTATCTGTTTATGCTTCTGAATAACAAAATTGTTTCACTACCTTTCAAAAATACAAAATTTTACTTAAAACAAAAAATTTGCAGACGAATTTTTTTCGTCTTTTTTTATTAACAGAAAAAGTGGCGGTAAAACCGGCAAACATTTTTTACGGTTTCCTTTTCACATTTAACCTGCCGTACCGAATTTAGACTGAAAATATATTATCTTTCCTTATTGTTACAAAACAAGTCATTACGGTGTCGAAACCAAATAAGGCAAAAATTTTAAACATAAATGCGTAACTTAGCAACCGCAAAAACAGACAAAAAATATATGATTATGGAAAACAGTGTTAATCTCGATTGGGGAAATTTACCTTTCGGATATTTAAAAACCGATTACAACGTAAGAACATATTACCGTGAAGGGAGATGGGGAGAGTTGGAAATAAGTTCCTCCGAATATATTCCCTTGCATATTGCAGCCACGGCATTACATTACGGACAAGAGGCGTTTGAAGGTTTAAAAGCATATCGTGGTGCCGACGGCAAAGTACGTCTTTTCCGCTGGCAGGAAAATGCGAAACGCATGCGCAACTCGGCATACGGCATAATGATGGCGGAGATTCCCGACGATCTTTTTTTCAGCGCCGTGGAAAAGGTTGTACGGATGAACGCCAAATACATTCCGCCTTACGGTACAGGTGCAACACTTTACATACGACCGTTGCTTATAGGCAGCGGACCGCAAGTGGGGGTAAAACCCGCCGAAGAATACCTCTTTTTGGTATTCGTTACGCCTGTGGGACCATATTTTAAAGAGGGGTTTAAACCGGTAGCCATTGAGGTGGTAAGAGATATGGACAGGGCGGCACCTCTCGGAACGGGAAAATACAAAGTGGGCGGCAACTATGCCGCAGGAATGCGTGCCAGCGAACGGGCACACCAAGGCGGTTTCGCTTCGGTACTGTTTCTCGATGCTCTCGAAAAGAAATATATCGACGAAGCCGGACCGGCAAACTTTTTCGGAATTAAAAACAACACTTACATAACCCCCAAATCCGACAGCATTTTGCCTTCGATAACAAACATGAGCCTCGAACAAATTGCCAAAGATTTGGGATTGAAAGTGGAACGGCGCAAAGTGCCTTTCGAAGAACTCGAAACCTTTGAGGAAGCAGGAGCTTGCGGTACGGCTGCTATTATTTCGCCCATTAAAAAAATTACCGACCACAGTACGGGAAAAACCGTAGAGTACGGCGACGAAGCAGGTCCCGTTTCAACAAAACTTTACAACAGACTAAGAGGAATACAGGAAGGCACAATAGAAGATACACACAACTGGACAACGGTAATCGAAGGCATATAAAACCTTACTTCTCACATAACCGGCACTGAAACCTGTGAATATTTTATGAAAATTCACAGGTTTTACTATTTTTGTGGATAAACGCAACCTACAATCATCATGATAAAAGAAAATTTGGTTACCTACTTCAAGGAGAGCATAAAAAAAAATTGGGACTTACCTTCGCTGTCCGATTACAAAGGCAAAACATACACTTTTAAAGATGTTGCCGAAGGAATAATAAAACTCCACCTCATTTACGAAGCTGCAGGTCTGAAAAGAGGTGACAAAATAGCCATCCTGGGAAAAAATTCGGCAAATTGGGGTATTGCCTATCTTTCGGTATTAACCTATGGAGCCGTTGCAGTACCTATTCTCCCCGATTTTAAACCCAACGATGTGCATCACATAGTAAATCATTCGGAATCGAAAATGATGTTTGCCGCCGAATATCTGTGGAGTTCACTCGACCCCGGCGAAATGAAAGAGGTTAAACTGTTTTTTAACATCGAAGAGATGATGCCCCTGTTGTCGCGCATCGACAAATTCGACAACACAATACATTCATTAAACGAAATGTTGAAAAAACGTTATCCGGCGGGGTTGTCGTCGCAAAATTTCAACATTCCCGGAGCCGACAATTCGGAGCTTGCCGAAATAAGTTACACCTCCGGCACCACGGGATTCTCAAAAGGGGTAATGCTGCTACACAACAGCCTTGCGGCAAATATACGTTTTGCCCGCAACCATATGCCCCTCGAAGCCGGAGATAAAATAGTTTCGTTCTTGCCTTTGGCACATGCCTACGGCCTTGCTTTCGAGTTTTTGTTCCCCTTTACCCTGGGATGCCATATCACTTTTTTGACCAAAACACCGAGTCCGCAAATAATCACAAAAGCTTTCGGCGAAATAAAACCGCGCCTTATCCTTTCGGTTCCGCTTGTGATAGAAAAAATTTATAAAAAGAAAATTTTACCCGAAATAAGCAAAGCCCCTTTGAAAAACCTTATGAAAATACCTTTGTTGAATAAAATCATTTATAAAAAAATACTTGCCGGTGTCAGTCAGGGTTTCGGCGGCAACTTCAGAGAGGTGGTGGTAGGAGGTGCAGCTCTTAGCGAAGAGATAGAACTCTTTTTCAAAAAAATCGGTTTCCCTATAACGGTAGGGTACGGCATGACAGAGTGCGGACCGCTTGTTTCGTATGCACCCTGGCACCAAGCCAAAACAGGCTCTTGCGGTAAGGCTGTTGATACTCTCGAGGTAAAAATAGATTCGGAAGACCCGCAAAATGTTGTAGGCGAAATACTCATGAAAGGCGAAAACGTGATGGCAGGCTACTACAAAAACAAAGAAGCCACTAAAATGGCAATAGACAAAGAGGGATGGCTGCATAGCGGCGATTTGGGTATTATCGATAACGATGGCTTTATTTTTATTAAAGGAAGAAGCAAAAGCATGATTTTAGGACCTTCGGGACAAAATATTTACCCCGAAGAAATCGAATCGGTAATCAACAACAGGGCTTGTGTCGCCGAGTCCATTGTGGTTCAGCGAAACAATAAACTCGTCGCTCTCGTCTTTCCCGACGAAGATGTGGTTAAAAGCCGGGGCATGACACAAGATGATGTATTGAAAAAATTAGAAGAATACCGTATAAAACTAAATACTAACCTGCCGGCATACATGAATATTTCACGCTTTGAAATTCATCCCGAACCTTTTGAAAAAACTCCCAAACAGAGTATCAAAAGGTTTTTGTACAGATAAATGGCTTTTTTACATCCATGTTTATATGACCGTTTCCCATTTTATGCAAACAGTGTTAACAAGAATAAAAAAATCATCATATTTTATTGTTGTTGTATTACTTTTCCTCGTATTGCAGTCGTGCCGCAACGATAATAAAAATATCAAGGGGAAACACATTTTCAGATACAACGAATCTTCGGGAATAGTGACGCTGGACCCCGCTTTTGCCCGCGACCAAGCCCATTTGTGGGTATGCAACCAATTGTATAACGGATTGGTGCAACTGGACGACTCGTTAAACATAAAACCCGCCATAGCACACAGCTGGAAAATATCAAAAGACGGCAAAACATACACTTTTTATTTACGTAACGATGTTTTCTTTCACGACGATCCCGTGTTTAACGGAAAAAAAAGAAAAGTTACCGCACACGATTTTGTATATAGTTTTCAAAGGCTTGCCTCGCCTTCAACGGCTTCGCCCGGCAGTTGGGTTTTTTCAAAAGTAGCCGGCAATAACGGAAACAAAAAATTCATTGCGGAAAACGACACTGTTTTTAAAATAATTCTGAAAACCCCATTCCCCCCCTTTTTAGGCATATTGACAATGCAATATTGTTCGGTGATACCTCACGAAGCGGTTAAATTTTACGGCAACGACTTCAGAAGACACCCCGTAGGCACAGGACCTTTTTACCTGAAAAACTGGGTGGAAAACATAAAATTGGTTCTGAGAAAAAATCCCGGCTATTTTGAATACAGTAAAGGAAAAAGATTGCCTTTTTTAGATGGTGTGGCAATTAGTTTTTTACCCGATAAGATGACAGCCTTTTTACAATTCACACAAGGCAAATTCGATTTTTTATCGGGAATTGCCCCTTCGTACAAAGACGAATTACTCGACAGGCGGGGAAATTTGCGCAATAAATACAAAAATAAGATTACCCTTTTAAAATGCCCGTATATGAACACCGAATATTTAGGCATTCTGGTTGACACCTCCATAAACGGCGAAAAACTCTCACCGTTAAAAATAAAAGCCGTGAGGAAAGCCGTACAATACGGTTTCGACAGGAAAAAGATGGTAATGTTTTTGCGAAACGGTATAGGCATTGCGGGCAACAAAGGAATTATTCCCGCAGGCTTTCCTGCATACGACAAAGATGCCTCATACGGCTATTTTTATTCGCCCGACAGCAGCCGCAAACTCTTGAAACAAGCCGGTTTTTCGGAAAAAAATCCCCTCCCTCCCGTAACGCTTTACACTACCGCCGAATATGTGGATTTGTGCAAATTTATTCAATCGCAATTGGAAGAGGTGGGCATTACCATAAACCTCAACGTGTTGCCCGCAGCAAGTATGCGCGAAATGAAAGCAAATCAAAAACTTGAGTTTTTCAGAGCATCGTGGATTGCCGACTATCCCGACGAAGAGAATTACCTTTCGCTATTCCTATCTGATAACTTCGCCCCTGCCGGTCCCAATTATACCCACTTCTCCGACAAAACTTTCGACAGTTTGTACAACGTATCAATGTCGGTAATAAACACTGAAAAGCGTACCGCAATATACCGGAAAATGGACAGCATTGTAATGGAGCAATCGCCCGTGGTAATACTATATTACGACCAGGTTTTGCGATTTGTAAATAAAAGGGTAAAAGGGATGACCGTAAATCCCGTCAATCTTTTAAACTTGAAAAATGTAAAAATCGACGAATAACAATATTTAACCTTAAAAGGGGAAAAGTACCGGGTTTATCGCCCGAAATGCCGTAAAAAAAAATCATAGTTGTAAAACAGGATAAGTTTTAATAAGGCGGTCAAATCAAATATCAGGTTACATTACAGTTCGTTTTTCAGCACTTTCCATACCAATTCGGGTTGAAAGCCTTTCTGAACGGCATATTGCACTAATTTCCGGTTACGTTCGTATTCGTCACGGGCTTTTACTTTTTTGTTCGACAACAGCCCTTTCAAGACATTGATATATTCCTCCTCGTCAATTTCGGCAAGGCCTATCTGAATATATAATTCGGGAAGGTTTTTTTTGTTCAAAGCAAAGAAAATTTTATTACGCCCCCACTTATTATTGCGCAACTTACCTACGGCAAACGAACGGGCAAAACGTTCTTCATCTATGTACCCCTCCTTTTTCAACTTAAAAATAATATCTTTAACGGTATCTTCGTTAAGTTTCCACGACTCCAGTTTTCTTTTCACATCATCAATACACCGTTCTTGATAGGCACAATAATTTCGGGCTTTTTGCAAAAAAATTTCGGAATAACTTGTCATAACCGTCTATATTAATTTTATGCTACTAAATTAATGTTTTTTAACCCGGTTTAGAAAATAGCCGCCACAAGATATTAACGAGTAATTAACATTTTGTTTATTTTTACATCGAAAGTCAATCATATATCAATAAGAAAAAAGAGATATAACATGCGTAACATAATAAACAGGGAAATATCCTGGCTGCATTTCAATCACAGGGTTTTACAAGAAGCCATGGACAACAACAACCCCTTGATAGAACGGTTGCGTTTTTTGGGTATATATTCCAACAATCGCGACGAATTTTTCAGGGTACGTGTTGCCACTCTTAAGAGGATGATACAGGTAGGCAAAACCAAAGAGGAGAATCCCGGATACAATCCCTCAAAAGTGCTCAAAGAGGTTTTAAACCTTGTGGAAACCCAGGAAAAACTGTTTAACGAAACTTTTATTCAAATAAAGGAAGAGTTGAAAAACAACTACCATATACGTTTTGTAAAAGAGACCGAACTTACAAAAAAACAGGGCGAATTCGTTAAGCAATATTTTCACGACAAAGTACGCCCCCTGCTTTTCCCCATAATGGTAAACAGTCTTCAAAGCTCCGATTCGTTGCGCGACAAGTACATCTATCTGGCAGTGGTTTTGAGCGACTCCACGGGAAACCTCTCCAACGATTATGCCCTGATTATGGTACCCACAAACCATTTCTCCAGATTTTTACAATTGCCTTCCACCGGTAAAAACAAATATATAATTCTTCTCGACGACGTAATAAGATATTCGCTCGACCAGATTTTCCGTCCTTTCGGTTACGATACTTTTAATGCATACACCATAAAATTCACCCGCGATGCCGAACTCGATATCGACCACGACATCTCAAAAAGTTTTTACGAACTGATGAGCGAAAGTGTAAAAAAGCGAAAACGGGGAATGCCCGTCAGATTTGTTTACGACAACGAAATACCTCCCGAACTTCTTAACAAACTATTGAAAAAGCTGAAAATCTCCGATACCGACAGTTTGCGCGGCGGTAGCAGATACCACAATTTCAGAGACTTTATCGGATTTCCCTCACTGGGCGACAAATCGTTGGTATATCCCCCCATGCCCCCGTTAAAATATTACAGACTTCCCGACTATTCGAGCATCATAAAAGAGATTGGCAAAAAAGATTTAATGCTCCACTATCCTTATCAACAGTTTCAATACCTTGTTGATTTGCTCCGCGAAGCATCAATCGACCCCAAAGTAAGAGCCATTAAAATGACTTTTTACAGGGCGGCACGAAACTCCAACGTTATAAATTCCTTGATAAATGCCGCCAGAAACGGCAAAAACGTTACCGTTTTTCTCGAAATTCAAGCCCGTTTCGACGAAAAAGCAAATATCTATTGGGCCGAACGGCTTAAAGAGGAGGGGGTGAAAATAATTAAAACCCTCCCCGGATATAAAGTCCACGCCAAACTTATGCTGATACGCAGAAAAGAAAACGGACAAAACATCTATTATGCCAATATAAGCACCGGCAATTTCAACGAACAGACGGCAACGGTTTATGCCGACGACAGCCTGTTTACCGTAAACCAGGAAATAGCCAAAGAGGTAAACATGCTGTTCCACCTTTTCGAGTCACCATATACTCCGCCCAAATTCAAACACCTTTTGGTAGCTCCGTATTTTTTAAGAGATAAAATAATTAAACTTATAAACAGGGAAATTAAAAACGCCAAATCGGGAAAAGAGGCATGGATAATACTTAAACTCAATAATCTGGTTGACGAAAAAACGGTAAAAAAACTTTATCAGGCATCGCAAGCAAACGTAAAAATAACAATATTGTGCCGAGGCATCTGCGTTTTAATCCCCGGCATTAAAGGTGTAAGCGAAAATATTACCGTAACGGGAATTGTTGACCGTTTTCTTGAACACAGCCGTATAATGGTTTTCGCCAACGGCGGCGAACCGAAATATTACATATCGTCAGCCGACTGGATGATAAGAAATTTCGACCACCGTTTCGAGGTAGCTTGTCCGGTTTACGATAAAAATATCCAAAAGGAGATAATGTATATGCTTCAAACACAAATAAACGACAATGTAAAAAGCCGTTATATCAACGGAAAAAAAATGAACGAATACAAAAAACCGGGCAAAGGCGAAAAAGCTCTCCGCAGTCAATTTGCATTGTACGATTATTTTAAAAAACTGGAAAAAAACGGCAAAACACAACAACAATAATAAAAGAGGTTGTTTAACCCGTCACAATGCTGCGGCACGGCACACTGCATGTTTTCCGTATTTTATCCTTACGGCATCCATGGCCTGGTACAAATCTGCCAGCTGCGGTTTTTCGTCGAACAGACTCAACTGTAAGCACCCGGGAGTAAGACGGCTGAATTTTACACCTATAAGCCTTATTAAAACCCTCCGTTTATACAACCTTTCGAAAAGCCCGAGTGCAACACCGGTCAAAATGTGGTCGAACGAAGTATAAGGTATAACCTTTTGCAAGGTATGGGTATCGAAATCGGAATAGCGTATCTTTACCGTCACACAACCGGCAAGACGCCCGCTGCGCCTCAAATCGAAAGCCAGATTTTCAACCATACCTATTACGACATTCCGCAACAGTTTAATATCGGTTGTATCGCTGTCGAAGGTGTGTTCTTTGCTCATCGATTTGCGTTCGGAATGTTGAACAACGGGAGTATTGTCAATACCGTTTGCCCTCTCCCAAATAACAATGCCGTTTTTACCCAAAACACGCATCATCATCTCGGGAGGTATTTTACTCAATGTAAAAATGTCGGCAACTCCCATAGAGCGTAACAACTTGTAATTTTTCCGCCCTATCAAAGGTATTTTGGCAATTGACAATGGCCACAAAAACGGTTTTACGTTTTTGCCCGGCACATACCTCTCTCCATTGGGTTTAGCTTCTCCGGCAGCTATCTTCGATACCGTCTTGTTTACCGACAAGCCGAAAGAAACGGGCAATCCCGACTCTTTTATTATGCGACGGCGCAATTCGTGTGCCCATTTCAAACTGCCGAAAAAACGGTCCATACCGGTAATGTCGATATAATACTCATCAATAGACGCCTTCTCGAAAACGGGAGAACTATCGGCAATAATATCGGTTACCAGCCGCGAATATTTGGCGTACAACTCCATATCGCCCTTTATAAATACCGCATCGCCGCATAACCTCTTTGCCATGCGCACCGGCATCGCCGAATGAACCCCGAAACGGCGCGCCTCGTAACTGCAACTCGACACCACTCCCCTGTCGGATATGCCGCCGACAATTACGGGTTTACCCTTCAACCCCGAATTTTTTAACCGTTCAACAGAGACAAAAAAGGTGTCCAAATCAAAATGGACAATAGTACGGTTATCAACTTTTTGAATATTTTCCGACCATTTTCTTGACATTTGAAAAATATTTCCTATCTTTGACGTGTTTTTAATCATTTTCCGGACTACAATATAATCATTTTAATAATAAAAAAAGAAAATGAGGAAATAAAAATTCAGTAAACAAACCGCATCATATAAAACGTAAAAACAGATATTATTTATAAAAATAAAGAGCCATGTATTTCAAAGAGAACATAAAACTATTGAGAAAACGCAAAGGGCGCACCCAAGACGAGGTGGCGCTGGCGTTAAACATGAAACGTTCGACACTCAGCGGATACGAAAACGGAGTTGCACAACCCGGAATAAAGGCAATGACGGCATTCTCGGAATATTACGGCATAGCCATCGACACACTGGTAAAAGTCGATTTGTCGTCGCTATCCGAAAGCCAACTCTCGCAACTGGAACGCGGGTACGACATATACATAAAAGGCAGCAACCTCAGGATACTTACCACCACCGTGGACAGGGATAACGAAGAGAACATAGAATTGGTAAACGAGAAAGCAAAAGCCGGTTATGCTACCGGTTATGCCGACCCCGATTACATAAAAGTGCTACCCACTTTCAAATTGCCGTTTTTATCGAAACAAAAAAAGTACCGCACTTTTCAGGTCAGCGGCGACTCAATGCTTCCGATACCCGACGGCTCGTACGTTACCGGCGAATTTGTACAAGACTGGAACGACATACGCAGCCACCACGCATACATAGTACTCACAAAAAACGACGGCATTGTATTCAAGGTTCTCGAGAACAAAATAAAAGATGAAGGCAAAATAAAGTTCCACTCGCTTAATCCCCTCTATTTACCTTTTGAATTGCCCGTAAACGAAATTATCGAAGTTTGGAAATTCGTTAATTACATCAGCTCGGAAGTGCCCGAACCGAACAAAGAGAAAGACCAACTGGCTCAAGAGGTAAAAGAGCTACGCAAAAAGGTGGAAGCAATACAGATGAAGTTGAATTTGTAAAACCGTCAATTAACACAACGGATTGTTGCCGTTTCGCCTTTTTTCAAATCGAACCAAAAAACAAGGTTGTTTTCAAAATGTTTTTGGTGCGGTTTTAAACCGTTTACCAGTACGGCACCGGCTTTTACGGCAAACGACAAACCTTTCAAATCGCTGTCAGAGGTATTGGTTATTTTTATCACCCCGTAAGGTAGTACCGTGTATTGCAGCTTGTCAACAGCCGTGCGGTAATCCAGATAACCTTGCAATGTAGATAAATACAAGAGTCCTTTTTCGTTAAGGCTTTTCATGTAATTCAATGTTTTATCAAATCCCGGCGACGATACGATATTACCGCCGGCATCGTACGACCAAAAAGCCTTTGAGCGGTTAACCCTTGCAGGATAACAATGGTTTATTTCGGTACCCCAATTGTTTATAAACAACAAAAACTGTACGGGATTGAAAAGATAACTCCACATACGTTCGCTTTGAACATACAACACCTTGGTATTGGGCCAATGATATATACCGCCTGTACGTGTAGTATGTTTCCAATAATCGGGTTTAGGGAAAAAATCGCCGAAACCGCGATAAGGTTTCTCTATTGAAGAGTTAAAACTCCAACCAGCAAACAGGTTCATCTCTTCGTAAAATTCATCATTCAAATACTTTATACCGTACTTTTCCCACAAATCGAGGGCATAATAGGGCGAGCCTTTTATAGTGCCGTCGCATATCAAATCTTCGCGGTTGTTTTGCAATCCGTTATTGTTGCCGTGGTCTATCCATGTTTTGGAGCCGAAATTCCGCTGCATATATTTCAATGCCGTTTCAAGACGCTCACGGGTGGTGGTGTACTGTTCGGGGGTGTGCAAACATATCTCCGTATTGTAATCCTTTATCTTAAACAGGAAATCAGCAAAAGCCGTATCATCTTTCAGCGAACATTCCAAAGAGTTGAACACTCCTCCCGAGTCGTTTGTATTTGTTACACTGTCGGGATTATCGTAAAAGACACTTTTTGTTACGGGAATGCCGTATTTCACAAAGCCTCCCGTTGCTTTTTCCGGTTCTTTTATATTTTCGTTTCCGAAATACACGGCACGGTTGGTTCTTATATCGGAATAGTCGGCATGTTCGGTCCATATGTATGTTGAAGGGTACCCGTAAGGATTTTTCATAAAACGGGGTAAAGGTTCCGTTTTGAAACCTGCATAAATGCAAAAAGTTTTTACAAATTTATCTCCCTTTGAATATACCGACGACGACAAATCCACTTTCCAGTCAACGGAATCGGGTTGAAGCGGAAACCTCATAAAGGGGTGGTCTTTTTCGTAATCGAGATTGACAACAAGGCGGTTTTGTCCGGTGTTAAGTTGCAACGACGATATATCAACGGTATGGTAAATAAACCACGAAGCCTTGCCCCTGCCGAAAGCCACCCCCTCTTTATCAAGCCAATACTCTTTTTGGAAAGCGGATGTATCAGATTGCCTGTTGGAACGGAACACCTCGCTCACTCCTACCCTGCTGTTTATTAAAAGCGAACTTCTTAAAACATTTTGCTCTTTTTTATGTTTTACCGAAACAAAAAAATCTATTTTTCCGGAATTTTTTCCGCAAACAATTTCCAAACGGTTTTTTGTCAACATGTTTTCGGTGAAAAATAACAAATCGGTTTTCCCCATTCCGTTTTTAACACGTTTCAAATTCCATTTCGACAAAATAGTTACAGTATCGTTTTCCGAAACAGATTCGGAATAATACAAAATACCGGAAACGAGCATATTTCCGTTGCGGTCATACAGGTTTAAAACCGTATCGTTTTCGAAATAGATAATTTTATAAAAGCCATTTTGAAACAAAACCTTGCCTGCCGTTCCGTTCTCTTTTACATCATCAATTTTCACCTCCGGCAAAAACGAGGGATCGTTGTTAATTTTAAATTCAAACTTTAAATCGTCAATAAAAATGTCGCCTTTTTTACGGTTGTTCCACAAATAGGCTTTTACCATTCCCGTACGGGTTATTCCGGCAGGAACCAAAACGGAGCCCGAAAAGGGAAACCAATGGTATCTGTCTTTTACGGCTTTGGACAAGTCAATACCCATCCAATATACCGTTTTTCCGTACTTTTCAAGAGTAACAACATACAATCCCGATGAATTTTCGCCGGGAATTTTAACAAAACCGCTTACCTTAACAATGGTATTTTTTCCCCGCACATGTTCAGGAAAAGGATTGTAAACGCCGAGGCCGTACTGCGCCCGGGGCGTTGCCCGTGAACACAAAATTTGAGAGTACGAAGCCTGATTTTTTACCGCTTTCACATTTATCCAATTAACGGCAGTATCGTAAACATCAAGTCCGTTAAACCAGGTTTGAGCCACAACAGGTGAAATAGAAACCGACAAAAAAGAGATTAAGAGCAAAAATTGTGATAATAGTTTTTTCATTTGGCAAATATGTTACATGCTTATCCTGTATGAAAATTTCACAAGAAATACGTTGTTGTCCGCCCAATTTCCGAGCAAATCCATTGCATTGTCAAAATCGAAAACCCCTTCGCCCGAATATCCGGAGCCACCTTGCGACCACACAAAGTAGAGCACCGAACCCGGTTGGTACTCCCACCGCAAAACCAAATTGGAACGAAATTCGGCAAAATTGAAATCGGGATTACCGAACGAATAATCAGCTTTACCGTCGCCATTATCGTCTATTTCATATCTACCCGATTCTCCGTCAAATACAATTTCATTATCATGGTACTTGTAAAACTGGCTGTCGAAATCCTTATGTTCGGGATTTGTAACCTTTTTAAAGCCGAAATAATCGCCCGAAAAGTAGAAAGGTTGTCCCCAATACTGAATTGACAAATCGGGGTTCAAATAAACATTAAACCTGAAATCAACCCTTGCAATATTTCTAACTATGCTTGATGTCAGGTATAGCGGTGTGTTGTTAACATCGAAAGTTCCCACATAAATAAGACCTGTTTGTTGATTTGTGTACGAAGGCTCAACCGAAATTTGCAAAAAGGGCAACGGTTGATAAAAAACAATAAGTCCTGCATTAAAGGAATTTCCGAAATTTTGGTCACTCATTCCAAACCCCATGTGTATTCCCGCACTAAGTTTTTTCGATTCGTTGGTACCTATGTGAAAATTAAAGTTCCAGCTTCCCGGTTCCAACAACGAGGGGCCTCCTCTAAGTTCGTGTCTGTTAAGTTCGTATCCGCCCCGGTGCATACCTGTTGAAAACGACCAATAGTTTTTAAATTGCGTGTCAAAGCCGAAATATAATCCGCTAATAGTATTTCTGAACGAGAAATCCCAATTACTCCACTGCGACATACGGAAACTCATGCTTCTGAAGATGGAAAAAGGCTCCCAAATTTCGTAACTACCCCAAGTACTCTCTTTAATAAGGTCGGAAATAAAGAGGTAACCTTGGTCGTTAATTTCGAGTTTAGGGCTAAGCCATGTTGACCTTACGCCGTAACGCCAGTGTCCTTTTCCTATTTTGGCAATTTCGAACCCGCCGCCGGTACCTTGCAGTAGCCTTAACGTACTGTCAACGCTGTTAATTCCGTCGGGTTTTTGGAAATACCGTTGGGGTGCCCTTTGCAAATCCGTTATAGCCTCATTGCTACCGCTAACGCTGCTTGCCACCAACTTTGCCGACAATTTATAAGCCCTGTTTTTCCAATACTGTGTAATATCGACCCCTCCCGTATAAGCCGCATCGGGCAAAAACAGCAATGCTGAATCGTTAATAAAACGGTTTGTTGCCGTAATCATACCTCCCACGATGGTATTTCCCCCTTTCAGGTCTTTTTGAATACGTGTGTTAAAGAAATTTGTCAACGGCTCTACGGTTTCACGGGAGCGCTTTCCGGCACTGTCTATCAATGCCGTCTCTTTGTTGGTTAACGACTCCATAACTCCAATCGACCAACCGTTTTTTGTCTTACCCGACAATTTAAAGGCTCCGAGAATACGTGTAGTATTGTTCATTTTGGCATATTCGTTTTGCGACAACGGAGGATAATAGTGAGGTGCCCTTCCTATTCTTCTCGAATAAAAGAGGCTCTCTTTGTCGTAAGGATTTGCTCCCGCCGATACAGGAAAGCTAAATATGTTGTTTCCTTCTATAAAAAAGGGGCGTTTTTCCTGAAAATAGGTTTCAAAAGCCGTGAGATTAACCTCGGAGGGGTCGGCTTCAACTTGTCCGAAATCGGGATTTATAGTAAAATTCAGTGTCAGGTCGTTGGTAACCGCCACTTTGCCGTCGAGACCGGCGGAATAGTTCCACGAATGTCCGGTGGCAAAAGGGTTTCCCTCCTCTTTTTCACTTGTTTCGAGGTTTCCCATAATGTATGGAACAAGCTCAACCTCTTTTTTGGGGTTTATGTTATCAATACCCTTTAAGATACCGAAATGGCTCACCCAACCCGAAACCTCTTTGGATACGGGATTCCACACCGAGGTTTCCTGTTTTCTGAAAATTTTACGCAAGACCTGCAAACCCCATTCGTGTTTTATACTTTTTGAGAATCGCAACTGATTAAAAGGGATACGCATTTCGGCAATCCAGCCGTCGTCTTCTATGGCTGTTTTCAGGTACCATTTGGCATCCCATGTAATATCCATTTTATCGTCGCTGGAGAATTTAACGTCACCTTTTACCCCTGATGCCGAGGCCGAAAAGGCAAATGCCGTAAGATTATCGTCGTAACTGTCTATTGCAACCGCCACCCAGTCGCCTTCAAAGTTATCCCTGCGCGAAAGACGGTTTTCAATTTTCAAGGGTTCGGTATCGTAACACTTTATTAAAACATAGAGGTTATTGTCGTTATACAAAATTTTAAAAGCCGTTTTCTGCGATGGTTTTTTACCGTTATACGGCTCATATTGCGTAAAATCTCCTGTCCACGGTGCCAAATCCCAAACTTTGTCAATTTTTCCGTCAATATGCGGAGCTTTTCCTTTGATTACAACGGCGGTATAACTTCTCTGAGCCGAAGCGCCCAAAACACTAAACAGTACGAGTGTTACTATAAAGATTGTCTTTTTCAATTTTCAACTATTATTTGTTTTTCATATTTTTTACGTAAAGGTTAAACCGTTCGGGGTGTTTGCCGTGGAAACGCTCGTAAAACTTCTCTATCTCTTTCAAATCTTTTTCGTAGTGGCCGGTAGGATAAAAAACGGGACCCAGTCCTCCTTTTTTATATTTGTAATCGATAAAGGCGAGCACTATCGGGACACCTGCTTTGACGGCAATTTCATAAAAACCACGCTTCCATTCCTTTACCAACGAACGTGTTCCTTCGGGGGTAATTACGGTAAAAAAGGTTTCGCTGTTTTTAAACATTCTCAATATTTGTATTAAAAGATAGGCGGGTCTTCCCCTTTTTACGGGGACACCTCCCAGTTTTTCCAGAAAGTATCCGAAGGGCCATTTAAAAGCTTCCGATTTAATCATAAATTTCACTTCCACGCCAAGATACCAAAAGGCAATACGCCCAACCACAAAATCCCACAAACTGGTATGTGGAGCAACAATAATAACAGCCTTTTTAATATGACCGGGGATTGTTCCCGTAATTTTCCAACCGAAAATTTTTATCAAAATAAATTGCAGCAGTTTTCGCATACCTACAGGATATTGAGGCACAAAGATAAGGTAAAATAGAGGGATGCCCCCCTATGTTTTATTTATTTTTTTCTTCGAAAGCCTTAATAAGTTCGTCGGCAGGTTTACCGAGATATTTCAATGCCATTTGAGCATCTTTAGAAAATTCGCCTCCGGGATACTTATCCAAATACAATTGATAATATTTGGCGGCGTTTTTGTAATCTTTGAGCTGGTCGTCATAAACAAAAGCCATTAAAAAATAGCATATTGCCACCTTTTTGTATTCGGGATAATCATGTATCAATTTTTTAAAAAGAGATATTGTTCGGTGCGGTTTACCGAAATTCATCAGTATATCCGAAGCTTTGAAAAGCATTTCGGGGGCAAGGGTATCGTCCGGAAAAGCTTTGGCGTATTCTTCGTATTTGTTTGCGAGCTCAATGGCTTTTTCGAAATCGATGTTATTGATATTTTCGTTGAACAGTTGCTTTTCGTCCGATTGAATTTCTTTCAACAACTTGCCGGCATCGGGTTTCGAACCGTTTTTGCTATCACCCTTTTGCTTGCATGACGACATCAAAACAATAAATGCCGTAAACAGTAACAATATCTTTTTCATGCGTTTTATATTTTATTTTTATTTACACATAAAACCTTTCGAAAATTCCCTGACATCGCAGACTTTAACGTTTAACCTTTTTTTTGGGGAAAATCATTTTATAATCCACACTTACCTTTCCGTTGCTTATGTCTTTCAGTTTGCTTTTGAGCAACATACGTTTTATATTGGGCAATCTTTCAATAAAGACAATTCCTTGCGTATGGTCGTATTCGTGTTGAATTATTCTCGCCTTTATACCGTCGAAACGTTCGTTTTCGTGAAAAGTAAAATTTTCGTCGTAATAACTCATGTAAATCACGGGTTTACGTTTCACATATTCGTTAATTCCGGGCACACTCAAACAACCTTCTTCAAATTCCCACTCGTCGCCCTCTTCTTTATGGATAACGGCGTTAATAAAGACTTTTTTAAAATCTTTGGTTCCGGGATGTTCGTCGGCAAAAGGGGATGCATCCACAACAAAAAGTTTTACGGCTTTGTTTATTTGCTGTGCTGCAAGCCCTACACCGTGCGAATGGTACATGGTTTCGAACATATCTACGATAAGTTGCTCAAGTCCGGGATAATTTTTATCAATATCCTCACCTCTTTTTTTAAGGGTTGGGTGTCCGTATGCCGTAATAGGTAACATCATTTTTTAACTGTTTTTTGATTCGAGATAAGATTGCAGAATTAATGTTGCGCTAATAGTATCCACGAGCGCTTTATTTTGCCGTTTTTGTTTTCCGAGGCCGGCCGAAAGCATTGTTTGGTGCGCCAGTTTTGAGGTAAACCGCTCGTCGTAACGGTCTATCTTCACATCAGGATAACGTTTTTTAAGTTGTTTTACAAAAGGTTCGACAAAGCGGCTTGCATCGGAGGGCATATTATTCATATTTCGAGGTTCGCCCACCACAATAGTCTCCACCTTTTCGTTTTTCAGATAGTTGTCGAGAAAATTCCAGATATCTTTGACATGTACGGTACGAAGCCCGTTTGCAACAATTTGCAAAGGGTCGGTAACGGCAATTCCGGCACGTTTTTGTCCGTAATCTATAGATAAAATTCTGCTCATAATATTTGCTGCAAAATTAACTGAAATTTTGCAACAAAATTACGCTCCGGGGAAGAACATCTTTATCAGTTCTTCGAGTTGCGCAGGCCGGTAAGGTTTAGTAAGATACTCGTCCATTCCCGCCTCCAAACAGTTTTCGCGGTCGTGTTCCATGGCAAAAGCCGTAACCGCAAGAATGGGAATATGCTTGTTGTTACCAAGTTGACTTTCGTATTCTCTTATTTTACGTGTAGCCTCCAAACCGTCCATAACGGGCATTTGGATATCCATAAGTATAAGGTCGTAATCGTTTTCCAGAAATTTTTCCACCCCAATTTTTCCGTTAATTGCAAAATCCACATCATATCCCAAGCGTTTCAACACTGCTTCGGCAAACTTGGCGTTTAGAGCATTATCTTCAACTACCAAGATTTTCAACTTTTTATTTCCCGATACTTCCGACATAATAATATTACGAAATTATTAAAATTTTTAATGCAAAAATAAACTATTGATAACTTTAAACAAATTTGTTTTTATTACGGGTTTTGACAAATATGCGTTAAAACCTTGCGACAACACTTCGCTCTCCTCATTGAGTTTCGGAAAAGACGAAATTGCTATAAATGGCACCTTTTCGTAGGCTCCGTAATTTTTCCTGATTTTTTCCAGCAAAGTATTCTCTCCCTCCATTTCGTTGGCTACCAGTTCGATAAAAACCAAATCGAATGTCAATGATTTTGAATTAAAATTTTCAATATGCTCAATTGCTTCGTTGCCGTCGAAAGCGAGATAAACGATGCCGGCGGTATCGAGCATTTTTTTCATTAACATTCCGTCGAAATTTTCGGGTTCAACGACCAAAATATTCAGGTTTTCGACTTTTAACTCTTCACTCTTTTCATCACTTTTCTTTTTGGAATCCCGTAAGGGTTTTCCCTGTTTTCCTTTTCCCCTCACGTTTTCTTTGAAAGGAATACTAACGGTAACCGTTGTTCCGCGCGCTTTTTCCGATTTAACATCAATAGCTCCTTCCATTTTGTCGATAAGTTTCTTTACCAAGGGGAGCCCCAGACCTATTCCTTGATAGTTTCGTTTGGAATATCCCAAACTGAACTGACGGTAAGGCTCGAAAATATCGGCGAGGTAGGCTTTGTCGATACCCACACCCGTATCTTTAATAATCCACTTAATAATTTTGACATTGGGGTCGAAAACCGTTGATATTTTTATGTATCCCTTTTCCGTAAATTTTACGGCATTGTCAAGCAGGTTGATAAAAATATGTCTTAAAATCTCTTTGTCGCAAGCAAACAGGGGTACACCTTCGTTTTGGTAAACAATATTAATCCCTTTTTCGTCGGCTTTTGATTTGTACTCTTCAATAACATTTGCAGTAAGTTCTTTAATGTCGCAAACGTTTTGTTTCAGTTTTAAGGAGTCGGCTTCAATACGGCTTATATCAATAATATTATTAAGCAGGTACATCAAATCTTCACCGCTCTGTTTTATATTTTGGGTGTATTCGTAAAGTTCGTCTTCTTCGTTAAGGGCAAATTCGTTTTCGAGCAATATTGCAAATCCTATAATGCCGTTCAAATTGGTACGGATACTGTGTCCGAGATTGGCAATAAGCACGCTGTTTCGCAACAAATCTTTTTTTGTTTTTTCGAGCGACGATTGCAATGCCTTTAAGGTTAACGACATCTCATTAATAATGTTTTTCAGTTCCTTTTTACGTTTTTCAACAAGTCTGTTTTCATCTTTTCCCACAACGGCAATTTGTTCTTTAATCTTCTTTGTTTGCCGTTCCAGTGCGGCAATTTGAGTTTTAAAACCGGTGTTTTTTCTTTTAGAAAAGAGTATCAATACCACAGCGGCCACAAAAAATAATACAGCAAGAAGGTAGTATCCCGTTTGGCCGTAAAACAAGGAGTTGCTTTTTGCCGTAACAAACAGCGGCAAAAGGAACAGAAGTAAGAACAGAACCGGTTTTACATTGCCTGTCATAAACTATTGTTAGTCCGAGATTTTTCAACCACAAAAAGTTGCTCTTTTTTGTTAAGAGCGTATTTATCTATATTTTTCACATGCGGCATATCTCTGTTTTGGTCGATAACTTTCACATTAAAACCACAGCCTTTTAAACGTTCGGGGTAATCTTTCCCGTAAATTCTGACATGGTCGAACTGTCCGAAGTGGCGTTCCCTCTCTTCCGGTGTACGGTAGCGTTCGTCCTCGTATGTTTTCTCCAATTTCAAAGAATATGGCACCTGCAAAATTCCTTTGCCTCCCGGTTTCAGCACTCTGAAAAGTTCGTTCATTGCGCTGACATCGTCGGGAATATGTTCCAAAACATGATTGCACATTATCCAGTCGAAACTGTTATCTTTAAAAGGGAGTTCCAGCAAATCGATAACCTCGACACTGCTGTTGTAATAGAAACCTTCGTAATATTTGGTGCCGGGATGATAATCGATATTTTTAGCCTTTTTGAAAACCTTGTAAAGAGCTGGTTCCGGAGCAATATGCAAAAAAGATATTTTCTCGCGGAAAAATGGTGTTTCATATTTCAAATAGAGATAAACAAGCCTGTCGCGGTCGGTACTCTGACAAAAAGGGCATACATCGTTTTCCCTTCGCCCCGCCCCTACTATCTCCATATCTTCAATAACTTTCAAATCGAATCCGCCCGGCAGCATTTTTCTGAAGCCGTATCCGCAAACGGGACACTTGTAGCGGGTACCGAAATAGTATGCCCCCCTGAGACCGAGATAGAGATGTTTCAGTATATACCCGAGCTTGGGCGGAATAATCTTTTTCAATTTATTTTGCATCAGTACTTCACTGTTTTTTCAATACAATTACCCTTTTTACGTCATCTCCGGTATTTAGTTTCAATATGTAACATCCCGCATCTATTTTTCCTGTTTTAAGAGTAAACATGTATTCGCCTCGTAATGGAACAATTTTTTTTGAACTCATCACCGTTTTTCCGGTAATATCAATCAATTCAACAAATATTACACCTGCTTTCAAAACGTTTTGGTCTGATATTTTCACGGTCAAATTATCGCAAAAAGGAATTGGATAAACCGCTATTTTGTTCGAAAGTTCTCCTGTTTCGCCGATATTAGCATGTGGGTCGTGAGATTCGAAAGCTCCCGCATCGAAAAAGGTATGAAAAGGGCGAGAGCGGTTCAGAATATCGAAAATAACACCTTGCGAGGTAAGGTCTTGTCCGAAGTTAACGGCTGCCGATGAGGGCTGAAGGTCAAAATTGCCGTTTACATCATCAACAAACTTGACTTGAGCATTTGAAGGTTTTAAAAAATTGTTTTGCGCCTCAACTCCCGAAGAGGTGTTAACATTTATGTAAGCCTGATTTCCTGCAACCGGCAATTGCCCCGGTGTCGTAATGATATTGTTTAAAACAAATATCCGGGACATGTCGTCATTGGCAAGTGTAACACCAAAGGATTTGGGTTCGACTATTGTGTTGTTGTACAAACCCAAGAGAGCCCCCTGTTCCGTAACCACATTTCCCACATAAATACCATGTTTAAAATCGTTGGGGTTACCCGGATTGTAAGTTTGTCCGGCACGTACAATCAGGTTGTTGAAAATATCATGATTGCCCAATCCGAAGACATCAATACCGTCACCCTTGCCGTCGGAAATTGTGTTGTTATATGTTTTGCACTTGCTTCCTCCCCCGAGGAGTATTCCCGACATCTGTCCGGGATATTCCGCTTGCGAATCGAATTTGATTCGGTTGTCGTGTACACTGCAATTCACCGTTGCCGAACTTACCTGAATACCGTCCCATCCCGTGTTTTCAACAATGTTGTTAAAGATTTTAACGCCCTCGATAACGTGGGGTAATACGGTGGTATCGCAATCGGGCAGATACTGTCCCGTATATTTCGAGCTGCCAATGTAGAGGCCTTCGTCTGCGGTATTGTGAACATAACAGTGGTGCAACCAAAAATTGCGCATGGTAAATTTTCCGCGCGTGGCTTCGAAATTATCGCACGAGGGGTCGGTTTTGGCATAAACTCCCGCTATTGCGGTATTAGCCACCTCGACAAAAGCTATTTCTATGTCGGTACTCATTTCGCCCACCGAAATACCTGCACCGTTGGCTACCCTTTGCACTTGAATACCGTAGTCGATACCCTGACGTCCGTTTCCAAGTAATTTAACATAACTGTCGTTTGCCATTTTAATTCCGAAATAGTGTTCGGTATTAATAATTACGGCTCCCTCTTTGTTAATAAACGTAACGGGATGCGAAGCGGTGCCGTGGACATTTTTTATAAGTAAAAAATCTTTTTCGCCGGCAAGCAAACATACTGTTTCACCGGGTTGAATTTCCATTTCGTCACCGTCAATGGTAAAAATATCCGGGGGTATTTCGCGTGAACAATTTTGCCCGCTTACCGTAAATGAGAAAGACAAGGCGGCAAAAAAAACAACCGTTTTGAATATTTTCAGGTTCATACGGGTCAACTTCCTCGTTTTGCTCTTTCCCAGTTAACGCTTTGTTGTCCCTTGAAATATCTTATTATACCCATAAATACGGCATAATTCATTATAAAGAAATAGTAGGGGACAAAAAGAATTTTAATGCTTATTTTACGGTTTTCCAAATACCAACCCACTAATGCCATAACATAAAAGAGGACTTCGGCATAAAACAGAAGTGTGTATATATTTGAGAAATCGGTAATTCCGTAGTGAAAGGCAAGGATAAAATTAATAATAAAAATCAAAGGTAACGACAGAGGAGCCAACGTCCAACGCAACACTCTGTGCGAAATGTACTGAAAGCTCAAAATTCCGTATTTAAAGATATTCAAAAGGGGTTTCAGACGCACAATTGATTGTATGCCTCCCGCTGCTATACGGATTTTCCGTTTCAATTCCTCTTTTACATTAGCCGATGCCGTTTCAATGGCATAAGCTTCGGGGTCGTACTGAATGGTTTTTCCTTTCATGGCGATGCGTAACGAGATGATAAAATCATCGAGCAATGTATCGCGTTCAACGGGTTGATACAGTTCGGTACGAATGGCAAAGAGTTCGCCTGCGGCACCTACCACCGAGTAGAGTTCGGCATCCCACTTTTTGAGTGTCGATTCGTATTTCCAGTAAATTCCTTCGGTACCTGCGGCGGTATCTTTTTCTTTGTTATAAATACGTTTTTCGCCTGAGACGCACCCCACCTTAGGGTCGGCAAAAAGGTTCACAATACGTCTTATCGACTCTTTACCGAGCATAGTGTTACCGTCGGAAAAAATCACCACGGGGGTTTTAACAAATTTCATTCCCCGGTTCATTGCACCTATTTTTCCGCCCCGTGCCGGTTCGTGGTACACTTCCACACCTTTGCCGGCGTATTTTTTAAGCATTTCGGGAGTTCCGTCGTCCGAACCGTCGGTAACCCAAACCTGTTTCACCTTCTCTTTAGGGTATTCCAATTCAAATGAGTTTTGAACCTTGGCATCAACATAATCTTTTTCGTTGTATGCCGCCACAAAGAGCGTCACCTCGGGTTCGTAATCCGCAACGGAATTCTCTTTTTTCTTTACAAAAAGTCTTTTTATCCTTACCAAAACAAAGAGTAAAATACCGTATCCGAGATAAGCATAAAAAACTATAAAAAGCAATATCCAGAAAATAATTTTTAACGTAACCATAACACCTGTTATTTGATTATTTTACGGGCACCCATGTTTAAATCATCAACTTCAAGAATTTCAAAATCGGCTATTTGGTTCAACACCTCCACAAGCTTATCTTTACCGCTGTGTACCGATTCCATAACAATCAAGATGTGGGGAAATGTTTGCAAAAACCTTTTTGCGCCGTTGAGTACATTTGCCTCCATACCCTCCACATCTATCTTCATAAAAATTTTATCCTCTTTTTTAAGATTAAATTCATCCAACAAATCGTCGAGGGGCAACACTTGCGATTCGACAATTTCCTCTTTCAAGGGTTTGTAACCGTCGTCGTTTTCTATATCGGCTTTGTGTGATGCTCCGGTATTGGTAAGGTCGAATGCGAATTGGGTTTTATACCTCGACGAGCCAAGAGCTACGGGATATACTTTTACTTTGTCTTCCAGCTTGTTCAAGATAAGATTTACACGAATTGCATCGTAGTTGTCTTTTACCGGTTCGAAAGCGAAAGTGCGCAAGCCTCTTTTGGCAAGCATAATTGCGTAAGTTCCTATATTGCTGCCTATATCGAAAAAGACGTTGTAATTACCGTAATTGGCTTCAACAAATTTTTTCACTCCCCATTCGTAAGCATAATTTGCAAACTGAAAATCGAGCGTACCTTTACGCACGAGGAAAGTTCCCAAACTGCTGCGATAGATTTGTGTCCGTGATGTTGTACGTTTCAACAACAGATATTTAATCGACGAAAAGATATATCTGTATTCACCGAACTTTAAAAAATCTTTGGAATATCTTAAAAAAGTAACTAATTTATCCATTCTGAATATTTATCGGCTATCAATTATCATTAATCTTTTTTCACTCTTTCCCATTTTTTGGTATCGGGATTATACTGTTTAAGGAGTCTTCCGGGATTTCCTCCCACTATGGAATAAGGAGGTACATCTTTCACCACCACACACCCTGCGGCAACTATGGAATGTTTGCCCACTGTAACACCGGCTGTTACCACGGCATTGGCACCTATCCATACTCCGTCTTCAATAACAATGGTTTTTGTTTCGACGGGTTGAAGACTCGGCGGGGTGTTAATATCTTCGTAACCGTGATTTAAGCCCGAAAGCACCACGTTTTGAGCAAACATAACATCGTCGCCGATGGTTACCGGACCGATAAGGACATTTCCTATGCCTATCCTTGTACGGTTTCCGATTATAACGTCACCAACACCGTTGTTTACCGTTGCAAAATCTTCGATGGTGGAGTCGTTGCCCAAGACGAAATTATTAAAAGGCATCACATCCATACGTGTCCTTCGTCTTATCAACGAGTGTTTTCCTTTTTTATGTTTCAGCGGGTTTACAAAAAGTTTTACCCACAAACGGGGGCGGGCTTGATTTCGTGGCATCAAACTCCAAAGTGCCAACCGTTTCAATTTCGGGTTCGATTTTATTTTATCAACTATTCCCATTTTCTTTTTGTTTTTCGATAAGTTCTATCTTTTCGTAAATAGCCATTGCATTTGCTTCCCAAGTATGGCTCCGTGCAAGTTTTTCGCGTTCCAACTCTTTTTCGGGAGTATTTTCTTTCAATGCTTTTTCTATCAAAGTAACGTACTCATGTTTGTTTTCGGCAAGATAAACATAATCTTTAAATACCTCCATAGCCTTTGTTTTGGTAGCTACCGTAGGTTTTCCCATTGCGAGGTATTCGTCGATTTTACGCGGATAGTTTCCTATGGTAACCTCATTGAGTTTTTGGGGGTTAAGTGCCACATCGAAAGCATACAGATATGCGGGGAGCTCTTCCATTTTTTTGCTGCCGAGGAAGAATACATTATCTTGCTTGTGCAATTCGCTTGCTTTAAAGGCATCGTCTTCGGGCCCCACCAAAACCAGCGACCAATCGGGGCGCTCGCGTGCAATATGCAAAAGCACCTCTATATCGAGGCGTAAGGTATAAAGTACACCAATGTAACCTATTACCGGTTTTTTAATATCCTTAATGTCGGCAGGCACCTCTTTTATCAATTTTTTGTCGAACAGGGTAACATCACAACCTTGTCCCACATAAAAAGAGTTCGGATTAAAGCGCCGGGCAAGTTCGGCCAAGTAGGTGGAATTTGCCACCACCAAATCAACCTTTTTCATCAATGCCGCTTCAATGCGAATACCTTGGGTTTTCCAGTAATCAACGGCAATCATGTTGTCGCGGGTATAGTAAACGTGTGTTTTGGCGCCGATTAACTCTTTAAGATAAAAGCTCCGGAACATATCGGTATCGTTAAAAATTATAATATCCTTAAATCCGAGCTCTTTAACGGCTTTATTCACCTCTTTGGCAAAACGTTTATTATTTATCTTGTTGAGAATATCAAACAACCAGTTAACGGGCAATTGGTTTATGGATTCCAAAACCGTTTTCGGGAAAAAACTCCACATATTATCGTTTACCTTAACCAGATTGGGTTCTTTTCCTTTAAGCATCCGCAAACGTTTTTGGATAAGAGGGTCTTTTCTTTCCCTGAATATGGTCAATCTGTCCAAAGGATAGTTAACATACAGTACGCGGTTATGTTTCGAAAATTCGGCAGCAAGATTAATAACGTTGCTTCCTATCCGGCTGTCGAGGGCGGCAAGTCCAACCATTACAATATCTCTGTTCTTTATCATAGCTGAGGAATTTTTAAGATTTATAATGTTTTTCGTAAACTTCTTGATAAAGTTTCAGTACCTCTTTTGCCATATTGCGCCACGAGAACTTGGCGGCTTGTTTCAAGCCTTTATCTATCAACTCTTTTCGCATGTTTTCGTTGTGCAAAAGTTCGTCAATGGCATTGGCAATTTCCTGGGGTTTGTAAGGGTCGATTATAAAAGCGGCACCTCCCGACACCTCGGGCATCGACGAGGTGTTCGAAGTAATTACCGGCACGCCGCAACGCATTGCTTCGAGCATGGGAATACCGAAACTTTCGCGCAAAGAGGGATATAAAAACACCTTGCACAAATTATATATTGCTGGCAAGTCGGTATTTATCACGTATCCGGTAAGCACTATCCTGTTTATCAAATCTTTATCACCTATTTCATCGAGCAACTTTTCCAAAGCCGACCGTTCGTAATCGAGCATTACCAGGTAAAGATCGTCGCCCGATTTTTTCAAATAACGTGAAAATGCCTCCAAAACACCTTTTGTATTCTTTTTGGGATCGGTATTGCCGAGGAAAAAGAGGAAATTGTCGGGCAAGTTGTACTGTTTTTTCACCCTTGTCAACTCTTGTTTGTCGTCAATGGGTTTAAAATGGTTGCTAACACCGTTGTATATTGCCACCAACTTGTCGTTATCATGCGGAAATCCGAAAAAATCGTTTATTCTGTTTTTTTCAAAATTTGAGACGGTAATTATTTTATCGGCAATTTTCACAACCTTAGGCACTACCCAGCGGCGGTACATATTACCGGCTTTTTGATACCAGGTACCACCTTTTTTAAAGATGCTAATACTCTCCAAATAGATAATATCGTGTAAGGTAACTATCAGCGGCAACCCTTTTTTTACGGGAGCGGTATTGCTTGTACAGTGCAAAATATGGCATCCCTCATTTTCGGCGGCTTTTGGCAAAGCCCTTTGTTCCCACAGCGGATACGGCCCTCCGCTCAACTCTACAATCTTAAAGTTAGGTGCCTCTTTGAAAACATTATTATCTTCGTCGGGTTTAACAAAGATAACATATTCGTTTTCATGGTCAATTTGTTGAAGCTCGTTTATAAGTTCAAGAGCCACCATATCCATTCCGTGCTTTTTCTTTCTGTACAAGCGTTGCCCTTCTATACCTATTTTCATCTGTTTAATATTTTGTGTTTATCAAAAAAAAGCGTTCAAATACCTTTGGCATATTGCTCCGGTCTTATACGTTCATATGGACATTTGTCATCAAATAATACGTACCGGGCATAAAACAAAATCCGTTTCCGTTTCATCTCATGCTCTTCCCCGTTTTATATGCCTTTTTATTTGAAATGCATTATATGTATGTTTTGTATGCAAGAACTCTTTGTTGCTGCCACCTATTTTCAAAAGCGAAAGAATCATAAGCAAAAACCCGTATGGTAAACGTGAAATCGCCAATAAGGTTCTAAAATTATAAAAATATTTTGGAATTGACAGTATGAAAACCAAAATAATAAGGATAAAGGATACGCACCAAGCCGTAAAGTGTAATTCAAGGGGAAAAAAGAGCGACAAGAGCGTAAAAAGTGAAATTGCTCCGAGAAGCATTATCCTCGGCGGCAAAAGATACTGCATTGCCTTATTGAAAAAGTCGATATTCCCTTTCAGAATGAGGTCTTTAAGTGCCGGCAAAAAGCTTTTACCGAAATAGTGCACTTGTGCCGACAGCCAACGTCTTCGTTGTTTAGTAAAGACCTTTGCATTGGGAACTTTTTCGTCGTACACGTAAGCATTGGGCAGGTAGTCTATTTTCATGCCCTTTTGCAACATAACCACCTCTATCTCTTTATCGAAGCCGCCTACCACTTCAACTTTTTTCATCATGGTTTTAAAAAACATATAATCGAAAGCCATGGCGGAACCTATCAAAGATGAGGATAGCCCCAACACCTGGTGTGCCTTTCTGAACAGGTGGTTGTTTATCTCTTCGCTGACGGCATCAAGGATGGCAAAATAGGTATCGGTATTTTTAGCAACACGGTGTCCCTGAACGGCAGTTCTTCCTATTTCGAAATCGGCATTTATCAACGACAAAAAGTCGGGCGCCATAATATTATCGGCATCAAGTACAACGGCAACGTCATATTTTTCGTCCAAATGTGCCAACGCCGCATTCAGGGCACGCGACTTGGTACTCACCGCCAAATCGACTTTAATAACAATAACGTTAAGATTTTTCAGTTTTTCGAGGGTTTCGTCCTTAAATCCGTCGGCAATAATCACCACATCATAATTTTCTGTTCCGTAGTCCTGTTTCAGTGCCTCTTTTGCCACCTCGACAATAACTTCATCTTCGCGATACCCGGGTATTAAAACGGCTATTTTCCTTTTGGTTTTGACGGGAGCAAGGTTTTTCTTCAAAGGAAACAGCCCTGCAACGGCAAGTATGAACAGGTAAACCGTGGAGGCGGTCAAATAATAGTATAATACCCACAAAAGTATATTTAACAACGTATTAAAAATCATAGCATAGGATTTTCGTAAATCTCTTTTGAAAACAGGTGTGTAATATGCCACCCTATGGCACGGTAATATGCCAGGAAGTAAATAATTTTTCCTTTCAACAGGAATTTCAAGGCATTTTTCGGTATTGCAACGAAAAGCTGGTATAAAATTCCAAGATAAAACTCTTTTCCTTCGATATTACGTCTCATAAATACAATTCTGTTCCTGTTTTGATAATAAATTTTCAAGGGGCTCATCTTTCCTGTCGATACCGACTCTTTATGAAGCACATAACTTTTGCCCACATAATAAATTTTGTATCCCGCTTTTTTAATTCTTGCACACCAATCGGCTTCCTCGTAATAGAGAAAAAAGATGTATGACATCAGACCTATCTCTTTAACCACACGCATGGGGACCATCATAGCGGCACCGTGGGCATACGCCGTTTCCTTGTCGTTGTCGTATTGTCCCTTGTCCTTTTCCCAATAGCCTATTGCAAAATTCCGCATGGTTATATTGTTTATGGGTGTATATCCGGCATATTGTATTGTATCGGGTTGATAGTAAAATTTTATTTTCGGGCTTACGGCTCCGATTCCCGGGTTTTTTTCAAGTTTTTCAACGAGAGGTTCCATAAAACCGGGCGGCACTTCTATATCGTTGTTCAGTAAAAGGACATATTCGCCTCTTGCACGCATCAGCCCGTAATTATTTCCGGCGGCAAAGCCGTAATTAATAGGATTTTGGATAAAGACCACCGAAGGATAACGTTTTTTTATTATCGAAGGGTCATCTTCGGTGGAATGATTATCAACAACAATTATTTCGAAGTTCGGGTATGTAATTTTATTAAGCGACTCAATCAAAGCACAAGTAACTTCGGCCTGATTATAATTGACCGTGATAATGGATACCAAGGGGTAATGTCTGTGCTTTGCAACCATGTAAACAAGATTTTAGTTATGTTTAATATCGTCAACATGAGAGTGTTCGGTATGGATAAATTTTTTCGTGGCACCTTTTACTTTAAAAAGGCTGATAAGCATAAGCACAAATCCGTGCGGAAGCGATAAAAGTGCGTTAAAGGTATTTTTATTATAGAATTTTCGCGGTATGGAGAAAAGCAATGCCAGAACAGTACCGGCAAAAAGCGTTAACCAGGAGTAAAAACCCGGATGAAACCAGCCTGTTAAATCATCATTGCCGAAATAGAATATTATCCATTCCGCAAACGAAATTAAAAACAATATACCGGTGAGCAAAATCCTCGGTGGCTGTACCATTTGCAAGACCTTGTCGAAATAGTCGAAATTACCTTTAGTAACAAGCTGAACCACACCGTCGACAAAATGTGTTCTGAAATAATCGAGCTGAGCCGCTATCCAACGGCGGCGTTGGTTTACAAACACATCCGATTTCTGGGTTTTTTCATCAAAAATCAAAGCATCGTGAACATACTCTATGGTATGACCCTGACGTATGATTTTCAGCTCCACCTCTTTATCCTCGCCTACCGAATCGACAGTGGCCATGGTGGTCTTAAACAGGTGATAGTCGAGACCCATTCCCGAGCCTATAAGTGCCGACGAGATACCCAAAACCCTGTGACCTTTTCTGAATATATGGTTGTTTATCTCTTCGCTCATGGCATCGAGTACGGCAAAATTGGCATTCAGATTTTTTGCGGTACGGTGACCTTGTACGGCAGTAAATCCTCTTTCAAAAGCTTCGTTTATTTTCCCGAGCACATCGGGTTTCATGATATTGTCGGCATCAAGCACAAAAGCCACGTCGTAATCGTCGCCAATCACCTCCATGCATTTATTCAACGCTTTGGATTTTTTACTTACTTCGAACACCACTTCCACAACACGTACCGGTAATTTTCTCAATGCCTCCAAAGTCTCTTTTTTAAACGAATCGGCAATAATTATAACTTCGTATTTATCCTCAGGATAATCTTGTTTTACAGCCTCCTTTGCAACATTAACAATGACCGCATCTTCTTTGTAACCTGGTATCAAGACGGCAAATTTCCGCAATTTCTTTACCTCTTTCGCCCTTTTTTGTTTGTAAAACAGACCTGCAAAAGCATATATGAAAATATAAGCGGTAGCCATGGCAAAATACACATATACAATATATTGAACGGCAATAAGTATAATTTTAACACTTTCCATAGGCTAATTATTTTTGTTTAATCGACTCAATCCGTAAATACCTTTATGGTGTGTCCAGTTCCAAAAAATGGCTCTCCAATAGGCAAACATAAGGTCGGGACGCTTTTTCAATAAAAATTCCAAACTTATTTTAGGTGCTGATATTAGATAAAGATATGCAAGGCTCAAAAATTTTGTAATTCCTTTATTATTTCTTCTGGCATAAAGTATTCTTCCCCTGTGCAGATAAAATATTTGAAAAGGGCTGTCTTTCACCGTGGAAATGGACTCTTTGTGATAGACCAATGATTTTCCCTGGTAATAAATTTTATAACCAGCCTTTTTAATATGTTCCGCCCAATCGTGTTCTTCGTAATAAAGGAAAAAAACCTCCGTCATCATTCCCACCTCTTCTATGACACGCATTGGCACAAGCATGGCGGCTCCGAAAATAGAACCGGTTTCGCAGGTCACATCGTACTGGCCGTTGTCTTTTTCGCCGAATCCTATTGCAAAATTTCTGATTGTAATGGGGTGAATGGGAGTAAAACCTGCAAATTGTATTGTGTTGGGAGTATGAAAATAATGGATTTTAGGGCTAACCATACCAATTTCCGGGTCGTTTTCCAAAACCTCGACAAGAGGTTCGAGGAAACCCTTTTCCACTTCGGTATCATTGTTTATAAAGAGAACATATTTCCCTTTGCAAAAGGGTATTGCCACATTATTCCCTCCTGCAAAACCGAGATTTTTTTCGGTTTTGATAAGATTTACATAAGGGAATTTTTCTTTAATGATATCGGGATTATCGTTGGGCGAAGCATTGTCAACAACAAAAATTTCGGTATTGGGATATGTTATTTTTTCAAACGACTCCAGAAATTCACAAGTGACGGCAGATTGATTATAATTTACCGTAACTACCGAAACAAGCGGTTTCGAATTATCCATAATTCAATAATTTTAATCTCTCGGTTTCAGTGTCCAGGGCGAAACGCCTTGGGCAATACGGTCGACATACTCCCTGTCGAGCTGTTGACTTGCGAAGATAAATGCCCAGCTGAGGTATAGCAAAATACCCGTAGGCATCTGTCCGAGCACACCGTTACCGTAGGCTGCGCCGAAAATACCGGCGTAGCCTCCAAGCAAGGCTCCCAGTATTCCGCTCAACTCTTTACTTTTAACCCTGGCCATTATCAGATAGAACCCTTTAAACATAATATACATCAATATAAAGACGTGCAGAATAAGTCCTACCCTTCCTTGTTCAGCCCAAATTTGCACATACCAACTATCGGTGGCCACGTTAGCAAGAAACCCCTGCGGAGTAAAACGCTGCCCCCAGTTTCCCGCCGAACCTATACCACCTCCGAACGGTTTATCGGCAAGATACTCCCTGAGTATCGCCCTGTTTTGCAGACGCACCTGATAAGAGGCATCGTTTTCGGGACGGAACGCCGTACGCATCCTCGCAATGGTATAGTTACTCTCGCCGATGTATGTATAGGCAAAAAACACATAAACAAAAGCCATAAGCAAACCACCGTAAACGATGATTTTGATACGTTTGGACAAAATAACAAAGGTAGCACCGCCAAGCAGGGGAACTATCATGGCGCCGCGGGTACCCGAAATCATCATACCCCACAGCGACATTATTCCCACAAAATAGAAAAATATCTTATTGAACCTGCCCCTTATGGCAGGAGCAACACCGAGAAAAACAATTCCGGCGGCTCCCTGGGCGGCACCAAACTGTCCGGCATCGCTGAAAAAGGAGAAAATCCTGAGTTTTCCGTTGATAACGTGGGTAATACGCCCTACCGTATCGAGCCAGTATTGCTCGGCAGGATCAAGACCTATATACTGCTGCTGCAACCCCTTTAATGTTGCCAAAAGCGAAAATACCGCCCATATCATTAAAAAGGCATAAAGATGGCGCAACCTCATAAAAATAAGAAATGCTATCGGGATAACCAGTAAGGGATATAATGAAATACCACGCATGGCATAAAACCATGCCGTACGGCTTAAAGCCAACGGATTAAAAAGTTCCATAACGGAATAGGCAAACCAAATAAGCATCAAATATACCAAATCGCGATTGAGTTGTTTAAAATCAATCTTATCGTAAAAATTTCTGAAAAATATCGCTATTATCGTAAGTACCAACAGCCCGTCGATACTAAGCCCGAATGGAACGTTACGAATATACCGCGTTAGTCCGATGGCAATAAAAGCCATAACTATGGTGGTATAAACACCGAGGGTGGGATGATTGAACAACCTGTTGAGATATACCAAAACCGGCACCAACAAAAGAATAGCCATTGAAACCTTAACCCCTCCCTTGGCAATAATATAACCCAAAACTATTGTGGCCAAAAAAATTACGGCAATCACCAAAGGGTGTTGCAATTTACTCGCTCCCGTTTTCTCTTTTAACGATTCCAACATATGGCTATAATTTGCGGTATAAAAATAGTAAAATTTTAAAGAGTATCAGCGTTTCAGTTTCAAAAGTCCCTCTTTAAAAAATTGAATACCTCCCAAAAGTATATTGCGGTAACGTAACTCAAGTTCTTTATTTAAATAATGAAATCCCACAAAGATTCCCACAAGCGTAAAAAGTATGGTAACCCATGCCACACTCTCCAAAACATTTATAACGGTAAATTGTTTTGTCACTTCGGCAATAAAACTTACATCGGTAAAGCCCGAAAGCGTCATAGAAACAACGGCAATAAAGAGGCTTATATAATAAAATCCGAAGACCATAATCGTGTCGCCGATAATGTTTGCCGAAGTCATGTACACCACTTTAATAAAGTTTTGTTTCGGCCGGTTAACGCTGTCGAGAGCCACACCGATAAACCTGTCAACCGGTAAAAGAATTCCGTAAACACAAAAAATACGGAAAATACTTGCCGTCTCTTCGTACCCTTTACCCCCCAATATATAAACAAACTCGTCGGCAAAGACAAAAGATATCAGCATCACAAAAAACATCAAAATAGTCATTCCTCCGGCATTGTAATAAAACAGCCTTTTCACCTCCTCGGGCTTCCCCTCGATGCTCGCTTTCGACATCCCCGGAAATGCCGTCATGGCAAAACTGCGAAGAGGTATTTCTATAATTTCGGTAAGTTTCAAAGGAATGCTGTACAAGGCAACTCCCGTGGTTCCCAAAAAAGGGCTCAAACCTATTATAAATGTATCGGCGCTTTTCAACAAGTTGCTGCCTATCAATGTGCCGGTGGTGTATTTTCCGAAGTCCAATATTATTTTATTGGCTTTTTTCGTGGCATTGGTAATATGTTTTATTCCGTCCCAGTTAAAAATCATGGCAACCAACGAGGTCAAAATATTGGTTATTATGTATGCATAAACGATTACCGTTAAGCCCGAACGGATAAAGAAATAATTCACCAGCAGATAGAGCATAAAAAGTCCGACGTTTATTAGTCTGAGAACCAGAATGTAGTCGAAACGCAATTTAGCCTGCAAAACCGATTGCGCATTGTTAAAGGGTATAGTAATAACGGCTATTAAAGGGAACCATTTAAAAAACAGTGAAAAACCCGATGATTGAACATTATCGTGAAAGAAATAGTTTACCGCTAAAACGACGATAATAATTAAAGCGGTACTAACCAATCCGATAACATAATTTGAACCTATAAGCTGCTTTGACTCATTTTCGTCGGCGCCCGATAAAAACCGTACAATTGCCGTCCTGGTTATTCCGAACCTGAACATATCGATAAAATTGGCTGTGGTGATAAGTAAAACCCACTCGCCGAAATCATTTGTAGGCAAACTTCTTACGAGGATTAAAAAACCGAAGAAACCGAATACGGCAACAAGACCATTGTTGGCCAACGAAAGGAAATTCTTATTCTTAAATATTTTAATAAGAACATTTGCCACTTTTAAGCTTCTTTCTTAATCTGAATTTTATATTTTCCGGGATAAGTTAAAATACGTTTTATCTTACCCATAAAACCGTTGCGTTTTTTCGGTATTTCGGTTATTATTTCGTCAAGCGAATGTATATCCACCTGGTTGAGAATGACAATAGGTTTAACATCAAGCGACTCCCCGAATGTTTCGAGTGCAGCCTCGTCGGCTTTGGTAATTTTTTGTGTAGCTTTAATTACAAAGAGTGCCATATGGACCTCTTTCAAAAGTTTCAAAGGATAGGAGTGATAAATTATCGAGGGTATCTCAATGAAAATATAGTCGTATGCCGAATTTACCTTACGCAGGTAGTTTTCGCCTATCAGTTGACCGAGGTTTTCTATATCAATGAAGTTGTCGGTTATTCTGTAAGTGTATGAATAGTTGTAATCTTCGTCGGGTAAGGATTCGTTTTCGCCGGCATAATTCAAATACAACACTTTGTCGCCGATTGTTCTCAGTCTGTTAATAACTTTTTGCGATATGAGTGTTTTACCCGTACGGTTTTGCGTACTGAAAACAAGAATCACATATGGTTTTTCCACCTCTTTCTCTATTTTCGACAATCCCAGCTTAATGTTTTGAATTGTCATATCCACAAGGCGGTTGCTTATGGAAGCAAGAGCCATTGCCTTCTCTTTATCGGTAAGTGCAGGATAAGCACCGGCAAGTTTCATTTTTGTTTTTTCCACAACCCTGCTCGGGTTCTTAACAGAAGTATCGAAATATTCAAGGGCAACAATAATAAATGCAATTATAACAAAACCTGCCAGAAAAGCGGCAATAACCATAAATTTGGCTTTCGAGGGATTAGCCTGAATGGGGAAATAGGGAGGGTCAACAATTTTAATATTGGTTGACATCTCGAGATTTTGCTGCTTCATCTTGGCAACATTCAAACTCCTGAGCAATTCGAGATAGGTCTGCTCGGCAACTTTTATTTCACGTTCTATTCGCGTAAGCATAGCACCGAGAGGAGCATACTTTTGATAGGTTCTAATAAAGTCGAGTTTCCGTTGCGACAATACCGACAAGGAGGCTTTGGCTTCAACATAGTCAATGGTATTTTTCAACCATTCGTCAAGTATCTGTTTAATGGGAACACCTTGCGTTGAATGTCCGTAAAGATAGAGCTGGTCGGCATAAAGTTTTATTTCGTCGCGCAGTTGTTTTTGTTTTCGTTTCAGGCGTGCTATCTCTTTTGCCACCCTGTCGTCGTAGTTTGCGGCAAGCTGGTTTATAAGAATCTTTTCCGAAACCTCGGCAAGCTCTTTTTTCCTTTGGTTAATCACATCGCTTTTCAGGTATATGGAGTCGCGTGCGGTCATTTTCGATTCAAGTTCACGAAGTGCGGCCGACGACGCCGACAAACGTATCTGTTCGTTTTGATAGTAAACATCCAAATCCTCTTTTTGAGCGGCGATGTATTTACTTTGTTCGTAGTAGTTTATAATGTTGTTCTTTTTATTGAAACGCAACAGTCTGTCTTCGGCTTCCTGCAATCTTTTGTCCGCCGAGTCAACCTGCTGTTCAAAATATTTTACCACCAAATCGGTTTCGTTAATACGAAGGAGTTTGTAATTGCGCATAAATACCGTAGATAGTATTTTCAATGTTTGCTGGCAAATACCGGGGTCGTCCGATTTAAAAGTAAGCTTAACAAGGTCACTGTTATTAATTCTGTATATCTGAACCTGGCTTATAGACCAAATGCTGTAATGTTTGCTTTGTCCGTAATGCAAAAGTCCGTATATATAATTTGTGTCGCTCGAAGCATAGTAGTTTTTCATATTTCTAACCGTTGCTTCGTAGTCTTCCTTGTTTATTCCGGGAGGAATAATGGGGTCTTTTACAAAAACCCCGCCTTCGGTGGTAAGTGTTGAGAAGGTGGATGTTTTGTTTTCGTTTTTCGCCGTGTTAACAGTAACAGAAGCCGTATTTTCGGGATAATTATCTTCGGAAACCTGTTTCACTGCAAAATCGTAAGCGCTGTTGCCGTTTGATGTTCCCGAACTGATAATCAAACGCTGTCCGGGTGAAATGTTACGGTTATATAAGTTGTTGAGTTCGCGAAGTTTGCTAATATTGACACCGTAACGTTTTGCTATGGAATAGAGTGTTTCGCCGGGTTTTACGGTATGGTATTGCATTGTAGTGGAAACAGCCGGTTTTTTGATAATAAGGTTTTGTCCGGGACTTAAAGGTTCGTTAGGGTCGAGGCCGTTCATATTGATAAGTTCACCTCTCGAGATTCCGTAACGTGCTGCAATAGCCGTTATTGACTCACCGGGCAATACGGTATGAAATTCGGGCAAGGCATTGCCGTTATCGGTCGAAACCGAATTTTTAGTAACGCCGTAATCAACACTTTGATTTTGTTTTTCCTTTTTTTTGTATTGATTGAGTTCTCTAATTGCTTTGTTCTTTTTCTTGCTAATCTCTTTTTCCAGCGATTTAATCTCTTTTTCCAGTTGTCTGATTTGCTCCTCTTTTTCGCGTTCCACACCCGATTTTCCGTTTTTCACCACCAAATCTTTAATCATTTTCGGTGTTTCACGCATTAATTTTTCATAATTCTCTTTGGAAATATATTGGCGGTTGTAATGCTCAAGCGACAAATCCTGTGCATAGAGTCTTATTGCCGTTTCAACAATTGTTTGACGCGAAGTAAGCAGGTTTATCATATTATCGAACTGCGCACTGGTACTGAAAAAATCGGTAGGACGCTGGGTTGTTGATTCTATGGAATATCCGGTGGTAATACCGGTATAAATAATTGCTTCGGATTGATAAACTTTCTCCTGATTACGCGTAAAATAATAAACCAATATTGCCAAAAACAGAGGAACCGCGAGAAGCAGCACTATGTTTCTTTTAAAAAGCCTTATAAAGTATAATAAATCCATTCGTCAATTAATTTAATTCTACCTAACGCAATATATTTATAAGATTAAACTTCATTCCCGTTGTTACTTCAAGCAACTGATAGTTTTTGTTAAATTCGGCTACCGCCTGCTGAAAATTTATGGCTCCGCGAGTCTGTATTTCCTTGAGTCTTGTATATTCCGCCGTGGAGATTTCACCGTTTAAAAATTCGTTTTGAGCCATTTGCATTTGCAACAAAGTAAAATTTTGATAATCGTTATAAATCCTTATATATTGCTGATACTGTTGAAGGTCGTTATAAATGGTTATAACCTCCTTCACCAAAAACCTTTTGTTAATCTCTTTTTGTGCCATGGAAATTTCTTGCCACTTCTTTTGTTTTTTTATGCGATTGCGTCTGTCAACCAGTGTGGCAAGCGGAAAACGCATGTAAAAGCCAATGGCATAATTGTCGCGCCACGATTGCAACCTGAAATATTTGTCAACATTGCTCACCTCGTTTTTATCCCAAAAGTTCCATTTTCCCACATTCATATCCAGGTTTACACTGAAATGTTCAAGCCATGCCCTCTCTTCGGAGAGTTGCTCGTACTCGTAATAGGTGCGTTTCAAATCCTCGTACAACATTGACGGCGAATTGTATGTTGCCGAGTCGATAAGCACTTGCAGCGGAGGAAGACGCTTTGTAATATCATCGGTTATAGGATTAAAAAACATAGAGCTGTCAACAGCACTAACCGGCTGCGAAAATACCTTTAAGGCATTTACCATAAGGAATACCAATAATAAAACAAATCTGCCGTTCCTATTTTTCTCCAATAGCACTCTCATTTTTCCTGATATCTTTAACTAATCATAAGTTTAAAACTGCTTAAAAGTATATTTTTTTTATTCATACAAAACCAAAAAACAAATTATTTTTCACCTAACTTTTTAACAATCAAAATCATACATTTTCTTTCTGAAACAATGCCGGTATTGTTCTGAGTATCAGCTTAATATCTCCCCAAAACGAATAATTTTGAGCATAATAATTATCCAATCTTTTTCTCTCTTCCTCCGACATAACACCTCCTTTTCCTCTCAATTCCACTTGCCACAAACCGGTAATACCCGCCGGTCCCAAAAACCTCGCACTCCAATCGTCGGAGGTCAATTGCTCGGCTTCGTACAACGGCAACGGGCGGTTACCCACTATCGACATATCCCCTTTCAATACGTTTATTAATTGAGGTAACTCGTCGATGCTTGTATTTCTTATTATCTTTCCCACCTTTGTAATACGCGGGTCGTTTTGAATTTTAACAAAAGTTGACCCTTTTCTTTTTTGCAACACTTTGTACCAATATTCGCAAATTTTTTCGCCGCCTATATAAAGCACCGGCGAACAATATTGTCCTTCGGGCAGTTTTGCGCATCGCGGGCATGGTTCAAATTTGTTTTCCTTGCTCTTTTCCTTTTCGGCGGCGGCGTATTGGTTAAGGTGCTCCAGTTCCTTAAGCTTGGCATCGGCTCCGGTGTACATGGAACGGAATTTTAAAAAATCGAAAATCCTGTATCCCGTTCCTACTCTTTTCGATTTATATATTACCGGACCCTTCGACTCAAGTTTTATGGCAATGGCAACGATAATAAACAGAGGCAATAGTATAAGCAGTGCGGTTGCCGAAACAACAATATCGAACAATCTTTTGATAACCGGTATTTTATACTCCAAAACATCGGTTTTCGACTCAACTTTCCGGTTCGACAACTCTTTAAAATAGTATTGCAAAAACCTTATTCTTATTTCCAAATCCCTGTTTTCGACAGGAGTTTGATAATAATCGTCAATGGTACCTTTCAGTTTTAACGCCTCTCTTTTTTCGGCTTCGTTTTTTTCGAACGAAACAATTATAAAAGGTATTTTATTAAATCCGGATTGCGATTTGAAATGCTTTGCCACCTCAAAACCGTTGATACCGGTCAGATGCACTTCGCTAACAACGGCATCTATCTTATCTTCTCTTATAAGATAGTCCATGGCTTTAAGCCCGTTCTCTTTTTTTACCACCGTGAAAACGGGATAACTCTCGAGCTGTTTACAGAAATCGTCGTTGTTACCTATGTAAAGAATATTTATCAAATCCTTTTCTAAATCTGGCATCTGTCATTATTTACTTATTCTTTTCAAAATATTATTGATACGAATTGAGAGTTCTTCGGGGTTAAAGGGCTTAACAACATAATCGTCGGCGCCCATTTTCAAGCATTTAACACGTTCCTGGCTACTTTCAATACCCGACAACATTATTACCGGAATATGTTTAAAAAATCCGCTTGCCCTTACTTTTTCCAAAAACGCATATCCGTCGATGTTAGGCATTTGAACATCAGCAACAATCAAGTCGGGTAAATCCCCCTCCTCAAGATATGCCAACCCCTCTTGTCCGTCTTTTTTGGTAATAACTTCATACTCCTTACCCAAAAAATTCTCAAGGAGCATCCTTATACTCAACTCATCATCAATAATAAGAATTTTCTTTTTCATAATCAATCTCCCTTTTCTGTGAAACAATTCGTTTTTTAAGTAAACAAAAATAGTCAATTATACATAAAATGCAAGTTTTAAACATCAAGTTATTTACACTCAAAAGTTAATAAGTTATTTTACGAATCGCTTCAACAAAAACAAAACCGGAATTGATCCGAATGCCGAATAAGCCACTATCAAATATGCCTTATCCAATCCGAAAATATCGCCCAAAAATCCTGTTCCCAACACCGCAACGGCCCCCGACACAAAGTTTATTGTGGTAAAACTTGCATTCATAAGTGCGGGTCGGGTCGAGCCTTGCTCTTGCACCATTGCCAATAGTATGGGCGTACTCGAATATAACGTCAAGCCTAACAATACCAGCAGCACAATCCTGTATGTATGTTCCGCATAAACAAACAACAACATCAACACCGGCGACACTACAGTTACTATAAGTAAGGTATTGAACCTTCCTATCTTGTCGGAAATGCCGCCTCCCATAAAACTTCCCGCGGCACCAGCAACCTGTAATATCGATAACGATAGCGCACCCGCCATTAATGTCCCCCCTTTTTCACCTATATAAGTAGGTAAAAAGGTGGCTAACGACGATTTTACAACCGCGCGCAGCAACAAAAAGATTCCCATAACCGTGAAAAAGAGAGAATATTGTTTCAGAGTCGATTTCCATCCGGCACTTTTACTTTCGGTTTTTGCCAATTTTTCATGCGGTTTTTTTTCTATTATAAACGACAAGAGCACCGTTGCAACAATAGCCGGCAGTATTAACCTCCAAATTCCCTGCAACCCCCAAACCGATACCGCACTTACCACAAGTAATGGTCCTGCCATGCGCGCCAACTCGCCTCCCAGCATATAAAAACTCATTCCCATCCCCGCTTTCCTTCCCGAATATTCCTTTATCATTACCGGAGCGGGAACATGAAAAACAGCGGAACTTACTCCTATGGTAAAGAGTAATATTCCCAATACAACCACGTTGGGAGCCACCCCCATTAAACTTCCCGCCGTGGCGGTCACCAAAGGTGCCGTTAATATAATGCCGCGCCACGGCAAACGGTGAGCCACGGCTCCGATAACCATACTGAACAATGAGGGTATTCGCTGCAAAAGACTCAATACGCTTGCAACAGACAGTGTTATGCCGTATTTCTCCATCAACAAGGGCAACAACGGCGATAAAAACGATGAGTAAACATCGTGTGTAAAATGTGCAAACGACACACCCAAAACCTTTCCCTGTCTGTATTTAGTCACTGCCGTCATTCTCTTCCCCTGTATATTGTCAACAAACTTTTGCTAAATTATTAACATTTGTTTTATAAAAAACGTTTGCTTTTTCAAATATCATACCTAAATACCAATCCGCTGTGTTTCAGTTTTTAAATAATTTTTTTGTCAAATCAACCCGCATATGTTTTCCATTTTTAGGAAAATAGTCTCTCTATATTTCATTTAACGCGTATCAACAACCTGCAGATTTCATCCTTGTGACGCCTCATTCAAATTGACGGAAATAACTTTTATCAATAACATAGAATTAAACATTCCGCCACAACCGGTTTTGTTAATAATATTTTCATAAGTTTTTGCCGTAAATGTTATCTTGTACTTCACAATACATTAATTTTGCATTCCGGTAAATAAAAATCCACCGTGATGATATCGGACAAGAGTATTACGAAACAGCAGTCAAATACCTTATTAATTGTAAGTATTATCCACCATTTAAACGGCAACAGCCGTTTTTTTTATGCCGTTGAATTTAAAAACAGAAACCCAAATAATTCATTTTATGATTAATTTAAAAAACAGAAGCCTTGTGTCCATAAGCGACTACAACAAGGAGGAGATTTTTAAAATATTGGAAATAGCCGAAGATTTTGAAAAAGATCAAAGGCAACATATTTTAAACAATTATGTTATTGCATCGTTGTTTTTCGAGCCTTCAACCCGTACGCGTTTGAGTTTCGAGAGTGCCGTGCAATACCTCGGAGGAAGTATTATCGGTTTTGCCAGTGCCGACACGTCAAGCGTGAGAAAAGGCGAATCGTTGAAAGACACCATTTTGACGGTAAGCAACTATTCCGACCTTATTGTTATGCGCAACCCTCTTGACGGAAGTGCAAGATTTGCCAGCGAAGTATCGCCCGTACCCATAATTAACGCCGGCGACGGTTCAAACCAGCACCCTACACAATGTCTTCTCGACCTCTATTCCATCTGGAAAACACAAGGCACTCTCGACAACCTCCACATTGCCCTTGTGGGCGACTTGAAATACGGAAGAACGGTTCATTCGCTCGTGCAAGCAATGAGTATGTTCAACACCACCTTTCACCTTGTTTCGCCCGTCAGCCTCAAACTCCCCAGCTCGGTCAAAAAATGGATTAAAGATGCCGGACTGGAATACCACCAATACACCGAACTCAACGATGTTATCAATGTTGCCGACATACTTTATATGACCCGTATTCAAGGAGAACGGTTTCCCGACCCGCTGGAATACGAAAAGGTTAAAAATTCTTATGTGCTCGAAAACAGCATGCTGAAAAACTCGAAAGAGACAATGAGGGTGCTGCACCCTTTGCCAAGGGTAAACGAAATAAGCGAAGATGTTGACGACAACCCCAAAGCATACTATTTTCAACAGGCAAAAAACGGGGTTTACGTAAGGCAAGCTTTGATAGCGGCAATACTCGGACTTAAGGAATAATTTTTTTAACTTAAAACAAAATTTTACCATGAATAATAAAAGAACCGAACTGAAAGTGTCGGCAATAGAAAACGGCACGGTGATAGACCATATAAAATCGGAAAACACATTCAGAGTATTTAAAATTTTGGAATTGGAAGAGAGCAAAAACCAGGTCTATTTCGGCACCAACCTCTCCAGCAAAAAACTGGGCAAAAAAGGTATCATCAAAATAAGCGGCAAATACTTCAAACCCGACGAAATAAACAAAATAGCACTTGTGGCTCCAAATGCCACTCTAATCGAAATAAAAAATTACGATGTAATAAACAAAAGCCGTATAAACCTGCCAAACGAAGTGGAAAACATTGCCAAATGTAAAAATCCCAAATGCGTTACAAACAACCAAAATGTGAACACCAAATTCAAGGTGATAACAGACCACCACGGAAACACAAAACTCGCTTGTCATTATTGCGAAAAAACTTTTCCGCTTAACGAAACCGAGTTTATTTAACCGGCAGGACTGACATATTATTTTTCAAAACAGACATCGGTATCCGGATTTAACGGAGCATCTCGATTTATTTTCAAATCCACACCGGTTCCACCGGCTTGAAACCCAAAGGTTATGTTAATTATTAACAGCCTGATTGCCTTTCTCTTATGGCAATTTACAGCTATATTTATTGAAACCAAATAACAATTTTAAAAGGAGCGCTAAATATTTGGCCTGCCTCTGAAATAAAACAGAAAATATGTTGGACATTTGCCACTTTTTAAAACAGTAAATTTTCATAAAATGGACAATTTCAAAAAAGTTTCAAAAATCGTTTCCCTATTTATCATTTTTTTAATGGCAGGAAACAAATTACAAGCCCAGGGAGTCTCTTCCGAGGCATTGGCATCCCTTGCCGACGGACAAAAGTATTACCGCGCTATTCACATTATGGCAATGCTCCTTGTGGGTTTCGGATTCCTTATGGTATTCGTAAGAAAATACGGCAGGTCGGCATTGACGGCAACGTTTCTTTTGGTAAGCATATCCATTCCCGTATATATTTTTATTGCAGGTACGGGTTGGTTTGGCGACAAAGGCTCCGAAATAGACACTTTGATATTGTCGGAATTTGCAGCGGCAAGTTTGTTGATAACGGCCGGAGCGGTATTGGGGCGTCTCAAAATGAACCAATATCTGTTACTCGGTCTGTTATTCGTACCGGCATACATGTTTAACGAATGGATTACCCTCGACAACGGTCTGGGATTGATAAAAGAGGGCAGCTTTATCGATACCGGCGGCTCCATTGTAATTCACTCGTTCGGAGCTCTGTTCGGACTCGGCGTGGCATTATCGATGACAACAAAAAACGAGTACGGTGCAGAAATTGAAACCGATTACACAAGCGACAGATTCTCGTTACTCGGCAGTATGATTTTATGGATTTTCTGGCCGAGTTTTTGTGCCGCCCTGGTCATCCCGTCCGAAGTTGTACATACGGCCGTTAATGTGGTATTGGCATTGAGCGGAGCCACGTTGATTACATATTTCTTTACCGTTATGTTGCGCGGAAAAATTGAAGCCGCCGACATTGCCAATGCGTCACTCGCCGGAGGCGTCGCAATAGGTTCGGTCTGTAATACCGCCTCCAATACCGAAGCAATAATTATCGGCATTATTGCCGGAGCACTCTCCGTTACGGGTTTTGCACTGGTTCAATCGCGTTTGCAAAAGGGTTTGAAAATAATCGACACATGCGGGGTCTCCAATCTGCACGGCATTCCGGGTATTTTCGGAGGTCTGGCGGCTCTTGTGGTTGTCAAAGGCATTGATGCAGGTGCCCAACTGTCGGGAATTGCAATAACCATCGTTGTTTCCGTAATCGCCGGCTTGATAATAGGCAAAATAATATCTCTTGCGGGACACCGTCAAATTCCGTACACCGATTCGGAAGAATTTACAGCGGCAAATTGATGTAATATTACCGTTAGGCGGTTCCATTTTGCCTTTTTCAAAGTTTAAAGGGTTATGACGGGAGATTTTCCCGCATAACTCTTTTACGGCTAATTGTTCTTTAAGCAACACTGAAAAGGAAATAACGGTAAGGGTTGTATTCTGCGGTAATTAAAGGAATTTTTAATGGTATATTAGCAATTTAATATTTACCTTTGCCCAACCATTTTCAATGGGTTATTTACTCGACAAATAAAATTGATTTATGAAAAAACATATATATCCGTTTATCCCGGCACTCTTAATTGCAATTTTGTTTACGGGCTGCGACAACGACGTTAACCTTTATGCCGATTACAAGGAAATTCCAGTTGTTTACGGACTCCTCGACTTTCAAAACGACACTATCTGGCTAAAGGTAACAAAAGCCTTTTCGGGTCCGGGCAATGCTCTCGAATTTGCCCAAAACCCCGACTCGAGCAACTATTCCTCCAAACTGGAAGTAACGCTGACAGGACGTAAAAACGGTAATAATCTGCCCGTTATAACTTTCGATACCATTACCATTCACAATAAAAATGCAGGAGACTCCATTTTCTACTATCCCGACCAGCTGATGTATTACTCCACCGCAAAATTGGATCAGGAGGCAGAATACACATTAAAGGTAAAACTTAACAACAAAGATATCACTGCAAAAACAAAAATCGTTAACAATTTCCACATCTCTTATCCGGTACGTACCATATCTTTTACTTCCGACAAAGAGATAAAATGGAATTCGGCAATAAACGGAAAACGCTACGAAGTGGATATGATTTTCCATTACAAAGAGTTGTTGCCCGGAACCTCCGATACACTTTACAAATCAATATCGTGGCACCTCGGAATGAAACATTCAATATCAACATCGGGTTACGAAAACATGGCAATAGGTTATTCGGGCGAAAACTTTTACAAACTTCTTGAAAACAAACTGGAAAAGATTTTAAACGTGGAACGGTGGACAGGAAATATCGACGTTTATGTGGCTTGTGCATCGCAAGAGCTGGATACTTACATCGAAATAAACAACGGCTCTACGGGACTACTGCAAGAGATACCCGTTTTTACAAACATAAACGGAGGGGTAGGTCTGTTTGCCTCGCGTCACACGGTACATCAATCGGTACCCATGACAGTTACCTCCGAGCGAAAACTTGTAGAAGATTACGACTTGGGATTCAAATTCAAACAATAGACAAACTTTTCCCCTTTTTTCATGAACCATTATATCGAAAACATTTTTGCATATTGCGACCGTTGGTGTAAGCGGTGTCCGTTTACGGCACAGTGCATTGCATTTGTAAACGGTGAGAAAAGCACAAAAGAAGAGCTGTCGAAACAGGATACTGAAAACCGTGCCTTTTGGGAAAATGTTGATGCCGCCTTACCGCAAGCCGAAACATTTATCGAAAAAACAGCCAAAAAAGAAAATATCGACTTAACAGTTTTCGATGATATTCCAAAACAGGTAAAATTCGACCTTTTCCAAAGAAAAGCCGTCAGCAACGATGTCCTTAAATCGGGAAGGAAATATGAAGATATGGTTGACGATTGGCTCGACAAACAGATGGAAAACAAATCTATTGTTGCCGTTGAAACTGAACTCGGAGGAGCTTACAAGGTTAATAATGCAACGCTAAAAATCGGTAAAGAAGAACTCTTAAACGGAATGATAGACATTATTGTAAATTATCAACTCAAATTGTATTTGAAAATTTCGCGGGCATATTACAGCAAAGGTATCTCTGCCGAAACAGACAAAAACGCAAATGATGCCGAAAAAGATGCAAACGGCACCGTTAAAACGTTGACGGAAATGATAAACCGTTCAATATCGGCCTGGTACATCCTTTTTACAAACATGTTCGAAGGTGGCGACAACGACATATATCAAATATTACTGCTTTTGACGCGAATAAAAAACAACCTTTTAACCGATTTTCCCGGTTGCATGGATTTTAAAAGGCCGGGGCTCGATTGATATTTTTCCGCCGTTGCCGCTTTTTGTAATAATTTCCCGTCTCCTGCTACGGAGATGTTAAAAATTTTATCCCTTTATAATTTCAACCGATTTTTCTTTACTTTTATCCGAAATTAAAATCGATGAAAAAGAGATTTGTAAAAAGATTTGCCCTCTTTATTGCAGTTGCAATTACCATATCGATATACGGCTGTAAAACAACAAAAAAGGGCGGCACGCCTGACGGTGACAAGCCATATTTAATAATGCTTTCGCTCGACGGGTTCAGGTGGGACTATCCTCTACGTTTCAACACACCCGTGCTCGACTCACTGGCAAGCGTAGGTGTTTTTGCCGAGTTAAAACCCTGTTTTCCTTCCAAAACTTTCCCTAACCATTACAGCATTGCCACCGGATTATACCCCGACCACCACGGCATTGTATTAAACAACTTTTACGCACCGCTATTACACAGAAATTACAGTATAACCGACAGAAACAGCGTAAGAGACGGAGTTTTTTACGGTGGCGAACCCCTTTGGGTAACGGCTCAAAAACAACACTTGAACAATGCCGTACTCTTTTGGGTGGGAAGCGAAGCCGACATCCGTGGGATAGCGCCGCAACGACGTTACAATTACAACCAATCTTTACCTTTCGAAAGCCGTATCGACTCGATAACCACTTGGCTTAATCTGCCCCCGAAGATACGCCCGCATCTTATTTTGTGGTATTATCACGAACCCGACCATACCGGACATATCGACGGTCCTTACGGTACTAAAACCAAAGAGACCGTAGAACAACTTGACAAATGGCTCGGCACCTTCTTTAATAAAATGAGAAAACTGCCCGACTTCGACAAATTCAATTTCATAATAACATCGGATCACGGAATGGGCGAAATTTCATCAAACAAAGCACTTCTTCTCGACAAACTGATAGATACATCGGATATTGAAATAATAAACGGCGGAAATCCGGTTTTTAACCTTAAAGTAAAAGCGGGAAGAGTGGAAAAAGTTTACGGACAGCTTAAAAAGTGTCGGCATATTTCGGTTTGGAAACACAACGGTTTACCCCCTCGGCTGCATTACGGAACCAATCCCCGCACTCTCGATTTGACAGTGGTTGCCGATACGACCTGGAGCCTCTATCTAAACGAAAAAGATATGCGTAACGAAAAAGGTACACACGGTTACGACAACAACTGGAGAGCCATGCATGCCATATTTTATGCCGCAGGTCCGGCTTTTAAAAAGGGATACCGCCATCATGTTTTCGAAAATATTAATATCTATCCTCTTGTCACACACATTTTAAACCTTAAACCCGCAAAAACCGACGGTAATTTTAATACTGTAAAAGAGATGTTAAAATAATCAATACCATGAAAAAATTATCTGTTCTGCTCGCATTGACGTTATTGTTTCAATTTACGTTGAATGCACAACAAGAGTTGCTGCAATCGGGTCCCATGTTAGGATACAGCACAATGAAAGAGGCGGCAATTTGGCTACAAACAAAAACCGGAGCCGATGTTGTTGTAAAATACTGGAACATTGATACCCCCTCCGCAGCACATTACACCGGCAAGGTTCACACGTCAAAAGAGAAAGCCTTTACAGCCCTGCTTGTTGCCGACACCCTCGAACCGGGAAACATTTATCAATACCAAGTTTATATAAACGGCAAATTACTGCACTTCGACTACCAAACACGTTTTCAGTCGCAAAAATTGTGGAAATGGCGGGGCGACCCGCCCGATTTCAGTTTCGTGACGGGCAGCGGCACATACATAAATGAAAAAAAATACGACAGACCGGGACGGCCATACGGCGGAGGATACGACATCTACTTAAGCATGCTGGAAAAACATCCCGATTTTATGCTTTGGCTCGGCGATAACATCTATTTGCGCGAACCCGACTGGAACAGCTGGACAGGAATAATTCACCGTTATACCCACGACAGGGCAACTCCACAACTGCAACCTTTTATGGCGTCGGTACATAATTATGCCATTTGGGACGACCACGATTTCGGGCCCAACGACAGCGACAAAAGTTTTTGGAACAAAAATCTTACTCTGAAAGCTTTTAAACTTTTTTGGGCTAATCCCTCGTACGGCACAGGCGATATAAAAGGGACCACAACTTCCTTTCAGTGGGGCGATGCCGATTTCTTTTTGCTCGATAACCGCTGGTACCGCGACGCCAACAGACGGAATTACAAACACGGATATAAAACCGAACTCGGAGAAAAACAGTTGCAATGGCTGTTCGATAATCTGGCAAGCAGTTACGCCACATTTAAATTCGTTGTTATGGGAGGGCAATTCCTGTCAAATACCGGCATGTTCGAAGCTTACACAAATTACGGCTTCGACAAAGAACGCCAACGTATTATCGACTTTATTTATTCCCAAAACATTAAAAACGTTATATTTATCACAGGAGATGTGCATTTCTCGGAACTATCGGTTTTAAAACAAGAGGGTAAACCGGTAATTTGGGACATAACATCTTCGCCTCTTAATTCAGGACCCAATACAAACGGAATTAATCAAAAAAACACTCTGAGAGTGCCGGGCTCAGTAATTATGCAACGTAATTTCGCCGAAATAAAAATATCGGGACCCGCAAAAAAGAGAGTTCTGCACCTAACTTATTTCGATACAAACGGCAATAAACTTTGGGAATACGACATTATCCCCGAAAAAAACAAAAGAAAGAAACACTAACCGACATAACGGATTAATATGGTTTACGAAACCTTTTTGGAGAAAACGGCAAAATTTATCCTTGAAAAGACAGAAGGTAATCCCGTAAACAGCATCGTTGTCTTTCCCAACAAACGCCCTATTGTTTTCCTGAAAAAGCTTCTAACGGATATTGCCGGAAAAACAATATGGCTGCCCGACATGATGAGTATCGACGACTTTATGAGTAAGATTTCGCAAACCGAATACGAAGACCCGTTGAAAATTTACTTTAAACTTTACGATATTCATAAAAATATCGCAGGGGAAAAAGCAAAATCTCCCGACGATTTTCTAAACTGGGCACCGGTAATTTTGCACGATTTCGAAGATATTGACTTTTCGCTGGTGCATCCCTCCGAAATATTCTCTTACCTCACCGATGCACGGGCACTGGAACAGTGGAATACCGACGGCAAACCGCTAACGGATATGCAAATCTCATATTTGTCCTTTTTCCGTTCGTTGGAACAATATTACAACGAACTGAAAAAAATCCTTGCCGCCAACAACAGCGGATACCGCGCCATGGTTTACCGCAACGTTGCCGAAAATATCGATTCGCTTATAAAAAATTTTCATTGGAACAGCCTCTTTTTCGCCGGCTTCAACGCTTTGTCAAAAGCCGAACAAAAGGTGGTGGAATACCTCAATAAATCAGATTACGATTTCCACTACATAGTGGATGCCGACCGGTTTTACCTCAACAACCCCAAACAGAGACAAAAAGAAGCCGGAAAATTTATTAACGAACATATTTTATCATTAAAATTAAAACCGCCGTTTCAAGCGGAAAACCTTCTAACGTCATCTCCCAAACTATTGGAAACCGTTGCCGTACCGTTGTCGGTCGGGCAAACACTCTATGCGGCTCAGAAAGTGGAAAAATGGCTTAATGACGGTATAAATCCGCTGGATATTGCAATAATACTCGGCGACGAAAACCTGTTGATACCCCTTCTTGACGCTTTACCCCGCAAAAGAGAGGATACCGGCGAAAAAATCTCTTACAATGTTACCCTCGGATACCCTTTAAGCAACAGCCCTTACCAATACTTTGCAAACAAATGGCTGGAATTGTTGAACACCAAACAAAACGAACCTTCCGGCAAATTTTTCGTTCCCCTTATCAACAGCTTGCTGAACTGCTCTCTGATAAAACGCATGGCAGGTGATGCCGGCATAAAGGCGAAAAAAATTTTTGCGGAACAAAATATGGTAATGATTACCGGACCCAAACTGACGGAAATACTCGAAAATACAGGTCTTGGAAATCTGGCGGAAATAATTTTCACAGGAATAAACAGCCCCTCGCAATTTGTTTCACGATTTCTAAAACTATTGGAAATTTTTAAAACGGACAGCGATAATGACGGCGATTCAAATTTATTGTTCGCTCATCAAACACAGATGTTGCAACGGCAAATCGTCTATTTAAAATCTATTGTGGAACAATACGAAAACGATATAAGCTGGAAAACATTACAAAAAACCGTTCAACGGCTGTTTTCGGGCACAAAAGTAAACTTGCGCGGCGAACCGCTCAACGGTGTTCAAATTATGGGACTGTTGGAAACCCGTAGTCTTGACTTTAAAAACGTTATATTCCTCGGCCTGAACGAAGGCATAATACCCGCAAGTTCTTTTAGCGACACACTCATACCTTTCGACATAAAGCAAAAATTTGAATTGCCGCTACCCCACCACTCCACAGCCGTTTATGCATACCACTTTTTCAGACTGTTGCAGCGAAGCGGCAAAGCAGTTTTTCTTTACAATTCGCAACCGGGAAACCTCGGCGGAGGAGAAAAAAGCCGCTTTATTTTACAAATAGAAGATGAACTGCTTCCCCTGAACAACAAAATTCAATACAAGGTTTACTATGCCGAAAGTCCTGTCAAAAATATTGATAATAACGAAAATATCGAAATTACAAAAGAGGGAAAAGTTATTGAACAATTAAATGCAATAGCTCAATCGGGATATTCGGCATCGGCTTTAAATACCTACCTGTTGTGCCCGCTGAAATTTTATTTTAAGTACATTTTAAAACTTAAAGAGCCCCAAACCGCTGAAATATCAGTAGAAGCAAATACATTCGGGAAGGTGGTTCACGGAGTTTTACAACAACTTTACGAACCCTTCACAGGAAAAACAATTGATATAGATATCCTGAAAAAAAATGCGGAGAATATCGACAAACATTTAAAAGAGAATTTTGAAATTCATTACAAAACTTCCGATTTGTCGTACGGACGGAACGCACTTATTTACAGCGTGGCAAAAGAGTATATTACCCGTTTCTTAAAATACGACACAGGCAAACTCAAAAACGAACCGCGAAAAATTGTTGCCCTCGAAAAAAAATATGAATATACATTGAAAATAAAGGGAAACAATGTCAGGTTAAAAGGATTTTTCGACCGCGTTGACACAAACAACAACGACATAAGAATAATCGATTATAAAACGGGACAAGTATCGCATAACGATTTAATCATCAAAGATTGTCAAACATTTTTAACCGGCAATAAAAAACATGATAAAGCTTTTCAAATACTATTATATGCCTGGCTGTTTAAACGCAACAACCCCGGCACCGTTAATTTACGCCCGGGAATTATTAGCCTGCGCAACATTTCGAACGGTTTCGCCCAGTTGTCGAACAAAGACAAAAATATGGACGAATTGATTGACGGTTTCGAAGATGTTTTGAAAAATATAATCGAAGAGATTACCGGCCGGCATTTAACATTCACACAAACAACAGAGAAAGATAACTGCAAATATTGCGAATTTAAAACCATATGTAACAGGTAACACCCTTCAACGCAATGAAAGATTTTACAAAACAATTTTCGAAAAACATTTTTAAATTACCCTATATCTCCGCACTTATAACGGTAATCATAATATTGATTTCGATACAATCTTATACTTTGGGCGAAAAATCATTCGACGGAACAAGACTTTACACCCATTACAACAACTATGTGATATTTAAAAATTCGTTTACCCACCTTGTCGACAACAAAGACCTGTACAAACTCTACCCGCAGGAACACTGGGACTATTACAAGTACAGCCCGACCTTTTCGTTGTTTATGGCCATTTTCGCTTTTCTTCCGGTTTTACCCGGGTTGATTTTATGGAACCTCTTAAATGCTTTGGTATTATTGATTGCCGTTTGGAAGTTGCCGGTACCCGGCGGTAAAACGAAAACTTTTATTTTGCTGTTTCTTCTTATCGAACTTGTCACCTCCGTGCAAAACGCCCAAAGCAATGCTCTGATTGCCGGATTAATTATCCTTTCGTTTGTAAATATGCAGGAAAAGAGGTTATGGTTATCATCATTACTTATTGTAATAACAGTATATATTAAGCTTTTCGGAATTGTCGCCCTTATACTGTTTATATTCTATCCCGGCAAAACAAAAGCGGCACTATATACCCTTGGCTGGACTGCGCTTTTCTTTCTTTTGCCTTTAACGGTAATACCGTTTCACCGGTTGGTGTTTCTTTACAAAAGTTGGTTCAATCTTATTTTTGCCGATATAAACGCTTCGTACGGTCTATCGGTGGCCGGATGGCTCAACAGTTGGTTTTATACAGGCATACCCAAAAACGCCATTCTGCTTGCGGGAACCATATTATTGCTTATACCCCTCTTGAAAACAAAATACTACCACCATACCGGTTTCAAAATACTTTATTTATCTTTTCTTTTGATATGGATTGTTATTTTCAATTACAAAGCCGAATCGCCCACATACGTTATTGCCGTAACGGGAGTGGCAATTTGGTTTTTTACGGGTAAAATGTCGGCAACAAACACCGCTTTGGCGCTTTCGGTTTTAATATTCACTATCCTTTCGCCCACCGACATTTTCCCCCGGTACGTCAAACATAACTTTATCATTCCGTATGTTTTAAAAGCTGTTCCGTGCATTTTCGTGTGGTTTAAAATTTTTTACGAATTATTGCTGTACGGAAACAAAACCCGTTAATTGAAAATAGTGTAATTTTGCGGTATGATAAAACAAACGGCGGTTTTTTTGTTTATATTACTCGGCTGGTTGCTGCCCATCAAGGCGCAAAAGGTACAAATTGCCGTATTGAAATACAGTGGCGGCGGCGACTGGTACGCCAATCCCACCTCGGTGCCCAATTTGGTCAAATTTTGCAACAAACACCTTAATACGGAAATCGATACCGAAGTCCCGGCCGTTGATGTGGGAAGCAAAGAGATATTCAACTATCCCATTCTTGATATGACGGGACACGGAAATGTTATTTTCAGTCCCGCCGAAGCCGAAAACCTTCGCAAATATCTTATTGCCGGCGGTTTTCTACACATTTCCGACAATTACGGACTCGACAAATATATCCGCAGGGAGATGAAAAAGGTATTCCCTGGAACCGTCTTCGTTGAGTTGCCCTTCTCTCATCCGGTATATCACCAAAAATACAACTTCCCTTACGGATTGCCCAAAATCCACGAACACGACGGATTGCCGCCGCAAGGTTTCGGAATTTTATACAAGGGAAGGCTCGTATGCTTTTACGATTACCAATGTGACCTCGGAGACGGTTGGGAAGACCCGGAAGTCCACCACGACTCGCAACAAAAACGTACCGAAGCATTGAAAATGGGTGCCAATATTGTTCAGTATGTCTTTACTCATTAAATCAGCATTATGTATTTAAAGAACCTCAAACTCTCCAACTTTAAAAATTATTCCGCTGCCGATATCACCTTTAATAAAAAGATAAACTGCTTTACCGGCGATAACGGTGCGGGCAAAACCAACATTCTCGAAGCACTTTATTACCTGTCGTTCTGCAAAAGCTATTTTACCTCGTCCGATACGCAAAACATAAAACACGGCTCCGGCTTCTTTGCAATACACGGCACCTATATTAATAAAGATAACAGCGAAGACAAAGTAAGCGTCATTCAAAAAAAAGGCAAAAAAAAACAGGTTAAATTCAACGGAAAAGAGTATGCAAAACTTGCCGGACATATAGGTAAAATACCATTGGTTATGGTCTCGCCTTACGACCGCGATTTGATAAACGACGGCAGCGAAATAAGACGTAAATACATTGACGGTGTTATCTCGCAATTCGATAAAATCTATCTAAACAACCTGTTGGAGTACAATAAAGCTCTTCAACAACGGAACAGACTGCTGAAATATTTCGGCGAAAACGGAATATTCGACGTCACATCTCTTTCGGTTTGGGACAATGCTTTAATATCGCGCGGCATCGATTTATACGAAAAACGTAAAAAATTCCTCGCCGAATTTAACCCCTTGTTCGAAGAATATTACCGCTACCTCTCCGACGGAAACGAAAAGGTTAAAATAGAATATGTATCGCAACTCCACAATGAAAACTTTAACGACCTCCTGTTAAAAGTGAGAGAAAAAGACAGAGTGTTGAAATATTCAACCGCAGGTGTTCATAAAGACGATTTGATTTTCACGATAAACGGATTTCCCGTAAAAAAATTCGGCTCCCAAGGGCAACAAAAAACATTTGTTATTGCCGTAAAACTTGCCCAGTTCGAATTTACCCGCCGAAAAAAGGGATTTAAACCGGTTTTGCTTTTTGACGATATTTTCGATAAACTTGACGATAAACGGGTGTCGAAAATCATGGAACTTACCGGCAATGACGATTTCGGACAGGTTTTTATTACCGACACTCAAAAAGAACGCATATCAAAAATGTTCGGCAATAATAATATTCAACACAAAATTTTTTCCGTAAAAAACGGCACCGTCAGCGAAATATAACAGACGGCTTACCCTCAAAACGGCCTGCCAATTTCTCACGGCTTCCCGTTTACCTGAATACAATATCTTTTATTATGCTTTTCCCAACCGTACCGTTCAGCGCATCCACAAGTTTCGTCCTCGACATCATCAACTCGTTACGTATCACGGGCGAATCTATATTCACGAACATCACACCGTTCTTTATTCTCATACTCTTAGTATGTTTTACAATGGTTTTACCCACTATGCCGTCCCAACTGTTCATAAGTTCGGCTTCGTCAAGCTTCCGCTCTATACCGTATGCCCTTTTAAACTGTTGAATTACCTCTTTCAGACTGTAATTGTTACTTTTGCGACTGTACATTATACCGGATTATTTTATATCTGATTTTTATACAAAGATAAAAAAAGTAACATTTTTTTTTAAATATTTGCTTTTTGTATTTATTTTTTTTTACTTTTGCACAAAAGCAGACCAAATTTCCTACCTTTGTTTACTTTTTTGTAAATTAAAAGTGTTTGCTTTATGAAGTATCTATTACCAATTGTCTTCCTTTTATGGACTACGTTATCGGGTTTTGCCCAAATGGTTCTCAGCAGCGGTTCGCACGTTGTGATAAACAGCGGTTCGTCACTTGTTGTTGACGACATTACCAGTACCTCGGGAACTATCAGCAACAGCGGTACCGTGACCATAAAAGGCGACTTAACCAACAACTCGGGAGACCTGTTCGATACGGGCTCGACAGGCACCGTCGAATTTGCGGGGTCAACTGCCCAGGAAATCACAGGTGCCGATACCGTAAAATTTTACGGTACGTTAAAAATCAACAATTCCAATGGTGTGTCCCTGACAAATACCAGTACAGGTTCGGCACAAGAAATCGAAGGAACTCTTAATTTTACAAGCGGAACCCTTACCCTTAACAATTTTGACCTTATCATTGGAAACAACGATCCGGTTGGAACCGGTTCATCATCTTATATCAAAACAAACAGTACGGGTTCGCTTAAGAGAACCGTCGGCAACAGCAACGTGATTTTCCCCGTTGGAAACTCCGCTTACAATCCGGTAACATTAAACAACTCGGGAACGAGCGACATGTATGCCGTACGGGTTGCCGACCAGGAACCTGCCGGTTCAAGCACAAACCACATGGTAAATCGAAGTTGGATTATTTCCGAAGCCACATCCGGCGGCTCAAACCTCTCGGTTACCGCTCAATGGAACTCGGGCGAGGAAAACACCAATTTCGACAGAACATCAAGTGCCGTTGGCTTGACAACCGATAACGGTGCCAATTACACCTGGGGGGCAACAGGTGCCGCATCGGGTAGCGACCCCTACACCAGGTCGGGTTCGGGTTTTACCGGCGTGGGAACATTTGCCGTGGGCGACTACTATTACAGCGGTCTCTCACTCGATATCAAATTCTTCCTCGCAGGTGCTTACAACACCACCAACCACAACATGGATAAAACTTTAAACAGTTCGGGGCTTATCCCCACAACCGACCCGTACGGACTTAATACATCCGTCTCGGCAGTGCCTTCCGACGCTGTTGACTGGGTAAAAATCGAACTCCGTAGCAGTAGCGACAATACAAATATCGTGAAAACCATGGCCAAATTTATTAACCAGTCGGGACAAGTAATAGATGAAGACGGAAACAATATGACTGTTACGGGCGTGGAAAAAACAAGTTATTACATAGCGGTTCACCATAGAAACCACCTTGCCGTGATGACAGCAAATACTGTTGACCTGTCGGCAGCTTCCCCGGCATACGATTTTACAACGGCTCTAAGTAAAGCCTGGGACGACGCAAATGTAACAACCAACGACGCCATGAAAGAAGTGGAAACAGGCGTTTGGGGATTGTGGGATGGTGATGCTAATAATGATGGTTCAGTTAAATATAACGGTTCATCTAATGATAAAAATTCTGTTCTATCGGTTGTCGGATTATCAAATCCAAATAACATTGTAAATTCTTATAAAAAAGAAGATGTAAATATGGATGGAAATGTTAAATATAACGGTTCCGCTAACGACAAAAATGTTATTTTGGGAGTTGTAGGACTTTCCACTCCAAATAATATTGTCACACAACATTTACCTAATTAATTTTAATTTAACCCTTAAAATTTTATTAAGATGAAAAAGATTTTTTCTTTTATTATATTATTTTTCTCTGTTACTCTTGTTTTATTGGCTGACGATCATGTATTTGAGATAAGATCTTATGTTGGTGAAGAAGGGTATCTGTATGTACAAATGAGAGAAACATCAGGTAACGGAACCCCAACAACATCTAACCAGGTTACGGATATTGTTTTTCAAATAAAATGGTTACAAAGCCTTGGAGACGTAGACATGGGAGATATTATCTGCACAAATTACAATATCAAAAAATCTGGAGTACGACAGGTTAAAAATTCGTATTATTATCAAGAATATTGGGCTGATAACACTCCTTTCCCATTTCCCAATAACTGGACTGTTAACCAATGGGAAACAATTGCAAAAATGGAGGTAACCTCTTCTACAAGCGGAACAGGTACATTTGAAATAGGTGATAATAATTTTGTTGCTACCGGAGTTAATATCGGTATTGATCTTGTAGATTATACACCTACTGTTAATGGTAGCGCTAATAATTTCTCATTTCCCAATCTAATATGGAATTACGTGTGGACAGGAGCAACCGGTGGTCCTCCAAGCCAACATAACGGTAATAAATGGGAAAAAACTACAAATTGGGACGGACAATGCCCGGGCGATTCACCTCCAGAAGGCTCATATCCATATTACGGTCAAGCAGATGCATACGTTTTAATACCCTCAGGTTTATCCAATTACCCGGAATTAACAACCGGAGGAGATGCATGGGGATGGGCATGTAAAAAAATGTTAATAGAAAATGGCGCACATGTTACAGTGCCCGATCTTTCTACGGCAAACCAAACCAGTCCTGCAAATTTAGATATTGATGGCGACTTAACCGTAAAAGGAAAACTCTATCTACCCGCAAAAGGTTTTGCCACAGTTCATAGTTCTACAACGATAGATAACTCAAATGGCATCGAAGTCCAGGCCGATGCAACAGGTGTAGGTTCCTTTATTGATAACGGAACCATTACATACGGGACAAGCGGTACGGCTAAGGTTCAAACCTATTTGAGCAACAGTGCAGGTTCAGGAAACTTTTACATACATACGGTAGGCCCCACTCTTGACGACGAAAACTACACGGGAACGGGAAGCGGAGCCTTTCTTAGTGCTTTCAATATAAACCCGGGAAATACATATGCATACAAATGGGAAGAGTCT
>CAZJUQ010000003.1:0-46372 GCA_964549335.1 uncultured Lentimicrobiaceae bacterium | reverse complement strand
TGGGTGCACCCGTGTTGCAGTCGGTTACTGTACCGTACAACTGTGCGGGAGTATAAACATGCATGGTGTTCAAAATGCTGTCAACTTCGTGGTCGGGGTCGTTGGTCTCTATGTGCAAATATTCGTCATAGTCGCCAACGGGGAATCCTGCCGAACTGTAAGTAAGGGTGATTTCCATGGTCTCTCCCGAAAGAATTTGTCCCTGTGCGGGTTCCACGTCAACTATAAAGCTGGGAACAGGACAGGTACCGAATACTATGCCGGGAGGTATGCTGGAGTTACCCGAATGGTACATTACGTTTCCGTCGCCGTCAATGAGGTCGTATGAATTTTCGTTCGACCAGCTGCCGGGATAATAAACGGTGCTGATATCATCGCCTCCTTCAACGGGGAACGAGAAATATTCGGGTCCCGAACCACTGTTCAAAGTGATATGATCGAGAACAACAACGCCGTTAACAAGTACGTCGAGGGCTCCGCCGTTCCAACCGTCACCGTACGAATCGTACAAAGCAACTTGATTGTTACATGAGAATCCCCTGTTGTTGTTAAGATAATCGGGGAATGAAAATGCCAATGTTCCGTCGCCGCAGTTTTCCAATGTCAAGGTTACTTGCTCTTGAACGTCGGGCCACTGCTCATTGTAAAGCGATGCGGGAGTATAGCACAGTGCGGGAATTAACCAGTCAACAACGGCAGGTCCTGCGGGAGTGGTTTCTCCTTCGGCATATACTGCTGCTACCGTATATGAATATGTTCCGTAAGCGGGTAACATATCGGTATAGGTAGTGTTGGTGGTATTTGCAATGGGTGTGCCGTTCCTGCGAATTAAGAAGTACTGGAACGTGGGGTCCATTGTGGGAGCGTATGTCCATGTAAGATCAACCTGTCCGGTAACCTGGCTTACCAATGTGGCTTCCAAATCGGTACAGGGTGTCAAAGGATCACCTGCAACGATCATGGTTACGGGAACTGTGGTTTGCGATACGTTAGGATCGGCGGAATAGATAATATCTGCCGTATAAACGTCACCTGCTTGTGTACCGCTGGCGTCGAAGTTTACACCTATTGTCATGGAACCGCCGCTGGCTGCAACATGACCACTGTACTGGCTAAGGCTTAACCAATTTGGTCCTAAAGTAAGAGGTTCACCAGTCTCTACTTCATAAACAACGTTGTTTCCCTGATTAACAATCCAAAGGTTACCGTTTCCATTTAGTCCGAGACCGGCTCCACTATGTCCGGAACCTCCCGGGATGGTAAAGTTTTGCAACAGTGCCCAACCGTTATTAGGGTCGTATTCATTCACGGGGTCGGCAGGATCGTTATCAACAACCCATAACGAACCTGTGGCATCGGGTCCGCCCTGAGGGTGATAAGCCAAACCGCTTACACCGTTTTCGGAATGTTCGGAAATAGTAGCGCCAGAAGCATCCACGCGCCAAATATTATCGCTGTTCCAGCCACCGATATAGAATTCGTCGTTTATCTCGTCGTGGCCCAAACCGCGTTGGCTTGTTGATGTCCATGCACCAGAAATTGAATTAACAAGAGTACCGGTAGCTATATCAATAACTTTAATGGCATTATCGCCACCAACGTTACAAGCATAAATATATGTACCGTCGCTTGACATGTCACCTATCCAGGAACCTCCGAAATTGGCATTTATAGTGTATCCGGTAGTTGTTCCGTCGGTATTCATTTGATGGATAATATTACCCTGACCGCCAAATGGGTCTGTGACATAAAGGTATGTTCCGTCGAAACAGATACCCCATGCTTGTAATCCTTGAGGGGTAAATTGCTGAACCACATCACCTACATCACGGCTACCGCTCATGCTTACCACATGGTCGTTTGCCGATTTACGGTCGGTAGCTAACGGGTCGTTTACCTGTCCGTATTCTATTTCTGCTTGTCCGATACCGTATTTCGGATAAGAGGCATTTGTGTTTTTAGTAGGATACTGAATGGTAGCCGACCAGTACAGACCACCTGCTCCCGCATTTTGAATGCCCTGGAAATCGGTAAGATACTCTTCGGGATTCAAAGTCTCTGTAAAGCTCAACGGGCTTATTATCATTATAGGAGGTGTCAAATCGAAATCCTGAACCAAGGTTTGTCCGGCGGTAAGTGTTACCGATGCCGAATCCTGGTTCATTCCATCCATAAATGCATATACTTGATAGTCGCCCGTGAGAATATTGGGGAACGAGTAATATCCGCTTGCATCGGTATAGGTAACACCGAGGTCAACGATACCTACGGTAGCATTTTCCAAAGGTGAACCGTTGGCATATACATGACCTTCGATGGTTCCTACGGCGATATATTCGAAATGGATGTTATCAACCATGGCAACATCACCACCTTGATAGTAATGGTAGTAATATTTATTTGCGGTTTGAATTGCCAAATCGAAATTAGATCCTTGATATGGAGAAAGGTCGTATGTGTAAGTTACCCAGTCGTCACTTTCGGGTGTTGAAGGCTGATGATAAATATTTCCGTCAACATCGGGAATGGGAGTACCGTTCACAGTAACTCTGAACCATGAATAGTTTTTATTGTAAGAATAGTTTTGCCTCAAATCGAAGGTCATAAAAATCATTCCCGTTTGTGCAGGGTCGGGATGAATTTCCATATTCATGGAGGCAATATGAGTAGGTGAGTTGTTAAATGCCGCGTCACCCGTATTGTAGGGATAATGCCATCCAGAATAGGTATTCCCTTCCAGTGAAGCACCGTAAGAGGAGCCGTTGGCAGCATAATCCTGAACGCCAATATTGGCTCCGGTACCTGCCGTTGCTTCAATCTCTGCAGGAAAAGTACCTCCCTCGAAATCAATATCGAAGGGGAATGTGGAAATTGGCGTTGCCGCCATAGTAGAGGTCACTTGCCCTTGTGCAGGGGGCTGCTGCTTAATCGTATTTGCCATTTCCCTCTCGGCAGGTGTCATGTGCGAGAAGTCCTGTGCAAATACAAAACGACCGACACAAGCAAAGCTAATGTCAGCCATAATCTTTTTGTAAAATTTCTCATAAGTAATTGAATTAGTTAGTAATTAAAATAAATTTTTCGTTAAAAACAACAATACACCAATCCAATTTTGGAATGTGTTGCCACAAAAGTAATATTTTTTTTAATTTTTCAAAAAAAATACAGAAAAAATTATACCGCCAAAACGCATAATACACTAATTTGCCGCCTGTTAAACAATTTTCAGGAATATCGTTACGGGCATATTTTTAAGAAGGGGCAACCGTTAACAGCAGATACCGCAAATTTACAGGACATTATTACAGAAGTAACTTACAACCGTTTACAGGAATTTTTTATTAAATTTACCGCTTAAAAAAGGTTTTTTTATCTATTTCGATAATTTTAATGATTTTCATGTTTTCATATGCGTGGCATGTGTTTCGGAAACCCTTTTCAAAATAGCGTTCCGGTATTAAATTTAAAGAATTTCCATTTCAGGTACAATAACTATGTTTGTTCTTAATTCTTTTAATAATTAAAAAAATCGTTATTGTGTATTTTCAGCTATTCTTTCAAGTGTTATATTATTTTTCAATTCAATTTTTATCAATCCTTTTTCCCCCGAAATAAAAGTTTTTAGAGGAGTATTATCATCAGTACCGTTAACATTCGAGTAGTCCAATTCTATAATATTCTTATATTCAATTCCCTTAACCGTCAATGTGTCAAAAAATCCGATTTTGGGTTTCGGCTCCTGCACAACCGTTTTTGTTTTAAAATTGTACAAAACCATATCTTTCCGGTTCCATTCCATTTCAAGTTCCGAATAATCAATACCCGCCCGTAAAACAAAGGTGAAAAAAAAGTTGTTCAAAGACGAGTTATAAGCAATTGCGTAAGTTTCTCCTGATGCTTTTCCGTCAACTCCCCATTCATCAAAATAATGGTGTGTAGTGTACCATACACTTCCGTCCACAAAAAATTCTTCGGTAATACCGTTATTATCAACCATTTTAAAGGACGTAACAGTTGTATCTATCATATATTTTTTTGCTTCGGGTGAAAGGTAGAACGTTCCTTCCAATTTATCGCCGCAACCGTACAAAAAAACGACCCCCGTTAAATACAATGCGCTAATTATTAATTGAATACGTTTCATTGTTCGTCATTTCCAATTGAATTAATCCATGTTGTTTGTTATACAAAAGCGATTTTATTGCCAAGACGGTTGAATCTTGTGCAAAACCGCTTTCAAAATCTTTCTTCACCACACCATAATAGTAGTTACCGTTTATATTAACCGAATCGTAACATGTAACATCAGCAGCTTCCGTACAAATAAAATTTGCCAAACTGTCATACATTATTGAGGCAAAATATCCGGAATTAACGCTTATGTATATAAGGTCCTCCAAATAGCCTCCATATCCGGTTCCCCCGACAGAAAATTCAATATTGAGTTTGGGATATGAAGATTTAATCCTGACATATTTAACCTGATAAGAAAAGTAATCTTTTCCGCAACAGCCCCATTCGCAAAAATCGTGATGCTCTTTCCATTCAACTCTGTTTTCAACAACTTCGAAACAAAATTCGTAACCGTTAGAATGCTCGAAATTTATTTTTTGACCCTCTTCATACGGAATTAAATTCAACTCGTCCTCCGATAATTCATACCGCGCCGTTTCAATTGACTCTTTATTGCAACAGGAGGAGAAAAAAGCAGCGATTAACAATAAAGCAAGTATTTTTATCTTCATTTTTCGTATTTTATTTTATCTGTCAACCGTTTTTATTTTTGTTTCAAAGTGTAAGATAAATTACAACAACCCACTTTTATAAAGAGCCATAAATATGTGTTACGGTTGTCCGTATAGCGAAAAAAAGAAAAAACGAGTTCGCAATAAAGTCTAAATATCCGGTTTACAAAACCTATATTTTGTTTCCCTTTTAATTTTTATCAATTCCTGCAAATAAAAGGTTTAGACAAATGACCGGACAGGACTTAAATCACTCTTAAATTCATAAAAAAACCGCCTTTATTCCATAGAAACAAGGCGGTTTTCATCGTCATCAGCGAATGACACTATTTTTTCAAAAGGAACTTCTTTGTAAAACTTTTTTGATTTCCGTTAACAAAGATAAAGTAAACACCTTCCGACTGGTTCGACAAATCGATATCGGTTTTATAATCTCCGTTAATCCGAATATTGTTTTTTTGGTAAACAACTTTTCCAAAGGCATCCACAACTTTCAAGTCGGCATTTGAATAATCGTTACCGTTAAGTCGGATTGTAAAAACACCTTTATTGGGATTGGGGAAAACCGAAATGTTAAGTTCGCCGTTTTCAACTATTCCCACACAGTTGTCAACCGTAATTGTTTGGTCTGCGCTATTTTCGCAACCGTATTGGTCGGTATAGGTATAAGTAACCTGAAACTGTCCCACACCTGAAGCCGTGGGGTGGAAATATTTTCCGTCGGAAACATAATCGCCTGAATAAACTCCACCTGCCGGAGACCCCTGGGTAAGTTCGTACGGGTCGTCACCTTGATTACATAATGTTGGAACAGGGTCAAATGTCACCGTAGGATCGGTATGTACATTGATATAGTTTTCTTTAAATGCGGTATCGCTTTTTGTGCCGTCGCTTATGATAAGACGGACATCATAGGAACCTGGTGATTGATAAAAAACCACCGGATTAGGGTCGTAAGAATGTTCGGGATATCCGCCTTCGAAGGTCCAGCGCCACTGGGTAGGATCACCTATAGACTCGTCGGTAAACACAACTGAACCGCTGTTACAAAGGTCGGTAGGATCGCCCGAAAAATCGGCAACAAAAGTAGGTGTCGGAGGCTCAAGATCGTTAAGCATAACCTTGTTGGAATGCAATACATATTTATTTTGGTCGTCTTGAATCCAAGCCGACACTTCACAGTTATCGGCAACCCAACTGTTATCAAACTGGAAAGTACAAACAAAAGTTTGAGTATCGTTATTACCGCTAAACGATGCGGGAGTACCTGCGGCACCCCAGTCACCCATTGTACGTTCCGCATAATTTATTTCCGACTGTCCTTGCCAGTTGTAAGGTATGTTTGATTCGGTAAGTGCCATACGTACTTTAAGGTTAGTTCCCGAATATGCGGCAACTTTGTGAACCTTAATTGTAATGGTATATAAATTCCCTGTGTGTTCGCCGTAAATATCAACAAGAAACGACGTGGGGTCATCCATACGGGCCATAACCCAAGGGTGATAGGTAGAGTACAAACTTTGATTGTGGCTTCCTCCTACATGTTCGTGCCATTCTCCGTCGAACTGGGCGGTGGGATAACCTGAAATGGAATAATAAGAGGTACGTTGTGCCGCTTCGGGAGTATTAAACGGGTCGCTGCTATTATAGGAGTGGTATTCAATTCCCACAACAGGGTCTCCGTTTGCAATCAAATCGTCCAAACCCATAGCTGCACCGGGACAATAAGGACATCCGGTTCCTGTTCCTATTTCCACAAGAACCCATTCTCTGTCAACTTGCTGGGCAAGTAATCCGAGAGAAACAAACATTAACAAAGTAAAGAATAACTTTTTCATAACAATAGTTTTAATTTGATATTTTACAAAAATAATAAAATGTTTATTGTCAAAATAATATTTCGCCAAAATAATTAATAAATTACATATATAAATAAAACAACAAAAAAAATCTCCGATTTAAGAAAAAACCGGAGATTTTAAAGAACTTGTTTACAGATTATTACCTCACAATAACCCTTTTATTTACCACTCCTTTTTCACCTATGATAAAAAGCTGATAAACTCCGCCTGCCTTGTTTGAAAACTTAACCTTTAAATTGGTTGCTTTATCAAGTAAAATATTTTTTCTTTCGAAAACAATTTGTCCGGCGTTATTAACTATTTTGATAACGGCATTTTGTTTCAAGACCGAATTTATTGAGAGGGTAAACTCTCCGTTGTTAGGATTGGGATAAACATTAACCGATACATTATCCGCAAATTCGTCAATACCCGTACAATCAACAAATTCGATATTGACGGTATCGTTAGAATAACAACCGTTTTCCGTTGTCACACCAACCCAATAGGTTCTAAAACCGTAACCGTAGCCGTTTGTATCGGCGGTAATTGTTTGTGTAGTATCACCGGTTGACCAAACGTATGATACGCCATCGTCACCGGCATCCAATATCATGAAGTCACTTCCGCACAAACTTGTATCGGCGGGCAATGATATTTCGGGCGGATAATTAACCTGAACAAATACCGAATCGGAAGCCAAAACATCAGAAGTATCGCTTATTGTGATATAATACCAGGTTGATGTGTCGGGAACAATTGCAAAGGGTTGTGTGGTATCGGAAACAAGGCCGCCGGGTTTTGACGTCCACGAATATATGGTAGTGTCGGCAACACCGAACATTTGCGAGCTTAAAATGACCGTATCGCCGAGGCATACCGACTGCTTATCGGCATTTGCATAAACCAAAACATTTCTGACGTCGAGCGAAAGGGGAACCGTAACCAGCATGGAATCGGGGTCGTTGGAATTAATATGCGCTTCGGCTTCGTACAATCCGGGAGCCAGGTTATGCGAATTAAACTTAACGGAGATAAGGGTTGTATCGCCGGGGCTAACCGTTCCCGAGGGCGGATTGATATCCATCCACGAAACAACATTCAAAGTATAATCTTCCACTTCGCCGTATTGCGTATTTCCACAGGGGAACAAATCGCCGGTATATCGAATACGGATACGCATGCGCGTGAGACCCGACTTAGCACCTATGGGGGGCGAGATGGTTGCCGTATATGGACCTGTTCCCGGATTTCCAACCACATCAATCATCGGCTCGTCAAATTCACCGTTTTGATTCCAATCTATCCAAACACCACACCTGTCCAAATCGTAAGCATTTCCGTTTGTTACCGTCAAAGTGTAAGATTCACCCATTTTTACGGTAGTGGACAAATTAGTATAATCGGCATAATAAGAGCTTCCCGAAATTTTATTGATGTCACCCAATTGAACACGGCTGATATATTCGTCGCCTCCTCCCATTGCATTACAATAGTCCAGGGTTTCCCTTTTGGTACTTTTAACAAAAGCACTCACGTCATAGTTCAAATCGAGTTGACCGGTATTAATTATGGTAATATATTTTGTTTCGGAAGAGTCAACCACAAGAGTTGAATATACCGAATCGGGAGAGACGTAAATATGGGCATCGCCCCACTGCAAGTCGATACCAACACCACTCGATTCGCTAACCGCTCCCGTGGAATCGGTATAGGCAGCTGTAACAAAATAGCTGTAAAATCCATAATCGGGCAACATGTCGGTATAAACGGTATCGGTGGTTGTGCCCACCAAAACGTTGTCGCGATAGATATTAAAATTTGTGAAACCGGGGGCTTCATCGTAATACCAGGAAAGGTTTGCGGCTCCGGTTTCAAAAACAATGTCACCTTCAAGATTATAAGGTCTGCTAAGGGGGTTGGTTTCGTATGGCGAAACATAAGCCATAGCCGAACCGCTTCTGTTGTCGGTCCAAACGGGATAAACAATACCGTCTTGAGCCGTTATTCCTATGTAATCGCCGAAATAGTCTCCCGCCAAACCGGGAATGGGGGTGGGAGTAAATGCCACATCACTTACTTTAAAATCTTCCCATGTTTCACCGCCGTCGTTGGAATTAGCACAATAGACCTCGCACTGGGTAGAGCTGACATTTCTGTCGTCGTAAAAAATCACACTTAAAATACCATTGGCGGGGTCGCAAGCAATCCATGGGAAATAGTGTTGTTTTCCTTGTCCTGCCGGGTCTTGATTTACGCGGACGGGGGCTGTCCAGCTTTCTCCTTTGTCGGAAGACTTTATCATATAAACATCAATATCGTTTCCGTTGTTTACACCCGGTTCTCCGACATTTGCCCATACAACGTAAATTGTTCCTCTTCCGGGTCCGTTACTATTGTCAACTGCAGCTGCGGGAAAAGAAGCGACACGCATGTTTTTAGAAACACCCGTATTACGTAAACCGCGGATGTTATCTATTATTCTTACCGAAGGTTCCCAAGTTTGGCCACCGTCAAGGGATTTTGCCATACCTATTGCAGCTTCATCGCTCGGCCATGAATCGTAGATAGCCCAAACGGCATACACTTCACCGTTGGGGCCGGTACTCAAATTTACCCCTTGGTTATGACTGCCTGCATTTACTTCGGTACTTACGATTTTTTTCGTCTCCCAGGTTTCACCATTGGTTGTTGAACGTGCCACTGCTATTTGGTTATCGTACATCCCTCCGAATTCGGTCCAAGCCACATAGACATTGCCTTTATAAGGGCTGGTTTCGCTGTTGTCAATCCACATATGGTTTTTATCGGCCAAACTTCCCGGATTCGGGGCAACCGTTTTTGCCGTCCATGTTTGACCGTTATCATCGGAATATGAAATTCCCTGACCACCGGCACCGGAGATATAATTTACAAAATAGCGGCCGGACAGACTAATAGCGGTAGTGGGGTCTCCCGAATTTTCGCCGCCGGCACCCTCTTTTTCGCCTTCCCATGTTTCACCCCCGTCAAACGAAAAGAAATCGTTGGCACCATATAATGTACTAACGGGATGATTCGTTGAGTTGTTCGAATTTAAAGGATTGTCGGGGTCGTTGGGGTTTACGAAAATAGAATTCTCACTTTGTGTTGTGGAATTTCCTTCGATAACCGGAACATCGGGCGAATCGTCGGTAACCACACTAAAAGCTTTTATTTTGCTTCCCGTATAAACAGCAGGAGTAACTTTTAATGCCGGATTAAAATCAACCAAACCTTTTTCGGCCATTTTAACCCAATAATTTACATTGTCAATACGTGTATTTACTCTGTGTCGTTTTTCTCGCTCGCTCATTTTACCTTTACTTACAGCCCAATTTATACTAAAAACCAACGCCATAAGAAAGAGGGAAAAGAGTAAGATTCGGTTTTTGTTCATAATAAAAAGTGTTAATTAATAAAAACGGTTAGAATTTTAAATATTTATAAAACTTGTTTTAATTGACATAGTATATAATATATGAGTTGCCAAAGAAACAAAAAAAATCCGCCGGTACATACAAAAGGTGTATAAACCGGCGGGAAAAATTGATTAAAAATCAAGGATTAACTATTTTTCAACAATCAATTTTTTCACGGCAACCGTAGTTTTTCCTTTCACCATCAAGGTATAAACACCTGCTGGCATTTTCGTCAGGTTTAATTTGTAAACCCGATTACCGTTTACATTTACATTTTGTTTTTCGTAAACAACAAATCCCGAATTATTTATCACCTTGATATTTACCGGATTACCGTTAAAATTGCTCAGGTTCAAACGGAATAAACCTTTGCCGGGATTGGGGAACACTTTCATATCAACCTCTTTGCCGTACTCGTCAATTCCCGTACAATCGATAAATTCAACATTTACTTCTGCACTGTTTTGACATCCGTACTCAGAGGTAACTTCAACGGAAATATTTTGAACGCCGTATCCGAAACCCGTTGTATCAACATTTATTGATTGTGTTGTTTCTCCTGTTGACCACAAATAGGTACTTCCTTCATTGCCGGCATCGAGGGGGTAAACCACTCCGCCGCAAACCGTAGTGTCGGCTCCCAAATCTATTTGGGGAAGAGCGGCAAAATTTACGGTAACGGTGTCACTGCTGCTACATCCGTTATCATTTGTTACAGTCACCCAAAAATCGTTTATACCTTCGCCCGTTGCCGTAATTGTTTGCGTGGTTTCACCGGTTGACCAAAGGTAAGTGCCACCCTGATTGCCGGCATCGAGCAGAGTTTGGGTTTCGCCGCAAAGCACCAAATCATCGCCCAAGTCAACCTGAGGAACAGGTAAAACCGTAACCGACAAGGTGTCGAACATACTTAGGACACCGTCGTTAACTTCCACTATGTATTGCGTATTTTGCGACGGCACAGCCACCGGATTTTGTTCCGAAGAGGTAAATCCTTCGGGAATTGATGTCCAGGCAAATGTATAATTTCCGCTACCTCCCTGAGGGGTCACCGACAATTGAACTTCATCTCCGTTACAAACCGTGTCGGGAGTGGCGGATGCAGTAACCATAAGATCGGTAACATTCATTGTTGCGGGTAATTGTACCGAATGATTATTCATATCGTTAGTAACCAAATTCAGTGATGTATTATAAGTTCCCGTTGTCATTCCGAGAGCATTGAATTTAACCTGAACCATAACGGAGTCGCCCGGAGCAATTGTATCGCTATCGGGATTTATCGTTAACCAGTCGGCAACATATAACAAATAGTCTTCCACCTCTCCGTATTCGGTATTACCGTATGCCGAGAGCTTATCGTCAGGTCCCGCCAGGCGGATACGCATACGGGTAAATCCTTGCGGAGTACCCTTTTTAACGAAAATATTTCCCGTAAAGAGATATCCTTTGCCATCATCTTTCAAGGTGACCGGATTTTCGTCGAATTGTCCGTTACGGTTCCAATCAACCCAAACCACACAACGGTCACCGGTAATGGAATTTCCGTTGGTAACGGTAATCTTGTAGTTTTTACCCGAATTTAAATAAATGGGAGTAGCCGTAAAATCGCCGTAACCACCTTCGTACGCCGAACTGTTCCAAAAATCATCACCCACGGTTACTTTGTGAATATATTCGAAACCACCTCCATTGGCAGGTTCATAACCGTGCGGACTACTGTATCCAAAGAAAGGAGAAAGCGAGTATGTCAGGTCAAGCACTCCGGTATTTTTAATTTTCAACATTTGAATAACAGAGTCGTTAACAAACACGTTTGCAACAAAACTTTCGGGATCGGTAACAATTGTAGATGTTCCCCATTGAGTTGATGCCGATGTAGGAAGCGATTCGCTGTTACCACCGTAATAAGCCGTAACCTGATAATCGTAATAACCGTATTCGGGCAATTGATCTTGATATGTGGTTTGCGAGGTTGTATCTATTAATGTGCCGTTTCTGTATATTCTAAAATATTTGAATCCCGTTCCCTGGTTGGGAAATTGCCAGTTAAGGGTACACAAACCTGTCTCCTGGTCAACATCGGCTGTTAAACCGAAAGGATTTTCAATAACAACGGTTTCGAATACCGAGACATATGTCATTGCTTTACCTGTACGGTTGTCCGTCCAACAAGGATAGACCTTTCCGTTCAAAGCGGTAATGCCAATGTAATCGCCGAAATATCCGCTTGCAAGACCGGGAATAGGCTGAGGGGTAAACGAAACATCACTTACTCTAAAATCGTCCCAGGTATTGCCTCCGTCGTTGGAGGTTGCCACCCATGTCTCAGCCTGGTTGGCAGCGACATTTCTGTTATCGTAAAAAATCACACTGACAATGCCGTTCGACGGGTCAACCGTTATCCACGGAGAGTAATGTGCTTTCCCCTGTCCTATGGGGTCTTGATTGACACGTATGGGCGATGACCATGTGGTTCCTCCGTCGGTCGATTTAATAAGGTAAACATCAATATCGTTACCTGTGTTTTGACCGGGAACACCAACATTAGGCCAAACAACATATATGGTTCCTTCGTAAGGGCCGTCACTAACATCACATGCCATAGAGGGGAAAGAGGCAACACGCATATTTTGCGGAACTCCCGTATTACGTATTCCTCTTATATTGTTTATTATACGCACTCCGGTTTCCCAGGTGGCACCGCCGTCAAGCGATTTGTTAAAACCTATGGCTTTTTCGTCTGCCGGCCAACTGTCATAAACAGCCCATGCTGCATAAACCTCACCGTTGGGTCCCGTGGAAAGGTTAACACCCTGATTATGGCTTCCCGCATTAACCGCAGAGCTGATATTAGTCAACGATGTCCATGTTTCCCCCCTGTCAACGGAACGTTTAACCATGGTTTGACTGTTTTGCATCCATGCAACATAGACGTTATTGACATACGGACTGTTTTCTTTTGTATCGACCCACAAATGATTTTTATCGGTACTACCCGAAGCAACGGTCACCCTTGTCCAAGTTTGACCTTTGTCATCGGAATATGATACGCTCTGTCCTCCGCCGTTGTTAATGTATCCAACATACCAACGTCCCATTCTGTCGATACCTGTTGCCGGGTCACCACTATTGTTACCGTTTACACCGTAAATAGAGCCTTCCCATGTTTCACCGATATCGAAAGAATACAAAGCATCGGCACCATAAACCGAACCTCCGTTTTGAGGTGTGGAATTATTTGAGTTGAGTACCGTTTCCATATCGTTGGGGTCAACAAAAATACTGTTCTCACTTTGTGTTGACGGCTGATTGGTAACAGCAACATCGGGTGAGTTTGTGGTTGGCGACAAGCGGGCGTTAAGCTCACTTCCCTTATAAATTGCCGGAGCGGCTTGTACATTAGGGTTATAAGGCACAAGACCTTTGGCAGCCATTTCCATCCAATATCCTATGTGGTCGATACGAGTATCCACAAGGGCTTTTTTCTCGCGTTCGCTCAGTTTGTTATTATCGCTAATAACCGCTGATACACTAAAAGCCACAAGGATAACTGAAAAAATAATTGTAAAAAGTTTTAGTTTTTTCATAATACTTTCCTGATTAATTAATGATTGTCTTAAAGAGGACAAAGATATGCTATGTTTTGTTGCCTTATAAACAAAAAATTCCAAAAAGGCAAAAAAAGAGGCGGAACGTATAATAAGGAGTTAGATGTATTCCTTAACCTCGGTTTCGTTTTTTATTACGCGTAATCCGTTCATTGCAAGAGCTTTCATTTCGTCTTCGCCGGGATATACATGTACGGGTGCCAAACGGTGCACATACGAAATAATTTGGTTCACGAAATACTTGTCGTGGGCAATACCCCCGGTAATAAGTATGCCGTCGATTTCAAATTCCAAAACCGAGCCCATGGCACCAATCTCTTTTGCCACCTGATAAGCCATGGCATCGTAAACCTCTTTTGCTTTTTTATCGCCCGCTTCGGCACGTTGCTCCACTTCGTAAGCACTGTTTGTGCCAAGATAAGCGACCAAACCGCCTTCGCCTTTAATCATTTTCAACACCTTTTTCAAATCGTATTTACCGCTGAAACAGAGCCTTGCAAAATCGCCCATGGGTAATGTGCCGCTACGTTCGGGCGAAAAGGGTCCGTCGCCGTCAAGCCCTTGATTTACATCAATAACCCTTCCTTTTTTGTGTGCACCCACAGTGATACCGCCTCCGAGATGAACCACTATCAAGTTCAGTTCTTCATACTTCTTCATTATTGATTTTGCGTGCTGGCGGGCAACCGCTTTTTGGTTGAGAGCATGAAAAATAGAACGGCGCGGAAGTAACGGATGTCCCGAATATCGAGCAAGCGGATTCAACTCGTCAACAACGACGGGATTTACGATATATGCTTTGGCATTGGGCAACGAACGGGCAATATCCCAAGCAATAAGCCCTCCCAAATTACTTGCATGTTCGCCGTATTTACAACTTCGTAAATCCTCGAGCATCTTATCGTTTACGGCAATAACCCCCGACTCTACAGGTTTCAAAAGACCACCTCTGCCCATTACCACCCGTATCAAATCGAGCCTGATATCAGCCTTTTTCAACTGTTCCAATATCAAATTTTTCCTGAATGAAAACTGTTCGGTAATGATATCGAATTTTGAGAGTTCCTTTGAATTGTGATTTATAGTTTTCACAAAAAGAGGGTTGCTTCCCACATACACTGCTATTTTAGTCGAGGTTGAACCGGGGTTTATTGCCAAAATGCGAATATCGTCGTTCATTTTAAAAGATATTTGTCAAATGTTATTTTGCCGACAAAGCAGCCAAGGCAATGGAATAGAGTTTTGTTTTTATGCTGTCGCCACGCGACGACAATACAGCCGGCACACGCGCTCCTACAACAATAGCCCCTTGTTCACCTTTTGCCAGTTTGGTATTGGCTTTATAAAAAACATTGCCCGATTCAATATTAGGGAACACCAAACAATCGGCATCGCCGGCAACATCGCTTTTCAGTTTTTTTATTTCGGCACTCTCTTTATCTATGGCAACATCAAGAGCAAGAGGTCCGTCAACAAAAGCACCTTTTATCTGTCCCCTGTCGGCCATTTTCGAAATTATTGCCGCATCAACACAAGCCTGCATTTTCATGGATACTTGCTCGGTAGCAGCAATAAGCGCCACTTTCGGCTTTTCTATACCCAATGAGTGTGCCACTGAAATAAGATAATTTGTAATTGCTATTTTCTCTTTTATCTCGGGGGCAGGTATTATTGCCACATCTCCTATTATCAGCAATTTGTGATAATTTGAGTTTTCCATAACGGTAACATGACTCAAAACAGCTCCCTGATTCATCAAACCGTTCTCTTTATTCAAAATAGCCCTCATATATTTATCGGTACTCACAAGCCCTTTCATAAGCAAATTCCCTTTGCCTTCGTTTATTATCGCCACTGCTTTACGAGCCGCCTTCATCTCGTCGGGCTCATGCACTATCTCAAATTTTGAAATATCTATGCCTCCTGATTTGCAAACCGAAGCTATAACATCTCTATCTCCGACCAAAGTAGCCGAAACAATGCCCATATCTACAGCCTGTGAAACGGCCCCCACGGTATGCGAGTCGTTGGCAAAAGCTGCCACTAACCTTTTGTTTTCGTGCTTTTTAAGCACCTCAAACATGTCGTCAAGTCGTTTTATCATCTTTGAATTTTTTATCCTGTTAAATTTTTAACAAAAATATAAATAATTATTCACAACAGATGTTAAATAACATGAATTCATTATAAATATTACTTTTGTCAAAGGCAATACGGGCGTGGTTGTTAAAAAAAATCGTTTATGATTAAAAAAGAAAAGGGTGTCAGAGGTGCAATTGTATTTGCAAATGCCAAAATAAATATCGGATTATCGGTACTCGGCAAACGGGCAGACGGTTTTCACAACATAGAAACGGTAATGTATCCGGTAAATATATTCGATGTAATAGAGTGGCATGTTTCAACAAAATTTTCAATTGAGACTTACGGCTTAAAAATTTATTCGAACGGAAAAGGGGGAGAAAATTTAATAGAAAAAGCATACAAATTGTTAACCCGCCAATTCGATATTCCGCCGTTGAAAATATGTTTATTGAAAAATATTCCGGCAGGGTCGGGGCTTGGAGGCGGTTCGGCGGATGCTGTATTTTTTATAAAAAGCATAAACAGGGCTTTCGGCCTGAAAATGGACAATACCGATATGGAGAAAATATCGTTGGAAACTGGTAGTGATTGTCCGTTTTTTGTAAAAAACATTCCGGCATTTGTAAGCGGACGCGGTGAAAAAATTACCGGCCTAAACCACTTTTTAAAAGGATACCGTATTATTGTCGTTTTTCCGGACATTAAAACCGATACCGGGGATTTATACGGTAAAATTCAAAAATACGGCACGTCATTGAATTATGAAAAAATAGCCGGAACAAATCCCGCCGGGTGGAGCGATTTTGTCTTTAACGATTTCGAAAGTATTCTTTTCGAAAAATATCACCGTTTGGGGGAAATAAAAGACAAATTATACAAATCGGGGGCATTGTATTGTTCGTTAACGGGAAGCGGTTCGGCTGTTTACGGAATATTCAAAGAGGAACCCGCCTCGTGGAGGAACAGTTTCCCCGGAAATTACCTGACATTCAAATTGAAAATGTAATTTTTTATTTTCTGGATCTTTTACGCCGTTCGCGTGCTTCCTTTACAAGATACTCTTCTATTGCCATGGTCATCGAAGGCGCTGTTTTCGTAGGAGCGGCAATGTCAAGGCGCAAACCGTTTTCCTTAACGGCTTTGGTGGTTGTAGGACCGAAAGCCCCTATAAGTTTTTCGCCCTGTTCGAAATCGGGGAAGTTTTGAAAAAGAGATTTTATCCCGGCAGGACTGAAAAAGACCAACAAATCGTACGAATTAATATCAAGATGAGATAAATTTGCAGCTACGGTTCTGTATATTATTCCACGGGTATAGTTTATCTTTTCTTTGTCAAGCATGTCAAACATGCTCTGTTTATGAATGTCGGACGAGGGAACAAAAAATTTCTCTTCGGGGTGTTTTCTTATCACATCCATCAAATCGGCAAAAGTCTGTTTCCCGAAAAAAGTTTTTCTCTTTCTGTACTGAATGTATTTTTGCAAATAGTAGGCCGTGGATTCCGAAATACAAAAATATTTCATCGAAGCAGGAATCTCGTATCGCAACTCTTTTGCTATTCTGAAAAAATGATCAACGGCATGACGGCTTGTAAGAATAACGGCGGTATGCCCGTACAAACTCTGTTTATTCATTCTGAATTCCTTGGAAGAAATCCCTTCAACGGAAATAAACTTTTCAAAATCGATCTTTAAATTGAAGTTTTTACTCAACTCGCCGTATGGCGACTTTTCAAAATCTGCCGGTTTTGGTTGAGAAACTAATATGGTTTTTACTTTCAATGTCCCCTGTTTTTATTAACAATCCTATCTTATTGACAGTGTATCTGTTATGAAATTTTCCAACCCCTATAAAACATTCAAACTCAAAAACTTTATCACTACTGTAAGCGGTAAAATTTCAAGGGTGCAAAGATATAAAAATATTTGAAATCCCGAAACGGGAAAATTTTTAACGGCTACGACAATAAATATCATAATTTTTAAAACAAAAAACAATGCGAAAACCGACAAAGATATTTCCAGCCAAATTACGGAAGAGGTATATAAGTATATTAACATCAAGGGTAAAAGAATTATTCCGGTAATGTGCCATAGATAATTATTTATCCTCAAATGCACCCTCGTAATCATCTCTTGCCCCAAAATTTTGTTTACCGCCGCTATGATGATGTTTAAAAAAATAACATATGCCAATAAAAACAACACAATATATGCAAACAGAGTTATAAAGTTGATTTTTAGAGAAATATCAGGCACAAAATTCAAAACGGAAAGATAAAAGAGAATTGATGATGCTACAAGAAAATTAATAAAAAAGATGGACGATAATACGACCCCCTGCCCCGATGCAACAGATTCATAAAAATACTTTTTCCATTTATCAACCGAAAATACCATGGCGAAAATCTCCGGCACTCTTCCCGAAGAGATAAAATTTATTATGGCAACCGTCCCCGCCATTGCCAAAAGCACCAACAACAACCACTCGTGCTGGGCATGAACCAAAGGTTCGGGCTCTATGGACGAGGTGTTACTTCCGACAAATGCCGTATTTCCGGCAATGGTGCCGGCAATACCGGTAACACTGTCGGACAATCCCTCATAGGCATCTCCCATTAACGTTAAAGTATCTACATTGATAACACTATTGAAACAAAACAATATCAATATTCAGGTTTTATTAATGTTTATTCAATTTAATTAATAATATATATTTTTTGTTAAAAATTTAACAATATATTTATAGGTGCAACAAAATTAGTAATACTTTTGCACAAAAAACATTTACAATAAAACAATGGATTTAATAGATAAAATTCACAACATGGCGGTAAAAGCGGGAAAAACCATAGTGTTGCCCGAGGGTACCGAAGAGCGTACCTTAAAAGCCGCCAACTATGCCATAGAACACAATCTGGCAAAGATAATTTTGCTCGGAAACAAAGAGGAGATAAAAAGTCTTGCCGGAAAATTCAACCTGAACAGCATTGAAGAAGCCACAATTATCGACCCCGCAAACAATCCGGACAAAGAGGATTACGCCAACAAGCTTGTTGAATTGAGGAAGAAAAAGGGATTAACTTACGAACAAGCCGTCAAGTTGGTTGAAGACCCATTGTATTTGGGTACATTAATAATCAAAGAGGGCAAAGCCGACGGCGAAGTGGCAGGTGCGGCAAATGCCACAGGCGACGTATTACGTCCTGCTTTTCAAATTATAAAAACTTTGCCGGGTGTATCCTCGGTTTCGGGTGCTTTTATTATGATTTTGAAAGATAAAAAATGGGGCGACGACGGCATTCTCGTATTTGCCGATTGCGCGGTAAATCCCGACCCTTCGGTTCAAGAACTTGCCGAAATTGCCGTCGAAACGGCACGTACAACAAAGAGCATTGCAGGGCTTGAACCCCGTGTTGCCATGCTCAGTTTCTCAACAAAAGGAAGTGCCAAACACGAAAAGGTAGACAAAGTTGTTGAGGCATTGAAAATTGCCCGGCAAATGTCGCCTGCACTGAAAATCGACGGCGAATTGCAAGCCGATGCGGCAATAGTGGAAGCAATAGGAAAGAAAAAAGCTCCGGGGTCCGAAATAGCAGGCAAAGCCAACGTATTGATATTCCCATCGCTCGAATCGGGCAACATAGCATACAAACTCGTTCAACGCCTTGCCGGTGCCGAAGCCGTAGGTCCCGTTTTGCAAGGTTTGGCAGCCCCCATAAACGACCTTTCGCGCGGGTGCTCGGTGGAAGACATCATTAATATGATTGCCATTACAGCAAATCAAGCGGCAGGATTATATTCGTAACATCATAAACAGAGAATAACGCAAAAGACAAAAAAAATGAGCGATTTAGTTCAATTCAGCCTCGGTAACAGGCTCAAAATAAAAGGAAATATCCAAACCGTAGGTATCATCGGATGCGGTAGCGTAGGGCAAGTAATCACCCGCATTATCGCCCAACACGGTATGGATGTGATTTTTCTCGACGTATCGAAAAAAAGAATCAAAGAGATTTTCGCCGATATCGAAACCCAACTCGACGACGTAATAGCACATTGGGGCATAACACCTTCGGAAAAGAAACTTATCCTGTCGCGCATCTCCGGAACCACCAAAATGGCGGATTTGAAAGATTGCGACCTGGTACTGGAAACCATTAGTTCCAGACAAAAAGGCACTCTCATAGAGATGAGACAAGAACTATTTAAAAAGGTGGAAAAGGTTGTAAAAAAAGAGACCATAATATCCTCCGACCTTTCAACTCTCATGATTTCTGACCTGTCGAAAGTACTCAAACATCCCGAACGCTCAATAGGATTGCATTTCATAGAGCCAATCGACAAAACAACAATAGTTGAGGTGGTTCGCGGATTGAAAACCAGCGACGAAGTTTACGAAAAAACAGTCCGCTTTCTTAAAATGATAAACCGGAATGCCGTTTCCATTAACGAATCGCCGGGGAATATAAGTACCCGCATGTTAATACCCCTCATTAACGAAGCTTGCGAAATATTAATGGAAGGTGTGGCTTCGGTACCCGACATCGACGAAACAATGAAAGAGACAACAGGTTATGTTTACGGCCCCTTTGAAATAGCCGACCGAATTGGCCTGGATAAAATTTTAAAATATATGGACAACCTGTTTCAAGAATTCGGCGATAAAAAGTACAAAGCTTCCCCTATTATAAAAAGGCTGGTAAGAGCCAACTACCTCGGTGTGCAAACGTGTAAAGGATTTTACAACTATTGCAACAAACACGGCAAACCCATCGGAAATACAATATCGTGTGCAATAATACATTAACACAGAAAAAAAACAAAACAATTACGGATATGAATTTTACTAATCGTATTACATTTCATACAGCGGTTATAAAATCCGTATTGAAACAAAGCTGTTTTAAAACGTGCTGAAATCACGCAGCGGCTTTATATTTTAAAATTTACAAAAAAAAGAGAGATGAAAATCATAGTAATAAATTGCGGCAGTTCATCAATAAAATATGAGCTTTTCGACATGCCAAAAGCCGAGGTTTTGGCAAAAGGTTTGGTTGAAAAAATAGGACTCAAAGGCAGTGCTATAAAACATTGGCGTAACGACGGACTGGAAGAGAAAATAGAAGGCGAAATACTCGACCACCAGCAAGGAATAGAGTACCTGCTCGGAGTGTTGATAAGCAAAGAGTACGGCAGCTTGAAAGATCTTAACGAGATAAATGCCGTAGGACACCGCGTGGTTCATGCGGCCGAAGAGTTTAGCGGCAGTGTACTTATTACCGAAGAGGTTGTAAAAGCTCTGGAAAAATCAACCGAACTTGCCCCGTTGCACAACCCGCCGAACCTCAAAGGTATTTATGCCATGACACAACTTCTTCCCGAAGTGCCTCAAGTGGGGGTTTTCGATACCGCTTTTCACCAAACAATGCCCGAGCATGTTTACCTTTACGGAATACCTTATGTTTTGTACGAAAAATACAAGGTTAGACGTTACGGTTTTCACGGCACAAGCCACAAATACGTTTCATCGCGGGCTTGCGAAATACTAAATGCCGACATTAAAAAACAAAAAATAATCACTTGCCACCTCGGTAACGGCTCTTCCGTCACGGCAATTAAATATGGTAAATCGTTCGATACCTCCATGGGAATGACTCCCACCGAAGGTTTGATTATGGGCACTCGTACCGGAGATATCGACCCGGGAACACTCCTGTTTATAGCCGAAAAAGAGAAAACAAGTATCAACTACACAAGGATTTTGATTAATAAATTCTCGGGAATGCTTGGAATATCGGGAGTTTCGTCGGATATGCGCGATATTGAAAATGCCGCAAAAGCGGGAAATCACCGCGCCAAAGTGGCACTCGACATGTTTGCTTACAGAGTTAAAAAATATATAGGCGCTTATGCGGCGGCTCTCGAAGGTTTCGATATTCTCGTCTTTACGGGTGGTATAGGCGAAAACGACATCCGGACAAGAAAAAGTATTTTGGCGGGATTGGAATTTCTGGGAATTAAAACGGACAAGGAAAAAGAGAATATAAGAGGTAAAGAGACTATATTGTCCGCACCCGATTCCAAAGTAAAAGTACTCATTGTACCAACAAAAGAAGAACTTATGATTGCTAAGGACACATACGAAATCGTTGAATCTAATAAATAATAAAGCTATGGATCTGGAAAAAAAAGTATTGGAAGAAATTAAAACGGCAATGCGTGCAAAAAACAGAGTGGCACTCGAAGCATTAAGAGCTATCAAATCGGCAATCCTCCTGGAAAAAACCAGCGGAAAAGGAGGTGAAATCACCGGAGAAACCGAAATAAAACTATTGCAAAAACTGGTAAAACAACGTAAAGAATCGGCCGCTATCTACCGTCAACAAAACCGCGACGAATTAGCAGAAGTTGAAGAAAAACAAGCTGCCGTAATTGAAAAATTCTTGCCGGAACAGCTCTCGGAAGAAGAACTGGAACCAATTATCAAAAAAATTATTGACGACACCGGCGCCACATCCATTAAAGAGATGGGAAAGGTAATGGGTATAGCATCAAAACAACTTGCCGGTAAAGCCGATAACCGTACCATTTCGGTTCTGGTAAAAAAACTGCTAAACGGATAACCACACTGAAACAAACCGACTGACAACACTCCATTGTCAGACGTAAAAACAACCCCGTTTTTCCCTGCTTAACGGATTAAAAACAAATTATCCGGCAAAAATCAAAAACCGGCGACACTCTTTTAAAGGCAGTCATAACTTACGGAACTCTTTACACCGCTAATAAATAACATAGCCGCCAAAATTCCATATTCTTTTTTGACTTTTAACAACACGTGGGCAACACTTTTCGCGGCTAAAACCAAATAAATTTCGAATATCTTCTCATTTCAAATTAATGTTTTACATTTGTGACATTCAAAAAAACAGAGTTTCATGGAAGTACGTGAAGTAAAAACAAAAAAGGACATTCGCGATTTTGTTAATTTTCAGTTCGACTTATATAAAGAGAGTGCCTATTGGGTACCGCCAATTAAAGCCGACGAAATAAAACAACTGGACAAAAATCATAATCCGGCTTTCAGGTTTTGCGATGCCGGTTTTTGGACAATATGGCAAAACGGCAAATGTGTGGGACGCATTGGTGCCATTATCAACAAACTTTATAACGAAAAAACAGGTAAAAAATTCGGACGTTTCTCGCGTGTTGAGTTTATCGACGACCCCAAAGTATCGAAACTGTTGTTCGAAACCGCCGAAAACTGGCTCAAGGAACGGGGTATGGAGTTTGTTCACGGACCTTTGGGATTTACAAATATCGACAACCAGGGACTGTTAATTGAAGGATTCGATTTTTTACCATCAATAGCCTCGGTATATCATTATCCCTACTATCAAAAACATATAGAGAAACTGGGTTATAAAAAAGAGAACGACTGGGTGGAATTTCGACTTACAATAGAAGAGATACCCGAAAAAGCACAACGCCTTGCCGATTTGATAAAAAAACGCAACAACCTTGAAGTGGTGCATTTTAAAAGCAAAAACGATATGAAAGTCTATCTCAGGGACGTTTTTCACCTGTTAAACAAGGCTTTTGCCGAACTGCCGTATGTAGCGCCATTCCCCGACGACCTGATAGATTCCCTCGCGTCAAAATATTTTAAAGTGCTAAACCCGAAATATATTGTGGTTATAAAAAAAGAAGGCAAACTCGTAGCATTTATTGTGGGGCTGCCAAGTCTTTCCGAAGCCATGCAAAAAGCAAAGGGAAAACTCTTCCCCTTCGGATTTATACATATAGTAAAAGCAATGAACAACCCCGAAGTTATGGACCTGCTGCTCACCGGTGTTGACCCCGATTATCAAAAATTGGGTCTTCCCGCCATTTTAATAAACGAACTCCAACACGCAATTATCGAAAACGGTATTAAATTCGTGGAAACAACAGGCATGTTCGAAACAAACCAAAAAGGGATAGCCCACTGGAAAAGCTATAAACATATCCAACATAAAAGGCGAAGAGCTTTTGTAAAAAAATTGTAGCGGTAAATACAGCAGTTTTTCAACCGTTGTAGAAATCAAAACCAAACAAAATAACCGGCAGCAGAAAAAAATTGATATGGATATCCGTGATTTTTTGCTTAAAAGAAAAAAATAATTCCGCCCTGTTCCCTCAATCTCCCTGCTCCTCTCACATCGGGATATTTGCCGGAGGCATGTGCAAATTCAAACGACAAAAAACAAAATAACAGTAAAATTTTTCTTATTTTTGAAAACGCACCGTGAAAAGTCACGAAAACTTTGGCACAAAATGCCGGCATCCGTTGCTTATGCCAACCATTGAGTAACCGGACTTGGAATAAACCTGAAAAAATGAATTTATAATTAACAGAAGTAACAATGAGCAAAATTTTAATAGCACTACTAATAGGAACAATAGCGGGAATAATTGACGTTATTCCCATGCTTGTTAAAAAAATGGATAAATACGCTAATCTGTCGGCCTTTTTTCACTGGGTAGTTTTAGGACTGATTATTCCTTTTGTTTCGTGGGATGTGGCACCCTGGCTGAAAGGATTGATTATTGCTGAAATTTCTGCTGTTCCTGTTTTGTTTATGGTGGTTGCCGAAGATAAAAAAGCCGTAATTCCCATTACAATAATGTCAGCCGTTCTCGGGTCCGCTGTAGGCTTTGCAGGAGCATATTTCATAGGATAAAAAATCATATCCTGAAAAATTGAATTGGCCGCACCATCTCGCTAAAGTCTTACCGCCCATTAAAGCACCGGCGAAACATACACTAATCCAAACAATAAATATATAAACTAAGGTAATGGTCGCACTTTTTTATTAAAACCTTTACGGAAAATTTTTCCAATATTTCCACTTTTACAAAATTTACCCGCTTACCCTCCTTTTGTCCTCTATTTATACATATTCAAGTGAAAAAACACCGGGTTTCATACACCTTTTCTGTTTTTATATAACAAAAAATAAATATATGTACTTTTTTAAATGTTTCTAAATAAGAAGCAAAAAACCAATTTATATTAATTCTAATTGAAAGGTTTATCTACTGAACAGCAAACGTTTAACACATTTAACAACCCTCTTTAATATTAACCGTTTAACAGTTTTTAATCTTATTTTCAAGGCTTTATACAAGCAACAAAAGAAAAGGAATTAAAAATGCGATAACAATAAAAATTTTAATTTTGTGCGGTTGCTCTCAAAGAGTATGGTTGAATTAACAAACAATAAAACAGTTTATTTGTGAATAACATAATAATTATTTCGACAATAGCACTTGGGGCACTGGGATTAATTTCCGCAGTAATACTTTATTTTGTTGCAAACAAATTTAAAGTATATGAAGACCCGAAGATAGATGAGGTGGAAGAGGCATTGCCATCGGCCAATTGCGGTGGTTGCGGATTTCCGGGATGCAGGGCGTTTGCCGAAGCCACGGCAAAAAAAGCCAAAGAAGAACATAACCTCGAAGGACTTTTCTGCCCCGTTGGCGGTAACGAGGTAATGCAAAAAGTAGGCAATATACTGGGATTGGAAATAGAAGCCAAAGACCCCATGATTGCCGTGGTACGCTGCAACGGTTCGCATGCCAACTCTCCCCAAAAGGTAAAATACGAAGGCGCCACGTCGTGTGCTTTTGCCCATGCCCTCTATTCGGGGGAAGGCGGCTGCATGTACGGATGTTTGGGTTTGGGCGACTGTGTTGATGCCTGTGAGTTCGATGCCATACATATGAATCCCGAAACGGGTTTACCCGTTGTTGACGACAACTGTACGGCTTGCGGTGCCTGTGTGGAAGCATGCCCGCGCGATATTATCGAACTGCGCAAACGGGGACCCAAAGAGAGACGTATTTTTGTCTCGTGCGTAAACAAAGAAAAGGGCGCCCCGGCAAAGAAAAATTGCGCAGTGGCTTGTATTGGATGCGGCAAGTGCGAGAAAGTTTGCAAATTCGACGCCATTACCATAACAAGCTTCCTCGCTTATATCGACTTCGAAAAATGTACACTCTGCCGGAAATGTGTTGAAGTTTGTCCCACAACAGCCATCTGGGAGGTAAACTTTAAACCGAGAAAACCCAAACCGGCAGCTGAACAAACAAAAAAGGTCGTATCAACGGAAACCAAACCCGTTGAACTTAAGGTTAATACCGGAACAACAAAAGAAAACAAAGTGTAACAGCAATTTATATCATTAGAAATCCAAAACAAAATGGGGATTTTAAAGACTTTTGCATTGGGGGGTGTTCATCCGGCAGAACAAAAACTGTCGGCAAACATTCCCATTGAAGAATTGCCCGTGCCAAAACAGGTAACGGTACCTTTCGGGCAAAACCTCGGTGCCCCTTCCAAACCATTGGTGAAAAGAGGCGATACCGTAAAAACCGGACAACTTATCGGCGAAGCATCGTCGTTTATCTCGGCAAATGTTCATTCGCCCGTTTCGGGAACGGTTTTGAAAATCGACAATGTGGTCGATTCTTCAGGTTTCAGACGCCCGGCAGCTATCATTAACGTGGAAGGCGACGAATGGATGGAAGAGATAGACCGTTCCGAAGAACTGATTACAGGTTTCGATCTTACGGCTCAAGAAATAATCGATAAAGTCAAAAAAGCCGGCATTGTGGGCATGGGTGGCGCCACATTTCCCACTCATGTCAAACTTATGGTTCCCCCCGGAAAAAAAGCCGAATACCTTTTAATAAACGGTGTTGAATGCGAACCATATCTTACCTCCGACCACAGGTTAATGCTCGAAAAAGGTGACGAAATATTGGTGGGAACAAAAATACTGATGAAAGCATTGGGAGTTTCAAAAGCAATAATCGGTATAGAAAACAACAAACCCGATGCAATAAACCACCTTACCGAACTTTCGAAAAAACATGATGGAATTTCGGTTCAACCTCTAAAGGTGAAATACCCCCAAGGAGGCGAAAAACAGTTGATAAAAGCCGTTACAGGCAGGGAAGTCCCTTCGGGAAAACTGCCCATTGAAGTAGGATGCGTGGTACAAAACGTAGGAACGGTATTTGCCGTTTACGAAGCGGTATTGAAAAACAAACCCCTGATAGAGCGTATTGTAACCGTTACGGGAAAAGCCGTAAAAAAACCTTCAAACTTCAAAGTCCGTGTAGGAACTCCCGTAAAAGAACTTATTGATGCCGCCGAAGGTCTCCCCGAAAATACGGGAAAAATCATAAGCGGCGGACCTATGATGGGAAAAGCATTGTTAAATACAGATATTCCGGTTGTAAAAGGGTCTTCCGGCATCTTGTTGATGAAAAAGGAAGAATCGTCGCGAAAACCCGAAAGCCCGTGCATCCGCTGCTCAAAATGCACTTACGTTTGCCCCATGGGACTGGAGCCGTATCTACTTTCGAGATATGCCCGTACCAAACGCTTCGAAGAGGCCGAAAAAGAAAAAATTATGGATTGCATCGAATGCGGCTCGTGCCAATATACTTGTCCCGCTAATATCCCTCTTTTAGACTATTTGCGTTTGGGAAAAGCCAAAGTCGGAGCTTTGATAAGAGCAAGAAATGCAAAATAATGAAATTGATAAAGATTTTTTTAACAAGAAAATAATCGCATGATGAATATGCTAACGGTATCGGGGTCTCCTCATATTCACGGAGACAATTCCACCAAAAAAATAATGTACGGTGTGGTATATGCCCTAATTCCCGCCATGCTCGTCACAGTCTATTTTTTCGGATTTAATGCCATAAGGGTGTTGGCGCTTTCGGTGGTATTCAGCCTGCTCTTCGAGTGGATAATACAAAAATATTTGATAAAAGGCGATATCACCATTACCGACGGCTCGGCACTGGTAACGGGTATCTTGCTGGCTTTTAACGTACCCTCAAATCTACCCGCATGGATTATTATTATAGGTGCATTGGTAGCCATAGGTGTAGGAAAAATGTCGTTCGGAGGACTGGGAAAAAACATTTTTAACCCGGCACTGGTGGCTAGGGTGTTTTTGCTTATCTCCTTCCCGGTTGAAATGACATCGTGGCCCAAACCGGCACCAATAATCAACGGCCTTACCGATGTTATTACCGGTCCTACTCCTCTCGGTATAGTAAAAGAAGGTCTCGACGCAGGAAAAACAATGAGCGACCTTATGCCTCAATTGCCTGATTATGTTCAAAGCCTTTTAGGACAAATGGGCGGCTCTATGGGCGAAGTGTCGGCTATTGCATTGATATTGGGAGGAATATTCATGCTTTGGAAAAAAATAATAAGTTGGGAAATACCTGTTTCGGTTTTGCTCACCGTATTTGTTTTTTCGGGAATTTTATGGTTGATTGACCCGCAACATTATGCCGACCCCCTGTTCCACCTTCTTACGGGTGGATTGATGCTCGGAGCAATATTTATGGCTACCGACATGGTTACCTCACCCATGACAAAAGGAGGACAACTGATTTTCGGTTTCGGCATAGGACTACTTACTATTTTGATAAGAATTTGGGGGGCTTACCCCGAAGGTGTTTCGTTTGCCATTTTGTTGATGAACTCCGCAGTTCCCTTAATAAACCGGGGATTTAAACCCAAAAGATTCGGAGCAAAAGCAAATGTGCAAAACAGATGACTTTTATAATTAACCCTCATGTTAAATAAGATAAAAAATTTAAAAAACATATAAGATGGCTTCTAAAAAAGAATCGACCTTTACAAATATGGTTGTAACACTTTTTGTGGTTGCAGTAGTTGCGGCATTGGCTCTCGGCACAATATATGTCATTACAAAAGAGCCCATTGCTCTTGCAAAAAAGAAAAAGCAAGAAGCAGCCATCAAAGCGGTATTACCCGATTTTGACAGTTTGAAAACCGTGAAAATTCCCGATGCCGACGGCGACGACTCATTACAATTCAATATTGCAATTAAAAACGGAAAAACCATTGGAGTTGCCATAAATACCTATACCGAAAAAGGTTTCGGAGGACGTATCGACGTTATGGTGGGACTGCTCCCCGACGGCACCATATATAACACCTCAATACTAAACATGAAAGAGACACCCGGACTGGGAACCAAACTCGACAGTAAAAAATCGGATTTCCCGCTCCAATTCAAAGGGAAAAACCCCTCCGGTTTTAAACTTAAAGTAAAAAAAGACGGCGGAGATGTCGATGCAATAACAGCAGCAACAATCAGCTCGCGCGCATTTTGCGATGCTTTACAAAGAGCCTACGACACTTTTAAAAAATCGGGAATTAAATAGCTTCTTCAGATAATAAAAAAAATATATATAACCATGAATCAGGTACAAAATTTTACAAAAGGATTTCTTAAGGAGAACCCTGTTTTCGTTTTGTTGTTGGGTATGTGCCCCACACTGGGAACCACAACTTCGGCAATAAACGGTTTGGGAATGGGTCTCGCCACGGCTTTTGTGCTAACCATGTCGAACCTTGTGGTATCGCTTGTTAAAAATCAAATACCCGACAAGGTACGTATCCCTTCGTTTATTGTAATTATTGCAACCTTTGTTACCATTGTCGAACTTACCATGCAAGCTTTCACACCGGCATTGTTCGAACAACTCGGATTGTTTATCCCACTTATTGTTGTAAACTGTATCGTTTTGGGACGTGCCGAAGCTTTTGCCTCGAAAAACAGCGTCTGGTCATCGGTGGTCGACGGATTGGGAATGGGCCTCGGCTTTGCATTCGCCCTTACAATTTTGGGAGCCGTACGCGAACTCCTCGGCAGCGGAGCAATTTTCGGATTCCACTTGATAAAAGGCGACCTGATGCTTGTGTTTATCCTCGCTCCGGGGGCATTCATTGCTCTCGGTTATATTATCGCCATTATTAACAAAATCAACAAAACAGCTTAATATTTAATACTATGGAATATTTTGTAATAGTAGTAGGTGCAATATTTGTCAGCAATATAGTATTAACGCAGTTTCTCGGCGTTTGTCCTTTTCTCGGAGTATCAACAAAAATATCTACATCAATAGGAATGGGTGCCGCGGTGCTTTTTGTGATGACCATAGCAACCATAACAACCTGGATTTTCCAATATTATGTCCTCGAACCTTTCGGACTGGCATTCATGCAAACCATAGTTTTTATTCTTGTAATAGCGGCTCTGGTACAAATGGTCGAAATTATTCTAAAAAAAGTGAGCCCCGCTTTATATCAAGCTCTCGGCGTATTCTTACCGCTTATTACAACTAACTGTGCCGTTCTCGGTGTGGCAATCCTTACCATACAAAAACATTTCAACCTTTTGGAAGGCGTGGTTTTTGCCGTTGCAACCGCAATAGGTTTTACCCTTGCCCTCGTGATATTTGCCGGTATCCGTGAACACCTCGACCTGATGGAAGTGCCAAAAGGAATGAGAGGAATACCTATTGCCCTCGTTACCGCCGGCATCCTCGCACTCGCTTTTATGGGATTTACGGGTCTCGTCTGAAAATATCATGGAAAAAAACTTCTTCGATAAAGTTATCGATATCGTAAAACTGATACCTTACGGAAAAGTTACCACCTACGGAATTATTGCCGAATATCTCGGTAATAAAAATGGCGCTCGAATGGTGGGTTGGGCACTGAATGCGAAAAAACACAACCTGAATAACATTCCGGCACACCGTGTGGTTAACAGAAAAGGTCTGCTAACCGGTAAAAAACATTTCGGAGGAAAAAACACCATGAAATCACTACTCGAAAACGAAGGGGTAATAATCGAAAACGATAAAATCATCAACTTTGAAGAAATAATTTGGCACCCTCCCGAAAACAAATCTTTTTAATATTTTGTCAAATAATAACTCTTTTTTGCCTTCCGGATTATCCTTTTAACAGCTAATCATGTAATTTAAAATGTCTTAAATTATTTTTTTTTAATATTATTCTTATAAAATTATACTTACTTTTGCGTTATCGAAAAGTATTATTATAATTTAATCTAAATAAGAATAAAAATGCCGATAAAAAAACAACAAGTTGTAGATGCTTTAAAACAGGTCATATTTTTTGCCAAGAAAAACAATATCGTTGACCTGAACATGATAGATGACATTGAGATAAAAGACAAAAGCATCAAAGTAACGGTTATTTTTCCCAAGTTAGACGATCCGTCGGTGGGAATAGTTTACAACTCCATTGTACAAACCCTGAAAAAGGAGCTTGGCAACGACATCACCGTTGATGTTAAGCCTGTTTCGGAAGCCGACCGCGGTCGCGGGCCGCTCTCCGGGGTAAAAAATATCATTGCCGTTATTTCGGGCAAAGGAGGAGTAGGCAAATCAACGGTAGCGGCAAACCTTGCCGCCGCCCTGAAGAAGAGCGGAAGCAGCGTAGGCATCCTCGATGCCGATGTGTTAGGACCTTCGGTACCGATAATGTTCGGTGTTGAGGGACAACAACCCGGAGTTATCGAGCGCGAAGGCAAACCGGTAATGCTACCTTTGGAAAATTACGGAATAAAAATTCTTTCCATAGGATTTTTTGTTAAGCCCGACCAAGCACTTATGTGGCGCGGCTCAATGGCTAACAACGCTTTTAACCAATTGATGACCGATTCGGAATGGGGAAATCTCGACTTTTTAGTTATCGACATGCCCCCCGGTACCGGAGACATTCAATTGACGCTGGCTCAATCGTACAACATTACGGGAACGGTACTCGTTACCACACCTCAAAAAGTTGCCGCCGCCGACGTACGGCGCGCTGCCATGATGTACCGCCAGGAAAAACTCACTATTCCCTTGCTGGGTATTGTGGAAAACATGGCATATTTTACCCCTTCGGACATGCCCGACAAAAAATATTACATTTTCGGACAAGGAGCCAGCGACCAACTGGCCAACGAGTTGAACATTCCTGTTTTAGGACGTATTCCCATTATGGAAAAAGTGGTGGAAACCGGCGACAACGGCACTCCAATAACTCTTATCGAAGATAATCCCGTTAGTCGGGCTTTTATGGATATTGCCGCCAAAATTAAACGTCAAGTCGCCGATATGTAAAAGTTTTGCAATAGAAACACTAAAATTTTCAACTATGGAAAACGAAAAACATGAACTTAACCAAAAAGTGATAAACGTTTTGGAACAGGTGCGTCCTTACCTGCAACAAGACGGAGGTGATTTGAAATATATAGGACTTACCGAAGACAATGTCGTTCAGGTGGAACTGACGGGAGCCTGCGGCGCATGTCCATTCAGCACCATGACATTGAAAAACGGCGTGGAAGCAACGCTAAAGAAAATACTTCCCGAAATAAAAGAGGTTGTTGCGGTTAATTTGTAAATATACCGCTTTTGTAACGGCGGAAGAAAACGGAGTTTCTCCTCCGTTTTCTTCCGGTTTAATTTTTGTTTATCCCAACTAACATTTCCTTTAAAATCATCCCGGAAAATTTTCCGTCCTCCTATTTTTTACGGGCAATTTTCATTAAACAAGGTTACTTGGCGTCGGGAGCCACGGAAACCGGAGGCATAAAACCTGAAGCATATATTTTTACAGGTATTGTGTTCCGTTCCGATTACACATTTTGCCGAAAAAAACCAACGTAAAAAGGTACAAAAGAATTAAAACCCCGGTTTCTCCACAATACCGAAACTCTTTTTCCCGTCGATTTTTATAACCAAAGGTTTGTCAAAACGCACATGCCGCAACACACTGTTTTCGTAAACGGCCGGGGTATTGTCCAAATATTCGATATCGTAATGTCCGTCATCCAAAAATGGGTTTACGGTAAAATATCCGACTCTGAAAGATGTAAGGTTTTGAAAAAAGTGAGTTCCCTGACTCGGGTCGATACGGTAATTTTCCAGTCCCGACTCTACAATCAAACGTGCCGCAGATATATCGGGCCATTTTACAGGTATTCCCAACCAGGGGTCGCTCGAACCCCATCGCCCCGGACCTATTAAAATATAATTTTTCCCCTCTTTTAAAAAACGTTCGTTTATTCCGCTTATGTATTCAACCGTCTTTTCATTAGCGGCTGCATTAAACGATTGGGGTTTCACGTAAACAACGTCGTAAACATCGCCGGTAATACCGTTTCCGAGTGCCGAATTTGAGATTATTAATGTTCTGTTTTTATCAACTTTTTCGGGTTTCAAATCAACACTCTCTTTTTGCAAAGCTATGGGTCTTATTTGCAGCAGGTTGAATTTGTAATTTTCCGAAGGTTTTTTATTCATGTCAACGGCAAACTCAATCTCCACGGGTTTATCCATCTCTTTTTGTCCTATGGACAGGACTTTTTGCAAAATAGCCGCCAGGGGCAAAGTATTGTATTTAAGGACAGGGGCAAATGTGATAAGTTTTTTGCCGTCATAGTTGTAGCTGTCGATGACGGTTTGATTTTTAAAATCGAAAGTTGATGCTATTTTTTTTATCGAGCCATCTTTATCGGCCTGTTTTACCGGCAATTTCACCAGGTTTACACTGTCGTTGGTATCGGGATTAAAATCGTCCGGGTTTAAGCTGAGAGCGTAAAAATGTTTTTGTGTTTCACGCAACGCCATTTCGGGAGAGGACAATTGGATTATTTTTCGCGGATATTTCGGCGAAAAGCGAAGCGATAGTCCGCCGTCAACAATATATTTCCCAAGGCCAAGAGCAATATTTGCTATTCCGTCTCCGGCTTTTTCGGGAGCAATGGGGTAATAGTTAAGCGAGCGTGCAACACCCGAAATTGTGGGATAAAACTTATCGCCGTATGCCGAGCCGCACACCTCTTGTATTACAATTGCCATTTTTTCTTCGTCTATCACATTGGAAGTAGCTTGCATATAGGCTTTGCTCTCCTTAAAAAACGCCGACGCATAAACGCTCTTTATTGCCGTTAGCAACATAGTGATTGTTTTGTTCGTATCGTTTTTTATCAAGGGTATCATATATGTATTGTAAATACCCGCAAAAGGCTGATAGTGCGAATCCTCCAACAGACTCGACGATCTTATTACCAATGGTTTGTCGGTCTTGGTAATAATGGTAAAAAGGTCTTCTTCTATTGAACCGGGCAACTTTGCATCAATAAACTTTTTAAGGATTGTATCATCATCAACATCGTCCGAGAGTGCAACGGGATAGAGAGCGTTTTGTTCCATAAATTCGTCAAAAACATCGGTACTTATAACTATTGTTTTCGGTATTGTGATATCAACCCCGTCGAAAAGATGGTACAATCCGTTCCGGTTAATCATCGAATCGAGAAAAGCCAATCCCCGCGCTTTACCTCCTATTGACCCTTCACCTATCCTTGTAATGCTGAAATATTCGTCGAAAGTGGCACGGTCGAATTTGGCAATAACTCCCCTCGACTTTTTCAGGCGGAAATTTGCTATGGCATCAAAAATAAAGGATTTCACCTCATCACAATCGTTAAAATCTTCGTGTGTAAACGACTGGAACAAAAGGGCAAGACTGAAAAGCGCACGGGCACGCAGCCATTTTGAGAAATGATTTCGCGAAATATGGTACTGTAACGAATGTGCCGGTATGCTGAATATCTTTTCTTGTAAATCCTTAAGGCTGTGAGCACGTGCCACTTCGTTGCCGCTAACGGGGTCTATAAAAACGAAATCGCCGAAAGCAAAATAGTTTTTGATAAATTCGCGAAGCTCATAATTCAGCTTTTTGGAGTTTTTGTTTAAAAATCCCACTTTCAACGCTTTTGCCTTTTTTTCATTTTCCAAATCCGACGATTGCAAAAGCATGGGCAGATATTTGTTTTCACTCTTTATTTTTTTAAAGAGCCTCAAACCCGCTTCGGCATCTTTTACTCCGTTACGCGGGTACGAAACATCCGAAATAATTCCCAAAAGATAATCTTTATATGTTTCGTAAAGGTTAAGCGCCTCTTCGTAATTGGTAGCCACCAGTATTTTGGGTCTTCCGCGTGCTCTGAGCATTTTTTGGTGTTCGTTTAACCCTTCGGTAATAAGCAATTTTGATTGCTTCATGATAATTTTATAAATGGAAGGCAAATAACTTGAGTAAAATCTCACATTGTCCTCCACAAGAATTATCACCTGAACACCCGCTTTTTTGACGTCAAATTCGGCATTCATACGGTCTTCCATAACCTTTATTATTGCCAAAAGAAGGTCGGCATTGCCAAGCCAACTGAATTCGAAATCGAAAATATTCTCTTTTAACGATTGACGCCTCATGTAGGTCTCGCGCGAGAAAGGCGAAAGCAACACTACAGGTATCTTGGGAAATTGCCGTTTGATGGTCTCTGATATTGTATATGTGTGCTCCTCTTCAAGCGACAACATCATTATTACCAAATCGATATTCTCCTCTTCCAGTATCTTAAGAGCCTTTTTTTCGGACGACGCCTTCAAAAAACGGGGGGGATAACGAAGGTTTAACGATGAATATTCGTTGAATATCTGTTCTTCTATACGTCCGTCTTCTTCCAAAATAAATGCATCGTAAACACTCGAAATAAGTAAAACATTGTAAATGCGTTTCCGCATTAACAACGAAAATGAGGTCTCGTCAACAATATTTTGCCTCGAAAAAAACTCTTTTATATCGGGAATCATAAAACCAATGTATTCTTATATAATCAGTTCAAAGATACGTTATTTTTCACCTTACGGCAAAACCAAAATATTAATTCGTATCTTTGTTTTCCAATTAACTTTTTTTTTGAAAAAAGATGAAAAAAGCAATAAGTATAGCACCTTCGGTTTTGTCTGCCGATTTGACCAACCTGAAACAGCAGGTGGAAACCGTTGAAAAAAACGGTGCCGGATTTATCCACGTTGATGTTATGGACGGACATTTTGTTCCCAACCTTACTTTCGGTCCCATAATGGTTTCGGCATTAAAACGGATAACAAACCTTCCGCTCGATGTTCATCTTATGATTAGCAATCCCGACCAATATATAGAAACCTACTCCGCAGCCGGAGCAGACATTTTAACGGTTCATCAAGAGGCTTGTACACATTTGCACCGCACAATACAGAAAATTCATGATGCAGGCATTAAAGCCGGCGTTTCCTTAAATCCGGCCACCCCTTTAATAACCCTCGAAAACATTATTTACGATGTGGATTTGATATTGATAATGAGCGTAAATCCCGGATTCGGAGGACAAAAATTCATTGAAAGAAGTTTGAAAAAAATAGAAGATGCCCGTAAAATGATAAACCAAACCGGAAAAGATATTTTCCTTGAAGTTGACGGAGGCGTAAATAAAAACAATATTGCACAAATTGTAAAAAGCGGCGCCGACGTTATTGTTGCGGGCAACGCCATTTTCGGCTCCGGAAATATTGCCGCCGCCACAAGAGAACTTATCGAAGCACATAAATAGATAAAACATTCCTTCCTATCTTTGCCGGTTCAAAAACAAAAAGCGAGAAATATTTGAAAAAAGAGGTAAAAAAACCGGGGAAAGAGAAAGCCGTAATAGTGGGACTCATAACTCCGACGCAAGACAGAAACAGGGTTAACGAATACCTTAACGAGCTTGCTTTTTTGGTGGAAACCGCAGGCGGCCAAGTGGTAAAACGTTTTACCCAACCTTTGGACAACCCCAACCCGAAAACTTACGTGGGTTCGGGAAAACTTGAAGAGATACGTCAATTTGTAAAAACCGGGGATATTGACATTGCCGTTTTTGACGACGAACTGGGACCTTCGCAATTGCGGAATATCGAAAAGGCTCTTGACTGCCGCGTACTTGACCGCACCAATTTGATACTCGACATTTTTGCCAAACGTGCACGCACGTCGCATGCCAAAGTACAGGTGGAGATGGCTCAATATCAATACCTTTTGCCACGCCTCACGGGAATGTGGACACACCTTGAACGTCAACGCGGAGGTATTGGCTTACGGGGACCGGGAGAAACCGAAATAGAAACCGACCGCCGTATAATTCGCGACAAAATAAGCCTGCTGAGAAAAAAACTGGAACAGATAGACAAACAAAAAGCCACACAACGAAAAAACAGAGGCAAATTGGTTAGAGTTGCCCTGGTAGGTTATACAAATGTGGGAAAATCAACAATAATGAATTTGCTCAGCAAATCGGAAATCTTTGCCGAGAACAAACTGTTTGCAACACTTGATACTACGGTTCGAAAAGTAGTAATAGAAAACTTGCCTTTTCTTCTGTCCGACACTGTGGGGTTTATCAGAAAATTACCTCACGGACTTGTGGAGTCGTTCAAATCGACACTTGACGAGGTCCGCGAATCGGACATCCTTGTTCATGTGGTTGATATTTCGCATCCCGAGTTTGAAGAACAGATTACCACAGTTAACCAAACTTTGGCGGAGATAGGTGCCGGCGACAAAGATATAATTATGGTATTCAACAAAATAGACAATTATCATTATATAAAAAAAGAGGAAGACGACCTTACCCCTCCCACACGCCAAAACGTCAGTTTGGAAGAGTTGCAACAGAGCTGGATGGCAAAAGAAAATCAACCCGCCATATTTATTTCGGCAAAAACCAAAAGAAATTGGGATAATTTCAAGAAATTGCTGTACGACCACATAAGAGTGGTACACGCCATAAGGTATCCGTATAACGATTTTTTATATTAGATATTTTTCGAAACAACCCATACGGGTTTTCAAGCGATTGTTATTCGTGGAAATAGACCCTTTTGACCCTTCTTGATATACGGCTCAATATTTCGTACGGAATGGTTTGTGCCGCTTTTGCCATCTCTTCGACGGGATGATTTTCGTCGAAAATCACCACGGTATTGCCCTCTTTTGCTTTTGTCCCTGTCAAATCGACCATACACATATCCATGCACACATCACCTATTATCGGCACTGCTTTGTTATTTACATAAAGGTTATACTTTCCGTTCCCCAAGTTTCGCGGGAGCCCGTCGGCATAACCTACCGAAACAACACCTATTTTCATATCCCCCCGGGCGACAAAACTCCGGTTGTAGCCCACCGAATCGCCTTTTTTAACATCTTTTATTTGTGTTATCTCCGATTTTAACGCCGTAACATGTCTTAGTTTTTTTCCGTTGTCACTCTCTATTCCGTATAATCCTATTCCGAGCCTTACCATATCAAATTGAGCTTCGGGAAATCGGACTATTCCCGCCGAATTTAAGATATGCATCAAAACGGGGTGGTCGGCGGCATTGCGTATCCGTTGTGCCATATTTTCAAAACGCTCTATCTGCCGGAGTGTAAAATGGTCGAGGTGCGGTTTGTCGCTGCCGGCAAGGTGCGAAAATACCGACTGAACATAAATGTATTTGTTTTTATACAACCTCTCTATCAAGGGTTCCAGTTCCTCTTCGGTAAATCCCAAACGGTTCATCCCCGTTTCCAATTTTATGTGAACTTTCACAGGTTTATTTTCGGGGAGGGCATTTCTTCTGATGGTTTTTTCCAACATTTTCAGGGTTCTGAAACTGAAAATTTCAGGTTCCAACTGATGTTTTATCATCAGGTCGAAGGCAAACTCTTCGGGGTTCATAACCATTATGGGCAAGGTAATACCTGCTTTACGCAATTCCACGCCTTCGTCGGCATAAGCCACCGCAAGATAATCGACCTGATGATATTGCAACACGTTGGCAATCTCAAAACTGCCGCTACCGTACGAAAAGGCTTTTACCATAGCCATTATTTTGGTCTCTTTATTTATTTTCGACCTGAAATATTTAAAATTATTGATTAAGGCGGTAAGATTTATCTCCAAAACGGTTTCGTGAACCTTTTGTTGCATGTACCGGCTTATACGTTCAAATTCGAAAACACGTGCACCTTTAAGCAATACCGCATGGTTTTGAAGTGTAGCCAAAGGGAAATTTTTCAAAAAGGCATTGGTATTTTCAAAAAAGGTTTTATCCAAATCGAATCTGTCGGCATGTTTCGAAATTACCGGACCTATACCGATAAATTTATCTATACCGTTTTTTTTCAAAAGGTTGGCAACGTCGGTATATAAATCCACCTCATTACGTCCGCTTTGAAGTATATCGGAAAGGATAACGGTTTTTTTCTTGTGCTGGTTTTGTTGTTTCAAGAAATCAAGAGCTATGCTCAACGAGTTGAAATCGGAGTTGTAAGAATCGTTAATAATAGTACAATTGTTTATTCCGGCTTTTTGTTCCAAACGCATTGCTATAGGCGAAAGGTTAAGCATCCGCTTGGCGATAATATCGTTGCCGTACCCCTCAACAAGCATATAAGCCCAACAATGTACGGCGTTTTCCACAGAACCCTTGTCAACAAAGGGAATTGTAATGTCTATTTTGTCGTCTTGATACCGGGCGGAAATAACGGTTTGTTCGTCTTGTTGCAAAACGTTTTCTATTTTCAAATCGCAATCTTCGCCGCTACCCCATGTAAAAGTTTTTATGTTTTGTAAAATTCCCGACCTTATCACCACTTCCTGAATATCTTTTTGGTCGGTATTGTAAATAAGAGTATTTACTTTGGTAAAAAGTTTCAGTTTTTCGCCGGTTTTTTGGATATTACTGATAAAATTTTCGGAATGTGCTTCGCCGATATTGGTAAAAATACCCGTAGTGGGTTTTACTATTTTTTGAAGATGTTCCATCTCGTTGGGCTCGGAGATTCCGCATTCGAAAATTGCAAGTTGATGTTCGCCGTTAATTTGCCAAACCGAGAGCGGTACACCTATTTGCGAATTGTAACTTTTCGGGCTGCGAATAATCTTTTTATCGGGACTGATAAGCTGATAAAGCCACTCTTTAACAATGGTTTTACCGTTACTACCCGTTATTCCCACCACCGGAATATCAAATTGCGAGCGGTGATGTGCGGCAAGTTTTTGTAATGCCTCCAACGTATTACCGACAACAAAAAATGTTGCACCGGAATATTTAGTATAATCGATTTTGTTATCTAAAACGGCAAAAGCGCGAACCCCTTTTTTGTAAAGATATGCTATATATTTATGTCCGTCGTTTTGTTTTGTTTCCAATGCAAAAAAGAGGCAATTTTCAGGCGAAATAAGGCGTCTGCTGTCGATAAGAATATCCTTGACAACAATATCAATATTTTGATTTGCCACCAAACGGGCATTAATTATTTTGGCGATGTCGTCAGCCTTGTATGCAAGATGTTCCATACTAATCCTGAACTTCTTTCATTTCGTCGGGAATTTCACCCGTATCGTGTTGAAGGGCATCTTGAGCGAGGTTGTATCCCAGAGGATTTTCGTTCATTCTGTCGTAGGCTTTTCTGTTTTTGAAAATATCGAGCGCCAGATATATTGCCTGACGCATAGATTGGGGCGAAGCAATATTTCTGCCGGCAATGTCGTAAGCGGTACCATGATCGGGCGAAGTACGTACAATCGGTAATCCCGCGGTAAAATTCACGCCGTTTTCCATTGATAAAATCTTAAACGGCAATAACCCTTGATCGTGATACATTGCCAAAACGGCGTCGTATTTTTTATATTCGTCGGTACCGAAAAAACCATCGGCGGGAAAAGGTCCGTAAACCAAATGTCCTTGTTTTTTCGCCTTTATTATCGCCGGATTAATAACGTGCATATCTTCGTCGCCAATAACACCGTTGTCGCCGGCATGCGGGTTTAACCCCAAAACGGCAATTTTGGGATTTTGAATAAGAAAATCGCGTTGCAACGACTCTCTTAACACCTCCAATTTTTCGGTAATAATGGTTTCGCTAATATGCGAAGCTATATCTTTTACGGGGATATGACCGGTAACCGTAGCAATACGCAAGTTGTCGTTAACCATAATCATAAGGTACTTGTCAACTCCGAACCTGTCGGCAAGGTATTCGGTATGCCCCGGAAAATTAAACTTTTCGGAATGAATATTCGATTTGTTTATGGGTGCCGTAACCAGCACGTCAACTTTTCCCGTTTTCAAGTCGGATACAGCACGTTCAAGCGCTTCGAAAGCAAGGTTTCCGGCAATTTTTACCGATTTTCCGTATTCAATTTTTATATCGTCGTTGCTTATATTAACGATGTTGGCATGGTTGGTCATCGCCTGACGGGCATTTTTTATGACATTATAGTTAAAATCGCTTAATCCCATATTTTTACGGTGATACCCTACAACTTTCGATAAGCCGTAAACAATAGGGGTAAAGAGTTCGTAAAGGCGATTGTCTTTTATGGCTTTTATAATGATTTCGTAATTAATACCGTTAATATCGCCGTGTGTAATGGCAAGTTTAACCTTTTTTTCTTTGCTTACTATGCTGTTCATAATGTCGATGCTCTAAAAAATATTATGCAAATGTAGTTTAAGGCAAACAAAACAATCAATTTGTTTTGAATTTATATTTCAGTGCGCTTAATTCTTTATTTGCCTTAACTATTTTCTGTTTTAAACCGTTTTTGTAATTTACAACTTTTTCCATAAGATTTTGGTCGCCCGAGGCTAAAATTTGTGCTGCCAAAACAGCAGCATTAAGGCTTCCGTTTATTCCCACGGTAGCAACGGGAATTCCGGGAGGCATTTGAACTATTGCCAAAAGAGCATCCATGCCGTCAAGGGAGGCGTTTATGGGAACACCAATTACGGGAATGGGTGTCATAGCGGCAATTACGCCGGGGAGGTGTGCCGCCATCCCCGCTCCCGCAATAATAACTTTAATTCCGCGCGAAACAGCATTTTTGGCGAAATTTTCAACCTCTTCGGGAGTACGGTGTGCCGATAAAGCGTTGACCTCAAAAGGGATTTCCATATCATCGAAAAACTGAGCTGCCTTTTCCATAACTTTCAAATCGGAAGTACTGCCCATTATTATGCTTACCACTGGTTTCATATCAATAACTTTTTGGGGCAAAGATAATAATAAACCCGAATTACAAACCGCATTAGCCGCCCAAGGGTTGCTGCAAAATCATTAATAAAACCTTATTGAAAAAAGAGGTATTTACAACAGTTTTTCCCGTGTTTACAATCTTTTTTTTCTGAAAAAATCTTGCAACAAGGCTCTGCATTTTTCTTCCGAAACTCCTCTAACAACCTTTGTCGAAGGGTGCAACAACTTCCCACCCGCAAGCGAATAACCGCGTTTTTCGTCGCCGGCACCGTAAACAATTTTTCCTATTTGTGTCCAGTATGCCGCTCCGGCACACATCGTACAGGGTTCGAGTGTAACATACAAAGTGCAATCGTTAAGATACTTGGCGCCAATATAATTTGCCGCCGAAGTGAAAGCCTGCATCTCGGCATGTGCCGTAACATCGTTTAAGGTTTCGGTAAGGTTGTGAGTCCTTGCCACAATACGGTTATTACATACTATTACCGCTCCCACGGGAATTTCATCCTCGTCGAAGGCTTTTTGCGCCTCTTTAAGCGCTTCGTTCATAAAGTACTCGTCGGAAAGTGGTTCAATCATAAATAAAATTTACCTTTTCGAAAATTTACCGCCACCCAAAATCCTGTTTCCGCATACTGCTTTGTAAATATAGTTTCCCGACGACAAACCGGAAACGTCAACGGTCAGCTCTTTGGCATCGAAAGGAAACTCCTCGACCTCTCTTCCCGCAATGTCGTAAATCAAAATTTTTCTTCCTTCGAGGGGTTTTTCGGTTTCAAACACCATAGTACCCGAAGCGGGATTGGGATAGCAATTTATTTTCATGTTTCCGGCTGTAAGGTTTATTACCCCCGAATAGGTATGCAATACAAGGTTGTCTATCAACAGTGTTGAGCCCACATGCAATTCATCCGAGTTACCCGACGAAAATATTGCAATATTCAAAGTGTCGGGAGTGTGATTGTTTTGATAAACCATATCCACTTTAAAGGGTGTCCACTCGGCGGCATCGTGCAAATACATGTATCCGTATCCGATAGTGTCCATATCGCTGCCGTTCATTTTGTAATTGTAAACAAGTATTGCAGCCGAATCGCCGTCAACACCGGAATATTTATACATTCCGTCGAGTTCGGTAACCCTGTCGCGTAAATATATTCCTCCCGAAACACCGTAATTGGAGTTTTGTAAATCAAGGAAAAAATCGGCAAGGGTAATTATCCCCGGAACATCTATGGAGCCAAAAACATGAATTGTTTCCAACTTAACCGAATAGTTTCCTTCGTATGCGTCGGTGCTTTTTGTAACAGCTATACCTCCGAGGGTGTAAGTAACCTGATTCACCGTATTCCAGTTTTGAGGTTCCATGTAAAAGGTAAAATCTTCCCACTGCTCAAAAGTGCCGTTGGGAACAGGTTGTGAAAACAGAAAAGTGCCGTAAAACACAAAGAAAACAAGTAATATTGTATTTTTCATTTTTTTATAATTTTTGTATTAAACATTTTTCGATTTTTACACTTTCGGTTTGCTAATATAAATTATATATTCGTTATCTTAAATATTCCGGTTGAATTTTGATGACAAAAACAGATAATATATTGTTATTTAAGAGATTAACATTATTGTTATTTTTTGGTTTGCTCTTATTAAACAGTGCTAACGCGCAAAATTCCGACAGTTTGTTTTTCGATTTAAGCGGCAGAATACTATCTTCGGACAGTTTAAAACCGGTTTACGACGCCCACATTATCAGTAAATATAACAAATGGGGCACAATAAGCGACGAAAACGGAGATTTCAGAATGCTTGTTAACCCCCACGACTCCATATTGATTTCGTCAATAGGATTTGTAAAACGGATTTTCCATATTACCGACAGCATACGTAACCTGCCACAACCCGTTGTTTTTGTATTGGATATCGACACAATACTTATTCACGAGGTTGTTATTCACGGTTTTTGGGATTACCGCACTTTCAAGCAGATGGTAATAAACATGAAACCTCTCGATTTAAGTCAATTTTATCCCGACATGGATGCCGACCCTCTGAAATATGTCGAGCCCACACACGCACTTACCGTAAAAGGTCCCATACAAGCTTTGTACGATATTTTTAACAAAAGAGCCCGTCTCAGACGGAAGTTGATTAAAAACCGTGAAGAGTATAACAGGCTGATGATAAATTTGGGCAGGGAAAAAGATACCATACCCTCTATCCCTGAGCATATGCAAGAGAAGCAACACTGAGTTTTATTCCGGGAACCTGCAAAAGCGTTTCGCAACAAGCTTCCAGCGTGGCACCGGTGGTTATTACATCATCAACAAGCAAAATATGTTTATGTGTAAATTGTGCCCGGTTTTTTAGCTCGAAAATTCCTTTAACGTTTTCCCACCGGCTGTATCTCGACTTTTTTGTTTGGGATGAGGTATGGATTTTACGAATAAGATTGTCTGTCACGGCAACGGCTTTCATGGATTTTTCGAGTCCCGCCGCAATCATGGCACTTTGATTGTATCCGCGAATGCGCTCCTTTTTGGGGTGAAGCGGAACCGGAACAATAAAGTCAACATCTTTATACAGGGGACTGTCAGCCAACTGAAAGCCGAACTGTTTGCCGAGGTAAATTCCCACACCGGGTCTGTTTTTGTATTTCAAGCGGTGCATCAAATTTTGAACTATACCGCCTTTGTTGAAAAACAGAAACGATGTAGCCGAGTACAACGGCACACGCCCCCAAAATATTTTCGAAACGGGATTATCTTTATGCAGATGAAAATTTGTTTGAGGCAATTTAAACAGACAACGGGTGCAAATAACCTCTTCGGATGAAAAGAGAGGACGTCCGCAACCGTTGCAAAGTCGCGGATAAAAAAGACTTAAAAAATCTTCAATCCACATTGAAATTCCGGCAGACACAACTTTTTGTTTTTTTCAGGCTAATGTATTAAAAATAGCGCAATATTCATCACCTCATCCATGCCGAACCGAAAACAACGTAAAAAGCCCAATCTTCGGGACCGCGGGCAACGTCTATTCCCATTTTCAAACCGAAAAGACGGGCAATAAGATAACGGAAACCACCTCCGGCATTCCACGCTTTACTTCCGCCGGTATTGTCATTTATGGTTTGACCGTAACCTGCAAATCCCACCACCCCCCATCTTTTTGTAATCATAACCAGCTGTTCGGTTTCGCCGAGGAGGGTATATTTCCCTTGATACCGCATTGCAGGCACACCCCTGAGAATAAGAAAAGGATAGGCATAAAACGGAGGGTCGCCGATAGCCATTTGATATTCTGTTCTAAAACCCGAAATCCATTTGCGCGTAATTACGGGAAGATAGTAGTGGGCAAAAAAAGTCAGCCTTCCGTAGTTACGGTCGCTACCTAAAAATTCCAGATATTGATTGTAATTAACATTTACCCTCAATCCCTTTTCGGGCGAAAAAATATTGTCGAAATTTTCATATTCGGCAATAACACCGATGCCGCTGTTTGTAAGGTCAAACTCCTTTGGCTCTACCCAGGGCAACTTGCTCTCTTCGAAAGCGGTAACTTTTGTTTTTGTAAAAACATATTTGCCCCCAAGCATAAAACGGCTTTCGCCCAATCTGAAAATGGCCTGCTGGACGAAACCGAAAGCACGTATTGTAAATTCGGCAGGATGTTCATCAAGAAAACCGTCGCCCCTGCCGTAATATTTCAGTTTTACATCGGCATAGCCCGTAACTCCCCTGTATCTTATATGGTCGTCTTTCCAAAAACCGAAATAACCACCGCCCGTAAACCAAGTGTTGTTCTCGGTATATCCGCCGCCAAGTCCTACTATATCGGGCATGTTGAATTTGGCTGTTTTACCGTTTTTTTTCGGAATAAAAAAGGCTCCCGCCAGTATCCCGCCATAACCTACGGCAGGTTCCGTAATTATGGAAGGTACGGGTAAAAAGCCATGCAAATTGTACAAATAGTAACTGATATCGAACGCGCTGTCAACGGTGTCTTTAAAGGGTTTGTGTCTTTCGGCCTCTTTTTGCGCCAGCAAACCGCCCGCACAAAACAGGAATGCCACCGCTATTATTAAAAACTTTTTATATGACAATGCCGGTTTCATATATTTTTTTTAGGGTTTGTGTATTTGTGGTATGTGGAGCGGTTTAGCTAAAACTTTTCGGTTTGCCCGCAATCATGTCATCACGTAATATCTGCCTCTACAATAATTTGCAGCACAAAACACAAACCCGGATTATAGTTCATTCTTATATATTCCCGCCCAAATCTTTTTTCACTATTCCAAACAACGCTTTTAATGTCAGGTTACAATCTTCATCCTCCATTAATGACATACAGTTTCGTTTCTTTTTTATCAGTTCGGCAAATTCTTTTTGGGTTAGATTTTTTTCACCAACAATGCAAAAGTAATTTAAAAGTTACATAATCCCATATATTTTTTTGCTATTAAAATACAATATGTCTTCATAAATGAAACAGCATTAACATAAAAACGGGTTTATTCAATCATCCGTTTTGTAAAGAAACGCACTAACTATACAGATTTTGTTTTATTCCGTATTATTAAATACTCCACTGCAAAACAGATTAATACAAAACACAGTGCAATTAACCGCAAAAACAGTAATACCGGTTACGCAGCAACTCATATCTCCCCGTTACCCTATTATTTCAATATTCTCACTTTCCATCTCTCCTTTCGCCTAATTTTTTACTTTTGCAGCTCAATTAAACAACAATATAAACAAACACTATGGCAGGCAAAGAAGATACTTTGAAAAAGATAATAGCCCATTCGAAAGAATACGGTTTTGTTTATCCTTCGAGTGAAA
>CAZJUQ010000002.1:0-25262 GCA_964549335.1 uncultured Lentimicrobiaceae bacterium | reverse complement strand
TCCCTGATTATTTTACCGTTTCCGGTGCGGCGGAATTTACTTTTAAAGAAAACCGATTTCGGCATTTCCAAACGGGATAAAGTTTTTTCTATTTGTTGCAAAAGCCTTTCCGTTTTTGTTTTGCTCCACTCTTCATCTTCGATAAATAGAACCGGTATTTCACCGAATTTTGTGTCGGGTGCCGGAGCCACATAAAAAGGTTTGGATAAAAAGGGTTCTATTTTACGCTCAATCTCCTCGGGGTGGAGTTTTACACCTCCGCTGTTGATAACATTGTCTTTTCTGCCGTGAACGGTAAAACCATGGCCGGGAAATATGGTTACAATATCGTTGGTTTGCATATTGTACAGTCCCAAATGCGGGGCGGTAATTACAAGTGTGTTTTGCTCCGAAACCGAAATTTCAACGTTTTGCAGCGGGTAAAATTTATCCGATGCATTGTTGCCGTTTACCTTCCGGAGTGCTATGTGGCTCATTGTTTCGGTCATGCCGTACGAGTGCCACACATCGGTTTCAAGGCTTTTTATTTTATTTTCCAGCGCCCGGGGAATAGGTGCACCTCCCAGCAAAACCTTTTTTATATTTTTTACAAATGTTTTACCTTCGGTGGTTTCCAGAAGTTTGGAAAACTGGGCGGGAGTAAAAGCAGCAAAGTCGAGTGGCGGGGTAAGTTCGCTAAACGGATACAGTGACGGTTCTATGCAATAGACATCAAGTTTTCCGGTGATACCTCTCACAATCATCATTTTGGCGGCTATGTATTTTACCGGTAAGGCGAGTAATACTTTATCGTTTTTATTAAGTTTGAAAAAATCGATTGTTGCCGCGGCACTATTTTCCATAAACTTTTTATTTAGTTTTATGGTTTTCGGTGCACCTGTTGACCCCGAAGTTAAAGCTTCTACCGTATCCTTATCCGAATACCAGTCTATCAGAAAATAGATTAACTCCTTTTTCCATGGTGCCGGCGACCAATTATCGCGCAGGTGGGCATAGGCATAATTGAGCATCCATTTCTTGTCGAAGCTACCGAAGTTTAAGCGTAAAATCTTTTTTTGCAATTTTTTATCACTTTATTTTAAAACCTGAATTCATAACCTGCGGTAAGTTGGAGGCGGTGAACAAAACCTCCTTCGAGCATAATCCGGTGGTGCGAATTTATTTCCACTCCGGTACCAATCAAAAAGTTCCAGTAATTTACAGGAGTAATATCGGCAACATAATCGGCTTTGTCACCTATTATTTTCGACAACTCTTCCGAAAAATCCGATACTTTCACTTCGCCCCTCATGGTTTGTTTGTTCGACAGGTACATTGCTCCGGTCCACGCGACAAATTGTAACGTTTTTGTGGCGTTTACAACGATACCTGCTTTTGGTGAAAACGATTGATAAACGAGCGAACCTTCAAGATCGTCGGGATAAATTATGGAATAGTGGTAATCGGCAGTAAAGAAAAATTTACCGATACCCGCAGCAAGGGTTGTACCTATTCCGTATATGGGGCCGTGATATGGAAGTTTATCGTTAATTACAACGGCAGTATCTATTATTTGTTCGCCGAGTCCGGGAAAGCTGACAACTATTTTAGGAGCTGTAAGGTTGGGACTGACGGTGCCGCTGGTATAACCTATTATTCCGTAAACATTAAGAAAAGGCAAAAGCCATACGTTAGGTTTTACAACCAGTTGGGTTTCCCCCGCTTCCGTATTCTGAATAAGTGTGTCTGCCCAGGCTCGTATTGTATCGCCGGTAATGGGAGAAACCGATGTTAGTATCAGCGATGAGGCTATAAATTTTTGAGAATGGTAAAATACTGATATTCCGGTGCCGAAAGGATATTCCGAGGAGATGCCGTTGTTTTTGAGGCTTTTGGCAAACAGGGGAAGCAGGTTTGTTACGGGTTTTTTTTCTCTGTTGCCGTATTTTATGTTTCGGTTCAGTGGATTTTTATTAATAAACATTCCCGTGCCGCTCATCTGGGCAAAAAGCGCATCCTGAAAAAAAAGAAAAAGGAGAGTTGCCGCAAGGGAAATTTTTATTGCAGGTATATTCATGATTATTGATAATTTGTTGAGAAATAGATAAAAGCAAAATATAATAATATTAAAAACAGACCTTCGAAACGGGCTATCGTATTTTTTGTTTTTCCGGTTTTAATAAAAATCATGAGCATAATGCCCGATGCAAAAACAAGACTCAACTCAATGTTGAGGTGCGATGCAAAGGGAATAGGTTTAACTAATGAGGTAACCCCCAATACGAGGGTAATATTCAAGATGTTGGAACCTATGGCATTCCCGAAAGCCATTGCCGTGTTCCGTTTTTTTGCCGCAATAATCGACGTAACGAGTTCGGGCAACGATGTGGCGCCGGCAACAATTGTAAGACCCATTGCAGTTTCGCTGATACCTATACTTTTGGCTATTACCAGAGCACTGTCAACAATCCATTTGCCGCCGAAATACAAACCCAGGCCTCCTCCCATAATCATTATTATTGAAAACGGCACGGAATAGGTTTTAATGGGAGGCAGGAGTGTTTTGTCCTCTTTTTCCGATTTGAAAAAACTCGTATATATAAAAAATGAAAAGAATACCAGCAAAATGATGCCGTCGATACGGTTTATTTTATCCTCGCGTCCGAAAAAGCTGTCGTTTAGCAACAAAAACAGAATAACCACGGTGAACAGGCTGAAAGGAACATCGAATTTAAAAGATTTTTTTCCGACGGCAACAGGATAAAAGAGCGATGCGGCACCTATAACCAGCAGTGTATTGGTAATATTGCTGCCAAGGATATTTCCTATTGCCAAATCGGTTTTGTTTTGAATGCCGGCAAAGATATTTACGATGAGTTCGGGCAATGATGTGCCGAGAGCCACAACGGTAAGCCCCATAACCATTTGCGATACATTCAGCATTTTGCCTATTGACGATGCGCCGTTTACCAAACTTTGCGCTCCAAGTATCAAGATGACGAAACCTCCCGTAAAAAAAACAAAATCCAGTAACATCGCCATTACTTCATTTTATTAAGATACTTGTACAAATCGCTTTTGGTGCTTAATATTATTGAAGTTTTTGTGTCGAAAGTTTTCCGGTAAACTTCCATTGTTTTCAGAAATCCGTAAAGTTCGCGCGATTTGGGAGTTTTATTGTAGGCCGAGGCATAAATTGATGCCGCTTTGGCATCGGCTTTCCCCTTTATCTCTTCTGCTTTTTTAAATGCTTCGGACTGTATGGTAAGCAGTTCGCGCTCTTTTTCGCCGTTTATCCGTGAAGCTTCGCCCTGTCCTTCCGATTTAAACTTATCGGCAATACGGTAGCGTTCGCTTTTCATACGTTCGTAAACTTGCAGGCGCACCTCTTTTACGTAGTTAATTCTTTTAAAGCGGAAATCCAGAATCTCTATTCCCAAATCTTTTGCCTGTTCGTTGGCTTTTTTTCGTATCAGTTCCTGAATTTTTTTTCTGCCTACGCTGATGTGGGTAAGCGAGTCGCCGAGGAGTTCACTTATTTCACCGGCATGAGCCGGTATTCTGTTGCTGCTTCGCACGGCATCTTCAAGGTTGTTTTTTGCTATGAAGTCTCTTGTTTGTCCGTCGAGTATATCGTCCAATCTCGACTGTGCACCCCGCTCATTGGTCAATCTTTTGAAAAATTGTAAAGGGTCCGAAATACGCCAGCGGGCATAGGTATCCACGAAAATAAATTTTTTATCTTTTGTTGGCACTTGATTGGGGTCGCCGTCCCATTCCATATAGCGTTTGTCGAAATAGTTTGCCGTTTGTATAAACGGGGTTTTAAAGTGCAAGCCGGGTTCGGTAATTGCATCTCCAATGGGTTTGCCGAACTGTGTTATTATGACCTGTTCGCGTTCGCCGACGGTGTATGTCGATTGTGCCAAAACGATAATGAGAATTAAAATCCCCGTCGTTAACCAGATATATTTTTTCTTGTTTTTCATGCTTTTTGTCTCCTTGAATTACTTTTTATTGCCGTTCATTTGCATTTGAAGCAGCGGTAAAACATTGTTTCCTTTTTCGTCGGTAATAATTTTGTTGCCGAGTTCGGGAATTACTTCTGACATTGTTTCCAGATAAATTCTTTGGCGGGTAACTTCCGGAGCCTTTACGTACTCTTTGTACAGGGCGTCGAAACGTGCCGCCTCTCCGAGGGCCGTATTAATTCTTTCGGTGGCGTAGCCTTCGGCTTTTTGAATTGTCTCTTTGGCTTGTCCGCGCGCTTTGGGTATTACTTTGTTGTATTCCGATTTGGCTTTGTTTATCAAGGTCGATTTTTCCTGTTGTGCTTCGTTTACCGCATTGAATGCCGCTTTTACGGGTTCGGGCGGGTTAACGTCTTGCAGAACCACCTGCTCTATTTTAATCCCGAGAGAATATTCGTTACAAATCTCCTGAATAAGATTTTCCACTTCGTTCGAAATTTCGGTACGCCCTACGGTAAGCACCTCGTTAACGGTTCTGTCGCCCACAATTTGGCGCATTGCCGCTTCCGAGATGTCGCGCAAGGTGCTTTGCGGGTTTCTGACTTTAAAAAGGTAATTGTATGGGTCTGATATGCGGTATTGAACAACCCATTCGACATTTGCAAGGTTCAAATCGCCTGTGAGCATGAGCGATTCGTCGAGGTTTTTCCGCTGGTTGTATTGGGTTCGTACCCCGGGACGACGTGTTCTGAAACCGAATTCCTCTTTTTGCTGCCTCTCAACGGCTACTTTTGTTACTTTCTCTATGAAAGGCATTTTTACATTCAATCCGGGCTCCACGGTCCTGATATATTTACCGAAACGTGTTATTACGCCAACCTCTTCGGGGTCAATCTGGAAAAACGAACTTATTATTAATATAAACAAAACAAATATCAGTAAAATGCTTTTCCCGTGTTTTAATATCTTTTTTATTGCGGGAGGTGCCTCCGGCATTGTGTAAAAAGAATTATCCCTGTTGTATGTGGCCATATTTTTATTTTTAAGTTAAAATCTGTATCCTATTTGAATCAAATATCTGAAACCCAAGCCGAAACTTGTCTTTATGCCTTTGTCGGTCGACCAACCGTCGGATATTAAATCGTCGAAACCGGGTATCAAATTTTTCAGTATGTCAACAAGAGCTTTGTAATATTCGTTTTCTTCGTCGAAATCTATGTTTCCCGACAGTTTCATGTTCAAATTGTAAAGCGAAACCGAGGGGGCGAGAAATACCACATCTACCGTCCATCTTTTTTTGAACGGGAATTGATAACCGAACTCGAGACCCGTGCTGAAAATGTTGAGACCGCCTTTCCAGTTTATTGTCCCCGAAACATTGTCGTTGTTCAAAACATAGATGTCGTTTTGAAAATTATAGTTGTGAAACGAGGTGTAAATACCCCAGTACAAACCTCCCGGAGCCGCAATTTTATTGGTGTTTTTGATATAAAAACGGTAATCGCCCGAAACGGTAAAACCTATCGATTTGTTTGAATGGTTAATGTTAAGGCTGTCGAAAATGCCGGAATGGGGCAGTATAAACAATCCTGCGTTAATGCTGAACGACCTGAAAGGGGTAAGTGTCCTTTCGTATTCGAAATTGATGTTTTTGTAACCCCAAATCAAAAACGGGGTAATATTCCACTTGATGACATTGTGTTTGTATGCACTGTCGTAGTAATTTAATTTTTCTTGTGCATCAATTGTGTCGAATACCAGAACCGAGAAAAGAATGACAAGTAAAAAATTTTTCATAATACCCAATTTTCCGAGCGTAAAAGTAATAAAAAAAACCGCCCCGGTACAGTAAACAGGGCGGTTTTTAAATTAAGAGTTAATATTTTTTTAAAACAGGTAAGAAATACCTATTGAAATTCCTATCCATGATTGAGCCGACGTATCTTTGGTTTTAAAAGCGGTATTATACCTGAAGTTCACCGTGGCTCCCGTATTGCTGTTTCCAAAAGGCACCACCACACCGGCTTCGGGAGCCAAACCGAAATGCCATGCTTTATCTTCCAAATAGTATATTCCCATTTGGTCGCGGGTTTCTATGTAATAGGTACCGACACCCAGTCCGATGTAAGGCATAACGGTTGCATTGTTAAAGTAGTAATGGGCTGTGAAGAGTATAGGTATATCGTTGATGTACCGTTTGTTGTACCCCGTTAATGTAGCTGTTCCCTGTGTTCGTGTTATGCGTCCGAAATCTTTGTAAAAGGTGTTCCAGCTAACGCGTCCTCCAAGGGTAATATTGTCGGTTACAAAACTTCTTCCTTCGATACTTGCACCTCTAAACGAGGGGGCACCGTCAACAAAGGTTTTGGTGTCACCGGTACCAAAGCCCATATCCCATTGAAAGTTCCAGAGTCCGCCGCCTTGAGCAAACGAAAAAGAACTCAAAACTGAAAAGATAGCGGCTATTAATATTGCTTTTATATTTTTCATAATATTCTCTTTTTTTAATGTTAATTACCGGTTTTTATTTCGGGTGACTGTTCAAATATCTGGTCTATTCCTTTAATGGTACGCTGTTTTATGTCGGAACCTTCCAAAACGCCGTTCAGGGCGCCGTGCCAGTAAACGCGCATAACGGTATCTCCGTCTATTACATCGTAATCTTTCGGATTCATCATCTCCAGAAGCAGAGTACCCGTTTTATAGGTGGAATAGTAAGGATACGAGGGGTAATAGTAAGGCGGGTAGTACCAACCCCAGCCCGGATCCCAATACCAGTACCAATCCCAACCCCAGCCGGGATAATAGGGATACCACCAGCCAACGCTGATGTTTTCAACTTCTACCGCCGAAACTATTAACAGCACGTCGGGAATTTGTGTCGTATCGTTGCTTGTTATCCGCTGATAACCCATTTTTTCCATGTTCGAAGCAATTTCGTTTAAGTAGTCCTGCTGATACTCCACGGGTTTAATGTTCGACGTGTCGTCTGTCATCGGAAATATCGTATCGGGCATATAGTAGGTGGACAGTTTGGTGAAATCGACCGAATCGTTATATCTGGTAAGTACCAAATCGGTTTGACTTACCGATATATCGCTGTCGGGATAACATCCGCTTACAAGAAAAATAGTTCCCGTTACGATTACAGCAACAAAGATTTTCAAAATTCTTTTCATCATTACTTAATGTTTTAGTGTTAATTAATAATTTGTTGCAAAGATATATAAAAAAACGCATAAATTTCAAACTCTTTTTTGTGGTATCTTTGCCGTTGGTTACGGTGTTTGATAACTTTTTTGTTTCAATTTTATTGCAGGGAATTTTATTAAAAAAACTTAAAAACCGCTAACATTTGATTTTTATTGAGGTAAGATAAATACAATAAGGGTAAATAATTGTTTGAAAAATGGCAGACGAAAACAAAATAACGCATACGGGGATAGTAAAAAATGTTGAAGACGGCAAGGTTGTCGTGTCGATAGTATCAAAAGCAAGTTGCATATCGTGTTCGTTGAAGAACGTCTGTTCGGCGAGCGATTTGAAAGAGAAGGAGATTGTTGTCGATATGCCCGGTACTCCGGAATATAGCCCCGGCGAGAATGTCACTTTGGAATTGTCGCAGTCGGCAGGCAATTGGGCTGTGGCAATAGGTTACTTTTTTCCTTTTATTGTTTTGATGTTATCGTTGATACTATTCCTCAATGCGGGATTAGACCAGGGTGTTGCGGGAATTTTGTCGCTTGCAATGTTAATACCTTATTACCTTGTAATATATTTGTTGAAAGGATATTTCCGTAAACGTTTCAAAACAAAGATACTTTAACCCTTAATTCCTGTTTTGTTAGCCCTTTTTCTGTCGAGTTCGTTAAGTATGATTTTTCTCAAACGCAACGAACGCGGAGTAACCTCGAGATATTCGTCGCTTCTTATTATTTCCATGTATTCTTCCAGCGAAAACCTTATGCGTGGGGGAATAAGCACTTTATCGTCCGAGCCCGCCGAACGCATATTGGTAAGTTTTTTCGTTTTATTTACATTTACCACCAAATCGCCGGCTCTGGTATGTTCACCAATTACTTGTCCGGCATAAACTTCGTCGTTAGGAGCGATGTAGAATTTACCCCTGTCGAGTAATTTCCAAATGGCATAAGGAATAGCCGTACCCGTCTCCATGGAGATAAGGGCGCCGTTTATTCTTATTTGGAAGTCGCCTTTCCACGGTTCGAAACTTTTAAAGCGGTGCGCTATAATTGCTTCGCCTTCGGTGGCGGTAAGGATGGAGTTTCTCAGTCCGATAATTCCTCTTGAAGGGATAGTAAATTCGAGCATCATCCTGTCGTTTTTGGGTTCCATATTCAGAAATTCACCTTTACGCATGGTGACAATGTCGATGACTTTGCCTGAAAAATCTTCCGGTACCAGTACCGTAAGGCTTTCAACGGGTTCATGTTTCACACCGTCGATATTCTTTATTATAACTTTCGGTTGACCCAGTTGAAATTCGTAACCTTCGCGCCTCATGGTTTCCACCAGTATTGAGAGGTGAAGGATGCCTCTTCCGTACACGAGGTAGGCATCGGGCGAGTCGGTCTCTTCAACTTTCAGGGCGAGGTTTTTTTCGGTTTCAAGAAAGAGACGGTCGCGCAAATGGCGTGAAGTTACATATTTACCCTCTTTGCCGAAAAAGGGTGAAGTGTTTATGGTAAAAAGCATACTCATTGTGGGCTCATCGATTTTTATAGGCGGCAAACCTTCGGGATTTTCGAAATCGGTAACGGTATCGCCTATTTCAAAATCTTCGATGCCCATCAGTGCCACAATGTCGCCCGAATAGACCTCTTTTTTATATTTCTCTTTGCCGAGGCCTTCGAAAAGGTATAACTCTTTAATTTTCGATTTGGTAATGGTGCCGTCGCGTTTTACAAGCGAGACATTCATTCCCGCTTGCAGTTTTCCTCTTGTGAGTCTGCCAACGGCAATACGTCCGAGGTAGGTGGAATAGTCGAGAGATGTTATTTGCATTTGGGGTGTTCCTTCCACATGACGTGCGGGAGGAATGTGTCGGATAATTACATCCAGGAGGTACGACACGTCGGTGGCCGGTTTTTGCCAGTCGGCCGACATCCAGCCCTGTTTTGAAGAGCCGTAAACCGTGGGGAAATCCAGCTGGTTTTCCGATGCCCCGAGATTAAACATAAGATCGAATACCGCTTCTTGAACCTCGTCGGGGCGGCAGTTGGGTTTGTCAACTTTGTTTATCACCACAATGGGTATCAAACCCAGATCTATTGCTTTTTGGAGGACAAATCTGGTTTGAGGCATTGGACCTTCGAAAGCATCGACCAGCAGCAGCACACCGTCGGCCATGTTGAGAACCCTCTCCACTTCACCTCCGAAATCGGAGTGTCCCGGGGTGTCAATGATATTTATCTTAACACCTTTGTAGCGTACCGAAACGTTTTTCGATAAGATGGTTATTCCCCGTTCGCGTTCAAGGTCGTTGCTGTCGAGTATCAAATCTTTTACTTCCTGATTCTCCCTGAAAAGTTTTACCTGATGTAATATTCTGTCAACCAGTGTTGTTTTGCCGTGGTCAACGTGGGCAATAATAGCTATATTCCTGATATTTTGCATTAATATTAGCTTTTTGATTTTAAGGCGGCAAAGGTAATGGTTATTGAGTGCCGAAAAACAGAGAACCGGAATAAAATTTTACTGGTAAATAGGCAGGCGGAACGAGAATGTGCTTCCTTTACCCGGTTCCGACTCTATTTTAAGTTCGCCTTTATTCATTTTAAGGAAATTTTTACAAAGTATCAATCCCAGCCCTGTACCCTTTTCGCCTTCGGTACCGGTAGAGGTATATTCCCCTTGTCCCGACAGCAATTTGTCGATTACCTCTTTTTTTATTCCCATGCCGGTATCGGTTATGCTAACCCAGAGGTTTGTATTTATGAGGTTGCTGTTTATGGTTATTTTTCCGTTTTTCGGGGTAAACTTAATGGCATTCGACAGCAGGTTGCGTATTACCACGGCGATTGAGCCTTTGTCGACAAAGGCAAAATGGTGTGGGTTAATTTTGTTTTCTATGGTAATATCTTTTTCGTCGGCATTTATTTCGATATAGCTTATCACTTCGTCGAAGATGTTTTTAATGAAAACAACCGAGGGTTGATACGAAATGGCACCCATCTGTTGACGCGACCACTCCAAAATATTGTTCAAAAGGTTGTATGCCTGCAAACTGTTTTTACGCAGTACTTTAATCATTGTATATTTTTCTTCTTCGCTGAAATCGTGGAATTTTGCCGAAAGCAACTCGGTAAAGCCCAGCAACGAGTTAAATGGCGAGCGCAAATCGTGACCTATTATGGAAAATATTTTATCTTTTGTTTTGTTGAGTTCTTCCAATTCGGAGAGAGCCTTTTTGAGTTTGTTTTCGGTTTCTTTGATAGGGGAGAGGTCGATATCAAGGGCGAAAATCTCTTTTTCGCCGAGGTAGTTAATAATTTGGATTAACGTTGAATAGACGTAAAAAATGGTGTTGTCTTTTCTTTTTCTGCGGTATTCACCAGGTTTTGCAAGACTTTTGCCGTTAATCCATTTGTCGATTAAGTTTTTGGCGGCCTCTTTTCTGTCGTCGGGAATTATGAGCTCTTCAAACTCTTTTCCCAGAGCTTCCTCTTTGGTGTAGCCGTAAATTTTTGTGCTTGTTTCGTTCCAAAATATTGCTTTTCTGTTTTTATCGTAAGCTTGCACAGCAATATTAGGCAGGTTTTCAAAAACCGTTCTATATCGTTGTTCGTTTATTTTTAAGGCTTTGTCGGTAAGTTTTTGCTGGGTGATGTCGAACAAAACGGCGAGGTAGGTGTTGTCGTCAAGTTTAATTCCGTGGTAGGAGATAAATTTTTCGGCATCGTTTACGACAAATCTTCCTTGCCCGTTGACCGACCCGTGCATGGTAAGGATTTTCAATCCTTTATCGAAACCTTCCAGGTTATCGGGTTTAATAAAATTTTTGATATTTACACCTTTCAGTTCCTCTTCTTTTTTACGTGTTATTTTTTCAAAAGCCGAGTTAACCTCTTTGATATTCCCGTTTTTGTCGAACACGAAAATGGCGACCGGCATAAAATTCAGATAGTTTCTGAATCTTTCGACGGTGTCTTTAAGCTCTTTTTCATATTTTTTTAGTTCGGTGATATCGCGAGCATAGCCTACCGTACCGGTAATTTTGCCATTGTCATCTTTTAAAGGGGCCTTGTAAACGTCAAGGAACATAAACTTTCCCATAACGTTTCCGTATTCGTTAAACCGTCCTGATTTGCCGGTTTTTTTTACTATTTCGTCTGAATTTTGACACTCTTCACCAAAAGAGTACCAATCTTTATCGTTTTTATGTTTATTGCGTTCGCGTTTTATGAAATACATCTCGTTTTTTCCGATAGGCTCTTCCGTATCTTTTGCATTTAACAGTTTTTCGGCAACAACCTTATTTACAAAGGTAAATTTGTTGTTTTTGTCCTTAGTCCAAATCATGTCGATGGCGTTGTCCGACATGATTTTCATTGTTTTGTAAAGTGTTTCGTATTTTTGTTTGCTTTCCGACAGTTCGGAATATGCCCTTTTTTCGCGCGTGATGCTTCTTATGGAATTGTAAAAGGTTGTTACCCGTTTTTCCTTTTTGTCGAAAATACCGTAACCTATATCTTCGAGCCATTCGATATCGCCGTTTTTTTTCTTTATTCTGTACTGAACCGTTGCGGGTTTGTTTTCCAGCAACGATTTTATTTGATTTTTAACTATAAAGAGATCATCGGCGATTATTAACCCTTCGCGACCGCCCAATTTTTCAAATTCTTCAAAACTGTAACCTGTAAGTCCTTTTATGTTTCCTCCCACAAATTCGGTTGTGATATTCCCGTTTTTATCGACATAATTAATAAAACTTGCGTCGGAAGTCAGCTCCGACAGTATTTTATATTTCTGTTCGATATCGCTTTTGTTAGTATTCTTATTCATGGATTTCAGGTTTTTGGTAATAAAACCGCAAAAGGCAGGTTAATTTTTTTTAAAGAAATTATCAATAAGATTTAACAAAAGGTTAAGTTTTATGGGTTTTGATATATATCCGTCCATTCCATTGTCAAAGGCTTTTTGTTCGGTCTCTTCCAAAACGTAAGCCGTTTGAATTATTACGGGCAGTTCGGGTCTTATTTTTTTTATCAGTTTACCGGTTTCATATCCGTCCATTCCCGGCATTTGTATATCCATTAAAACGAGGTTTATTTCGGGTTGGTTTTTTATGTATTCGATGGCTTTTGAACCGTTATCTGTCCAGTACAGGCTGACTCCGGTACGGCTAACGGCAAGTTTGTAATAATTGAAAATTATCTCAAGGTCGTCCACGATAAGTATAGATTTACTGCTCCAATCATAGTTTGAGGCGGCTATATTTTTATTCATAAGTGTACTGTTGTTATTAATAAAACGTGTATGTTTTCCGTTAGCTGTTACCTTAAAAAAAGTTTTTACAAATATACACTAATTTTTATTATTTATGACCGGATAAGTTATTGTACTGGATTAATAAAAACCTCCCGGCAAAGGTATCGTATTACATTGCAAGTTTGAGTGGGAGTTTGTGACGTTTCTATTTACCGATACAGAATTTGCCGAAAATGTTTCCGAGTATTTCATCGGTAGTAACTTCGCCCGTAATGGAGCCGAGGTAATACAAAGCCTGACGTAAGTCGATTGCGATTAAATCGGTGGGAATATTGTTGACAAAGCCCGTTTTCACCTGTTGCAAAGCGTCGAGTGCTTTTGAAATGGCTTCGTAATGCCTTGAGTTGTTAACGATAATGTCGTCGATATCGCCTTTTTCTTTTAAAACATTTACAAGGGTTTCGGCCAAGAGGTGAATGTTTTCGCGCCGTTTAGCCGACACGAATACCGTTTGCAGGTTGAGAATCTCTTTAAGATGAGACGGAACCTCTTGCAGTTTGTCTATTTTGTTTGCAACAAGTATAAAACTTTTATTATCATCTTTAATGTAACTTTTAAACTCGTCGAGAACATTTTCCATACTCTCTTTGTTTACGTCGCTTATGTCGCAAACATACAGTACTATTGAGGCTTGTTTAATTTTGTCGTAAGTACGTTCAATTCCGAGGTTTTCCACCATATCGTCCGATTGGCGCAACCCGGCTGTATCGATAAACCTGAATGTGTGTCCTTGTATGATAATGGTATCTTCGATACTGTCGCGTGTGGTGCCGGGGATATCGGAAACTATTGCTTTTTCTTCGTTTAAAATGGCATTCAGCAATGTTGATTTTCCGCTGTTTGGTTTACCGATAATAGCTACGGGGATACCCTTTTTCAGCACATTGCCGAGTTTGAAGGAGTTTTTCAGTTTTGAAAGTTCATCAATAAGTTCATCCGTGATATTATGAAATTGGTTTCTGTCGGCAAATTCCACATCTTCTTCGCTGAAGTCGAGTTCCAGTTCCATGAGCGAGGCGAGGTTCAGTAATTGATGCCGCAGCTCTTTTATTTTGTGTGAAAATCCGCCCCGCATCTGTTTAATGGCCATGGAGTGTGCCGATTTGGAATGCGAAGCAATGAGGTCGGCGACGGCTTCGGCTTGCGAGAGGTCCATTTTGCCGTTTAGAAAAGCCCTGAGGGTAAATTCGCCGGGATTTGCCAGACGTGCGCCTTTTGAAAGGAATAGTTCGATAATGCGCTGTTGAATGTATTGTGAGCCGTGGCACGATACTTCCATGATATCTTCGCCGGTGTATGAATGCGGAGCCTTGAAAAAGCTTACCAGTACCTCGTCAACGGTACCTTCGTCGTCGGATATTGTTCCCAAATATATTTTGTGGCTTTCAAAACCGTTGAATTTACCTTTTTTTTTAAAAACTTTGTTGAGAATATCAGCACTTTTGCTCCCGGAAAGCCTTATTACGGCTATTGCACCTTCGCCGGGAGGTGTGGCAACGGCACAAATAGTGTCGTTGGTATATGCTGATGTTGAGTTGTTCATAAACCGACTTATTTTTAAACGATAATAAATAACAAAAATAATTAAATTTTTATTTCTATTTATTGAAAAGGTTTTACCTTTGGCAATTCTAAAAAAACAATTGCTTTAAAGCTAAAAAATTTATATAGATGAGTGTATTAGTAAACAAAGATTCAAAGGTTGTGGTTCAGGGCTTTACGGGAAGTGAAGGAACTTTTCACGCAAGCCAGATGATAGAATACGGAACCAACGTTGTGGGAGGTGTTACTCCCGGTAAAGGGGGTCAAGAGCACCTTGGCAAACCTGTATTTAACACCGTAAAGGATGCCGTTGACAAAGCGGGAGCCAATGTATCGGTAATTTTTGTGCCTCCTGCCTTTGCGGCTGATGCCATTATGGAGGCTGCTGAAGCCGGGATAAAAGTTATTGTTTGTATTACCGAAGGTATCCCTACCGAAGATATGGTTACGGTGAAAGAGTACATAAAAGATATGGATTGCCGTTTGATAGGTCCCAATTGTCCCGGAGTTATCACTCCCGGAGAGGCAAAAGTGGGTATTATGCCGGGTTTTATTCATAAAAAGGGACGTGTAGGGATAGTTTCGCGCTCGGGAACCCTTACATACGAAGCTGTTGACCAACTTACGAAAGCCGGTTTGGGACAAACAACCGCCATTGGAATAGGGGGTGACCCCATAATAGGAACCACCACCAAAGAGGCTGTTGAGCTTTTTATGAATGATCCCGAAACCGAAGGGATTGTTATGATAGGTGAGATTGGGGGAAGCATGGAGGCCGATGCGGCATATTACATAAAAGAGCACGGCACAAAACCCGTTGTTAGTTTTATTGCGGGAGCTACCGCACCCAAGGGACGTACAATGGGACATGCAGGCGCCATTATAGGCGGAAAATCGGATACCGCGGAAGCCAAAAAAGCCATTTTGCGCGAATGCGGAGTTCATGTGGTGGATTCTCCGGCAGACATCGGAAAAAAGATGTTGGAACTTTTGGGATAAAAATAGTGATACACGATATTTTGAAAGCCTTTCCGGACAACGGAAAGGCTTTTTTTGTGCGTAAAAATGTTTATGTGTCTCGTGACGACTGCGGCAGGGATGGGAGCGGCAGCCCGCAGGCGGCAGCATTAATGAAGCCGGCGGAGGCAGGGCTGACGTGAGGAAGCCCCTGAAAACGCCGTAGCTGAATAATGGTGCCGGCGAGGACTATTAGCGGACAGCCCGTTTGCCGCCCAAAAGAGATATAATTGCCGGAAATTGCAATTGTCGAATGTGCAGTGTATAGGGTGAGGGAGAGGCTGAAAAGAAAAAGCGCCGCACAAATGTACGGCGCCAAACATAAAAATTTACCCGAGGTAAGATTTCAATATCTTACTTCTCGAAGTGTGTTTTAACCGCCGGATGCCTTTTTCCTTTATTTGGCGGACACGTTCGCGCGTGAGGTCGAATTTTTCGCCTATTTCCTCGAGGGTCATAGGGTGTCCACCGTTTAAGCCGAAGTAGAGTCTTATGACGTCGGCTTCGCGCTGTGTAAGTGTTGAAATAGCCCGGTCGATCTCTTTGCGCAGCGATTCGTACAACAATCCTGTTTCGGGGGTAACGGATTCCTCGCTTTTCAAGACGTCGTACATGGTGTTGTCTTCGTCTTGAATAAGGGGAGCATCCATTGATACGTGGCGACCCGCATTACGCATAGATTCTTTAACCTCCGTTTCGGTTATTTCGAGCAATCCGGCAATCTCTTTGGCATCAGGTTCTCTCTCGTTTTCCTGCTCAAGACGTGCAATTGCCTTATTGATTTTGTTGATGGAGCCTATTTTGTTTAGCGGGAGCCTTACAATTCTGGATTGTTCGGCGAGGGCTTGCAAAATAGACTGTCGAATCCACCATACTGCGTAAGAGATAAACTTAAAGCCCCGTGTTTCATCGAACCTTTGAGCCGCTTTTATCAGGCCCATATTTCCTTCGTTGATAAGGTCGGGAAGGTTAAGTCCTTGGTTTTGGTACTGTTTTGATACCGAAACCACGAAACGCAAATTGGCTTTGGTAAGTTTTTCGAGGGCTTCCTGGTCGCCTTGTTTAATGCGGCGAGCAAGTTCGACCTCCTCTTCGGCAGTAATCAGGTCAACTTTACCGATTTCTTGCAAATACTTGTCGAGTGAAGCAGTTTCACGATTGGTAACCTGTTTTGTAATTTTAAGTTGCCTCATAAGGTAAAAATCAATTTGATTTTATTACGAATAAAAAAAAATAAAGTTTCAAATTAATAACGATGTTTTCTTTCGGGGCGTTTTATCAACGCTTTACGCGAAAGTTTCATTTTGCCGTTTTTTTCGTCGATGCCAATCAGTTTAACTTTTATTTTGTCACCTACCTTAAGAACGTCTTCAACGTTTTCGATGCGTTTCCAGTCTATTTCGCTAACATGAAGCAGGGCATCCTTACCGGGAAGGATTTCCACGAAGGCGCCGAAAGGCACAATGCTTTTCACGGTACCGAGGTATATTTCACCTACTTCGGGAACAGCAACAATACCCTTAATGGTATTTTTAGCTGCTTCTATTGAGGCTTTGTCTTGCGAGACAATGTCGATAACTCCGTAGTTTCCTACCTCTTCGATGGTGATGACGGTATTTGTTTCGCGTTGAATTTCCTGAATAACTTTTCCGCCGGGACCGATAATGGCTCCGATAAATTCTTTGGCTACCATCATTTTTTCGATGCGCGGCACGTGGTCTTTGTAGTCGGGGCGGGGTTCGGTAATTGTTTTTGCCATTTCGTTAAGTATGTGGAGTCTGCCCTGTTTTGCCTGCTCGAGAGCCTCTTCCAAAACCTCGTAAGAGAGGCCGTTTACTTTGATGTCCATTTGACAAGCTGTAATACCGTCGGCAGTACCCGTAACTTTAAAATCCATGTCGCCGAGGTGGTCTTCGTCGCCGAGGATATCGGACAGCACGGCGTAGTTGTCGCTATTTTCGTCTTTTATGAGTCCCATGGCAATACCTGCAACCGGTTTGCTGATTTTGACGCCCGCATCCATAAGAGCCAAGGTTCCGCCGCAAACGGTAGCCATTGAAGAAGAGCCGTTTGACTCGAGGATATCAGAGACAATCCGTATGGTGTAAGGGTTTTCTTCTTCGGAGGGGATAACATATTTGAGAGCTCTCATGGCCAGGTTGCCGTGTCCTATTTCGCGACGGCCCGGGCTGCCGAAGCGCCGTACTTCGCCGGTTGAAAAGCCCGGGAAGTTGTAATGGAGGATAAATTTGCTGCTGCCTTCGATAACTGCGCCGTCGATGGTTTGTTCGTCGAGTTTGCTGCCGAGGGTAACCGTTACGAGAGCTTGGGTTTCGCCTCTTGTAAAAATAGCCGAGCCGTGAGCCGAGGGCAGATAGTCAACTTCAGTCCAGATAGGGCGTATTTCGTCGAGTTTTCTGCCGTCGAGGCGAATGCGTTCGTTCAGAATGGCATTTCTAACGGCCTCTTTTTCAACTTCGTGATAATATTTTTTTACGAGTTTGGTTTTCAGTTCCAAATCGTCGTCTTGGGGTAAGGTTTCTATAAATTCGTCGCGGATTTTTTTGAAAGCTTCGCTTCTGGCATGTTTGTCGGTGTTTCCTTCTAAGGCGAGTTCGTAAGTTTTTTGATAAGTTGCTTTTCTTACCTCTTCCCTGAGCTGTTCGTCGTTTACTTCGTGACAATATTCGCGTTTTGTTTGTGCTTTTTCCACCATAGAGGCGAGTTCCACCTGTGCTTGGCATTGCACTTTAATGGCTTCGTGAGCCGCTTTGATGGCTTCGAGCATAACTTTTTCGGAGACTTCGCTCATTTCGCCTTCCACCATCATGATGTTGTCTTTTGAAGCAGCGACAATAAGTTCGAGGTCGGCATTTTCCATCTCGGTAAGCGTAGGATTGATGACATATTTGTCGTTGATGAGGGCAACGCGCACTTCTGATATTGGCCCGTTGAAAGGAATGTCGGATACCGCCAGAGCCGAAGAAGCCGCAAGAGCAGCCAATGAGTCGGGAGCAACATCGTCGCCACCCGAAATCAGCTGTATGATAACCTGCGTTTCGGCATGGTAATCGTCGGGAAACAGGGGTCGTAATGCGCGATCGACAAGTCGGGAAATTAAAATTTCGTATTCCGAAGGCCGGCCTTCGCGTTTAAAAAATCCGCCGGGAAATTTTCCTGTGGCGGCATATTTTTCTTTGTAATCAACCGATAAAGGCATAAAATCAACATCTTCGTTGGCTTCCTGAGCGCTCACTACCGTGGCGAGAAGCATGGTGTTACCCATTTTAACAACTACCGAGCCGTCGGCTTGCTTAGCAAGTTTTCCGGTTTCGATGGAAATTTGTGTTCCATCCGGCATTTCGAAAGTCTTTGTAATAGCTTGTACAGACATAATAATTTGATAAAATAAATACTTAAAAACAGGATTTTCATAAACACAAAAAAAGGCAATGTGTTATTGCCTTTTTTTGCATAAGGTTTTCAGGACTATTTCCTTAAGCCCAAGTCTTTGATTATTGCACGATACCTTTCAATGTCTTTCTCTTTTAAGTAATCGAGCAATTTACGTCTTTTTCCGACAAGACGAATGAGAGAGCGTTGAGTAAACAAATCTTTTTTGTTTCGTTTAAGGTGCTCAGTCAAATGTTTAATACGGTAGGTAAACAGTGCGATTTGACCTTCGGCCGAACCCGTATCCTGATCGTTCTTCCCGTATTTTGCAAAAATTTCTTTCTTCTTTTCTACTGATAAATACATAGATTTAAATTTCTAAAAATTAGGGCTGCAAAATTAGAAAACATTCCGATATAAAAAACAAATGTTTTGTTTTATTTTTATTTGCCGGTATGAAATTTCGAATGTTTTCCTGATGTCATATGTGTTATATATTGAAAAACAGCCTGTTAATGTTTGCATAGGTTTAGTTATCACCAATTGATTGTTGATTTTTTTTTGTATTTGCTTTGAAAAATCAAAGGGGTTTACAAACTAAAATCCCGTGCTTTTGATAATCATAAATAGCCCTATCAGAGTAAGTATTACGGTCAAAGTTCCTTTAACTGTTTTTTCGGGCAGTTTGACGGATATGCGTGAACCTATCTGACCTCCGGTAAAAACTACAATACCGAGAATAATTGCCGTGTTTATATCCAAAGGAGTGTGAAACAGATGCCCGCCGAGCCCCACGAGTCCCGTCAGCCCTACCATTAATGCCGAGGTTGCTATTGCAATTTTAGTGGGAATACCGAACCACAATATCATAATGGGTATTTTAAAAACTCCTCCCGCAATACCGAGTAATCCCGATAGATAACCTATTAGAAAGGTGACGGGAATAATTGCAAAGAGCGGCAAAGAGTATGAGTAACCGTTAAAATTACGGTTCCAATACCCGAAACCGTGTTTGACGCCTGAATTGCTTTTCTTTTTGTTACCTGATTTGTAAGTAAAACCTGCGGCAATAATGAGCAAAATCCCCAACAATATTTTTAGAACGGAGGTATGAAAATAGAGAGAGGTAAAGCCGCCTGCGAAAGCACCCAAATCGGTGAATGTTTCAAGGACAAGAGCCAATTGCCAGTCAACCATTTTTGCTTTGCGAAAACGGATTGATGCCGAGAACCCCGTTATTGTTATCAAAAAAAGGCTTATTGTTGATGCGGAGTGAAAATCGTATCCGAAGAAAAGAAACATGGGCACATAAAAAACACCGCCCCCCATTCCGACCATGCTGAGCAGTATGCTTATAACAAAAAAGATGACGATTTCCCAAATCACAATTCGTACCGTATTAAGTTGTTTGTTGCGGAATGTTGCCGGCGGAACCGCTTTCGGCATACTCTTTAAGTTTTGACAAGTAGTTGCTCCAACTTTTTCTCCATTTTTCAAACTTACCGTTACCGCCGTCAAGTCCTTTATGGGTAAACAAAACTTTGGTTTTATCGATGTTACCGGCCAAGCGGAAAGATATAACCGAATTGTCCCACTCCACATTTCCCGATACAAATTCCCATTCAATGAATTTGCCGGAAACGAGTTTCAAAATATACACTTTAAAATTGAGGTCGAAACCGAAAGCGAAAGCCGCATATGTATCCTGTTTGGGAATGGTAATAACTTCGGGAGCAAACCATTTTTCGAGATGAGCCTGTTGCGTAAGAGCACTAAAAACAACCTTCGCCGGAGCTTTTATGGTTTTTTGCAACCGTATTGAAGCCATTTTTAATCTTTTAATCGTGATGGAAAATAATCTTTTTTGCGTGAGAGCAGGAGATATAAATTTATACCTGAGTAGATAATAAGCATAAAAGATACAAGCCACATGGCCGAGCTTAAAACCATCGCATCGTAGTTCATTATTACAAACCCCATGGCAATGTATGCAACACCGGTTAATGTATAGAGCCACAAGAGGTTTTTGTTTTCATTATCCATTATGCCGCTTACAGTTGTCAACATTCCGTTGATAAAGAGCCATACGGAGAACATTATTAAAAAGTACCGCTGTGCAAAAGCGGGTGAAGGCGAGGGAAACGTTACGAGAACAATGCCTACAAATGCATCGGAAAGCAACTCCATTACAAGTTTGGGATTAATAAACTCGTCGAAATGCAAAAAGAGGTAAATAAGCGTTAGAAATGCCCCCGCGAGCAATACTCCCGCAAAAGCGAAAGAGAGCCCTTCGTTTGATATTTGTGTTGTTAATTGGAACAAAGCGGGAAAAAATATCAATACCGAGCGTGTAATACGATAACCTAAACCCATAGTATTTGTTTTTTAATTGTATGCAAAAGTACATTATTTTTTTACGTGACATTACCCTGTCGTTTTCCGAAAAAGGTTTGGAAATGTCAACGGGGGTGCAACCAGGTTACTGTTCCTGCTTTTGTGCTAATACAAGGTGGCGGAAGGTGTCGCCGCGGTGTTCGAAATTGTGAAAGGCATCGTAACTTGCGGCGGCGGGGGAGAGTAGTACGGTTTTTATCCCTTTTAAATTTTTTATTCTGTTGACGGCGTCGGCAATATTCAGGGTTTGGACCAACCTGATTTTACCGCTTCTGTTTTTGAGTAAGTTGTACATTACCGTGCCGGCTTTACCGTTAAAAAAAATATATTTTACCGTTGAAGACGGCAAAAAAGCGGTGAGTCCGGAATAGTCAAGTCCCCTGTCGAAACCGCCGAGCAAAAGGACGTCAACGTTTTTCAAACTTTTAACGGCTGCAATTGTAGCTTGAGGTACCGTAGAAATGCTGTCGTTGTAATATTTTACACCGTTTACCTCTCCTATAAATTCCAACCGGTGCGGAAGCGTGTTGAAATCGGGCAGTACTTTTAAACACATTTCGTGGGTTATACCCGAATGGGTTACCGCTGCCATTGCGGCAATTATATTGAAAATATTATGATTTCCCTTTAATGGAGTTAAATCTCTCACCTTTTTAAAAATGTCAGGGTTGCCCGCTAATTTTCCGGCGATATATTGCAGGTCGTCGTCGTCGAAATATTTGCTGCCGAAGAGCAAGCCGTTTATCGAAATATCATTTGGTGTTTGATATTTAAAGATATTGAGTTTTGCCTCTCTGTATTTTTCGAAATTTTCAAAAAAATCGAGATGTTCGGGGAAAATGTTAAGTAAAACGGCAATATGCGGCGAATGTTTCACGTCTTTTAACTGGTGAGCCGAAAGTTCGTAAACGATTAAGGTGTCGTCTGAAATACCATTTAACATGTCGAAAGCCGGTATGCCGATGTTCCCTAACAATACTGCATTTTTGTCATAACTTTTCAGAAAATGTGTAATAAGACTCGCCGTGGTACTTTTCCCTTTTGTGCCTGTAACTCCGGTAATCTGTTTTGAAAACCTTTTTATGAAGAGTCCGGTTTGTGTAAGTACGGTTTTGTTTTTTGTAATTTCAGGGTTCAGTTTAATGCCGGGAGATTTTATTATCACATTGTACTTGTCAATAGCTTTTAAATGGTTATCGCCGCCATAAATTTCGGTATTATCGTTGTGCCCGATGCTTTCCAAAGCCTTATGATTTTTATCGCTAACACCTGTTTTGAGGCAGGGCAGGTTGTTTCTAATCCAGTTGTAAGTGGATTTTCCCTCTTTACCGAAACCCACAATCAGTACCCGGTTTTCTCCTTTTATTTGACTTTTAAATAGCTCAACCATATAAAGCGGCGGTTATAAGATGCATAAAATTGCCGGGGACATAATTCTCTTTGTTCAGGGTTTTCAATAACATGTCGAAATCGTTGATAAACCGGGCATTGTTTATTCCGTGATAATTTTCCAATAGAGCCGGTTTGTTAACCGTTTTCGAAAAAGCCATTGCAAGAGCGGCATTAACCTCCGAAGGAGTACCGACACATTCGAAAGGCTTGACCCGGGATGTTCCCGTGAGCTCGTCGAATACAGGCTTTAAAGATATATCGTTGAGAATGTCTTTGCCAAATATCGTTACGGTTTTTTCCTTTTCTATAAAAGGGGATAAAATTATTGCCGTAAAAAGACATTTGGGACATTTGGCACACCAACTGTCGGTTTTGCTTCCTACGTTACAACTTCTGAAACTTAAATGATGGGAGGTAAATTCTGAAAAAAGTTTTGCAATCTGAAGTTCGTTAAGCGGCCGCAAAAAGCTGAAATAATTTACCTCATTTTGCAGATATTTCTTTGTGTAAAGTCTGAATGCGGTTTCAAATTCAAACGACTTGGAGTATTGATGATTTATTTTTGTGCCGGGGACAGTGCTTTGGTTGGCACTGCTTTCGTTTGACAGGGCTATGTGTTTTGCCTGTGCCACGGTTGCAGCAAATGACGAAACAAATGCCAAAAGTGCCGAGAAAGGGGTATGACCGTTTAAAAAACCCTTGTCGTTGAGTTGCAAAAGTTTTTTGTCTATGGTACGTTCAACGGTTATGGCATCTTCTAAAGAGAGACCTGCATTTTCAACGGTTCTGACCGAAGCATCTCTCGGATTTAACATAAAAGGAATTATTTTGATGTTTTTGTCCCGTTTCAACAACTCCAATGTTACCGCCGAGTCTTTTCCCCCGCCTACAGGTACCAAAACCTTTTGTTCGTCGAGCAGCGAGTAGTCTTTTACCGGTTCTTCGCCAACGGTTTCAATCTCCATAAAGTTTTCGAAATCAGGTTGAATTCCGTTAAGATAAAAAAATTCTCCCAAACCGTTGAAATACAACTTTTTCCACCACAAAATTTGCTCACCGGAGAGACTGTTGGTTTTGATGAGCACCTTTTGAGGACAAGCCGCTTTCCAATAGCTGACAAGCTCTACCATTCCGATGTGAAAAACAAAGGAAGAGATGCTCCTGTGGTCTGTCCTCTTAAAATCAATGTTGCCGCCCGATTTTATGAAAAACGTGGGAGTGAATTTGTGTTTTCCCGATAAATCGAATAAGAATACGGCCTTTAAACCGTTGTTATCTATGTGGTAACTGTAGTTTGAAAATGTAAAAACAGGAAACTCTTTTCTAAGTTGCTCGTAAACTATATGACGGTTTTGCCTTTTCAATATAATGGTATGTTTTTTGATTTTGAAATTTGGTGTCAAAAATAACGGAAAAACCGGAAGATTATGACTAAACTTGATAGATTTATAAAAATAAAGTCCAATAATCTTGAACCGAGAAAGGGGAGAGTGTTGCTCTCGGAACCTTTAATGGGAGATTACTATTTCGGTCGTTCCGTTGTTTTGTTGGCCGAGCATAACAATGAAGGGTCGTTCGGGCTGATTGTTAATAAAACCGTACAAACGAAATTCAATGAAATATTACCCGATTTTCCTGAATTTGACTCGCAACTGTTCCTCGGAGGTCCGGTGGAAACCAACAGATTGTTTATACTCCATACCCTTGGTGATAAAATTTCAGAGTCGGTGGAAATTATTAAGGGTTTGTACTGGGGAGGTAATTTGGACGATATTAAAGAGATGATTTCACTCAATTTGGCGAACAGTAAAAATATACGGTTCTATTTGGGTTATTCGGGTTGGAGTGCCGGACAACTTGAAAATGAACTCAAAAGAAATTCATGGGTGATTACCCGGACATCAAGCGAAAAAATATTTACCAAGTCACCGGAAAACCTTTGGGACGATTTGGTTAAAAAACTCGGCGACGAGTATCTGTATTGGGAAAAATTGCCGAAAAATCCGATGTATAATTAATGGTTTGTTATTAGTCGTAGTATGGTTATGCCTTTTTGATATGTAGCGGATAATCTTTTTCTTTTCATCTCTTTTTGACGCAAAAAAACGAAATAAAGAAAAGTGCAAAATCTGAAATGCTCACCACTCAGCTCTCAATGCTCAACTTCGCAAATTCTAACGTTTCTCGCTCTTCTTTTCATTTCTTTGTGGCGACAAAGAAACGAAACAAAGAAAGCGCCCGGAAACGATGCTTCGGCCCGCTCTGCCGGAAGGCAACAGCGGACGGCAAAAGAGTCGGTTTTGCAACCGAAACGCAAGCGCTTTCGCTCGCCGCTGTAAGCCTTCCGGCATTCACGCCAACGCAGGCTCGCCGTTTCCGGGGGCCTGCCCGCAGCGGAGCAGGGGGCGTGGGGAGGTGATGGGGTTTTTGGGGTTGGTGTTATGCTTGGGGGAGGTGTTTAGGGGTTTTTGTTTTTTTTAGGGGGTTGATAAATTTTTAATGGGGAACACTCTTTTTTAAGGATTACTTTTTCTTTTCATTTCTTTGTGGCGACAAAGAAACGAAACAAAGAAAACGCCCGGAAACGATGCTTCGCCCGCTCTGTCAAATTGCTTGAAATAATACAAAAGTAGTGTGCCGTCACCGGCACAAACGCAAGCGCCTTTTGTTTATTTCTACGCAATTTGACATTCACGCCGACGCGGGCCCGCCGTTTCCGGAGGCCTGCCCGCAGCGGAGCAGGGGGCGTGGGGGGATGATGGGTTTTTTGGGGTTGGTGGTTGAGCTTGGGGGGATGTTTTGGTTTTGATTTTTTGATTTTTTGAGTTTTTATTAGTTTGATTGGTTTTTGAGAATAATCTTTCTCTTTTCATTTCTTTGTGGCGACAGAGAAACGAAACAAAGAAAGCGCCCGGAAACGATGCTTCAACCCGCTCTGTCAAATTGCTTGAAATAATACAAAAGTAGTGTGCCTCACCGGCACAAACGCAAGCGCCTTTTGTTTATTTCTACGCAATTTGCCATTCACGCCGGCGCGGGCTCGCCGTTTCCGGGGGCCTGCCC
>CAZJUQ010000001.1:0-6801 GCA_964549335.1 uncultured Lentimicrobiaceae bacterium | reverse complement strand
TCTATGAACGCCCGCTTTTTTCGCGGTCTATTCTTTCTCGTTTTTATTCCCCGTAAAAAGGGAGTGCAAAAGTAATGCCTTTTTATTTACAAACAAGCTTTTTTTTAAAAAATTTTTAATTTTTTTTCGCAAGCTTGTACGACGTTGATAACTACATCTTTACATGAGCAGCCTCAACCCCGGCCAACCGGTTATCTTATTAACCGCTCCAAAACATTTTTGCTCTATGAACTCTCTACTTTTACAGGGCGGCAAAAGTACGCTATTTTTTGTTCGACGCAACTTTTAGGTGCTCTTTTTTTTTACTTTTTTGAGCGTTTTTTTCATAGTGGTTGCAAATGAGGCTGATAGGCTGATGGGATTTTTGAATTTTGTTGTTAAGTGTGCAGGGAGGTGTTAACGGTTAATTGTTTTTTATGGGTGTGGGGTGGGATGCGGCAGGGATGGGAGCGGTAGCCCGCAGCCGGCGGCGGTAGTGAGGCAGGCGGAGGCAGGGCTGACGTGAGGAAGCCCCTGAAAACGCCGTTGCCGAACAGCGCTGCCGGCGAGGACTATAAGCGGACAGCCCGTATGCCGCCATAATGATCATTGTAATGTTTTATGGTGTTTGTTTGGTGTAATAAGAAAACAACCCGAAAGCACGGGCTGACGGGTTGTTTTGTGTGCAAACCGAAAAAGTATTGCGGGTTATTTTTCCAGATTGTGTTTTTTAACGAAGTCGTCGAGAATCTCTTTGAGTGTGGGGTATCCAATCTCTTGTAAATCGTAATAAACCCTGGTGGTGGGTTTGTTGATTTTGATGATTCTGTTCAGGTCGATTGGTGTTCCTATGACAACGGCGTCGCAATCGGTGTTGTTAATTGTTGCTTCGAGGTCTTTGAGTTGTTGTTCGCTGTAACCCATAGCCGGGAGCAGTGTTCCGATATTTGGGTAAATTTCGAATGTTTCGGCGAGTTTTCCGATAACGAACGGACGTGGGTCGATGAGTTGTGCCGCGCCGAATTTTTGAGCGGCAACGGTACCTGCTCCGATTTTCATTTCGCCGTGCGTTAGGGTAGGTCCGTCTTCGACAACCAGAACTTTTTTGCCTTTGATAACCGAGGGGTCGTCAACCCGGATTGGTGATGCGGCGTCGACAACGACGGCTGTGGGATTGACTTTTGCGATGTTTTGACGAACTGTTTGTATAGCATCCGGTGCAGCGGTATCCATTTTATTGATTATTGCCACGTCGGCAAGTCTGAGTGTTACTTCTCCGGGGTAGTAAGAGAGTTCGTTGCCGGGGCGGTGGGGGTCAACGACGGTCATATTCAGGTCGGGTTTGTAAAATGGGAAGTCGTTGTTTCCTCCGTCCCAAAGTATAACGTCGCAGCCGTCGGGGTCTTGTTCTGCGGCACGCAAAATGGCTTCGTAATCGACACCTGCATAAATAACGTTGCCTCGAACGACGTGGGGTTCGTACTCTTCCATTTCTTCGATGGTACATTTGTGTTTAGCCAAATCGTCGACGGTGGCGAAGCGTTGCACTTTTTGTTCGACGAGGTTGCCGTAAGGCATGGGGTGCCGTATTGCAACGACTTTGAGTCCTTTTTCCATGAGGTACTCAATAACTTTGCGTGAGGTTTGGCTTTTTCCGCATCCCGTACGAACGGCACCAACGGCGATAACGGGTTTGGTGCTTTTTACCATGGTATCGGCGGGGCCTAATAAAATGAAATTAGCGCCGGCGGCATTAACTATAGCGCTGACTCCCATAACTCTTTGATAGGGGACATCGCTGTAAGAGAATACACAATCGTCAACATTCAGCTCTTTTATCAATTTGGGTAAATCTTCTTCGGCATAAATAGGTATTCCGTCGGGATAGAGGTCGCCTGCCAATTCAGCGGGATATTTTCTACCGTCGATGTCGGGAATTTGTGCGGCTGTGAAGGCCACCACGTTATAATTTTCGTTACCGCGGTAATAGGTGTTGAAATTGTGGAAATCGCGCCCTGCGGCACCGATGATAATTACGTTTTTCTTCATTCTTATACGATTTTAGTTGTTTAACAAAATTTAATGCACCAAAATTATGGATTAAATGCGAAAATAGACGATAATGTGAAAAAGTTAACATAATTTATAATCTGTCTATAATATAAGATAAGGTGTGTAAGGGTAACCTTGCAGGTAAAATATTATTGTGGAATTTATATTTTTGCCGTTTCGTAATAATAATAAGAAAAAAAGAGCCATGAAGAAGATAATAGAATGTGTTCCCAATTTCAGTGAAGGAAGGGATAAAAATGTTATAAAACAGATTACCGATGAAATAGAAAACAGTGAAGGGGTAAAATTGCTTGATGTTGATCCCGGCGCAGCCACAAACCGGACGGTTGTAACTTTTGTAGGTACTCCCGAGGAGGTTTTAGAGGCTGCCGTAAAGGCGGTGAAAAAGGCTGCGGAGGTTATAGATATGCGCCGGCATAAAGGGGAGCATCCCCGTTTTGGGGCTACCGATGTATGTCCGTTGGTACCTGTATCGGGGATTAGCATGGAGGAGACCGTGGAGTATGCCCGGAAGTTAGCCGAACGTATAGGTAAGGAGTTGAATATTCCGGTTTATTGTTACGAGAATGCTGCTTTTACGGAAGAGCGCAGAAACCTTGCCAATTGCAGGAAGGGAGAATATGAGGGGTTGGCCGAGAAATTGAAAGACCCGCATTGGAAACCCGATTTCGGTCCTTCGGAATTTAACGAGCATGTAGCAAAGACAGGAGCCACAGCCGTTGGGGCACGTGATTTTCTTGTGGCTTTTAATGTGAATTTGAACACCACTTCGACGCGCAGGGCAAATGCAATAGCTTTTGATGTGCGCGAACGCGGAAGGGTAAAGCGAATAGGCAATCCTCTTACGGGAAAGATAGTAAAAGATGAGAAAGGTAATCCTGTGATGATACCGGGGTCGTTGAAGGCGGTAAAGGCTATAGGGTGGTACATAGAGGAGTACGGAATAGCCCAAATATCGATGAACCTCACCAATATAAACATAACCCCCGTTCATGTGGCATTTGACGAGGTATGCAAAAAAGCCGACAAGCGCGGGATACGGGTTACCGGTTCGGAACTGGTAGGATTGATACCTCTTGAGGCCATGTTGGAAGCCGGGCGTTATTTTTTGAGAAAACAAAAACGGTCGGTGGGAGTTGACAGGGACGAGCTTTTGAAGATAGCTGTAAAGTCGATGGGTTTGGACGATTTGAAACCTTTTAATCCCAAGGAGAAGATTATTGAGTTTATGCTGGAAGACGAGTCGGAAAAGAGACTTGTGGATATGACGGTTACCGGATTTGCCAACGAAACGGCATCGGAATCGCCTGCGCCGGGAGGAGGTTCCATATCGGCATATGCCGGGGTGTTGGGTGCATCGTTGGGGACAATGGTTGCTAATTTGTCGTCGCACAAACGCGGTTGGGACGACCGTTGGGAGGAGTTTTCGGACTGGGCCGAGAAGGGTCAAAGGATAAAAGATAAATTATTGTATTTGGTTGACGAAGATACACGAGCATTTAATAAAATAATGGATGCTTTCGGTATGCCCAAAAAGACCGACGAGGAGAAAGCCGAAAGGACAAAAGCGATACAGGAGGCGTCGAAATATGCCATGGAGGTACCATATCAGGTAATGGAAACGGCATATCAGTCGTTTGAGTTGTTGAAAGCTATGGCCGAAACGGGTAATCCCAATTCGGTTTCGGATGCGGGAGTAGGTGCATTGGCCACTCTTACCGCCGTGGAGGGTGCGTTTTTGAATGTGAAAATTAATGCACAAGGTATAGATGACAAGGATTTTACAAATAAACTTACCGGAAAAGCGGAAGAGATTCTTGAAAAATCGAGAAGGGCAAAAGAGGAGATAGCAGGAATAGTGGAAAGGAAGATAGAGAACCTGTAAGGGTTTGTTTTTCCGGTACCGGAGGTTCTTTTTTCCCGTTTTGCCCGGAATTTTGCAACAGTGTTTTGTGTTACATGACCTCGAACCATACAAATCCGTGTGGGGCGAGGATGATTTTACCCGCTTCGTCGTCGTAAAGAAACCCGTTTTGGTTTAGCACAAAGAGGTTTTTCTCGACAAAGGGATTTTTTACTGTTGTTTTGTTTTTCGAGAGGTTGTTTACGACGAAAATTTGTTCGTTTTGATAAATTCTTAAATAGGCGAGGACATTATTGTTTTCTGTATTGACGAAGCCTGTTTTTCCCCTGCCGAAGGCGGGATATTCTTTTCTGGTGTTTAACATCGACTTTATCAGTTTGTAAACTTTTGTGTGAAAATTATTTTCGTCTTGTAAAATTTTGTTTAGTTCATCCCAGTTTATACGTCCTCTTACCAAAAAACGGGTATCGTCTTTACCTGTAAGTTTTATCTGTTCGTTGTAATAATCTTCATCGTTGAGTTTGCCGAATTCATCGCCGTAATAGACTACGGGGCTTCCCGTAAGTGTAAGCATAAGGGAGTAGGCAAGGGCTATTTTATCGACATTTTTTTGGAAAAGCTCGGCAAGGCGTGCCGAAATACCTTCACCGACCCTGAAATCCCATTGCGGATTGTGGCAATAATTATCATGAATAAATTTCCGGTCTTCCTCGGAGACGTACACCAGTTCGAGGCTCAGTTCGTCGTGAAGTCTTAAAAAGGTGAACCATTGAGCTTGCGGCGGAATTTCCGGGGTGACGGCGGGGCTTAGGGTATTAATTACCGGTTCGCCGTTTTCCATTGCTATAGATTTGAATATCATAGGCATAAGCGGGAAATGGTATGCGGCATGGCATTCGTCGCCGTTGCCCATGTATTTGACCACCTCTTTTGGCTTTTGGCAGGCCTCGGCGAGTAAGAGAGTTCCTCTGTTGACAAAGTCGAGAACGGCTCTGAAAAATTTTACTATGATGTGGGTTTTGGGGAGGTTTTCGCAGCCGGTACCCTCTTCTTTCCAGAGGTAGGGTATTGCGTCGGCTCTGAAACCGTCAACGCCAATGCTTTGCCAATAGAGGAGGTTTCCTGTCATGGCAAGTAAAACGTCGGGATTTTTATAGTTCAAGTCGGGTTGGAAATTGAAAAAACGGTGAAAATAGTACCAATTTCCAAGTGGTTCCCAGTTGCTTTTTTCAATGCCTTTAAAAAGAATTCTCGCTTTGCCGTATTGCGACGGGTTTTTTGTCCAGATGTAATAATCGCGGTAAGGGTTATCTTCCGATTTTTTGGCTTCCAAAAACCAAGGATGTTGGTCGGAGGTGTGGTTTATGGCAATGTCGAAAATGACGCGTATGTTCCGTTTGTGAGCTTCGTTAAGAAAGTTGCCGAATATTTTTTCCTGTTCATCTTTTTTGAACTCTTGTGACAACCCCAGCAGAGGGGCGCGGATTTTATCGTAGTTTCTTATGTCGAAACCGGCATCACGCATCGGTGAATCCAAAATGGGGAGTAACCAAAGGCAGTTTACCCCCAAATCTTCGAGATAGTCGAGTTTTCGGGTAAGACCGTGAAAATCGACGTTGAAAAGGTCGACGTAAAGGGAATAAACAACGGCATCTTTGTACCAGTCGCCGGCACCTTCAAGGGAATTTGATTTTCCGTATTGTTGCGCTTTTTGTAAAAATGCGGTAAGTTTTGCGGTGGTACTTGCCGGATATAGGATTTTCCAATACGAAATTATTGTTTCTTGCAAGTTCATAATATTTATTACGATAATGTGGAATTGATGATTGTAAAAATAAAACTGTCCGTAAAGATAATTGGTTATTAACGGTTTAATTGGTGTTTGTTATTTGTATCGGTTTGAATATGGTGCGTGCCGCAGTTTAAATCTATTCACTTTCAAGTTACGATTAATTAATTTTAAGCTCTAACGTTCATATATACACCTGATTGCGACAAGCTCTATATTTTTTGTTACCCATTGTTTTTTCTTTCTTTTCAATCTACAAATGTCTCTTTTACAACTGATTTTAATTCTTTAATTTCAGGTTGTGATAATATTCCCAAAATTTTAATTATTCGGTGTTTATCAATAGTCCTTATTTGGTCAATTACAATCCACCCGGTTTTTTTATCGTGTTTTATTTCAATTCTGGTGGGATATTTTTTTGAAGACGTTGTCATTGGTGCAATAATAATGGTCCGAAGAAATTTATTCATTTCGTCTGGCGATATAATGACACAGGGTCTTGTCTTTTTTATTTCACTCCCAACTGTCGGGTCAAGATTTACAAGGACTATTTGATATTGTTTTAAATCCATTCTTCAAGGTTTTCATTTTCAAAAACATCATTGAACAAAAGTTGGTCATCTCCATTCTCATTCATTTCCTTAAATGAAGCCTCCCAACCTTTTCTTGGAGTTGAAATCGGTTTTATAATCAAATATCCTTTTTCAAGAATAAGTTCAACCTTTTCCTTGATATTGTATTTTTCAATTAATGTTTTTGGAAGTCTAAACCCTTTTGAATTCCCGATTTGTATTATTGATAATTCCATCTGTCCACATTTTAAATGTAATTACAAAGTTAATACTTTTTCTTGATTATCCTAATTAAAATTTCTATGTTTTTTGCGTTTTCTTAAATAGTGGGTAACTAAATTGTAAAATTACCGTTGTTCTTTACCGGACAGTTTTATATATGTTTTTTTGTTATCAGATATCGTTATTTTCGTTATTGGCGAAAAGGCGGTAGATTTTTCTTCCTCCGTACGCAATTCCCAGTCCGAGCAGAATAAACATTCCACCTCCAACGGGAGCGCTTCCGCCGTTTTGGTTACCTGTGG